>CAJTNC010000003.1 GCA_910577955.1 uncultured Lachnospiraceae bacterium
TGGATAATTCCTTACTGGCTGTAAGGGATATTAACCATAAATACATTGTAGTAGATACTCCTTTGGAAAGTATTAGCAATGGTCTTTTGCCAGTTTTACTCATTGCCTATTCAATCTACTGGGTGTATCACACGAACGCCTGATGGTTCAACCTGCGTAAAACGAATGCTGCGAATGAGGGCTGGTTGGCTGACTTAAAAACGGACGTAAAGTTCCAGGAGGTTTCGGCCAGACCTATTGCCTCACTCATTCTAACAGCTTAAGCAACAAGATGGATAATTCCTTACTGGCTGTAAGGGATATTAACCATAAATACATTGTAGTAGGGAGGATATGCAACAATAGAGAAAAACCTGCACACATATAAGACGAATACCTCTTCCATAAACAATCTGGAGGCGGATGCAAAAGAGGTGGGACATGGAGACAAAACTGCAGTTGGTAAAACGGGCAAAGAAAGGCGATGCGGAAGCCTTTGCCGAGTTGTACAGACAGATCTATCAGAATTTATACCGATTTGCGCTTTATATGCTGGGAAATCCTGCGGACGCGGAGGATGTAGTCAGCGACGCCGTGACAGATGCGTGGATGACGATAGGAAAACTTCGGATCGAGGAGGCTTTTGAGGGCTGGGTGTTCAGGATCCTGTCCAACAAGTGTAAGCGGAAGCGGAAGGAATATGTGAACAGGCCGGTCGAGTGGAAAGAAGAGATAGGTGATGCCTCCGGCGCGGATGATCTGGTGGAAAATTACCATCTGCGAAAAGTTTTCGGGGAGTTAGAGGACGACGACCGGATGATCATCGGCATGCATGTGTTCGGAGGGTACACCAGCAGGGAGATTTCCGAGATAACAGGGATCAACGCGAATACGGTGAGGTCGAGGGAGAGCCGCGCCTTAAAGAAGATGGCGGAGAAACTGGAAGGGCAGGAGGTGTCCATATGACGGACAAAGAGTTGTTGGAAAAAATCAAACAGTCGGCAGAGCAGGTCGATGTGCCGGAGAGGCTTTCTCCTGAAAACATATTGGAAAAGTGCGGAAAGTTACAGCAGGAAAAGGAGGCGCAGGAGAGCGAGAGAAAAAAGTTACGGTTCGGGAATCCGAGACTGATCGGAGGATTGTCAGCGGCTGCCGTTTTTATTATTTGCTGTATCTCTCTGGGAGGGATGACGACAGGTAAGTTTTACAGCGGGAACGCGCAGACAGAGAACTCGGAAGCAGCTTATGATTGCCCGGGGGAATCTATGGAAATGGAGGCGGAGGGCGGAATGATGGAAGCTGCATCCGCGGAAGAAAGCACTGTTGTAAGAAAAAATGCCGGGGAACTCTACACTCTGGCGGGCAGCTATGAGGCAGTCTGTGAAAGGCTGAAGGAGAGATCGGGAAGAGATGAGGTCATGACAGACGGCGGTATGACAGAATATATGGAGTATGAGTATTCAATGGATGATCTGGGGGAAAATGCCGCATACGCCGGATCTGCAGAGAGCACGAAACAGGAAAAACTGTCCGGGGAGCCTGAGGAGGCGCAGAGATACTCCGGGACGAATGTACAGACTTTCGGTGTCGACGAGAGCGATGTGGTAAAGACAGACGGTGAATACCTGTATCTGCTGCGGGGCAGTCAGGTCAGCATCTTGTCAGCGGGGGAGGAAATGAAGCGGGTAGGGGAAGTGAAGCCCGAGACAGGCGACAGCGCGGCCAGCGTCTGCGCGATGTATGTGGATAAAGACAGTCTGGTTTTGATGCTGCAGGAATATTCCACAGAACTTAAAGAAAAAGAGAGGGACGTTTTAGGGGACTATGATATGCTGTATATCGATACGGGCAGAAGCGTGTCTGTACTCACCTATGATATCAGCGATAAGAGAAATCCTGTGCTGGCAGGGAAGGTGACTCAGGATGGAACCTATATGACGTCCAGAAAGGATGGGAATATTGTATATCTGTTTACCTGGCAGCATCTGTCGGAGGAGGACGGGAAAGCTCCGGAAGACGTGATACCGGAGGTAAATGCGAAGAAGGTCCCGGCAGACAGTATTTATATGGGAGACGGCGGAGAGAGAACCCTCCTCATCTCCAGTCTTTCCCTATATCGCCCGGAGGAGGTGCGGGATACCGTCATGATACTGGACGGCGGCGCGGAGATTTATATGGGTGAAGATTCCCTGTATCTGTACAAGACGAATTACGGAGGAGCTATGGAGACGACACAGATCGCGAAGTTTTCTCTGACGGGGGGATTCTTGAACGGCGAGGCCGCGGTATCACTCAGGGGGATGATCAGAGATACTTTTGCGATCCACGAGAAGGATCAAAAACTCAGAGTGCTGACTACGGATATGTCCGGAGCGGACTGGGAGAACTGTCTGTTTTTGTTGGACGAGGAACTGAAGGTGACGGGGGAACTTGCACATATCGCTGTGGGTGAGAGTATCTATGCGGCGAGATATCTGGGCGATATGGTTTATTTTATCACCTACCGCAACACGGATCCGTTATTTGCGGCGGATTTGTCCGATGAAAAAAATCCGAGGCTTGTAGGAGAATTGGAGATCACAGGATTTTCGGAATATCTGCATTTTTGGGGAGAGGATAAACTGCTTGGACTTGGCTATGAGACAGATCCGAAAAACGGACAGCAAAAGGGACTGAAATTAGTGATGTTCGACATGTCCGATCCGACGCAGTTGAAGGTTCTGGGCACTAAGGTGCTGCAGGATACAAGCTACAGTCCTGCGCTTTATGATTACAAAACGATACTGGCGGATCCGGAAGAAAATCTCATCGGCTTTTTGGTGGAATCCTACGATAACGGCGTGAGAAGGGATTATGAACTGTACCGGTGGAGCGGAGAGGGTTTTGAGAAAATTCTTTCTGAAGATTTGGACGACGACGGCTATGATAATGCAAATTACAGAGGAATATATATAGAAGAGAAGTTCTATGTAGCCCATCCGGAGATCGTGCGCTGTTATGACAGAGAAAAGTACGAGCTGAGACAGATATTGAAGATGGAATAAACGCTGTTTATCGGAGCGGCCTCAGTCAGCCGGAGAGCGGCTGACTGAGTATAATCTAGTCTTCTCTATAGAATTTTTCCAGATATTCCATTCTGGCGTTCATATTGAGCATCATAAGATCCAGTATCGTCAGTGCGGCCATAGCCTGTACGACGACGACGGCTCTCGGCACGATCACCGGATCGTGCCGTCCTTTTATCTGGATCGTCACGTTTTCGCCCTCTTTGTTTACCGTATCCTGAGGCTGGAAAATAGAAGGAGTCGGTTTTACATGGACTTTAAAAAACAGATCACTGCCGTCGGACATACCGCCTAAAGTGCCCCCGCTGTGGTTTGTTTTTTTTTGGATCAGACCGTTTTCGGTAAAAAACGAATCATTGTTTTCACTCCCTTTTCTTTTGGAAGCCAGAATACCGTCGCCCATCTCGAAGGCTTTTACGGCGCCGATGGAGAGCATGGCCTTTGCGAGGGATGCGTCCAGTTTTTCAAAGACGGGCTCCCCGATTCCGGCGGGAACTCCCGAAACGAAACAGGCGATCACACCGCCGGAGGAGTCCTTTGCGGCCTGACATTCTTTCAGGTAGTTTTCCGCTTTTACGGAAGCTTCTGCATCCGGCATACAGGTCGGTGTGGTCAGGATGGCTGTCTCATCGAAATAGTCGTAGTTGATGGAGACAGGACCTATGGATTCTGTGTAGGCGCAGACCGAGATGCCGAGAGCGGACAGAATTTTCAGCGCCACGGCGCCGGCGGCTACGCGGCCGGCGGTCTCCCTGCCCGAGGAACGTCCGCCGCCGCGGTAGTCCCGAAAACCGTATTTGGCATCAAAAGGGTAATCTGCATGCCCCGGTCTGTAGCAGGAAGCGATCTGAGAATAGTCGGAAGACTTCTGGGATGTGTTGCGGATCATCAGAGAAAGAGGAGTTCCCGTGGTTTTCCCCTCGAAAACGCCGCTTAAAATCTCCACCTGATCGCTTTCTTTTCTGGGGGTGGAGATGGAAGTCTGCCCCGGTTTTCTTCTGTCCAGATATATCTGGATATCTTTCTCTGTGAGGGGAAGTCCGGCGGGACAGCCGTCTATGACTGCTCCTAAAGCTTTTCCGTGGGATTCTCCCCAGGTTGTGATCTGAAAAACAGTGCCGTATGTGGAACCTGCCATGGTATTTGCTCCTTTGTCTTTTAAACTGTTAAAATTATAGTGGATAATCCAAAAAAAAACAATGCACAGGAAAAAAAAATATGATATAATATCCGTTACAATAAAAACAGCAGGAAAAAAAGATGGATAGATCCCGTAAAGAACGCATGATACAGGGAGCAAGAAAGATGATGCGGAAATATCCGCTTCTGAAAGGCCCTATTACTTTCGGCCTTACACTTTGGCTTCTGGTATATTATATCTGCGACTGGTTTGCTTCCAATACGAAGAAACTGATCTCGTTGGCTGTGCTTTTGGTGTTTTACACCATAAGCTGCAGTTTTTGCGCGCCCATCTTTCAGACGGACCGCGTGCAGGAGCAGCAGGTGTTTACAGAGCATTTGGAGACGGAGGAGATCACGCTGGCTGCAGTGTCGGAGACGGCGGTGACAGAGATGACAGAGAAATCGCCGGAGGCGGAATCGGCACAGCCGGAGGAGGAGATCATCAATCCTGAGGCGGAGGACAGCGAAGATATCAACAACTACTCTTCGGATGAGATTTTGGCAGATTATGCCCCTGAGGATTTGAAACTGGTGGAAGAAGAGGATGAGGAGATCTCTGCGGAGGACTGGAGCCTGCTGCTTGTGAATAACAGGCATCCGATTCCGGAAGACTATGAGTTTACGCTGGGGGTCATCCGGGGAAGTTTACAATGTGATGAACGGATCATTCCGCCTTTTTTGAATATGCTGCAGGCGGCAAAAAAGGATGGGATCACGCTTGAAGTGTGTTCTCCTTACCGGACTCTTGACAGACAGGAATATCTGTTTGACAGGAAGATCGTGCGCTACATGAAGCGGGGCATGTCCTATATGGATGCCTATAAATTATCCGCCAGAGTCGTTAATGTGCCGGGAACCAGCGAGCATCAGATCGGACTGGCTCTGGACATTTACACGGATTCCTACAAGTCGTTGGATGAGGGATTCGGCGAGACGGCAGCGGGAATCTGGCTGCGGGAAAACTGCGGCGAATACGGTTTTATCCTGCGGTATCCGAAAGGAAAGGAATACATAACGGGCATCGAGTATGAACCTTGGCATTTCCGCTATGTCGGCAGGACGGCGGCTAAAGAGATCATGGAACAGGGACTGACATTGGAGGAGTTTCTGGAGACATTAGAATAGAAAGAAGCAGACAGGGAGAGATCATGTATAAGATTTTGAAAGAAGAGGGCAGGGCAAAGCGGGCTGAATTGACGACGGTGCACGGTGTCGTGCAGACTCCTGTTTTTATGAATGTAGGAACGGTGGCGGCCATCAAAGGAGCGGTCGCCACTTCAGATTTAGAACAGATCGGGACGCAGATCGAGCTTTCCAACACCTATCATCTGCATGTGAGACCGGGGGATGAACTGATCAGATCCGTGGGCGGCCTGCACAAGTTTATGTCGTGGGAAAAACCGATCCTGACGGATTCCGGTGGATTTCAGGTGTTTTCGCTGGCGAAGCTGCGGAAGATCACGGAGGAGGGCGTGGCTTTCCATTCCCATATAGACGGCAGGAAGATTTTTATGGGACCGGAGGAGAGCATGCAGATCCAGTCGAATCTGGGTTCCACCATAGCGATGGCTTTTGACGAGTGCCCTTCCAGCAAGGCGGACAGGCAGTATGTGCAAAATTCCGTGGACAGAACCACGAGATGGCTTGTGCGCTGTCAGGAGAAGATGCGGACGTTAAACAAAGAAGAGGGTACCATCAACAAAGAGCAGCTTTTGTTCGGCATCAATCAGGGGGCAGTCTTTGAAGATATCCGTATCGAACATGCAAAAAGAATATCGGAACTGGAACTGGACGGCTATGCGGTGGGCGGCCTTGCGGTGGGGGAGACCCATGAGGAGATGTACCGTATTTTAGAACAGACTGTACCTTATCTGCCCAAGGATAAGCCCACTTATCTGATGGGAGTAGGGACGCCGGCGAATATTTTGGAGGGTGTGGAGAGAGGAATTGACTTTTTTGACTGCGTTTATCCCTCCCGAAACGGCAGACACGGCCATCTGTATACGAATTACGGAAAGATCAATTTGTTTAATCAAAAGTATGAAAAAGATATGCGTCCTATTGAGGAGGGGTGCGGCTGCCCGGCCTGCAGGCGTTATTCCAGAGCCTATATCAGACATCTGCTGAAGGCGAAAGAAATGCTGGGGATGCGTCTGTGCGTGCTGCATAATCTGTATTTTTACAATACTATGATGACGGAAATCAGAGATGCGTTAGATCAGGGCAGATTTGCGTCTTACAAAAAACAAAAACTGGAGCGGATGGGAATGGGAAGTGCGCAAGCTGAAAATTAGGACTTGTCTTCGCCGTGAAATTTGTGTATGATAGTTAGACAGGACTTATGTCCGCAGAGAAGAACTGCAATACAGATTTGCAGTTCGGAGAGAACACACAGAAATGAGGATGAAAGAATGTTGAGTTTATTGACAGCAGATGCCGCTCAGGGCGGCGGTTTGATCATGATCGTTTATCTGGTGCTCATCTTTGGATTTTTCTATTTTTTCCTGATGAGACCTCAGAAAAAGGAGCAGAAGAGAGTGGCGGGGATGTTAGCTGCCATGGAGATCGGCGATGTGGTATGTACGACAGGCGGCTTTTACGGCGTACTGATCGATATTACGGACGATACGGTTATTGTGGAGTTTGGGAACAACAAGAACTGCCGTATTCCGATGAAAAAAGAAGCCATTGCGGATGTGGAAAAGGCGGAGAACTGAGAAATCATGAACTGCTTGCAGAGCGTGCAGGCGTTGGCTGAAATAAGGACTGCCCGCGAAGCGTGTTGTCCGTCGTTTAAATAAGGCGCGGCAGCGTCTTATTTTTATCTGGCGGGAAATTTCTGCGGTATCGCGATTATATAAAGAAGCGTAGGGAGGAAAAGCATATGATCTGTAAAATTGCAAGTATATCCGGCGACGGGATCGGGCCGGAAATTGTGGCGGAAGCGAAGAAGATACTGAGTAGAGTGGCGGAAAAGTACGGGCATGAAATAGTATTTGATGATGTGCTGATGGGAGGTGCGTCTATCGATGTGCACGGTATACCGCTGACGGAGGAGACGATAGAAATATGTAAGGCTGCGGATGCGGTGCTGATGGGAGCTATAGGCGGCAACACTCAAACCTCACCGTGGTATAAACTTCCTCCGGAAAGGAGACCGGAGGCCGGGCTCTTGAAGCTGCGTAAGTCTTTGAACCTGTTTGCAAATCTGCGTCCTGCTTATTTGTATGAGGAACTGGCGGGGGCATGCCCTTTGAAAGAGGAGATTAGTTCGGCCGGATTCGATATGATGATCATGCGGGAACTCACCGGAGGGTTATATTTTGGCGAGAGAAAGACCGTGGAGGAGAACGGTGTGCGGAAGGCCATCGATACGCTGACTTACGATGAGAAAGAGATCCGACGTATTGCGGTGAAAGGTTTTGAAATCGCCGAAAAGAGAAGAAAAAAAGTGACGTCAGTGGATAAAGCCAATGTGCTTGACTCTTCCAGATTGTGGAGAGCTGTTGTGGACGAGGTGGCAAAAGATTATCCGGATGTGGAGCTTGAGCACATGTTGGTGGATAACTGCGCGATGCAGCTCGTAAAAGATCCGGCGCAGTTCGATGTGATTTTGACGGAAAACATGTTCGGTGATATTTTGTCCGATGAGGCGAGCATGGTGACCGGTTCCATCGGTATGTTGTCTTCCGCCAGTTTAAACGATACAAAATTCGGACTGTATGAGCCGAGCCACGGTTCTGCACCGGATATTGCGGGGACCGGAAAAGCAAATCCTATTGCAACGATTCTTTCCGCGTCCATGATGCTGCGCTACAGCTTTGATTTGGACAAAGAAGCGGACTCAATCGACGAGGCGGTACGGCAGGTACTGAAGGACGGTTTCCGCACGGCGGACATCATGTCGGAAGGCTGTAAACAGGTTAGCTGCAGCCGGATGGGAGACGAAATCGCGAAACGGTTGATATAAAGGAGTTTTTCGTTGCAAAAATCCGAACGGAATATTAAAATAGGGTATAGAATAACAAAAATATCAGATGGGGAAAACTAAATGACAGGCGGGGGTGAATAAAGAATGAAAAATTATTCAGAAGATGCAAACAGACAGTACCATATTCAGGTGGCAGAGGGGGAAGTCGGTCGGTATGTGATCATGCCGGGAGATCCGAAACGCTGTGCAAAAATTGCAAAGTATTTTGACGATCCGGTGTTGATTGCGGATAACAGGGAGTATGTGACTTACACCGGGACATTGGACGGGGTGAAAGTCAGTGTGACATCCACCGGGATCGGCGGACCGTCGGCGTCCATTGCCATGGAGGAATTGTATCGCTGCGGAGCGGACACTTTTATCAGGATCGGCACCTGCGGCGGTATGCAGACAGAGATAAAAAGCGGTGATATCGTTGTTGCTACAGGGGCTGTCCGCATGGAGGGAACAAGCAGGGAGTATGCGCCCATTGAGTATCCGGCGGTGCCGGATCTTCAGGTGACTAACGCGTTGGCGGAGGCGGCAAAACAGAAAGGTTATCCGTTCCACACGGGGGTTGTACAGTGCAAAGATGCTTTTTACGGGCAGCATGAACCTGAGACAAAACCGGTCAGCTATGAACTGATGAACAAATGGGAGGCATGGAAGCGGATGGGTTGTCTTGCTTCTGAAATGGAATCGGCGGCGCTCTTTATCGTGGGCAGTCATCTGAGGGTGAGGACAGGTTCCTGTTTCCTTGTGGTAGCAAACCAGGAGCGTGAAAAACTCGGATTGGAAAATCCTGTTGCACACGATACGGAATCAGCGATCCAGGTGGCGGTAGAGGCAGTAAGGAGATTGATCAAAGAAGATCAGGAGAGATAGGAGGAGTATCATGATAGATAAGAAAGAACTTGTGAAACACGTTGACCACACATTGCTTTTGCAGCCCTCTACATGGGGGGAGATCAGACAGATCTGCGACGATGCGGTAAAATACGAAACTGCGTCCGTCTGCATTCCGCCCTGCTATGTGAAGCAGGCGGCGGAGTATATGCAGGGAAAGGTGGCTGTCTGCACCGTCATCGGTTTTCCCAACGGTAATATGACGACGGCAGTCAAAGAATTTGAGACAAAGGATGCCATCGCAAACGGAGCGGAGGAGATCGATATGGTCATCAATATCGGATGGCTGAAAGATAAAAAATACGATCTGTTGGAAGAAGAGATCCGTACTCTGAAAGGGGCATGCGGGGAAAAGATACTGAAGGTGATCATCGAAACTTGTCTTTTGACGGATGAAGAAAAGATTAAAATGTGTGAGATCGTGACGGCGGCGGGAGCGGATTATATTAAGACGTCTACCGGATTTTCCACGGGAGGCGCGACTTTTGACGATGTAAAGCTGTTTGCGCAGCACGTTGGGCCTGAGGTAAAGATCAAAGCAGCGGGCGGTATTTCGTCTTTGGATGATGCGGAGAAGTTTCTTGAGTTGGGGGCTGACAGGCTTGGCACGAGCCGCATTATCAAGCTTTTAAAAAACGAAGAAGCTACAGGATATTAAAACTGCGGAGGTGTGTGAATGGAGAAAAGACAGGCAGAGGAGATGATCGAACTGGCAATCCGCCAGATGGATTTTTCGTATGTACCTTATTCTCATTTCAGAGTGGGGGCTGCGCTTTTATCAAAAAACGGAAAGATCTATACCGGCTGCAATATAGAAAATGCGGGTTTTTCTTCGACCAACTGCGCGGAGCGGACTGCATTTTTCAAGGCTGTGAGCGAGGGGACAACAGAGTTTACAGCAATCTGTATCGTGGGTGGTAAGAATGGAGTCCTGACGGGGTACGCTGCGCCCTGCGGTGTATGCAGACAGGTTATGATGGAATTTTGTGATCCCGATACTTTCGAGATCATTTTGGCAAAGAGCAAAGATGAGTATAAAATCTATACTTTGAGCGAATTGCTGCCGCTGGGGTTCGGACCGGCAGATCTGGCCTGATGGGCGGATATCGGAAAAACTATACATTTCATAAGGAAGGGTGTGTATCATGAGGAGTGACAATGTGAAAACCGGGATGCAGCAGGCGCCCCACAGAAGTTTATTCAATGCGTTAGGGTTTACAGAGGAGGAGATGAGAAAGCCGATGGTCGGTATTGTCAGTTCCTACAACGAAATCGTGCCCGGCCATATGAATCTGGATAAAATAGTAGAAGCAGTGAAGATGGGCGTGGCGGAAGCCGGCGGCGTGCCGGTGGTGTTTCCGGCCATTGCAGTCTGCGATGGGATCGCTATGGGGCATGTGGGCATGAAGTATTCCCTTGTGACAAGAGATCTGATCGCCGATTCCACAGAGTGTATGGCACTTGCGCATCAGTTTGACGCGCTGGTGATGGTGCCGAACTGCGATAAGAACGTGCCGGGACTTTTGATGGCGGCGGCAAGGATCAATGTGCCCACGGTATTCGTATCCGGCGGTCCGATGTTGGCGGGACGCGTGAAAGGGCAAAAGAGAAGCCTGTCATCCATGTTTGAGGCGGTGGGGTCCCACGCTGCCGGCACAATGAGCGAGGAGGAAGTGCGGGAGTTTGAGGAGAAAGTATGTCCCACCTGCGGTTCCTGTTCCGGTATGTACACGGCGAATTCCATGAACTGCCTGACGGAGGCACTGGGTATGGGGCTTCGCGGAAACGGCACGATTCCGGCAGTCTATTCCGAGAGGATCAAACTGGCGAAACACGCGGGCATGGCTGTGATGGAGATGTTGAAACGGAATATCTGTCCGAGGGATATTATGACAAAGGAAGCGGTCTTAAATGCGCTGACCGTGGATATGGCCCTCGGGTGTTCCACAAACTCCATGCTGCATCTGCCGGCCATTGCCCATGAGATCGGTTTTGATTTTGATATTGCTCTGGCAAACGAGATCAGCGAAAAGACGCCGAACCTCTGCCATCTGGCGCCTGCAGGCCCTACCTATATGGAGGATTTAAATGAGGCGGGCGGCGTTTATGCAGTGATGAGAGAACTGTCCGAACTGGGACTGCTGCATGAGAATTGTATGACTGTGACAGGTAAGACTGTCGGTGAAAATATAAAGGATGCGGTGAACAAAGATCCTGAAGTGATCAGACCTCTTGACAACCCCTACAGCAAAACCGGCGGTCTGGCTGTGTTAAAGGGAAATCTGGCGCCGGACGGTTCGGTTGTGAAGCGTTCCGCAGTGGTGCCTGAGATGATGGTGCACGAAGGGCCTGCAAGGGTATTTGAGTGCGAGGAGGATGCCATCGAGGCGATCAAATCAGGAAAGATCGTGGCCGGCGATGTGGTGGTGATCCGCTATGAAGGACCTAAGGGAGGTCCGGGTATGAGAGAGATGTTAAATCCCACGTCTGCAATCGCGGGAATGGGGCTTGGTTCCAGCGTTGCGCTGATCACGGACGGGCGATTCTCCGGAGCCAGCAGGGGCGCATCCATCGGGCATGTGTCGCCGGAAGCGGCGGTGGGAGGCACCATCGCGCTGGTGGAGGAAGGGGATATCATCAGCATCGATATTCCGAATTACAGCCTGAATGTGAAAGTCCGGAAGGAAATCCTTGAGGAGAGAAGAGCGAAATGGCAGCCCAGAGAACCCAAGGTAAATACCGGATATCTGGCAAGATATCGGGAGATGGTGACCAGCGGCAACAGAGGTGCGATCCTTGAGAAGGTGAAAAAGTAGTCGGCAGATTTAAATCACATATAGAAAACAGATACGGTAAATCAGGAGGAATTTGCATGCAGCTTACAGGCTCGGAAATTGTAATAGAATGTTTGAAAGAACAGGGAGTGGACACCGTGTTCGGTTATCCCGGCGGAACCATTTTAAATGTGTATGACGCATTGTATAAGCACAGTGATGAGATCAATCATATTTTGACAAGTCATGAGCAGGGGGCGGCTCACGCGGCAGACGGTTACGCGAGAGCTACGGGAAAAGTGGGCGTTTGTATGGCTACCAGCGGCCCCGGTGCAACTAATCTCGTAACAGGGATTGCGACGGCCTACATGGATTCCATTCCGGTGGTGGCTATCACGGCAAATGTAAATCTGCCTGCTCTCGGAAAAGATTCTTTTCAGGAGGTGGATATTGCCGGCGTGGTGATGCCGATCACAAAGCACAGTTATATTGTCAAGGATGTGACAAAGTTGGCGGATACCTTGCGGAAGGCGTTCCACATCGCGAGGTCGGGTCGTCCCGGTCCTGTGCTTGTGGACATTACGAAGGATGTGACTGCAAATACTTGTGAGTTTGAGCCAAAGAAGCCGGAAGCGGCGGAAAAGAAGGTGAAATATTCGGAGGAGGATATTGAGGCGGCAATCGAGCTGATTGAGAAAGCAAAACGGCCTTTCCTGTATGTGGGCGGCGGCGTTATTCTGTCGGAGGCATCTCCGGAACTGGCGGAATTTGTGAAGAAAGTGGATGCGCCGGTGGGCGATACATTGATGAGCAAAGGGGCTTTCAACGGAAGAGACGCGGTCTATACGGGTATGATAGGCATGCACGGTACAAAGAGTTCCAATCTGGGCGTCAGCGAGTGTGATCTGTTGATTGCGCTGGGAGCAAGATTTTCCGACCGCGTGGTGGGAGATCCGAAAAGTTTTGCGGCGAGAGCAAAGGTTCTCCATATCGATATCGATGCCGCGGAGATCAATAAGAACATAAAGACAGATGTGTCAGTGGTGGGAGACTTGAAGGAGATCCTGCAGATTTTGAACAGCAGACTGGAGGAAAGAAAGCATCCGGAATGGATTGCGAGAATCGCGGAACTGAAAGAAAAATATCCGCTGACTTACGATAAGAGTTCGTTGACCTGTCCGTATATCATTGAGGAGATCGACAGACTGACGGAGGGCGGGGCGATCATTACCACGGATGTGGGACAGCATCAGATGTGGGCAGCACAGTATTATAAGTATACGGAACCCAGAACCTTCCTTTCCTCAGGCGGTCTCGGCACGATGGGGTATGGTTTGGGAGCTTGTATCGGTGCAAAGACCGGCAGACCGGATAAGATCTGTATCAATATCGGCGGGGACGGATGCTTCCGCATGAATCTGAACGAACTGGCCACAGCCAGCAGATACAATATTCCGATCATACAGGTCGTGATCAATAATCATGTGCTGGGGATGGTCAGACAGTGGCAGACCCTGTTTTACGGACAACGCTATTCACAGACTGTTCTGCAGGATAAAGTGGATTTCTGTAAAGTGGCGGAGGGACTTGGCTGCGAGGCGATCCTCGTGACAAAGAAAGAGGAGGTTGCCCCGGCCATTGAGAAGGCAATTTCTCTCGGGAGGCCAGTGGTACTTAACTGTATTATAGATGAGGACGATAAAGTGTTCCCTATGGTATCTCCGGGCGGGGCGATCAGCGAAGCTTTTGACGCGGAGGATTTGGCAAAGAGAGTATAGAAGTAAACAGCAGACAGTATAAAGAATGGGCCTCATCAGACAAACGATGGGGCTTATCTTTCTATTGGCTTTATATTTCCGCGCGGCAAAGTAAGATTTATAGCGCAGGGGGTTGTGGTCGATGCATGGTTTACGGGATTTGCGGAAACTTCGGAGAAAAATCTATATTTTTGCGTTTATCTGGGAAGAACAGAAGGTATGGATGTAACCAGTTTGGGAGCAAAAGAGATAGCGCTTCGGTTGGTGGAAGATTATGAGCAGGCAGATTAGATAAAAAGAAAGAGTGAGAGCCTGATATAGGACAGAAACAAAAGAGGGTGTATATGGAAACAGGAAAAAAGATACGCAGTTTTGTGGTACTTTTTATATTATTATGTGTGGGCGTTTATGTGGGAATTGCATATTATTATATGAGCGGTTTTTCTTTCGGCACTTGGATCAACGGCGTCTACTGTACCGGGAAAAGCGTGGAGGAAGTCAACGAGGAATTGCTTGCAAAGGGAGCTCAGGCAGAACTGGAAGTGATCTATCCTATTTTGGGAGGGGAGAAACAGCAGGCGGCAGAGCAGGAAAGCCGACGCTTTGTTTTGGACTCTAACACAGTACAGTTTGATTATACAAGACCCCTTAAACAGCTTTTACAGAGGCAGAGACCCCTTTTGTGGGCGAGAAATTTGTTTTTGCCGGAAGGCGGCTATGAAATAATGCCCGAGATCACGATGTCGGAAGAGGGAGAGAAACTGTTTGCCGGGGAGTTTCTGGCGGATGGTACAGTGCAGGCGGAATCAGAAAGAGAAGCCTGTATACGTTTGGAAAAAGACGAGACGACAGGCTTTAGGCTTTATAACGGAAAGAAAAACCGGTTTGACGAAGAAAAGGCATTGCAGGAGTGTATCACGGCTGTGAAACAGGGGGAGAAAAGCATTGTTCTTTCCGCGGCCTGCTATTATGATATGGAGGCGGATGCGGAGGAAAAAGAGCAGGAAGCCCTATACCGAGAATTGCAGGAATTTCTGGACTTTGAGATCATTTATGATATGGGGGCGGAGCAGGTAAGGTTTGACCGAAAAGCTCTGGTGGATCTGCTTGAGACAGAGGGGGAAGAGCCCTTTACATTTGCCCGCGGCGAAGAGGGAAAATTGAAATGGGATGAGCAAAAGATAGCGTCGTCGATCGATACGCTGGCAGAACATTATGACACCTACGGCAAGCCAAGACAGTTTACCGTGACAGGGGGCGGAGAGATTACGCTGGAACAGGGAAATTACGGGACACAGTTAAATAAAAAGGCGGAGGTAAAATGGCTGTCGGAGGCTCTTACGGAGAGAAAGAGTACCACCCATGTTCCGGATTATGTGAGGGAAGCCTATGCGAGAGGCGAAAACGATATAGGAGATACCTATATCGAAATCAATATGACGAAACAGAAACTTTGGTTTTACGCGGGCGGGACTGTGGAGATCGAGACTCCTATCGTGACCGGCAACATGGTGCGGCGCAGAGCTACGCCGGAGGGCGTATACTATGTATACAGCAAGCAGAAAAACCGGATCCTGCGGGGACCCGGGTACGCCTCTCATGTCAATTACTGGATGCCGGTAAAAGGGGGCGTGGGCATTCACGATGCGCTCTGGCGGGATGAGTTCGGCGGCGAGATCTACAAGAAGGAGGGCTCCCACGGGTGCATCAACCTGCCCCTTGAGGCGGCGGAAAATCTCTACGGAATGATAGAGGTGGGGGTGCCTGTAGTGATGTACTATGAGGAAGAGGAATAAAATTTTTCCCGTTGATTTTGCATGTTCAAAGTTGACTTCTCAGGCTCAAGACGGTAAAATGAATTGTTGGCGGAATATAGGTACAGGGTGAAAAGACTGGAGGAATGACCATGGCGAGAGTATATAATTTTTCGGCCGGTCCTGCGGTGCTTCCGGAGGAAGTGCTGAGGGAGGCAGCGGCTGAAATGTTGGATTATGAAGGGTGCGGCATGTCTGTGATGGAGATGAGCCACCGCTCCAAAGTATATGATAAGATCATCAAAGAAGCGGAGGCGGATCTCCGGGAACTGATGAATATTCCTGATAATTACAAGGTATTGTTTCTGCAGGGCGGCGCGAGCCTGATCTTTGCTTCCGTGCCTATGAATCTGATGAAAAATAGAAAGGCAGGCTATATTATTACGGGACAGTGGGCAAAAAAAGCCTATCAGGAAGCGAAGATCTACGGCGAGGCGGTGGAGCTTGCCTCCTCGGCGGATCAGACTTTTTCCTACATACCGGACTGTTCCGATCTGGATATTCCCGACGATCTGGACTACGTTTATATTTGTGAGAATAATACAATCTACGGCACAAAGTACCATACATTGCCGGATACAAAGGGGAAGATCCTTGTGGCGGACGTTTCCTCCTGTTTCCTGTCAGAGCCGGTGGATGTGACAAAGTACGGTCTGCTCTATGCGGGCGTACAGAAAAACGTCGGCCCTGCGGGCGTACAGATCGTCATCATCAGAGAGGATCTGATCTCCGATGAGGTACTGGCCGGGACTCCGACTATGATGAAGTTCAAAACCCATGCGGACAACGATTCTCTCTATAATACGCCGCCCTGTTACGGCATCTACATCTGCGGGAAGGTGTTTAAATGGTTAAAGGCCATGGGAGGCTTATCAGAGATGAAACGCCGCAATGAGGAGAAAGCGAAGATCCTTTATGATTTTCTGGATGAGAGCGCGTTGTTCAAAGGAACGGTCAGAAAGAAGGATCGTTCTCTGATGAATGTGCCCTTTGTGACCGGCGACGTCGAACTGGATGCACGGTTTGTGGCGGATGCGAAAAAAGCAGGGTTTGAAAATCTGAAAGGGCACCGCAGCGTGGGAGGCATGCGAGCTTCCATCTATAACGCGATGCCGAAAGAAGGGGTGGAGGCCCTTGTGGCGTTTATGCGGAAATTTGAGGAGGAACACAAATAAATGTATAAATATCATTGCTTAAATCCTATCGCAAAGGTGGGATTAGACCGGTTTACGCCGGATTACACAAAGACCAATGAGATCGCGGAAGCGGACGGCATTTTGGTCAGAAGCGCTTCCATGCATGAGATGGAGCTGCCGGAGAATCTTCTGGCGGTGGCCAGAGCCGGAGCCGGCGTCAACAATATTCCGCTTCAAAAATGTGCGGATAAAGGTATTGTGGTATTCAATACCCCGGGAGCTAACGCCAATGGTGTGAAGGAGTTGGTGATCGCCGGGATGCTGCTCGCCTCCAGAGATGTGGTTGGCGGCATCGAGTGGGTGAAATCCGAGCAGGAAAACGCTGATATTGCAAAAGCGGCTGAGAAAGAAAAAAAGAGATTTGCCGGAACGGAGTTAGAGGGCAAGAAGTTAGGCATCATCGGCTTGGGTGCCATCGGTGTGAGGGTGGCAAACGCGGCAAAACATATGGGCATGGAAGTCTATGGCTATGACCCCTATGTCTCCGTGGATGCAGCTTGGAACTTGAGCCGTGATGTGCATCATGTGCTGAATGTGGACGATATTTACGAGTACTGTGACATTATTACGATCCATGTGCCCTTGATGGATGCCACAAGAGGCATGGTAGGCGAGGAAGCGGTGGCGAAGATGAAGCGGGGCGTGATTCTGTTAAACTTTGCAAGGGATGTGCTGATGGATGAAGAGGCCGTATTAAGGGGGATTCGTTCCGGTAAGATCAGAAAATATGTAACAGATTTTCCGAACAGCGTTACGGCAGGTCAGGAGGGATGTATCGTGATCCCGCATCTGGGGGCTTCCACCGAGGAGTCCGAGGATAACTGCGCGAAAATGGCGGTGAAAGAGTTAAGAAATTATCTGGAAAACGGGAATATTGTAAACTCTGTGAACTATCCGAACTGCGATATGGGCATCTGTACTAAGGCGGGCCGTATTGCGGTGTTCCACAAGAATATTGCCAATATGATCACAAAATTCACCTCCATTTTGGGGGATGCAGGTATCAACATCTCCGATATGACCAATAAGTCCAAAGGGGAAGTCGCATATACAATGTTGGATCTGGAGACAAAGCCGGATGAAGATTTGATCGGGAAACTGCGTGAAGTGAAGGGCGTATTCCGCGTGAGGGTTGTGAAGTAAACGATAGAAAATAGAGAAAGGAAGCACCGGTGGAGAGTCGGTGCTTTCGCAATGCAGGAAACAAAAGAAGGAGGGGGAGAAAAACAATGGATGAGGGCGGCAGAAAGAATGCGGTCATTGAGTTTGAGCATTTTTCATTCCAGTATTTCAGCCAAGCGGAGCCTACGCTGCACGACATTGATCTGAAGATATATGAAGGGGAAAAGGTACTGATCGTAGGACCCAGCGGCAGCGGAAAAAGCACCATCGGACACTGCCTGAATGGTCTGATTCCTTTTTCCTATCAGGGAAATGTGGAGGGTTCTTTGAAGATCTGCGGCAGGGAAACCGGAGAGATGAACATTTTTGAACTGTCCAAGCGGGTGGGGACAGTGCTGCAGGATGCCGACGGTCAGTTTATCGGATTGACGGTGGGGGAGGATATTGCTTTTGCGCTGGAAAACGATCTGGTCAGACAGGACGAGATGAAAGAAAGTGTGCAGAAAGTGGCGGATATGGTGGACATGGGAGCGTTGCTCAAGTCCTCTCCCTTTGAACTTTCGGGCGGTCAGAAGCAGCGGGTTGCCTTTGCCGGTGTTCTGGTGGACGATGTGGATATTTTGCTCTTTGACGAACCGCTTGCCAATCTGGATCCGGCTACGGGAAAGACGGCCATCGATCTGATCGACAGGGTATGGAAAGAGTATCATAAGACTGTCGTCATTATCGAACATCGTTTGGAGGATGTGCTGTACCGGGATGTGGACAGGATCGTGCTGGTCAACGACGGCCGCATCGTGGCGGATATGTCGCCGGATCAGATGATGGCGGCGGATATTCTGGGGAAATACGGCATCAGGGAGCCCCTCTATGTGACGGCGTTGAAATATGCCGGGGTGAAACTTGAGGAGATCCATCATGCGGGCAGACTGATGACGCTTGATATTCCGGCGGTGCAGGATGCGGTGTTAAAGTGGAGCAGCGAGCCGGAGGAGAAGCCGGGTAAGAAAGAGAGGCCTGTGATTTTAGCGGCCGAACATCTTCATTTTCAATATACGAAGAAGCGCAAGATCCTGCAGGATATCAATTTTGAGATCCCCGAGGGGGAGATGGTCAGCATCGTAGGCACGAACGGTGCGGGAAAG
Source organism: uncultured Lachnospiraceae bacterium (assembly GCA_910577955.1). Taxonomy (GTDB): domain Bacteria; phylum Bacillota; class Clostridia; order Lachnospirales; family Lachnospiraceae; genus 1XD8-76. Next base: position 18,911 of record CAJTNC010000003.1, read on the forward strand.
AGCACGCTTGCCAAGGTGATCTGCGGCTTTGTGAATGAGGATGAGGGAAGACTTCTCTACTGCGGAGAGGATATGAAAGGGCAGACCATCAAGGAACGTTCTAAGATCATCAGTTATGTGATGCAGAATCCGAATCAGATGATCTGCAAACCCATGATTTACGACGAGGTGGCGTTGGGACTTCGGCTAAACGGAGTGCCGGAGGAAGAGGTGGAAAGGAGAGTGGAGCAGGCGTTAAAGATCTGCGGCCTTTCACCCTTTAAGAAGTGGCCGGTTTCCGCCTTGAGTTTCGGACAGAAAAAACGGGTGACCATCGCCTCTATGCTGGTGATGAATCCCAAGATCCTGATTTTGGACGAGCCGACAGCCGGGCAGGACTACCACCATTACACGGAGATCATGGAGTTTTTAAAAAGTCTCAATGAGTCCGGCGTGACGATCCTGATGATCACCCACGATATGCATCTGATGTTGGAGTATACGACACATGCCATCGTGATCTGCGATGGGAAGAAGATCGGCGATGCCAGCGCGGTGGAGATCCTGACGAATGAGGAGATCGCGGCGAGAGCGAATTTAAAAGTGACGTCCCTCTATGAACTGGCAAAGCTGGTGGGGATCGAGGATGCGCAGGGATTTGTACAGAAATTTATCGATTACGAAAGGAGGAACATGAGAGCATGAAGGCAAAACTGTTCGACTATGTAGACAGAGATAATTTTATTTTTAATCTGTCCGGATTAACTAAACTGTTCTGTTTTATTTTCATGACATTTTCAGTGATGTTCTCCTACGATATCAGGTATATCCTGTTTGTCATGATCCTTTCGGGAATCATTTTTAAAGCTTCGGGGCTGCAGTTTAAGCAGATCAAGATCATGTTGATCTATGTGATCATCTTTCTGGCCATGAACTTTATACTGACCTTTTTATTCAGTCCGGTATACGGCACGGAGATTTACGGGACAAGACATGAACTGTTCCGGATCACAGATTTTTATGTGGTGACGAAGGAACAGCTTCTGTATCAGATCACGAAGACGACAAAGTACGCTTCGGTGGTACCGCTTGGAATGATCTTTCTGTTGACTACAAATCCAAGCGAGTTTGCGGCGTCCTTAAACCGGGTGGGGATCAGCTATAAAGCTTCCTATGCGTTGTCTTTGACACTGCGGTATTTTCCGGATATGATCCGGAATTATCAGGACATCGCGGTGGCTCAACAGAGCAGGGGATTAGACTTGTCCAAAAAGGAAAAGCTGGGCGTCCGGGTGAAAAATACGATGAATATCTGTATCCCCCTTATCTTTTCCACGCTGGATCGGATCGAACTGATCAGCAATGCCATGGATCTGCGGGGATTCGGGAAGCATAAAAAGAGAACATGGTATGTGGCGAAACCGATGAAAAAAGGTGACTGGGGGGCGCTGGCATTCGGGGCGGCTATTCTGGCGGGATCGCTGTGCATGTCGTTTTTTGTGAACGGATCGAGGTTTTTTAATCCGTTTGTGTGAACTGCGTCCGAGTGAAGACAGAAAAAGCAGATAGAAAGAGCAATTCGATAAGCGATGAAAGGAGAGGATTTATGAAACCAATTTTAGTTTTTCAGACGGATTTTACTTACAAGGAGGGGGCGGTGAGCTCCATGTACGGAGTGGTGAAGACCGTGGACAGGGAGCTTGAGATCATGGACGGGACGCATGAGCTGCCTCAGTATGACACCTGGAGCGCAAGCTACCGATTGTATCAGAGTTTGCAGTTCTGGCCCGAGGGGACGATTTATGTCTCGGTGGTGGATCCGGGTGTCGGCACGAAACGCCGCGCCTGTGTGGCGAAGACGGTGGACGGTTACTATATCGTAACGCCGGACAACGGATCTTTGACTCATGTAAAGCGTTTTATCGGCATTGAGGCAGTGCGGGAGATCGATGAGAGCGTGAACCGTCTGCGCGGAAAGGGGACGGAAGGCGTCGCAATCTTCCACGGAAGGGACCTGTTCGGTTATACGGCGGCCCGCCTTGCCAGCGGCATCATTGATTTTGAGGGTGTGGGGCCGGAGTATCCGGTGGAGGAGATCGTGGAACACGAGATTTTAGAGCCCGTTATCGAGAAAGGAAAAGTGCAGGGGATTTTTGAGATCAACGATCCGAACTTCGGAAATCTCTGGACGAACATTCCTCTTAAAGCGTTTGAGGAGGCCGGATTTTCCTACGGACAGAATGTGCAGGTGACTGTCCGTCATAACGGGGAAGTGAAGTTTGACAAAAACGTGTTGTTCCATAAGAGTTTCGGTTATGCCGAGAAAGGTGCTCCGATGGTTTATAATAATGAACTGATGAAGATCGCGTTAGCGGTCAGCCAGGGAAGCTTTTGCGAGGAGTATGGACTGAATTACGGGCCGGAATGGACAGTGGAGTTCGGACAGTGAAATATACTTGACAAACACTGCAATATTATGTAATCTTTTGTAGGTAATACACAGGAGAGATCTGTGGGGGTAACCCGCAGACTAAGGAGGAGATAAAAATGCAAAAGAAGATGTTTGAGTTTAAGACAAAAACCATCGTGGCTACAGGCCTCGGGGCTGCGTTGTTCACACTGCTGTTTATGTATGTGAAAATTCCCACCGGTGTGCCCGAGACGGAAATCCAGACTGCATACGGTGTCGGCGCGTTTTTCGGCGCACTGTTCGGACCGATTGCGGGAGGGCTCATCGCTTTTATCGGCCATGCACTGTCTGATTCAGTGCAGTACGGTTCCGCATGGTGGAGCTGGGTGATTGCCAGCGGAGTGGCATGTTTCGGAACAGGCCTTGTATATCCCAAGCTGAAAGTGGAAGAGGGTTTATTTGGCGGCAAGGATATTTTACGGTTCAATATTTACCAGATCGTTTCCAACGCGGTGGCATGGATCGTTGTGGCGCCGGTACTGGATATCGTAATCTATGCTGAGCCTGTGAATCTGGTATCTACGCAGGGCTTTGCGGCAGCGTTTTTCAATGCTGTTTCCGCAGGTGTGATCGGTTCTCTGCTGCTGTTTGCTTACAGTAAGACAAGAGCGAAAAAGGGCTCACTGACAAAAGAATGAAAATAACCTATTTGGGACACAGCGGCTTTCTGGTGGAGTTAAAAGAGTGCTATCTGCTCTTTGACTATTACACTGGGAAGCTGCCTGTGTTTTCACCGGAAAAAAATCTGACCGTGTTTGTCAGCCACAGCCATCAGGACCATTATAATAAGGCGATTTTCGGCATTGATCCGGGGCATTTTCCGATCACGTATGTGCTTTCGAAGGATATCCGCAAAAAGCAGGCGGAGGAACTTGTGAAAAGAGAAGATAAACTTCTTTTTGTGAAAGCCCACGAGGTCTATGAACTGTACGGAGGTCGGATGAGGATAGAGACGCTGCGTTCTACGGATGCCGGGGTCGCATATATTGTTACAGTGACACAGGAAAGCGGGAAGACGCGCCGCATTTACCATGCCGGCGATTTAAACCTGTGGAAATGGGCCGGGGAGTCGAAGGCTCATAACAACAATATGGAGGCAAATTACAGGCGGGAGATGGAACTGCTCAAAGGACAGTATTTTGACGCTGCCTTTGTGCCTCTTGATCCAAGGCTGGAGCAGTTTGCCTTTGGCGGCATGGATATCTTTTTAGAGACGGCGTCTGTGGAGGCTCTCTTTCCGATGCATTTCTGGAAACAGCCGGAGATCATCGGGAAGTATTTGCGGGAAAGACCGGAGGCGGTGAATCTGATCAAACTGAAAGAAGAGGGAAAAACCTATACATTTCAGGACAAGGAACAGCGCAGAGGGCCGTAAAAGAAAAACGAAGCGGAAAAAGTCATACAGGCACTATCCCCTTCATAAACTGATACAAGATAATGTAATGTCGTATCAGTGGATGGAGGGGATTTTTTTATGGAACATATCAATACAGCAGGGGCGGTGGGGGCGGCCGCAGAGAGAGAGAAAGAGTTTAATTTATACCGGGATATCAGATTCCGCACAGACGGGGAGATATATCTTGGGGTGGTGGGACCGGTCAGGACGGGAAAATCTACATTTATCAAGCGGTTCATGGATCTTTTGGTTCTGCCGCATATGGAAAACGAGCATGAGAAACTGCGGGCGTTGGACGAAATGCCTCAGAGCGGAACAGGACGCACGATCACTACCACAGAACCAAAATTTATTCCGAAGGAAGCCGCGGATGTCAGTTTACAGGATGGGGTTCACATGAAAGTGCGCCTTGTGGATTGCGTCGGGTTTATGATTCCCGGAGCGGCCGGCGCGTTGGAGGAGGATGTGGAGCGCATGGTAAAGACCCCGTGGTTTGAGGAAAAGATTCCTTTCACGCAGGCGGCGGAGATCGGTACCGAGAAAGTGATCAAGGATCATTCCACCATAGGGATCGCAGTTTTCTCAGACGGAAGTTTCGGGGAGTTTGCAAGGGGGGATTTTGAGGAGGCGGAAGAGAGGACGGCGAGAGAGTTAAAGCAAATGGGCAAGCCGTTTCTGATCGTTTTGAATTCCGCAAAACCTTACAGCGAAGAGACCAGACAGACGGCGAGAGAACTGGAAGAAAGATACGGTGTGGCAGTGCTGCCCGTGAACTGTGAACAGATGAAACTGGGGGATGTACAGCAGATCCTGCAGGAGGCGCTCTATGAATTTCCGGTGTCACAGGTGGAATTTTATATGCCTAAGTGGGTGGAGATGCTGCCGACGGATCACGAGATGAAGCAGGCGTTGATTGAGACCGTGCGGGAGATGATGAAATCTGTCAGCACGATGCATCAGTTTATGAAACAGGAGTCGGATTTTCATATTGCCGGAGATGATGCAGATGACGGGCAGGAGGGAAAAGCCGGACATCGTGACAAGTGTGGGCTGCTCACGGACTGTCCCTACATCAATGCGGCAAAGGTTGAGCAGATCTCGTTGGCGGACGGCACGATCCGTATTGTTCTGGAAGTGGAAGAGAGCTACTATTATGAACTGCTCAGCGAAATGATGGGACAGAAGGTGGAGAACGAGTTCCAGCTTATGCAGATCCTGCGGGAGTTTGCGTCGATGAAGCGTGAATATGTGAAAGTGGAGGAGGCTTTGGAGAGCGTCAGAAGAAAGGGCTACGGTGTAGTCTCTCCGGAGAAGGGGGAGATTTCTCTGGAGGAACCGGAGATTATAAGACACGGCAACAAGTACGGCGTAAAAATCAAGGCTGAGAGCCCGTCCATCCATATGATCAGAGCAAATATTGAGACGGAGATCGCACCGATCGTGGGTACGGAGCAGCAGGCCAGAGATCTGATCGAATACATAAAGGAAGCGGAACGGGGGGATGAGGGTATCTGGGAGACCAATATTTTCGGAAAGACAGTGGAGCAGCTGGTGCAGGACGGCATCCACGGAAAAATCGGTATGATGGGCGACGAATGCCAGTTAAAACTGCAGGAAACCATGCAGAAGATCGTGAACGAGAGCAACGGAAAAATGATCTGCATTATTATTTAAGAGGGCGGCCACGGAAAGAAATAGAGTGTTTTTTGTCAGAACTTTGTAGAATATGACGATTGTAGACAGACTTTCACCGTGCTATACTGGGAAACGTAACATTTATAAAAATTTTATAAACTCAGGAAACAGCTTTTCGATATAATCCGGATAATAGGGTTCCGGAGTTTCTACCAGATACCGCAAATATCTGACTATTGGAAGAAAAGATAAAATACAAAAGAAGTATTCTTTTTTCCGATATACTTCGCAAAAGCTTTTTCCCGCACCCGGTATGATTTTGACAGAGATCTTACCGGCGCTTGACAAAGCGTATCATGTCCGGGCGGCATGATAGACGATTCGAAGGAGGAGAAGAAGAAAAGATGGAAAATTTCTTCAAAGTGAAAGAAAAAGGTTCTACTGTCAAAATTGAGGTACTTGCAGGTCTGACAACATTTATGGCAATGGCGTATATCCTGATGGTGAATGCCGGCATGTTTTCCGATCTGGGAACGGTGTCCTACAACGCAATTTATATTGCGACAGCGATCTCTGCTGTGATCGGTACGGTTCTGATCGGCGTGCTTGCCAATCTGCCTCTTGCACAGGCTTCCGGTATGGGCCTGAATGCATTTTTTGTGTATACCGTTTGTTTCGGATTCGGCCTGACCTATGCCAACGCACTGGTGTTAGTGCTGGTGGATGGTATCATCTTTATTATCCTGACTGTGACCGGTCTCAGGGAGAAGATATTTGAAGCGATTCCGGATCATGTGAGGATCGCGATCCCTGCGGGTATCGGTCTGTTTATTGCGTTCATCGGTCTGCAGAATGCAGGTATCGTAGTCAACAACGCGTCCACCTGCGTCAGTCTGGTTTCTCTGAATATCTTTTCGGGAACTGCGACATGGGCTTCCGTCATGCCGATTCTTGTGACGATCGGCACGGTGATGGCGATCGCGGTAATGTCCAAAAGAAATGTGAAGGGCGCCGTACTTTTGGGGATTGTGGGCGGAGCAGTGGCTTACTATGTTTTAGGGATCACAGTTCCCGGATTTTATGACGGATTTGCGGCCTCTTTAAGCTTTAATCCGTTTACGGCTTTCGGAGAGTTCGGATCTCAGGCCTTTGGCAAAGTATTTACCGAGGGTTTTGATTTCTCCGCATATCTGGCGTCCCATACCCAGACGGAACTGATCGTATTAGTGATCACGACGGCGCTTGCTTTCTGTCTGGTAGATATGTTTGACACGCTGGGAACGCTGTACGGCGCATGTGCAAGAGGAAATCTTCTGACAAAAGACGGCAAGGTCCCCAATATGGACAAGGCTATGCTGGCGGATGCGATCGCAACTACCTGCGGCGCGGTGTGCGGTACTTCTACCGTGACAACATTCGTAGAGTCTTCCGCAGGCGTAGCGGAGGGAGGAAGGACCGGTCTGTCCTCTATCGTAACGGGCGCAATGTTCTTTGTAGCAATGTTCCTGAGCCCTGTGGCAGTGCTGATCCCCGGTTGTGCAACGGCCGCGGCTCTGATCTATGTGGGTGTGCTGATGATGAACTGTGTCAGAAATATCGAATGGCTGAATGCTGATACGGCTGTTCCGGCATTTTTGACTGTGGCTATGATGCCTATGACTTACAATATTTCTTACGGTATTGCATTCGGTATTATCTCCCATATTTTTATCAGCTTGTTTTCCGGCAAGGCAAAAGAGATCAAGGCGGGCACATGGGTGATCGGAATCCTGTTCGCGATCATGTTCTTTGTGACACACTAAAACGGAGTAACAGCGAAGGATTTTAAGGTATCTGAAATATATAAAATCGGACTCCCTGCATTGGATGCGGGGAGCCCTTTTTACTTGAGAGCATATTGGCAGTGTGTTATAATTTTGATGTCGTTGACAGCCAAAAATCGAGATTGAGGAGTGATAAAATGGACAGACCTATTACAACATTGTTTATGTTGATGTCGGTTGACGGAAAAATAAGCACCGGTGCGACGGACGATTTGGATGTAGATAAAGACTTCCCCCAAATTGCAGGACTTAGCGAGGGCTTGCACCAGTATTATGAAATAGAGCAGACAACAGATTTGTGGAGTCTCAATTCCGGTCGGGTTCAAGCCAAAATCGGCGTCAATACAAAGAAAATGCCAAATAGGACGCCGGTGTCTTTTGTGATAATAGATAACAAGCATTTGAATGAAAACGGCGTACGGTATTTTTGTGCTTTGTCAAAAAAGTTTGTGTTGATCACATCAAATGCAAAACATCCGGCATTTAACATAAAGGAAGATAATTTTTATATCATATATCAAAAAGAATTATCCCTGAAAAATGCGCTTATAAAACTCAAATCGGAATATGGCTGTGAGAGGATAACGATACAAACCGGCGGGACACTAAATGGCCTGTTTCTTCGTGAAAAACTATTCGATTATGTTGATATTGTTGTTGCCCCGGTTTTGATTGGAGGCAAAGAAACATCTACTTTAATTGACGGTAAATCTTTGTTTTCACAAGAGGAATTGTCACAATTAGAGGTTTTGAAACTGCAGGAATGCGTGATTTTGGAGAACTCCTATTTGCGGCTGCGTTATAAGGTGATTCACTGATAAATTCTGATGTTGATTACTTCTCTTAACGTACAATTGTTAAAAAGACGTGCGAATTTGTACGGCTGCCTTGCTGGTATCGGTATGAGAAAAATATTATAATGTGAATACATCAGGAGAGGAGGATAAGAGATGAATCTGGGAAACAATTTATTTCAGGCGCGGAAGAAAAAAGGACTGTCACAGGAAGAGGTGGCCGAAAAGCTGGGGGGTAAGCCGACAGACAATTTCGAAATGGGGGACCGACGAGACACTGCCGGACATCAGACAGTCAAAAAGGCTTGCAGTTTTGTACGGGATGTCCTTGGATGAGCTGATTGAATTTGATATCGATGTGAAAGAGATACAGGAAGTGATCGATAAAACAAGCGAACAGACATCGGATAAGATAGATTGGACAAAGATGTGGAGCAAAAAATATCCGGTACTGGCGAAGTATCACGCCAAACTGACCCCTAAATGGCATTTAGGGGTCAATGAGAATGCCGTAGCCTGAAGGCTGTTTGCTTTGTAAATGTGCTGTTTGTGGTATTGGGAAAATCGGTATATATATACATAATGGTAATTTTAAAAACAATGTTTACAATGGCAGGAGATCTGTTTTTAATCCCGAGATTCGGAGTGAACGGCGCTGCTTATTCAAACATTGCGGTAAATATAGCATGTGTTATATTATGTCTGTTTGTCATATTTAAAGAAAAACTGGTAATGGTTTCTTTTCGAATGAAAAAATCCTTTGTGAAGGATTATCTGTCCATCGGTCTGTTTAGCGGATCACAGATATTGTTAGACAATGTAATTTATGCGCTCCTCGTGTGTAAAATGGTAAATTCAGTAGCGGAACAGGGAAATTATTGGGCAGTGAATAATATTATCTGGGGACTGATGTTGGTTCCGATATTAGCGCTGGCAGAAATCATAAAAAAAGATTGTAAAGAAAATCTGACTATGACAAAAATCCGTCACTATAATATAGTTATTATAGTAACGTTTTTGATATGGCTGTGTTTTATTCCGGGATTGGAGCTGTTCTTAAAAAATGTGATGGGAATAGAAAATACTGTGTCAGTCAGGAACATACTGATAACCTTAATTCCATTTTATCTTGCCTATAGTTATAGCGTTTTGTTTGACAACATACTGATCGGATATGGTAAAATGCATTACTGCTTTCTTATATTTAAAAAGGGTTATCAAAAAATTGAAATCTAAACTTATTCCGCCCTGTTCGCGCGTCCGGAAAAACTGCTGTCATTTTCCAGACTTTCCTGAAACTGTTTTTCTCTTTCCACGGCGTCTTCGCTGGCAAGATCCATATATTTGATAAAAATATCCTCCACAGACATCTGCTTTTCCATAGCCAGTTCCTGCATGACGGGGCGAAGTTTCTGAAGCTGGAAAGAGATAGGTGTCTTTTGAGGATCGGTATCGAAGTCTTTTAGAACTTCATCCGCATATTCTCTGATTTTCGTAAACATTTCCCGTTCTTCGGCTGTCATATTGAAATCTCCTGTTATATTTAATTACGCGCGCAATGAGGCAACGTGACGCGCCTGCAACTCTTTTATTATTTTATCACCGAAAACTTGTGTTGTATAGCTTATTTTGATAAACTATTATTAACGACAGTGACAGTTTAGTCAAAATGAGACAGGACGGAATTTTGCATGGCGGATATCAGGATGTTTCGGGCTGTTCGGCCCGTACCGGAAAAGGTGGCAAAAATTGCGGCGCTTCCCTATGATGTTTACAATAGAAACGAGGCGGCGGTGATCGTAAAGAATGATCCGGATTCTTTTCTGGCGATAGACAGGGCGGAAACTTCCTTTGGCGAGGAGGTGGGTACCTACGACGAGCGGGTTTACCTGCGGGCGAAGGAACTGCTCAATGAGCGCATGGAAGCAGGGGATTTTGTGACGGAAGATAAGCCCATGTATTACATTTATGCGCTGACTATGGGTGGGCGTACCCAGCATGGTTTTGTGGCCTGTGCTTCCATTGACGATTACGAGAATCAGGTGATCAAAAAGCATGAAAATACAAGGGAGGACAAGGAGAGGGACAGGATACGGCATGTGGATGTCTGTAACGCCCAGACCGGACCGATCTTTTTGACCTACAGACAGACCGATGTGCTGCGGGAATTTACGCAGAAAAAGACGGCGGAAAAACCGCTTTACGACTGGGTGTCCGAGGACGGGATCAGGCATCAGGTGTGGCAGGTAGAGGATAAGGAGAGTACAGGGACGATCCGGCAGGCTTTCGAAAAGATGGATAACCTCTATATTGCGGATGGACATCATCGCTGCGCCTCTGCCGTGAAGGTGGGGTTAAAGCGCCGTATGGAGCATCCTGATTATACCGGTGAGGAGGAGTTCAACTTCTTTTTATCTGTTCTTTTTCCGGAGGAAGAACTGTGTATTTTGGATTATAACCGGGTGTTAAAGGACTTAAACGGTATGACGGAGGAAGAACTGCTCCGGAATCTGCAGACGGATTTCGAGGTAGAAAAACTGACATTAGTGTCAGGCACGGGCGCAGATATCCGCAGGCCGGTGAAAAAAGGAGAATTTTCCCTTTATCTCAACGAAAACTGGTATAAGTTAAAGGCGAAGCCGCCCTGTTTTTCCGACGATCCGGTGGAAAATCTGGATGTCTCTATTTTACAAAGAAGGATATTCGAGCCGTTTTTTGGTATCGAGGATCCGAAGACAGATAAACGGATCGATTTTGTGGGCGGAATCAGGGGGCTTGACGAACTGGAGAGAAGGTGCGGGGAGGACTGTAAAGCGGCTTTTGCGTTGTACCCGACGGATATCAGAGAACTTTTCGCGGTGGCGGACGCGGGACGCCTTATGCCTCCGAAATCAACTTGGTTTGAACCGAAGCTGCGCAGCGGCATATTCATTCACAGACTGGAATGAATGGACGGCAGCGTGTAAGTTAGAAAGAAACACGAAAACATGTGCAGAGATAAGACTAAAAATCAGACAGGAGGGGGAGTATGCAGGAAAAATTGTACAAATTGATGGACTGGGGATTTATCGAGGGAATTGTTTATTCGGAGGAGGATAATCCGCACCGGGGGTTGGGCGTGCACCGGATGGGAGCGAATCTGGTTTTCCAGACGTTCCAGCCGGGAGCTGTTTCCGTGAATATCCTGCTGCGGGAAGAAAAAAAGATCCTGCCCATGGAGATGGCGGATGAAGCCGGATACTTCGCGGCCATGATGTTTTACCGCAAGATCGGCGCTTATCAGTATGAAGTCTGTTATGAAGACGGCAAAAAGGTGATAAAGGAAGACGCCTATCGGTTTTTACCGCAGATGAGCGCGCAGGATACGGATAAGCTGGAAGCAGGGATCCATTACAGCCTCTATGAAAAACTGGGCGCACATTTGACGGAGATCGACGGTGTAAAGGGCTGTGAGTTTGCGGTGTGGGCGCCAAACGCTCTGCGGGTTTCCGTGGTTGGGGATTTCAACGGCTGGGACGGCAGGGTACACCAGATGCGCAGGCTCTGGGACAGCGGTGTTTTTGAAATTTTTGTGCCCGGAGCAAAAGAGGGAGATTGTTATAAATTTGAGTTGAAAGTGAAAGGCGGGCTCACATATCTGAAAGCGGATCCCTTTGCCTTTGGCGCGGAGGCAAGAGGAGATGCAGCTTCCGTGATCAGGGACATAGGGCATTTTGACTGGAATGACGGAGCTTGGCTGAAAGAGCGCAGGGAGAAACAGGCGATAACGGCCCCCATGAATATATATGAACTGCATCTCGGGAGTTTTGCTCTGGAGGAAACGGAAAGCGGAGAGACGGCGTTTTGTTCCTACAGAGAGATCGCAAAGCGGCTTGTCCCCTATGTAAAAGAAATGGGTTACACCCATGTGGAGTTTATGCCCGTGATGGAACACACGAACGAAGACCTGTGGGGATATGAGACGAGCGCCTACTACGCGCCGGCCTCCGCTTACGGGCCTCCGGCTGATTTTCAGTATCTGGTGGATGAACTTCACAAAGCGGGGATCGGTGTGCTCTTAGACTGGGCGCCCGGATGGTTTCCGAAAAATAAGGAAGGCCTGTCTGATTTTGACGGAACCTGTCTTTACGAACATCTGAACGAGAGAAAAAAGAACCACCCCTTCCGCAATGTGAGACTTTATAATTATGGTCGGAATGAAGTGAAAAATTTCCTGATTGCAAACGCTATGTTCTGGGTGGAGAAATATCATGCCGATGGTATACGCATGGTTTCCGTGGACAGCATGCTTTATCTGGATTATGGAAAAGCGGACGGCCAGTGGATCCCTAATATGTACGGCAGCAATGAAAATCTGGAGGCAATAGAGTTTATCAAACATGTAAACTCCATGATGAAAAAGAGAAATCCGGGTGTGCTGATGATCGCTGAGGATTACTCCGGCTGGGCCGGCGTGACAGGCAGCCTGAAAGAGGACGGGCTCGGGTTTGATTATAAGTGGAATAACAGTTGGACCGGAGGTTATCTGAGTTACATTAAATACGACCCTTACTTCCGTTCGCATCATCAGGAGGAACTGACGCTGAGTATGGTCTATGCCTACAGCGAAAAGTTTATTCTGCCTTTTGACCATGATGCGGTGTCAGGCGGCGGATCCCTGTATCAGAATATGCCCGGACAGGCGGAAGATAAGCTGGCCGGCCTGCGGCTGACTTACGCCTATCAGATGACCCATCCGGGCAAAAAGCTGCTGTTTATGGGACAGGAGTTTGGAGAAAGGGAAAGATGGCGTGCTGACAGGGCGGTTTCCAGAACTTTATTTGAGGAAGAAGGGCATGAGGAGCTCCTAACTATGGTGCGGGAGTTAAACCGTTTTTATCTGGCTCATCCGGCGCTCTACCAAGAGGATCACAAAGACTCCGGCTTCCGGTGGGTGGATTGCATCGATCATGAGAACTGCAAGCTCACTTTTATCAGAAAGGCCGGAAAGCCGAAAACGGGCATGGAAAAATTGTTTATTGTCTGCAATTTTGCCGGTATAGACAGGGAAGTGCAGGTCGGCGTGCCGGAGATGGGAAAATATAAAGAAATTTTCAATACGGATGATACTCGTTTTGGCGGGGAAGGCTATATCAATCCCCGCGCAAGGAAAGCGACGGCGAAAAAGGCGGACGGCTGCGAACAGTCTATCAAAGTAAAGATGGCTGCCCTGAGCGTCAGTATCTGGCAGGTGACAACGTAAAAGGATTCTTATGAGAACAGCACTTTGAGAAAGCTTTGGGAGTCTGCGGGGCTATACAGGAAAGGGGAATTGTAATCTTGGAGAATAGTGAGTTCATGGGAGGAATGGCGGAAATAGCGGAAAGAAATTTGAAACCGGGGGTGATCGAGGCGTTTTTGGAGGAACTGCCTTCAAAAGCGTTGCACCTCGGTGTGAAAGTATTGTTGTGCGGGCTGCTGTTTTTGGTGGGCATGAAACTGATCGGTTTGTTCCGGAAGATGCTGCAGCGTTCCATGCAGAAAGCCGGGGCGGAGGAGGGCGTGCGCTCCTTCGTGGATTCCTTTGTGAAAGCGGTTCTCTATGTACTGCTGCTGTTTATGATGCTGTCTTGGTTTGGCGTGGACACGGCGAGCATCGTAGCTCTTGTGGGTTCCGCCGGAGTGGCCATAGGTCTTGCCGTGCAGGGCAGCCTGTCCAATCTGGCGGGCGGGGTGTTGATTATGTTGTTAAAGCCCTTTAAGGTAGGGGACTTTATCAAGGAGGACACCCACGGAAACATGGGGACAGTGACGGAGATCCAGATTTTTTATACAAAGCTCAGTACCATCGACAATCAGGTGGTGATCCTGCCAAACGGCAGTCTCGCCAACACGAGTCTGACCAACGCCTCCGGCAATCGGGAAAGGCGGATGGATGTGCGGGTGGGGATCTCCTACGGAGCGGATTTGAAGAAGGCGAAGGAAGTGCTGTACTCTCTGCTGAATGGCAATGATAAGGTTTTGAAAGACAGAGAGGTTCGGGTTTTTGTGGAGGAACTGGCGGACAGTGCGGTGATTTTGAATATGCGCTGCTATTTTGCACAGGAAGATTTTTGGGAGGAAAAGTGGCGGATGACAGAGGAGGCAAAACTGACTCTTGATGAGGCCGGTATTGAGATCGCCTACCCGCAGTTGGATGTGCATGTGAAACAGAGATAGAGTTGTTCTGTGCCGATTGGATCGGATATAGAAGTTTTTATAATCTAAAAATTTGATAATAAAAATACTTGACAATCAAATAAAATAGATATATACTTTGAAAGTCAAAAATAAATGAATTCAAAATATTTGATGATTTAAACAATTTAAGGAGAAGATATGTCAGCAGCGATTTGTGGAACAGGATCCTATGCGCCGGATTACATAATGGATAATAACCGGATAGCGGAATTGGTAGAGACAAACGACGACTGGATCAAGGAGAGGACCGGCATCAGAAAACGTCATATTGCAAAGACGGAGACAACGACCTTTATGGCATCCGAGGCGGCGAAGAGGGCGCTGGAAAATGCGGGAGCGGAGCCGGAGGAAATTGAACTTATCATCGTGGCCACGCTTTCTTCCGAACTGATAGTACCCTGCAGCGCCTGCGAAGTGCAGAGGGAGATCGGTGCAAAGAATGCCGCCTGTTTCGATATCAATGCGGCTTGCAGCGGGTTTGTGATTGCCTATAATATGGCGGACGCTTTTTTTGCGGCCGGACAATACAGTACGGCGTTGATCGTGGCGGCGGAAAGCCTCTCTAAGCTGACGGACTGGACGGATCGGAACACTTGTATTTTGTTTGGGGACGGAGCGGGAGCCGCAGTGTTAAAGAATACTTCCGACAGGCACTACAACTCTGTTACGCATTCCGACGGGGGAAAGGGATGGGCGCTAACCTGCAAGAATCGTCTGGATCTTGAGGAAGGCCGGTTTTCCAGAGAACATTATATTGATATGAACGGTCAGGAGATTTTTAAATTTGCGGTTCGCAGGGTGCCGGAACTGATCAGGGAAGTTCTGCAAAAAAACAAGGTGGAACAGGAAGAAATAGCATGGTATGTCATGCATCAGGCTAATTGCAGGATACTGGAAGCGGTGGCGAGGCATCTGGGAGAACCGGCGATGAAATTCCCTATGAACCTGCAGCACTATGGCAATACGTCATCCGCAAGCATTCCTCTTTTATTGGATGAGATGAACCGGAAGGGGATGCTCAAAAAGGGGGAGAAGATCCTGATGGCAGGTTTCGGCGCGGGATTGACATGGAGCGGCAATATCGTGGAGTGGAGTATTTAAAATCATTAAACAAATGAAAGATATCCGGAACATACCGGTTTATCTATAAAAGAAAAGGCCGGAAAAATGTATTTTCCGGAAAATAATTACAATGCGGAGGGAAAACAATGAACGAAATGGTAGAAAAGATCAGAGAAATCGCAGCGGCAAATTTGAACATGGATCTGAGCGTAGTGACGGCTGCAGCAAAATTCAAGGAGGATCTGGAAATTGATTCTCTGGATCTGTTTGAGCTGACTATGGCGTTGGAAGAGGAATATGATATCGAGATTCCGGCCGAGGCGTTAGAAACGCTGACCTGTATCGAAGAGGTGGCGAAGTATATCGAAGAACATAAGGAGTAGGGCGCGGCAGCGTCAGACAGGCCGCAGACGGAAAGTGTGCGGGGAAAAGAGGAGTTTACATGAAAACAGAGATAACGGAGATTCTCGGAATCAAATATCCGGTTATTCAGGGCGGTATGGCGTGGGTGGCGGAGTATCATCTGGCATCAGCGGTCTCAAATGCCGGCGGCCTTGGGCTGATCGGGGCGGCAAATGCTCCTGCGGACTGGGTGAAAGATCAGGTGCGGAAGATAAAAGAACTGACGGATAAACCTTTCGGCGTCAATATTATGTTGATGAGCCCTTATGCGGATGAAGTGGCGAAAGTTATTGTGGAGGAAAAGGTTCCGGTGGTGACAACCGGAGCGGGCAATCCGGAGAAATATCTGAAGATGTGGAAAGATGCCGGAATCAAAGTGATCCCTGTTGTGGCTTCCGTCGCTATGGCAAAGAGAATGGAACGCGCCGGCGCGGACGCGGTGGTGGCGGAAGGCTGCGAAGCCGGCGGCCATATCGGCGAGACGACAACAATGGCGCTTGTGCCTCAGATTGCGGACGCGGTGCAGATTCCCGTGATTGCCGCGGGCGGCATTGGGGACGGGAGAGGTATGGCGGCGGCGTTTATGCTGGGAGCAAAGGGCGTACAGATGGGAACCCATTTTGTTGTGACCAGAGAATGCCAAGTGCACGAGAATTACAAAGAGCGGATTTTAAGAGCGAAGGATATCGATACAAGGGTGACGGGCAGAACGACAGGACATCCGGTGCGAGCCCTTCGCAATGAGATGACAAGGAAATATCTGGAACTGGAAGGAAACGGCGCGTCTTTTGAAGCACTGGAACAGCTGGCTGCGGGAGGCCTTCGCAAAGCAGTAATGGAAGGTGATGTGAAGGGCGGCAGCCTGATGGCGGGACAGATCGCGGGATTGGTGAAGGAGAGCGTAAGCTGTAAGGAACTGATCGAAAAAGTGGTTTCCGAGGCGGAAAATTTATTGCTGCATCCGACAGACAGACTGGGCGTGTCCGTTGGTTTAGCGGATACTGACTGTCAGGGCAGGCAGTGAAAGGAAGGGGATTATGAGCAAGATAGCCTTTTTATACCCCGGGCAGGGAGTGCAGACCGCAGGGATGGGCAAAGATTTTTATGAGAACAGCGCGCAGGCAAGGGGAATTTTCGATAAGGCTTCCGAGGCTTTGGGGCTTGATATGAGAGAACTTTGCTTCGAGAAGAACGACAAGTTAGATCTGACGGAGTATACGCAGGCATCGTTAGTTACGACTTATCTTGCCATGACGGCGGAACTGGCTGACAGAGGTATTGAGGCAGATATGACCGCAGGTCTTTCTCTGGGGGAATATGCGGCAATCAGGACGGCCGGCGCGATGACGGATATGCAGGCGGTGAAGCTTGTCAGAAAGCGCGGAATCCTGATGCAGAACACGGTGCCTGCCGGAGAAGGAGCCATGTGTGCGGTGTTGGCCCTCGATGAAAAGGTGATCGAGCAGGTTCTGGAAGATATGGAGGATGTGGCCATAGCCAACTATAACTGTCCGGGACAGATCGTGATCACAGGGAAAACGGATCAGGTGGAAAAAGCAAAGGGAAAGCTGGAGGCAGCGGGCGCCAGACGCTGTGTGATGTTAAATGTCAGCGGACCGTTTCATTCTCCGCTTTTGTACAGGGCAGGGGAAGAGCTTGCGGCGGAGATGAAACACATGGAATTTACCGCTCTTCGAATTCCTTATGTGACTAATGTGACGGCAAAGAAGGTGGAGGACAGCGGGGAGATCAAACCTCTGTTGGCGAGACAGGTATACTCGCCGGTTCGCTGGATGCAGAGTATGGAAACCATGTTGGCCGAAGGAGTGGATACTTTTGTGGAGATCGGGCCCGGAAGAACGCTTGCCGGTTTTATGAAGAAGATCGCCCCTGAAGCGAAAGTGCTGCGGGTGGCAAAGTGGGAAGATGCAGAGAGTGTGAAGGCAAAACTGTGACAGGAGAGAGCTTGGTATGTTGAAAGGTAAGACAGCGGTGATAACCGGTGCATCCAGAGGGATCGGAAGAGCCATTGCAATCCGTATGGCGAAGCTTGGCGCACAGGTCATCATCAATTATAACGGTTCGGAGGAACAGGCGAGAGAAGCACAGCGGGAAATCGTCGAGGAGGGAGGCAGGGCTTTTGTCTATCGCTGTGATGTGTCCGACTTTAAGCAGTGCGAGCATTTTGTAAAAGAGATCGTGGAAAAATTCGGACGGATCGATATTCTGGTGAACAACGCGGGCATCACAAAAGACGGACTTTTAATGAGTATGTCTGAGGAGGCTTTCGACAAGGTGCTGGAGGTCAATCTGAAGGGGACTTTCAATATGATCCGCTTTGTCTCAAGACAGATGTTAAAGCAAAAAAGCGGTCGTATCGTCAATATGGCTTCGGTGGTGGGAGTGTCCGGCAATGCCGGGCAGGCAAATTACGCGGCATCGAAGGCGGGGGTGATCGGTCTGACCAAGTCCGCCGCGAAAGAACTGGCTTCCAGAGGAATCACGGTCAACGCTATTGCGCCGGGTTATATCAGTACGGATATGACCGGACAGCTGAAAGATGAGATAAAAGCACAGATTGCATCGACGATCCCCGCGGGAGTGCTGGGCGACCCGGAACAGGTGGCTCATGCGGCGGCCTTTTTGGCTTCCGACGAGGCGTCCTATATTACGGGGCAGGTTCTCCACGTGGATGGCGGGATGTGCATGTGACGCAGCGCAGCGAAAAAACCGAAGGAACATTTTGCGTATGGGCGCGGGCCAAACGGCGTGAGCGAGGCCTGAGTGCGTATTGAACTGAGCGGGAAGGAAAAGAGCGAGGTAATCATGAAAAGAAGAGTGGTTGTGACAGGGATTGGAGCGGTGACGCCCATCGGAAATACGGCGGATGAATTTTGGGCGGCGGTGAAAGAGGGGACCGTGGGCATCGACAAGATCACGAAATTTGATACGGCGGATTACAAGGTGAAACTGGCGGCGGAAGTAAAGGGGTTTCATGCGGAGGAGCACATGGATGCCAAAGCGGCAAGGCGTATGGATGCGTTTTCCGGATATGCGGTGGCGGCTGCAAAAGAAGCCTTTGAAGATGCCGGTCTGGATATGGAGAAAGAGGATGCGTTTCGCGTAGGCGTGATTGTGGGCTCCGGCATCGGATCCCTGCAGGTAATAGAGAGAGAATATGAAAAGATCCTGACTAAAGGACCCAACAGGGTAAATCCTTTGATGGTGCCGCTTATGATCTCCAATATGGCGGCGGGCAATATTTCCATTCAGCTGGGGCTGCGGGGAAAATGCACCAACGTGGTGACAGCCTGTGCCACAGGCACAAACTGTATCGGAGATGCTTTTCGCGCGATCAGCTGCGGGGAGGCGGAAGTGATGCTTGCGGGAGGAACGGAGAGCAGCATCTGTCCCACGGGAGTGGCAGGATTCACATCCCTGACAGCTCTTTCCACAAGCACAGATCCCATGCGTGCTTCCATTCCTTTCGATAAAGACAGAAACGGCTTTGTGCTGGGCGAGGGTTCCGGCGTTGTCGTGCTGGAAGAGCTGGAGCATGCAAAAAAAAGAGGCGCGCAGATTTACGCGGAACTTGTGGGCTACGGCTGCACAGGGGACGCATATCATATTACGGCGCCTATGGAGGACGGCAGCGGCGCGGCGAAAGCGATGGAATATGCGATGAAGGAGGCTTGGGTCGAGCCGGCTCAGATCGACTATATCAACGCCCACGGAACCAGCACACATCATAACGATCTGTATGAGACAAGAGCAATTAAACTGGCATTTGGAGAGGCGGCAAAGCAGGTGCAGATCAATTCTACGAAATCCATGATAGGGCATCTGCTTGGGGCGGCCGGAGCGGTGGAGTTCATCGTCTGTGTTAAAAGTCTGCAGGAGGGCTTTATCCATCAGACGATGGGGACGAAGGAGCCGGAGGAGGAGTGCGATCTGAACTATACGTTAGACGCGCCGGTGGAGAAGGAACTGCACTATGCGATGAGTAATTCTCTGGGATTCGGCGGCCACAATGCGTCTCTTGTTGTGAAAAAGTATGAAGAGTAAGGAGTAGTCGGTTATGGAAATGGATCATCTTATAAAACTCATCGATGCGGTGTCTCATTCCGGTCTTTCCAAGTTTGAATATGAGGAAGCGGATCTGAAAATACAGATGGCAAAGCCGGAGGGGAACCGGCCGGCCGGGGCCGCTGTAGTGTTGACGGAGCCGCCGCGGCATATAGAAGAGACGGAAGAAGACTCTCAGGTAATCACCTGTCCCTTGGTGGGGATCTTCTATGAAGCGCCGGAGGAGGGAGCGGAACCTTTTGTGAAAGTGGGAGATACTGTGAAAAAAGGACAGACCCTTGCAATCGTGGAAGCGATGAAGCTGATGAATGAAATTGAGAGCGAATATGACGGCGTTGTGGCAGAAGTGCTGGCAGCAAACGGCGAGGCGGTGGAGTTCGGGCAGCCGTTATTTAAGATCAGATAAGGAGCGATTTGCATGAATCATTTGAATATTGAGCAGATACAACAGATCATCCCTCACAGACATCCTTTTTTGCTGTTGGATTATATTGAAGATTATGAGCCGGGAAAATATGCGGTAGGCTATAAGTGTGTCACCTACAGAGAGGATTTTTTTGCGGGACATTTCCCGGAAGAACCGGTGATGCCGGGGGTACTTACTTTGGAAGCGCTGGCTCAGGCCGGCGCAGTGACGATGCTCAGCCTGAAGGAAAACCGTGGAAAAACAGCGTACTTCGGCGGGGTAAAAAACTGCAGATTCCGCGGGAAAATAGTACCCGGAGATAAGGTCAGACTGGAGACAAAGATCGTAAAATACAAAGGGCCTGTGGGCATCGGGGAAGCGGTGGCAAGCGTGGACGGCAAGGTGGTTGTCAGTGCGGAACTGACGTTTATGATCGGGTGAGGTAGTTATGATAAAGAAGATTTTGATCGCCAACAGAGGAGAGATAGCGGTGCGCATTATCCGGGCCTGCAGAGAAATGGGAATCCGCACGGTAGCGGTTTATTCTGAAGCGGACAGAGAAGCCCTTCATGCAAAGCTGGCGGACGAATCGATCTGTATCGGGGAAGCTCCCGCTTCGGAGAGTTACCTGAGCATGGAGCGAATGATCAGCGCGGCGGTGGTATCCGGCGCGGACGCGGTACATCCGGGGTTTGGTTTCTTGTCGGAAAACAGCAGGTTTGCGGATCTGTGTAAGCAGTGCGGGATCACTTTTGTAGGGCCGGATGCACAGACGATAGAAAAACTGGGTAATAAACAGGAAGCAAGAAAAACAATGGAAAAAGCGGGTGTGCAGGTAGTGCCCGGCACGGAGGAAGCTTTAGAGGACTGCAGGGAAGCCTTTGAGGCTGCAGGGAAGATAGGTTATCCGCTTATGATCAAGGCGGCTCTCGGAGGCGGCGGAAAAGGAATGCGGGAAGTGTACAGCGAGGCGGATTTTGAAGAGAACTTTAAGACCGCGCAAAAGGAGGCTTTAAACGGCTTCGGGGACGGCCGCATGTATCTGGAACGTCTGATCAAAAATCCGAGACATATAGAATTTCAGATTCTGGCCGATAATTACGGAAACGTCGTGCATCTGGGGGAGAGGGACTGCTCCATCCAGCGCAGTCATCAAAAGCTGATCGAGGAAGCTCCCAGCGTGGCGTTAAGCGATAAAATGCGGGAAAAAATGGGAGCTGCGGCGGTAAGGGCGGCGAAAGCGGCAGGATACACGAACGCGGGAACCATTGAATTTTTGTTAGACAAAGACAATAAATTTTATTTTATGGAGATGAATACCAGAATTCAGGTGGAACATCCTGTTACAGAGTGGGTGACAGGCGTGGATCTGGTCAAAGCGCAGATCAAGATCGCAGCCGGGGAAAAATTGGAATTTTCTCAGAGGGACATCAAAATTCAGGGTCACGCCATAGAGTGCAGAATCAACGCTGAAAATCCACAGAAAGGCTTCAGGCCATCCCCGGGGACGATAGGAGATCTCTATCTGCCCGGCGGGAAGGGGATCCGCATTGATACGGCGGTCTACAGCGGTTACACGATACCGGTATATTATGACTCCATGATAGCAAAACTCATCGTCTGGGGCAAAGGCAGGAAAGAAGCGATACGCAAGATGCAGAGCGCCCTCGGCGAGGTGATCATTGAGGGCGTCGATACCAATCTGGATTACCAGTATGAGATCCTGCACGATCAGGATTATCTGGACGGAAATGTCGATGTGGAGTTTATCCGGAAGTTTTCAGCTAAGCAGCCTGCCGGCAGATAGCGGTCTGTGGGCGGATAGAAGACGAAAAAAGGAAAGGTCTGGCGCAACATATGAAACTGGATAATATGTTTAAAAAGAATCAGCTTTCACCTTCGGTGACACAGGAGCGGGAACAAAAATCCGAAGTGCCGGAGGGACTTTTGCGGAAGTGCAATCTCTGCAGAAAAGTTATTTTGGCGGAGGATGCGGAAAAAGGATACTATACCTGCCCGAAATGCGGCGGCTATTATCATATGCCGGCCATGCAGCGTATAGAGACGATCGTCGACGAGGGAAGTTTTGAGGAGTGGGACAGGGAAATGCGCCCTGTAAATCCCATGCGGTATAAAGGATATCTGGATAAATTGAAGACCCTGCAGGAGAAAACCGGATTGAAGGAAGCGGTGGTGACCGGAAGGGCAAAAATAGACGGGACGGATGTGGTACTGGGAGTCTGCGACGGACGTTTCCTGATGGCCAGCATGGGGCAAAACGTGGGAGAGAAGATCGCGCGGGCTGTGGAGCGGGCTACGGAAAAAGGACTGCCTGTGGTGATCTTTGCCTGTTCCGGCGGCGCCAGAATGCAGGAGGGCATTGTTTCCCTGATGCAGATGGCGAAGACCGCAGCCGCTTTAAAACGGCACAGCGAAGCGGGGCTTTTGTATATCAGCGTTCTGACTGATCCGACTACGGGCGGCGTTACGGCAAGTTTCGCGATGTTAGGAGATATTATTCTGGCGGAACCGGAGGCGCTGATCGGCTTTGCAGGTCCCAGAGTCATTGAGCAGACAATAGGCCAAAAGCTGCCTAAGGGATTCCAGCGTGCGGAATTTTTGTTAGAACACGGATTTCTCGACGGTATTGTGGAGCGGAAACTGTTGAGACGGGAATTGTCGCGGATATTGAAACTCCATGAGGAGAAAGGAGATCTGCCTGCGGCTGTCCACAAAACGGAAAAGAAAACGGTCGGAGAAGAAAGGAAACGGAGACAGCCGGAAGCTTGGGAGAGAGTGTTAAAATCCAGAAAGGCAAGTCGTCCCTCGGGCAGTGACTATATACAGGCACTGTTTACCGATTTTGTGGAGTTTCACGGAGACAGAGTGTTTGGGGATGATGCGGCGGTGACAGGCGGCATTGCCAGATTTCACGGGATGCCCGTGACGGTGATCGCACAGGAAAAGGGAAAGAACACAAAGGAAAATATTTTCCGCAATTTCGGCATGCCGAAACCGGAAGGGTATCGGAAGGCGCTGCGTCTGATGAAACAGGCGGAAAAATTCGGGAGACCTGTGATCTGTTTTGTTGATACCCCCGGAGCTTTTTGTGGGATCGAGGCGGAAGAGCGGGGACAGGGCGAAGCCATCGCAAGAAATATTTATGAGATGTCGGCATTGAACGTGCCCCTCTTATCTGTAGTCGTCGGGGAGGGAGGAAGCGGCGGAGCGCTGGCTCTTGCCACGGCGGACGAAGTGTGGATCCTTGAAAATGCTATTTATTCCATTCTTTCGCCGGAAGGATTTTCCAGTATTTTGTGGAAGGACAGCAGCAAAGCGAAAGAAGCGGCCAAAGTGATGAAGATGACGGCTGAAAGTCTGCAGAAACAGCAGATCGTGGAGCAGATATTCGAGGAGCCGGAGGAACTTACGGCAGAGACGATAAACTTTGTGACAGACAAGATGGATCAGGAGATAGCGTCTTTTTTGAAAAAGTATGGTTCGCTGTCAAAAGAGGAATTGCGGGAGCACAGATACGCACGGTTTAGGAAGATGTAGAGTCTGTCGCCTATTTGACCAAAACTTTGTTTTAGTGTATACTCGTACCAGTTTTCGAAACGGATATCGAGATAGAGGGAAGCAAAAATGAAAGATGCCTATAAAAAAATCAATTATGTACTGGTTCGGCTGGTGAATGAGATCTGGGAGCTGGAGGGAAAAGCAATCATTACGGAGGAGTTTAAAGATCTGACGAATAATGATATGCATGTAATTGAAGCGGTCGGTCTAGAGGGCGGGAGAAATATGTCCACTGTGGCGAAAAAGCTGGATATCACGGTCGGATCGCTGACTACGGCGGTCAATCATCTCGTGAAAAAACAGTATGTAGAGCGAAGCCGCAGCGAGGAGGACAGAAGAGTTGTTTATCTGCAGTTGACTGAAAAAGGGGTCGCGGCATATAGGCACCATGAGGAATACCATCGTCAG
Source organism: uncultured Lachnospiraceae bacterium (assembly GCA_910577955.1). Taxonomy (GTDB): domain Bacteria; phylum Bacillota; class Clostridia; order Lachnospirales; family Lachnospiraceae; genus 1XD8-76. Next base: position 43,170 of record CAJTNC010000003.1, read on the forward strand.
ATGATGGATGCGGTGATGAAAAAACTGGATGAGGAAGATATTCCTGTACTGATAAAAATGTTGGACGGCGTGACGGAATTTTTTAAGGGATATAGGAAGTCGGTGAATCAGGTGCAAAAATAAAAAATTTTATCTTGCCAAAAGACAAAAAACCTATTATAATGATATCGTTGTCTGAAAGACAAAGGTGCTGGAATAGCGCAGTCGGTAGCGCAACTGATTCGTAATCAGTAGGTCGAGGGTTCAAGTCCCTTTTCCAGCTTCCTGTTTAGAAGGGTGCTTTACAGCACCCTTTTCTTATACCAATGTTCTATAAGCTGCAGCCCAAGGTAGAGCAGAATGGCGATCACGCAGAGGATCACGATGGAGGTGATCACCATAGACATCTTAAAGGTCTGGCTGCCGTAGATGATCAGGTAACCGAGACCGCTTCTGGCCGCGAGGAATTCTCCGATGATCACCCCCACGAGGGAAAGTCCGATATTGACTTTCATAGTGCTTAAAATCAGCAGAATATTGGAGGGCAGGACTACTTTTTGAAAAATCTGCTTTTTGTTTCCTCCCAGAGTGGTGATCAGCATACATTTTTCCGGTTCCGTCAGTGAAAAACCGGTATAGAGGCTGATGACGGCGCCAAAGACAGCGACGGAAACGCCCGCTACAATGACAGTCTTGATACCGCTGCCGAGCCAGACGATGAAGAGCGGCGCGAGGGCGGACTTAGGCAGCGAGTTTAATACCACGAGGTAGGGTTCTAAAACAGCCGAAGCTTTTTCTGAATACCATAATAATGTAGCTGCCGCCATGCTGATGCCGAATACCAACAGGAAACTGAAGAGCGTCTCAAAGAGTGTGACGCCGATGTGGGCAGGCAGACTGTTTTCTCGATACAGTGTGACAAAACTTTTACAGACTCTGGAGGGGCTTGAGAAAAAAAACGGATCGATCAGCCCGGCGTTTGCGGTCACCTCCCAGATGAGAAGAAATACCGCGATGATACAGAGACGTGCAAGCGAGATCATTTGGTGGCGGCGTTTATGTTTTCTGATATATTGTTCCTGCAGTGTCATCGTGCAATTCCTCCCATAACAAATTGAAATATGATTTGAATTCCGGCGCATTCCGCGCAGCTAACATACTGTCGTCTGGCAGTGTCAGACGGATCGGGATCTGTATTTTCACTGTGGCGGGTCGGTTTGACAAAACGATTACCCGGTCGGCGATGGAGATGGCTTCCGACAAATCATGGGTGATGAGTAACGCCGTCTTTTTTTCTGCCCGGATGATGCGGCTGATATCGGCCGAGACCTGCAGTCTTGTCTGGTAGTCTAAAGCGCTGAAGGGTTCGTCTAATAAAAGAAGTTCAGGTTCCAGCGCAAGAGTGCGGATAAGCGCCGCTCTTTGCTTCATGCCGCCGGACAGCTCGCTGGGGCGTTTGTCCCGAAAATCCCAAAGGCCATAGTCTTTCAGATAGCTTTCTACTTTCGCCAGTTTATCCGGCGTGGCGAGTCGGTTGAGCTCCAAACCGAGAATCACGTTTTTATAGATGGTTCTCCATTCAAACAGGTGATCGCGCTGCAGCATGTAACCGATTTTCGGGCTTTCATCCGCGGCGAGCATAGGAAAGAGGATCTTGCCGGTTTCCGGTGTGAGCAACCCTGCTATCAGGGACAGGAGGGTGGATTTACCGCAGCCGCTGGGTCCTACGATGGCGATAAATTCACCTCTTTTTACGGAAAATGATATGTCGGTAAGCGCACAGGTCTCCCCGTGCATACCATGGTAAGCATAAGATAGATGATCCAGAGAAAGATACGAGGTTTCCACAAAAAGCGCTCCCTTCTTTCAAAATGGTATATAATATTCTATGTGGAATGTCGGAAAATGTGTGTGATACGAGTGAGTGTTTATTTTTGGAGCCCGATATTCGGTGAAGACCTGCGGAGGTCTTGAGGCCGCGAAGCAATAAAAAGCGAGAAATAATTGTCAGATATATGATTTTGTGGTAAGATGATGCGGTAATAAAAGAAAAGGACAGAGTGATGAATATGGCACAGTTATGGGGCGGAAGATTTACGAAGGAAACGGATAAACTGGTGTATGCGTTCAACGCATCCATCGGTTTTGACAAGAGACTTTTTGAGCAGGATATCGAGGGCAGTCTGGCCCATGTGGCGATGTTGGGTAAGCAGGGGATCCTCTCAAAAGAGGAGACGCGGGAGATCACGCAGGGGCTCATTTCCATCAGGGAAGATGTGAAAAAAGGCGTCCTCGGGATAGATGAAAACTATGAGGATATCCACAGCTTTGTGGAGGCTGTGCTGACGGAGCGGATCGGCGATGCAGGCAAAAAGCTTCACACCGGCCGCAGCAGGAACGATCAGGTGGCTCTGGACATGCGTCTCTATACGAGAGTGCAGGTTGAGACGACGGAGGATTTGTTGACACAACTGCTCAAAGTGCTTTTTCGGATCATGGAGGAGAATACGGATACTTATATGCCGGGATTCACCCACCTGCAGAAGGCACAGCCGCTGACGCTGGCACACCATCTCGGCGCTTACTTTGAGATGTTTCACAGAGACAGACTGCGGATGCGGGACATCCGCGCAAGGATGAATTTCTGCCCTCTGGGAGCCGGAGCGTTAGCCGGGACGACATATCCTCTTGACAGGGAGTATACTGCGGAATGGATGGGGTTTGACGGGCCCACCCTAAACAGCATGGACTCCGTGTCGGACAGGGATTACCTGTTAGAATTTATATCGGCTTTAAGTATTGTGATGATGCATTTGTCCAGATTTTCGGAGGAGATCATCATCTGGAACAGCGATGAGTATAAATTTATCGAGATAGACGATGCCTATTCCACAGGCTCTTCCATAATGCCTCAGAAAAAGAATCCGGATATCGCGGAGTTGGTGAGAGGAAAGACCGGAAGAGTTTACGGGGATCTGATGGCGCTTTTGACGGTGATGAAAGGGCTGCCTCTGGCGTATAATAAGGATATGCAGGAGGACAAGGAGGCGGCCTTTGACGCTTTCGATACGGTAAAGGATTGTATCGTCCTGTTTACCGGGATGTTGGATACGATAAAGTTCAGAAAAGACCGAATGGCAGAGAGCGCTGTGAGAGGCTTTACCAATGCCACGGACGCTGCGGATTATCTGGTGGGAAAGGGTGTTCCCTTCAGAGAGGCGCACAGTATTGTAGGGAAACTGGTGTTGTACTGTATTGAGAGAAATATGTCTATCGATGGGCTGCCTTTGGACGAAATGCAGAAGATCAGCGATAAGTTTGAGGAGGATATCTACGAGGCGGTTTCTTTAAAGACCTGCGTGGAGAAGAGGCTGACCGTGGGAGCGCCCGGCAGGGAGGCTATGAAAAAGGTTCTGGAGATATATAAAGGATATTTAAAATAAATGCAGAGGAGAAAAAATTATGAGTGAAAAATTGCGTGTAGGAATTTTAGGCGGAACCGGTATGGTAGGACAGCGGTTTATCTCACTGCTGGAGGATCATCCGTGGTTCGAAGTGACGACGATCGCGGCCAGTCCCCGTTCGGCGGGTAAGACTTATGAGGAAGCCGTGGGCGGCAGGTGGAAAATGAAGACGCCCATGCCGGAAAGAGTGAAAAGCCTTGTGGTAATGAACGTTAACGAGGTGGAGAAAGTGGCCTCCGAGGTGGATTTTGTGTTCTCTGCGGTGGATATGAGCAAGGAGGAGATCAAAGCCATTGAGGAAGCTTACGCGAAGACGGAGACCCCTGTTGTCTCCAACAACAGTGCCCACAGGTGGACTCCGGATGTGCCGATGGTAGTGCCGGAGATCAATACGGAACATTTTGAGGTGATAAAGGATCAGAGAGAGCGTCTTGGAACGAAGAGAGGTTTTGTGGCGGTGAAGCCCAACTGTTCGATCCAGAGCTACGCGCCTGTGCTGACCGCGTGGATGGAGTATGAACCGTACGAAGTGGTGGCCACAACCTATCAGGCGATCTCCGGTGCGGGGAAGACCTTTAAGGACTGGCCGGAGATGGTGGAGAATGTGATTCCCTATATAGGCGGCGAGGAAGAAAAGAGCGAGAAGGAACCTTTGCGTATCTGGGGCAAGGTGGAAGGCGGGGTGATTGTTCCGGCGGAAAGCCCGGTGATCACCTGTCAGTGTATCCGTGTGCCGGTGTTGGACGGCCATACGGCGGCAGTGTTTGTGAAATTTAAAAAGAAACCGACAAAAGAGGAATTGATAGAAAAATTGAGAAACTTTAGCGGCGAACCCCAGAAACTGGAACTGCCCAGCGCGCCGAAGCAGTTTATCCAGTATCTGGAGGAGGACAACAGGCCGCAGGTGAAGCTGGATGTGGATTTCGAGAAGGGCATGGGCGTCAGCGTCGGACGGCTTAGAGAGGACAGCGTCTACGACTGGAAGTTTATAGGTCTTTCCCACAATACGGTGCGAGGTGCGGCGGGGGGAGCTGTGCTCTGTGCTGAGATGCTCAAGGCGAAAGGATATATCACAAAGAAGTAAGAGATCACAGAGGCGGGAAAATGTTGACAGGGCGCGATAAAGAAATACAGTATCTACAGAAACTTTATGAAAAGGACGGAAGCCGTCTTGTCGTATTATATGGCAGGCGGGGGGTGGGAAAGACAAGGCTGGTCAGAGAGTTTGCAAAGAATATGCCCTGTTTTTACTATGCATGCAGAGATGCCTCCGAAAGGGAACAGCGCTTCCAGTGGGGAAAGGAATTGTCTGAAGCGGGCATTGTCACAGAGGAGTTTCCGGAGTGGTCAGAACTTTTTGCGGGCAGTCTGCAGAGCGCGTCCACAAAACAAGTTTTTGTATTAGATGAGTTTCAATACCTGATGAAGGGCGATGGAGGCTTTATGGATGAGCTGACGGCCTTTGTGGGGGGACTTGCGAAAACAAGAGAACTGCTTGTCATTTTGATCAGCTCTTCCATTTCTTTTGTGGAGAAGAATATGATCAAGAAGATGGGGCGGATGGCTTATAAACTTTCAGGCCTGTTGAAGATCAGACCGCTTGGATTTTATCAGATGCGGGACGCTTTTCCGGATTATTCTTCAGCGCAGGCTTTTGGATTGTATGCTGTATTAGGAGGAAATCCCGGGCTTTGGCAGTGTATGTCTCCCGCAAAAAGCCTGAAGGATAATATCTGTGAGACGGTGCTTTCGCCGACTGGTGCATTATCCGGCGAATGCAGGCGGATCTTGTCGGAGGAACTCAGGGAGTTTTCCGTTTATCAGACGATCCTGTCGGCTCTGGCCGGCGGGCGGCATAAACTGAACGACATTTACGAGTACACCGGATTTTCCAGACCGAAAATCAGTGTATACCTAAAAAATTTGATGGAACTTGAACTGATAGAAAAGGTATTTTCCTATGATACGGCGGGGCGGGAACATGTGCAGAAAGGCGTCTACCGCATCAGTGATCATTTTCTGCATTTCTCGTTTACTTATTTGTATCCGTATGCCAGCAGGCTGGAGCAGACGTCGCCTCAGACTTTTTATGACAGGGACATTTTTCCGGGCTTCCGCAGGTATATGTATCAAGCCTTCAGGGAAGTATGCAGGGAATATGTGCAGCATGAGGCGGCGAAAGGACAGTTTCCGTTTGTAATCGCCTCGATGGGAGAGTGGGCCGGAAAAGCCGGAGATATCGATATTATCGCACAGAGCAGTGAGGGTGAGACTCTGCTTGCGCTCTGCCAGTGTGAAAGAGAAGAGTTCCCTTATGAAGATTATGAGTGGCTGCTGTTTTTAGCAAAACAGGCGAAACTACGAACCGACCATATCTGGCTGTTTACGGACAGAGGGTTTGATGAAAGGCTGACGGCAGAAGCGAAAGAAAAGAAAAATCTGTCGCTGATATTGCTGTAAAACAATATGAAAAGTTTATTTATAACGGAAAAGCCCAGTGTGGCTCAAGAGTTTGCAAAAGCGCTGAAATTGAATATGACACGAAAAGACGGTTATCTGGAATCGGAGAAGGCTGCGGTTACTTGGTGCGTAGGGCACCTTGTGACCATGAGTTATCCCGACGCTTATGACGAGAAATATAAGCGCTGGTCCCTTGAGACGATTCCGTTTATTCCGGATACTTTTTTGTACGAAGTGATTCCGGGAGTGGCGAAACAGTTTCGGATCGTCAGCGGACTGCTAAACAGGCAAGACATAGGAACAATTTATGTCTGTACGGACTCCGGACGAGAGGGAGAATACATATACCGTCTGGTGGAACAGCAGGCGGGCGTGACGGGCAAGACGAGGAAGCGGGTCTGGATCGATTCACAGACGGAGGAAGAGATCCTGCGCGGCATTAAAGAGGCGAAGGACCTGTCGGAGTACGACAATCTTTCGGCCTCCGCTTATCTTCGCGCCAAAGAAGATTACCTGATGGGCATCAATTTCTCCAGAGCGCTGACGTTGAAGTTTGGCTATCCGGTGAAGAATTACATGCATACAGACAAGTGTGTGGTGTCGGTGGGACGGGTAATGACCTGCGTGCTAGGCATGGTGGTGAACAGGGAACGGGAGATCAGGGACTTTGTGAAGACTCCCTTTTATCGCGTACTGGCGGATATCGCTTTGGCAGGGCAGTCGTTTTCCGGTGAGTGGAGAGTTTGGGAAGAGTCGAAATATGCGGGCTATCCGGGGTTATATAAGGAGAATGGTTTTTTGAAACAGGAGGACGCGGAGGAATTTGTACACAGTCTGGAGGGAGTTCCGTTAACCGTACATTCCATTGAGCGGAAGAGGGAGACGAAAAATCCGCCGCTTCTTTATAATTTAGCGGAGCTGCAGAACGATTGCTCCAAATATTTTAAGATCAGTCCGGATCAGACGCTGCAGGTAGTGCAGGAGTTATATGAGAAAAAGCTGGTGACATATCCGAGAACGGACGCCAGAGTGCTCTCAAGCGCGGTGGCAAAGGAGATTGGGAAGAATATTACAGGATTAAGAAATTATAGTGTGTGCGGCGCTCTGGCGGCCGAGATACTGGAGAAGGGCAGTTTCAAAAAGATAGGTTCCACCAGATATACAAATGATAAACAGATCACCGACCACTATGCGATCATTCCCACAGGACAGGGGCTGGCGGCGCTTGCAGGACTGTCTTCTGTCTCTCAGCGGGTGTATGAAGTCATTGTCAGGAGGTTTCTCGCCATATTTTACCCGCCGGCGGTCTATCAGAAAGTGATGTTGGCGGCGGAGGCAGAGAAAGAGCGTTTCCACAGCAGTTTTAAGGTGCTGAAGGAGGAAGGCTATCTGCCGGTGACAAAGTTCTCTTTCTGGAAAGGCCAGAAGATGGCCGGACAGGGGGCGGAAGAAGAGAAAACGGAAGGCGGAAGCAAAACAGGAGAGGAGAACGGAGTGCAGGAGGAAACCTGCGACGAGGCGCTTTTAAATGCTCTCTCCGGATTAAAAAAGGGGGATACGATTGCCTGCAGCGGCTTTTTTGTCAAAGCAGGGGAGACCACGCCGCCTAAACGGTATAATTCGGGAAGTATGATTTTAGCTATGGAGAATGCCGGGCAGCTTATCGAGGATGAGGAACTGCGGGCTCAGATCAAAGGTTCGGGCATCGGGACCAGCGCCACAAGGGCGGAGATCCTTAAAAAGTTAGTTCATATCAAATATCTGACGCTCAACAAAAAAACACAGATCATTACTCCTACTTTTTTGGGGGAGATCATCTACGAGGTGGTGGCCTGTTCCATGAAGCCGCTGCTGGATCCGAGACTTACGGCGAGCTGGGAGAAAGGATTGATGCAGGTGTCCGAGGGGACAATCACGGCGGAAGAGTATATGCGGAAACTGGACGATTTCGTGACCAGACGGACAAATCTGGTAAAGCAGGTGAAGAATCAGACGGCATTATATCAGTCCTTCGATAAATTTGCAGGATATTACGCATAACTGTCAGAGGGCAGGTATATACATACTAAGAGAAAGAAGGATAAAAATATGGCAAAGATGGAACAGGCGACAATTGCAGCGCTCTATACGCTGGAGGAAACCATTGCGGAAAAACTTTTCGAGGGGCTGACCTATCCTTGGGAGGCGCTTCCGCTGATTGGAGAGTTTATCATCAGGCTGGGACAGAGTCTGCCGGAAGACAAGTACGAGCAGGTGAAGGAGAATGTGTGGATCGCCAAATCGGCGACGGTTTTTCCGAGCGCTTACATAAACGGTCCTGCTATTATCGACGAAGGGGCTGAGATTCGTCACTGCGCCTTTATCAGAGGCAATGCGATCGTCGGCAAAGAGGCAGTGGTCGGAAATTCTACGGAATTGAAGAATGTGGTGCTGTTCAACAAAGTGCAGGTACCCCATTACAATTATGTGGGCGACAGCATTCTTGGTTATAAGTCCCATATGGGCGCGGGTTCCATCACATCCAATGTGAAGAGCGATAAGAAGCTGGTTGTCGTGAAATGTGGGGAAGAACAATTCGAGACCGGTTTAAAGAAGTTCGGCGCCATGGTTGGGGATAGTGTGGAAGTGGGCTGCAACAGCGTTCTGAATCCGGGCAGCGTGATCGGCAAAGAGACCAACATTTACCCGACCTCCTGTGTGCGAGGGGTGATTCCGGCGCAGAGCATCTTCAAAGGAACAGGAAATATCGTGACAAAATTTTGACAAATTTTGCAAAGTAGGGCTGGATTTTTTGGTGGATTTATGCGAGAATAAAGTGAATGAAGTTTTCGGCAGGTTATAACAGGGGACAAGCATGTCTCCTGTTACAAATATTATATATTTAATGGAAGGAGTTTTCACATGATAATCTATTCTAAAGAAGTTGAAGAAATGTGTACCGTGGCACAGGGTGTTCACCATGGCTGCGCTCCCATCCCGGAAGAGGCGAAATGGGTGCAGGCAAAAAGAGTGGAAGATATTTCCGGTCTGACACATGGTGTTGGCTGGTGTGCACCGCAGCAGGGCGCATGTAAGCTGACTTTGAACGTTAAGGAGGGCATCATTCAGGAAGCTCTGATTGAGACGCTCGGCTGTTCTGGCATGACTCATTCCGCAGCGATGGCATCTGAGATTCTGCCCGGCCTGACCGTAATGGAAGCGTTGAATACAGACCTTGTGTGTGACGCCATCAATACGGCTATGAGAGAACTGTTCTTACAGATCGTGTACGGTCGTTCTCAGAGTGCATTCTCCGAAAACGGACTGCCTGTCGGCGCAGGTTTGGAGGATCTTGGCAAAGGGCTCAGAAGTCAGGTTGGTACAATGTACGGTACCCTGAAGAAAGGCCCTCGTTATCTGGAAATGGCAGAAGGCTATGTGACAGGTATCGCACTGGATGCTGACGACGAGATCATCGGCTACAAGTTTGTCAACTTCGGTAAGATGACTGACTTTATCAAGAAAGGCGACGATCCTAATACGGCATGGGAAAAAGCAAGCGGACAGTACGGACGTGTGGATGACGCTGTGAAGATCATCGATCCGAGAAAAGAATAGGAGGAATGTAAAAATGGCATTATTTGAATCTTATGAAAGAAGAATTGACAAAATCAATTCCGTTTTAAATGAGTACGGCATTTCTTCTATCGAAGAAGCTGAGAAAATTACAAAAGACGCCGGACTGGATGTCTATGATCAGGTAAAGAAAATCCAGCCCATCTGTTTTGAGAATGCATGCTGGGCTTACACGGTAGGCGCTGCCATCGCTATCAAAAAGGGCTGCCGTAAAGCTGCTGATGCAGCGGCAGCTATCGGTGAGGGGCTGCAGGCGTTCTGTATTCCCGGTTCCGTTGCCGATACTCGTAAGGTAGGTCTTGGCCACGGCAATCTTGGCAAGATGCTTCTGGAAGAGGAGACAGACTGTTTTGCATTTCTTGCAGGCCATGAATCCTTTGCGGCTGCGGAAGGCGCTATCGGAATCGCTGAGAAGGCAAACAAAGTTCGCCAGAAACCGCTTCGCGTTATCTTGAACGGTCTCGGCAAAGACGCTGCAAAGATCATCTCCAGAATCAACGGTTTTACTTTCGTTGAGACAGAATATGATCCCTACACAAACGAAGTGAAGGAACTGTTCAGAAAGCCTTATTCTGAGGGACTTCGTGCAAAAGTTAACTGCTACGGTGCAAACTCCGTTCCGGAGGGCGTTGCGATCATGTGGAAAGAGAACGTGGATGTATCCATCACAGGTAACTCAACGAATCCCACAAGATTCCAGCATCCTGTAGCAGGTACATATAAGAAGGAGAGGACAGAAGCAGGGAAGAAGTATTTCTCAGTAGCTTCCGGCGGCGGAACAGGCCGTACACTGCATCCCGACAATATGGCTGCAGGTCCGGCTTCCTACGGTTTTACAGATACTCTCGGCCGTATGCACTCTGATGCACAGTTTGCAGGTTCTTCTTCTGTACCGGCTCACGTTGAGATGATGGGACTGATCGGTATGGGCAACAACCCTATGGTAGGAGCTACGGTTGCTGTGGCGGTTTCCATCGAGGAAGCGGCTAAGGCTGGGAAGTTCTAAAGAATTTTTTATACAGTAAAACAATTTAACAGAAGTGATAAAGAGCTATGGTTTGCAAAACTATGGCTCTTTTCTTATGGTAAAATCTGAATGGGGGAAAATAAAGGATGATAAACTGGTACAACAAACAGGCCATACAAGGTTTGGGGCTTTACCCTTTGCGATAGCCTGTTTTGAATCAATAGAGAATGAAGAGTTCTATGATTTGGACTTCCTGTCTTTTCTGGCTAATAAGAAATGGTACAAAAAGTACTGTTCCTCAACCGGAAGAGAGCGGATTTCAAGAATCAGATTATGAAGCAGCTCGGAATCAGGAGCAGACTCATCATCAAAAAACTCTTTGGGAGTGATCTTGAAATAGTCACAAATCTCATAAAGCGCCGTAATAGACGGAAATGTCTTTCCGGAGCTGATCGACTGGATATAGCCTTTGCTGTAACCTAAGTCTTTACTCAGCCGGTATTCGGAAACATCTCTCGCGCACCTTAACTCTGTGATTCGTTCCTGTACAAATTTTGGGTCAGTTATGTTTTGTTTACTCATGTATAAATTATACTATTTTAGAGCGGAAGTGAAAACTCCTGAAAGTGGTTTTATATAATTTGGAAAGATAAAATAAACGGATTGAACTGGTTAATTCACTCCTCGGAGTCAGAGTCATCCACAATATATTTTACGTTTTCATCCAAAATTTCTTCTCCGTGAAGAATCTGTAAGATATAGCCGAGACGGGTATTTGCTCTGGTATAATATTCGTAAGCGGCGTCAGCATAGTTCTGGTTGAAAGTTTCGGCCTCATATGCCTGATGATAGTAAGAGACCGCCATACTCATATTTTCACTTGCTTCGTCGGCAAGGTTTTCAGCTGTGGCAAATTCCTCAGGGACGGTCAGTTCAGCCATCTGGGAAAACTGTTCGTTCAGAGTGTCTAGATTTTTTAAAAGTTCTTCCACATCGGACTCCCCGGTCCCGTCTAAGCCGTTGATTTGATCGTTGATATATGAGATATTATCGCAGAAAGTAGTCATACTTGCCTGATAAGATTTTAGCTGGTCTGTGGTTTCATTTTCGCCGCACCCTGTCAGAGTGAAAGCGGTAAATAAAATCGAGAAGATAAGTGTTAAAGTTCGTTTTCTCAAAGTTGTGCCCCCTCTTGCATTCGTTTTCTCGTTTGTAATACTTTTGTAATACTTTGACAGTATGAATGTAACACATTTATAGTAAATTATCAAGTGAACTTGCATATAAGTTGCTGATATCGTGAAATTTTGTCTGAAATGCATATAAATGCATACAAGACAAAATAATGCGTTCTAAACTTGTATTTTAAAAAGATAAGTGATATTATATTCAAAACTATAGGGGTTTTATAATACAAAGAAGGAGGAGTCCTATGATTGGAGCAGATGCAATGGTTAAATGTCTGGAAGCGGAGGGAGTTACCAGTGTCTTCGGTTATCCGGGCGTTGCAATATGTCCTTTTTATAATAGTATTTTACAGAGCGATATTCGGACGATACTGATCCGGACAGAGCAGAACGCCGCCCACGCGGCGAACGGGTTATCCAGAGTTACAGGGAAAGTGGGGGTGTGTGCGGTGACATCGGGGCCGGGCGCTACAAATGTGATCACAGGTATTGCTACGGCTTTCGCCGATAGCATTCCGTTGATCTGTATTACCGGACAGGTAAACTCGGAGCTTCTTGGAAGCGATGTATTTCAGGAGGCAGATATTACGGGGGCAGTGGAGTCCTTTGTTAAATACAGTTATCTTGTCAGAAATGTGGAAGATATCCCCAGAATATTTAAAGAGGCGTTTCACATCGCTTCTACGGGCAGGAAGGGACCTGTCCTGATCGATGTGCCGATCGATGTGCAGAATACTAAAATGAAAAATTTTGAATACCCGGAAGAAGTTTTCATGCGGACCTACAAGCCCACTGTGAAAGGGCATATCGTACAGATCAAGAAAGTTGCAAAGGAACTGGAGAAGGCGAAAAAACCTCTGATTTGTGCGGGAGGCGGAGTGCTGCTCTCCGATGCGGGAAAAGAGCTTCGGACTTTTGCGGAAAAATACCGTGTTCCCGTAGTGTCTACGATGATGGGAATCGGCGCCATGCCTACGGAGCATCCTATGTATTTCGGAATGGTGGGAAATAACGGCAAACTCTGCGCGAACCGCGCCATGAACGAATCGGATCTTTTGATCATGATCGGCGCGAGAGTGGCGGATCGGGCGGTGAACCAGCCGGATATCATCACGACAAATAAAGTGTTGGTACATATCGATGTAGATTCCGCAGAGATTGGGAAAAATGCGCTGCCTTCTATTCCGATCGTCGGTGATGCAAAGTGTATTTTTCAGGATTTCATGGAACAGGAGATTTCCTGCGATGATCATGAGGCGTGGATCGATACGCTGAACGATTATAAACAGAATATTTACAGAAAGAGAAACCCGAATCCGGCATATGTTGATCCGGCGGAATTTATCAGGAAACTGTCGTTAAAAATGCACAAAGACGGCGTCTATGTGGCGGACGTAGGACAGAACCAGATCTGGTCCTGTGCTTATCATATTGTCAGGGAGGGGCGTTTTATGACCTCCGGCGGCATGGGGACGATGGGCTATTCTATTCCGGCGGCAATGGGAGCAAAACTCGCCTGTCCGGAGAAACAGGTCATAGCGGTCTGTGGAGACGGTTCCTTCCAGATGTCCATGATGGAACTTGCCACAATGCGGCAGCATGATATTCCGGTGAAGATAGTTGTGCTTAAAAACAATTATCTCGGTATGGTGAGGGAGTTCCAGCACTACAACTATCAGGACCACTATTCCGTGGTGGATCTGTCGGGGAGTCCGGATCTTGAGAAACTGGTATCGGCGTACGATATGAAGTATATCCGTCTGGAAAATATGGAGAAAGCGGACGAGGCGTTGGACGCTTTTCTGGAGAAGGATGAGAGTGTGCTGATGGAATGCATTATCGATCCGATGGATTTAGTGAGTTAGGAGGGACTGTCTTATGAAAAGAATTTATTCCGTTCTGGTAGAAAACAGATCCGGCGTACTGTGCAAAGTGGCGGGACTGTTTTCCAGAAGATGTTTTAATATTGATTCTTTGGCGGTGGGAGAGACGGATTCGCCCGATACGTCCGTGATGACGATCGTGAGCTCCGGAGATGAGAGAACGATCGAGCAGATTGAAAAGCAGCTCAATAAAAAACTGGACGTGTTCAAGGTGAAAACTTTCTCCGAGAGTCAGAGTATCAGCAGAGAGCTGATGCTGATCAAGGTGAAATACAACAAGGGCAACAGACGGGAGATTTTAGAGACCTGTGATGTGATGAAGGCAAATATTATCGATATGTCTAAAAATACGATGATGATCCAGATCTGCGACGAGCCGGAGAAAGTCAAGCTGTTCATCAGCATGATGGCGTCGGTAAGCATCGTGGAGATGGCGCGGACCGGAACCTTGGCGCTGCAAAAGTGCATGGAGGCTGACGGGTGATTTGAGAAAAGTTTTATTGAAAAGTCGGCCTGACTATAGTATAATGATTTGCGATAAAATTGAGGCGTAAACGGGAAAGGGAAGAGGTATGGATAAATCGATGCGAAAGAAAGTCTTGCAGCTTTTGGTAGATAATACGTCCGGTGTGCTCAGCCGGATTTCCGGACTGTTTTCCAGACGGGGATACAATATCGAGAGCATTACGGCAGGCGTGACGGCAGATCCCCGCTATACGAGGATCACGATCGTGACAAGCGGTGATGACGAGATTCTTGACCAGATCGAGAAGCAGGTAGCGAAACTGGTGGATGTGAGGGACATCAAGGAATTGAAGTCCGAGAGCAGTGTTTACAGGGAACTTGCGCTGATCAAAGTGAGAGCCGGGGAGAAGGAGAGACAGGGAGTGATCTCCATAGCCGATATTTTCCGTGCGAAGATCATTGATGTAGCGAAAGAGAGCCTTATCATTGAACTGACCGGCAATCAGGATAAGATCGGGGCTTTTATGGATCTGTTAAACGGCTATGAGATATTGGAACTTGCGAGAACGGGTATCGCCGGACTCAGCAGAGGAATTGAGAACGTTACCTATTTGGACTAGGCGGAAGCGTTGGTGTGAACTGAAAGGATGATCCTTTTAGCATAGAGAAAAGTCAGAAAAAATGGAGGAAGAGAAAATGGCAAAGATTTTTTATCAGGAAGATTGTAACCTTTCCCTGCTGGAAGACAAGACGATCGCAGTGATCGGCTATGGAAGTCAGGGACATGCGCATGCGTTAAATGCAAAGGAATCAGGCTGTCACGTCATTATCGGCTTGTACGAAGGCTCCAAATCTTGGGCAAAGGCAGAAGCACAGGGGTTTGAAGTATATACTGCTGCGGAAGCGGCAAAGAGAGCGGACATCATTATGATTCTGATCAACGATGAACTGCAGGCTTCCATGTACAAGAAGGATATTGAACCTAATCTGGAAGAGGGCAATATGCTGATGTTTGCGCATGGCTTCAATATCCACTTTGGCCAGATCGTACCTCCCGCATATGTTGACGTGACCATGGTTGCGCCGAAAGGACCGGGACATACGGTGAGAAGCGAATATCAGGCCGGCAAGGGAGTACCCTGTCTCGTAGCCGTTCATCAGGATGCAACAGGCAAGGCGCAGGATATGGCGCTTGCTTACGCACTGGCTATCGGCGGCGCAAGAGCAGGAGTTTTGGAGACTACTTTCCGCACGGAGACGGAGACAGACCTTTTCGGCGAGCAGGCAGTTCTTTGCGGCGGTGTCTGCGCTTTGATGCAGGCAGGATTTGAAACGCTGGTGGAAGCCGGTTATGACGAGAGGAATGCGTATTTTGAGTGTATCCATGAAATGAAGCTGATCGTAGATTTGATCTATCAGTCCGGGTTCGCAGGTATGAGATATTCTATTTCCAACACGGCGGAGTACGGCGATTACATCACAGGGCCTAAGGTTATCACGGAAGAGACCAAAAAGACGATGAAGAAAATCCTGAAGGATATTCAGGATGGTACTTTTGCGAAGGACTTCCTGCTTGATATGTCCGCTGCAGGCGGTCAGGCACACTTCCGCGCTATGAGAAAACTGGCGGCTGAGCATCCGGCAGAGATCGTCGGAGAAGAGATCAGAAAACTTTACAGTTGGAACGGCGAGGATAAGCTGATCAACAACTGATCCTGCTTTGCGGAGGAATAAAACCGCAAAATATAAAATATATTGCTGTATGAGGGAAGCATTATGAAAAGATGGATAGGGATGCTGCTTGGCGCGGTGATTCTGGCCGCGGTACCGGCAGCTCAAAAGATAAATGTTCTGGCGGCGCCGGTAGAAGCAGGAATGACAACATTGTCAGATGCGGCCTTTTTTGATCAGGAGTGGGCAGAAAAGAAATTAGTGATCTCCTGTGCCGGAAATGTCTGGGAGAAACCCGTTGCAGACTTGATGACGCAGGAGGTATGCCTTTATGCAGACTCAGAGAATGGAGCTCTGAGCTGCAAATTTGTGGAGACGGAATGGTCGGATGAATTTCTGAAGCAGGTAGAAGCGGCGCTTCGTTCTCCTGAGTTAGTGAATCCGGCGGCGCCGGAGGGGTATTGCGTTCAGTTTGTGGACGGGTACGGAGAGTGGTATGTCGGCGTGGTGCAGGACAGACTGTTGGCGGGCCCGGTCGAAGATATCGAGATAGAATTGAACGAGTATACCTGCAAAATGATGACTTTTGCGGATGCGGAGGCGGAAGTTGTGCGGGAGGAGGAGGCAGAGTATGTGCTTGCAGGGACATGCACGACCTCTTTCAGAGGAAGCAGCGCGGCGCGGATCAACAATATCCGTATTGCAGCGGAAAATATGAACGGCTATATTCTGCTTCCCGGCGAGACAGGGTCTTTGGACAAAATTTTTAAGCCGAGAACTTCCGCCAACGGCTATCGGTCGGCAGGTGTGTATCTCGGCGGAAAGCTTGCAGATGGCATAGGCGGCGGTATTTGTCAGGTTTCTTCCACAACATACAATGCGTTGATGAATGCGGGCATCACTGTGACAGAGCGGCACACCCACAGTTCCCCGGTGTCTTATCTGCCTCTAGGAACAGATGCGGCGATTTCCGCTGGGACGCTGGATCTGCAGTTCCGCAATGATTATCCTCACGGGATACGGTTAGAGACGGTTGTCGAGGGAAAGAACCTGACGGTGAATGTCTATGTGAAAGAAAAAGATATGAATGGGGTCACCTATAGGCTATGGGCAAAGAAGACCTCTTCCATGTCAGCGATTACCTATCAAACTGTGTATGTGAACGGTGTGGAGACAGAGGTGCGGGAGATCGGAAGATGCAGATACAAGCCTTTGATCAAGGAGGAAGAAGAGGACCCTTCGGAAGATTAGTATGACGACGAATGAATTTATACAAAAACTGGATAGTCTTTTTGTCACACAGCAGTATGACAGGGTGGAACCCTTTATGCTTGCTGTGCTTGAAGAGGCAAAAGAGCGGGAGGACTACGGTCTTTATTTGTCCGTGGGCAATGAGATGATAGGTTATTACCGCTCTGTTTCCCAGTTTAAAAAAGCATATCAGATTTCAGAGGATATGCTTTTATTGATGGAAGAGCTGCGGATGGATCAGAGCGTGGAATTTGCCACTGTACTGCTCAATACGGCGACGGCTTACAGCTTTGATGAAGATTTTGAGATGGCCCTGCAGTTTTACAGGCGGGCGGAACAGATATATCGCTTGCTTGTGCCGGCGGAGGATTATCTGTTTGCGGGTCTTTACAACAATATGAGCAGCCTGATGGAGAAAATGGACCGAAATGAGGAAGCGCTGTCGCTGTTGGTGAAAGCGTTGGAAATTTTGAGACATTATCCGGACAGGCAGATGGAAGCGGCGACAAACTTTACCAATCTGGGTCTCCTTTATCTCAAGATAGGTGATTACGAGAGCGGGAAAAAGTGCGTGATGCAGGCGGTAACGATGTTCGAGACGCTTTATGAACCGGCGTCGCATTACAGTGCGGCGCTTTCGGCGTTGGCGGAGATATGCTATCATGAAAAGGATTACGGACAGGCGGCAGACTGGTATCGGAAAACTCTGGCGGAAATAGAAAAGCATTACGGACTCAATTTGGCCTATGCGGTGGTCTGTGAAAATCTGGCGAACGTGTGCAGGGAAGCGGGAGACGCAAAACAGGCGCAGGAGTGGAATGACAGGGCAAAGAAAGTACGGGATGATCTGGGGCGGGAGAACAACAGGAATGTTGCGGAATCTGCGCAGACAGCAGAGATTGTCGGAAAAGGGCTGGAAAAATGCCATGCGTATTATGAACAGTACGGGAGACCGATGTTAAAGCAGTTCCCTGAACTGCAGGGGCATTTTGCCGCAGGTCTTGTGGGAGAGGGATCGGAATGTTTTGGGTATGACGATGCGATCTCCACAGATCACGATTATTTTCCGCGTTTTTTTATATGGCTGGATGATGAGGCATATGAAAAATATGGGGAAAAGCTGCGGGCCGCCTATGAAAAACTGCCGGATTGCAGCGGGGGCACGATCATGACGCCGGAGGCGGCGGGACGCTGCGGTGTTTACAGAACCACGGATTTCTATTACAGGCTGGTTGGACGGAAAACGCCTCCGGAGAATCTGTATGACTGGGTTTCCCTGCAGGAAACGAGACTTGCCGCGGTGACGAACGGTGCAGTGTTTGAGGACTGCGGCGGAGGGTTTCGTGACCAGAGAGAAGCTTATCTGTCCGGATTTCCGGAAGATGTGCGAAAGAAAAAGATAGCGGCAAGGCTTAGAAAAATGGCACAGATGGGTCAGTATCAGTATGCCCGCTGCATGCAGAGAGGGGAGTATGTGGCGGCGCAGATGGCGGTTGCCGAGTTTATTCAAAATGCAGGTTCCTGCTGCTTTTTGTTGGCAGGGCAGTATATGCCTTACTTTAAGTGGATGCACAGAAAGATGCGGGAATTGCCTGTACTGTCGGAAGTTGCGGAAAAGCTGGAGAAACTGACACTTGTGTCATCACAGCAGGATAAGTGGGATACGGAAAAGCCGGAACAGTACAGATTTTCGCTGAATTATGCGGATGAGAAAGTAATGCTGATAGAGGAGATTGCCGGTATGATAGCGGCGGAACTGAGGCGGCAGGGGCTGGCGGAAGGTCAGGATTCCTATCTGGAGTCCTATGCGGCGCAGGTGGAGAGCAAGATTGCCGATGAAGTGCTGCGGACGGCAAATCTGATGTAGAAAGTTCTCGGACAAAACAGGAGAATATTTTGTTGAAACGATATAAAAAAGATATGATATTCATAGCCGCTGTATTGGCGGCTTGTGTTATTTCAGGATTGTATTTTTGGAACGACGGCAGAAATAAACCGGAGACAGGAACCGGAGTACTTGAGATCACAATGGATGGAGAGATTTACGGAGAGTTTCCGTTGGATGAAGATGCGGAAATGGTAGTCAGATCTCCCTATGGAAGTAATACTGTGGTGATAGAGCAGGGTAAAGCCTATGTGAAGGAAGCGGATTGTCCTGATAAGATCTGTGCGGGGATGCGGGAGATCGCTTTAGGCGGAGAGAGCATCTGTTGTCTGCCCCACAGATTGTTTCTGACGGTGAGAAGCAGAGAGGCGACGGAATATGACGCAGTCACTTCCGGTTATTGATCCTGTCTTTTGTCAAAGATAAAACTTTTTGAAATCCATATACAATAATAAAATAAAAACAGAATATAAAATGAACCGATAAAAGGCTTTGCGGCTCTTAATAACAGGTGCACCAAAAAAACGAGGAGTAAGAAACAGTGGAAGATGAAATTTTAGCACAGCAGTTAAAAAGAGGAGATCGTGAAGCCTTTGATCTATTGTATGAAAAGTACAAGAATCTGGTGATCCGAACGGCTTATCTGATCACAGGCAATAAATCGGACAGTGAGGATGTGGCTCAGGAAACTTTTGTCAAAGTCTATCTTCACATCTCCGAGCTGAAGAATGACGCCGGATTGAAACCGTGGATGATGCAGATTCTCGTCAGAACTGCTTACCGGTCAGGAAGAAAAAGGAACAGGGAAGTGCCGGATGACGAAATAGAGCGTCTTTCGGAAAGAGAAGACCGGACTATTCTATCTCCTCTTGGACAGATGATAAAGCGTGAGGAAGCTGAGGTGATTTCCGAAGCGGTATCGGCGCTGCCGGTGAAACAGCGGACGGTGGTTGTATTATATTATTACAACGAATTTTCGGTCAGTGAGATAGCCGGAATGTTGAACTGCCGGGAAGGAACAGTGAAATCAAGGCTGCATACGGCAAGAAAGTTCCTGAAAGGGGAACTGAAGGACCGGATGGACGTCAAGACAAAGACAAGTTGAAGAGGAAGGAGTTCATATGAGGTCATTACAGGAAGATAGGATAAAGATGGCGCTTGAAATGCAGTGCAGCGATATTTCGGCTTCTGATACATTGAAACAGAAAATTGATATGGATATCCGCAGAAGGGGAAAGATCAAAACGGTTCCCGCGTGTGGAGGACAGGAGGTTTCTATGAGAGAAGAAAACAGAAAGCATTTCAGCGTGAAAAAATTTGCAATCGGTGTAGCGGCGGCATGCCTTTTGCTCTCGGGCGGCGTTTTTGCCGGAAGAACTACAGGGTATATTTCGGCGGGCAGTACGGGCGCTTATACCTACGATGAACTTGCTAAAGCGGAGGAGAAGCTTGGATTTTCTGCGGATGTTGCAGGGAAATTTGACAACGGATACAGTTTTGTGGAAATGCGGGTCCTTAAAACAAGCGCGACGGATGAAAATCAGAGGGTGCTCTATACGTTCCCTGAATTGGCCGCAGATTATGCAAGAGGCGGTGTGAAAGATATCAGTCTCTATGCGGATCAGAAGCCGGAAAAGGGAGAGCGGACCAAAGTGCCGGACATGACAGATCAGTGCGGCGATATTGTACTTCGCTACGATGTATATACCTACAAGTTGGTTCCCGTAGGTTATGAGCTGACGGAGGAGGATAAGGAAAACCTTCAAAGAGACGATTATGAGATATCTGAGGGGTCGGACAGCGTTGAGTATAGCAAGGTGAGCCATGTCACTTGGGAGAAAGACGGTGTGTACTATGATTTACTGGGTATGGATACTGTTCTCTCCGGTGAGGAGATGATTGGGATGGCAAAGGAACTGATCGAGATGGACTAAGCGGGAGGCGACATGCGAAAAATGAAAGAGAGCAGATAGCTTAGGGAAAGTCTGCGGCGGCATAATCGAAGAGGATTATGCCGCTTTTTCGGGAATTATCCGGAAAAAAGCAGAAATTGCGTATAATTTAAAAAATAGGGCGATACTTGAGACTTGAAGGCGAAGGGAGGAAGAAATATACTAAAAAGTGTAAAATAATGGACTATAAAATCTGATGTATAAAGGGGAATTTTATATGGAACAGCTTCATGTACCGGTTACAAGAGATACAGAGAACATGCATAAGATCATTGATGAACTGATGAAGCAGGGAAAAGAGTTTCAGATCATGATAACGGTACCTTCCACCGAAAAGGGCAGCGCTTCAGGGAACAGAGAAGCGGATGTAAAATGGGGAGGGGAGAGCGCTTTACAGGCAGCATCATTCTCAGCGGGTGCGGCAAACGGTATCTCAGCGATTGTTGAGAGCGCACCGGTCTATGATCTGGAGACAGATGTGACTGATATGATTCATGAGATAGGAGTGCCGGCCCATATCAAAGGGTATCAGTATTTGCGTGAGGCGATCATGATGTCGGTGCAGGATATGGAAATGTTGAATTCTATCACAAAACTGCTCTATCCTTCCATTGCCGGCAAATATCAGACTACGCCCAGCAGAGTGGAACGCGCGATCCGGCATGCCATTGAAGTAGCCTGGAGCAGGGGGCGCATGGAGACGTTAGACGCTTTGTTCGGGTACACGATCAATACAGGAAAGGGAAAACCTACTAATTCGGAATTTATTGCTTTGATTACCGACAAATTGCGTTTGAAGTACCGGGAAGGGCAAATATAAAGCGTAGGACGGGATATTTCCTAATAACTTGTAAAAAGGTACTTCCTTTAGCTGAAACCTTGTTGTATAATACGGATATGGAACGGGATTTATCTATATAAAATGCGGGTAAAGGCAAAGGGAGGTTTATGATGAAAAACATACTTTTTATTGCATCGGAAGGTGTTCCATTTATTAAGACGGGCGGTCTTGCCGATGTAGTAGGGTCTCTGCCGAAGTGCATTGACAAAGAGTACTACGATGTGCGGGTGATGATTCCTAAATATTCCTGTATGTCGGATAAAATGAAAGAGAAATTGAATTATAAAGCTCACTTTTATATGGATTTCCACTGGAAAGATGAGTATGTGGGAATTCTGGAAGCGGAAGCAGATGGTGTAACCTACTATTTTATTGACAATGAAGGATATTTTACAGGAGTAAAACCTTACTCTGATAACGCGCTGTTTGAGATTGAAAAATATGCCTATTTCAGCAAGGCGTGTCTCTCTGCGCTGCCTATCCTCGGATTCCGCCCGGATCTGATTCACTGTCACGACTGGCAGACGGGACTGGTGCCGGTTTATCTGCACGAGAGGTTTCAGGGCAATGAGTTCTTCCGCGGCATTAAGACGGTCATGACGATTCATAACCTGAAATTTCAGGGAAAGTGGAATGTCAAAGATGTGCAGGATATCACAGGACTGCCCGACTATTATTTTACACCGGATAAACTGGAAGCTTACAAAGATGCGAATTTATTGAAAGGCGGACTTGTATTTGCGGATGCGATTACTACGGTGAGCGATACTTATGCGCAGGAGATCAAGACGGAGTTTTACGGAGAGAATCTGGACGGGTTGATGCGGGCAAGAGCAGGCGATCTGCGCGGTATCGTAAATGGTATAGACTATGATGATTTCAATCCGGAGACAGATAAATATCTGGAGTATCCGTACAATGCGCAAAACTACCGCAAAGAGAAAATAAAGAATAAACGGGCGCTGCAGAAAGAACTCGGACTTGAGGTAAACGATAAGATCATGATGATCGGTATCGTGTCAAGGCTTACGGATCAAAAAGGTTTTGACCTGATTTCTTATGTGATGGATGAGATTTGTCAGGATGCGGTTCAGATCGTGGTACTTGGAACCGGTGAAGAACGATATGAGAATATGTTCCGCCATTTTGACTGGAAGTACAGCAATAAAGTGTCGGCAAACATTTATTACTCCGATGCGCTGTCTCATAAGATATACGGAGCATGCGACGCGTTCCTGATGCCGTCCTTATTTGAACCTTGCGGACTTTCCCAGTTGATGAGTCTGCGTTACGGCACATTGCCCATTGTCAGAGAGACAGGCGGACTGAAAGATACGGTGGAGTCTTACAATGAGTATGAAAGCAAAGGTACAGGATTCAGCTTTATCAATTACAATGCCCATGAGATGATGGCTACGGTGCGCTATGCGGAACGCATATTCTATGACAAGAAGCGCGAATGGAATAAGATGGTAGACCGGGCAATGGCGGCGGATTTCTCTTGGAAAGTTTCGGCAATGAAATATCAGGAGATGTACGACTGGTTGATAGGATATTAGGATTTAAAAGACTCGATATGTGCAGACTGCGATATATGATGTACATAAGAGAGGCATAATATGGCAAAAAAGAAAGACAATTTTGTGATGCAGGCGGGGATTCTTGCGGCAGCCGGAATCATCGTCCGCATCATAGGTCTTTTGTACAATAAACCGATGGTGGCCATCATCGGAGATGAGGGTTTCGGGTATTATGACAGCGCGTATGCGGCGTACAGTATCGTGTTGCTTATATCATCCTACAGTATACCGTCGGCGGTATCCAAGGTTATTGCACAAAAGCTGGCTTTAAAAGAATATCGGAATGCACACAGGATTTTCCGCTGTGCGTTTATTTATGTGCTGGTAGTCGGTGGTATTGCCAGCTTATTTGTGTTTTTCGGAGCAGGGACACTGGTGGAGATGGAAAGCGCTGTTTTGCCGCTGCAGGTTCTTGCTCCTACTATTTTTTTGAGTGGCATTTTAGGAGTGCTCCGAGGGTATTTTCAGGCCCACAGGACGATGGCTCAGACTTCTCTTTCCCAGATTCTGGAGCAGCTTGTCAATGCAGGTGTCAGTATAGGCATGGCTTATGTGATGGTACAGGCAGCGGCAGACAAAGATCTGTCCACAAAGGCGTCCTATGGTGCGGCGGGCGGAACGATAGGTACAGGAGCAGGAGTGGCTGCGGCGCTTTTATTCATGCTTTGGACTTATGCGCTGAACCGCAAGATGATAAAGAGGCGGATGGAGCGTGATATCCACTCGGAGGCAGACAGCTACGGTGAGATTTTTAAGATGATCCTGCTTGTTGTGACGCCTTTTATTTTGAGTACAGGAATCTACAATATCAACAATTTTCTGGATAAAACGATTTATCAGAAACTGATGATGCTGGTGTTCGATTTGAAGGAATCCGTTGTGGCTACGGATTTGAGTGCTATCGCAAAGGGAACGAAAATATCCAACATTCCTATCGCCCTTGCTTCGGCTATGGCGACAGCTTTGATTCCCAGCATTGCCAGCGATGCCGAAAGAGGGGATAAAAAGAGCGTGCGGCGGAAAGTCGCGAAATCCATGAAAGTGACGATGTTCGTCTCAATTCCGGCCACAGTGGGAATAGCGGTTTTATCGAAACCTATCATGCAGGTGATCTTCAACCAGCCGGAATCTCTTGATCTTGCGTCGAAATTGCTCACATTGACATCCCTCAGCATTCTTTTTTACGGTATGTCTACGCTGACGCAGGCGGTGTTGCAGTCTATCGGGAAGATGGTCACGCCGATCATTCATGCGGCTGTGGCGCTGATATTCCACAGTGCGGTGATGACATTGATGTTATTGTATCTGGACAAAGATTACCGGATGTACTATTATGTGGCGGCGACAGTTTTTTATTCGGTGATCGTCAGTGTGCTAAATGGGTTTTCACTGCGCAGATATCTGAAATACAGACAGGAGATCGACAAGACGTTCCTGCGTCCTGCAGCGGCATCTGTTGTCATGGGGGCGGTGGCTTTCGGCGTTTATCATGGCATATATTATCTGGTTCCGGTGAATCTGTTAGCTCTTGGTCTTGCGGTGGGCGCAGCGATGCCTGTGTATTTTGTGCTTGTTATTGCAATTCGGGCAGTGACGAAGGAGGAACTGCAAAGCATGCCGAAAGGAAAGCTTTTGGTGAAGATAGGAGAGAAAATGAGGATATTGAAATAGGAGATCTAATCTTCAAGTTTGTCTTTAGGGACAGCCACTCTCCAGTCGTAAAATTCTGTCAGGATATAATTTTCCTGAAAAAGTTCTTCATCTATGTAATAAATAATGTAAATGGTATCCGAATTGATATCGTCGTAATTTATGCGGGTCAGAATTTGAATACCGTCTTTTTCAAATGCGGACGGAGTTGGGAAGCGCTCGTATTCAACATGCTCCAAATATTCCGACGGTAAAGTGCCCGAAAATAAAAGCAGACGAGGCCATTGGGCCGCCTTTTCGGCGGATATAGTCGTAATCCCAAGTTCTTTTGCGTTTTTTACCGCGAATGCAACGCTTTCCTGAACGCCGGCAGCAAAATAAGCGTTCGTCACTTCTTTGTAATCGGTATAGTAATCTCTTTGAAATAACAGGAAAGAAATGCTGTAAAAAACGACTGCAGCGATTGTGATGGATTGTCCAATCACTTTCTTTCTTTTGATGATCCATCCGGTGATCTGCCATATCCCATAAGCTTCGCATAAAACGAGAGGAATGAAGAGACTGTTTACTTGATGCAGTTTTGCAGACACATACAGGCCGTTTATTACACCGCATAATACATTGGCTGCGATAAAAAATTCATAGGTAAACTGTTTCTTTATCATGTTGACAACTGTTTTGTAAAATAGGAGGATGGCACCCAGTACGATCAAGATGCGTCCGATATCATAGAAAAGCCCCCAGGGCATCAGCACGTCATATACGCTGCCGGTATCCTGTTTGAGAAACAGCCTTGCGGTAGTCTTAAAATTGTCTATCATATCCGTTACATGAAAAGACATTTCTCCGCTCCTGAAATTAGCGGTTTTTGGAATTGTCATAAAGGACGACGAAAACGGCGGCAGGATATTTTTGTTTACCAGAACAAACAAAAGCAGCGGAAGGGCTGCTACAAAAAGAACCCCTGCGGACAGGAAGGTATATTTATTCAACCGGATTTTTTTGCGGCATAAGCCGTAGATGCTTTGCAGCAGAAGCAGGATAGGGACGATAGGCCAGATCACGGCATAGCAATACAGACTCATTCCGTAAAAAGCAGCCGACAGCAGGAAGAATCTCTGATTATGCAAACCCTTTATGAAGAAAAGTAATCCGAACATGAGAAAGCCCGGCGCAAGATTTGCGTCAAGTCCCCATCTGGACATCATGACATGCCAGGGGCATATCGTCAGCAAAAACATGGCCCACAGACCGGCGGTCCGATTGAACATTCTGCGCATCAGGAAATAGACTGCCAAGATCGTAAATATGGCAACCAAAGCCTGCGGAAGACGGCATAAATATATATTCCATCTGCCGCCCGTAAGGAGCATCAGAAAAGATAACAGCCAGATATACATTGCGCTCTGACCATCGCCCCAGCTTGACATATATACCGGCATATATAAGCCGGCGGAATCTCTTCCCTCGCGGTAAATATCGTATGCATTCAGGGCGACAAATGTTTCATCCTGATGAAATCCGCCGGGCATACTTCCCAGATAGACAAGGCGTATCAGGGCGCCGACTGACAGTATTATAACAGGAAAGAACCACTGTGGGATATTGATGCGTTTTATTTTCATATGGCTAAAATCCTCGATTATATAATATTTATATCGTATTATCGCATATTTATTTTGTTATTATAACAAAACGGTCTTGAAAAGTCTATCTTTCACATGAAGAGTTTTGAATTCGGATATCATAAAATGGTGCTTCTTTGAATGGAATAAGTTATTTTATTGACGGAGAAAAAGAACAAATGTATAATGATTCACAAAGATGTGGGAATGATATTTTATATATGACAGGAAAAGGAGTAAAGCGGCAGCCATGTATGGTAAAGGAGAGCGTAAAAACCGGATGGATTTTCGGAAAAGCAGTCCGGAGAATTTTTGGGAGACGTTCATTTCTCTGAGGGAGGATCCGATAGTTCAGGAATTAAAAAAGTATCCGAATCATAAGATTTCCAATCTTTATGATCACAGTTCCAGAGTCGCGCTGTGCGCTTACGATCTGTCCCGCAGAATGCATATCAAGGTGAATGGTACGAGTTTGGCTAAAGGAGCCATGCTCCATGATTTTTATCTCTATCAGGCGTGGGGAAATAAGGAGATCGGAATGAAAGCGCACTGGTTTGGGCATCCCGTTACGGCGCTGCAGAATGCGGAAAAAAGATTTAAACTTACGGAACTGGAAAAAAATATAATTACAAGCCATATGTGGCCGTTGACTTTTCTGCACTTTCCGCGATCGAGAGAGGCCTTTCTTGTCAGTCTTGCGGATAAAGTGTGTGCCTGCGGGGAGATGATTTTAAAGAGAAACCATATGAGAAATGCGGAGAGGTACGAACGGGAGAAAAGGAAAAGGGCTTGTGATTAAGTAAACGGGACGAAGGGGCAGATAAGATTCATGGAAAAACAAAAGAAAAAATTAAAAATCGTCGGAGCGGATGCAGTGTGGTATGCCGTTTGTTTTATGTTGTTGGGCTTGATAGACCAGCGGCGCGGTAGTGCGGATGGCACAGTGCAGATGATTTTTGCGAATCTGACCGGGGTGGTGACAGCGATGCTTTTGCTGCCATCTATAAAGAAGGAATTCTGGAAGACAAAGCATGCAGGCATCTGGACGGTTGTCTGCATTCTGCTTTTGAGTGGCGGATGTATTGTCGGAAAGAGAGTTTGGCAGTATCCGGGACAGTGGTATACTGCCGTTTTGAACGTGGCATTGATTGGATATGCGGTAGTTTATGTGATGTGGGACCGGGAAGAAATAAAGAGGGGGAACAGACTGCAGAAAGGCTGTTTTTCCATGGTTGCAGGAATGCTTCTTCTGATGCAGCTTTCTGTTCATAAAGATATATGGCCTATATGGTATTTAGGCATGTTTGGCGGATTTTATCTAATCGGAATACTGAAAGAGAAGGAAGAAGTATTTTTGAAAGGGATGTTAATAGGAATAATCTTCTGGTTTTTTGTACAGCAGACGATTGCGTTCGGATTCAGGCCTTATGACTATGTGAGGTACAGAGGATTATACTCCGGAGAGACTCAGAACGGTCTTTTTTATATGATCGTGTTTTGTGCCTTTACGGGAATGTGGCTTTACCTCAAACAAAAGAATGGCAGACTGGTATTTAGGGTGTTATGCTTTTTGTTGTCGGCCGGAAGTGTAAGTTTTCAGATTTTGACCGGAGGAAGAGCTTCTTTTTTGGGTGTCTTTGCAGCGGCGGCAGTGGCATACATGGCATATGATATCATTATTTTTAAAAGTTTCAAACATTGGATTTTGCAGGGAGCTGCGCTGGGGCTATGTGCGCTTTTACTGTTTCCGATTGCATATGGTTTTGTTAGATATCTGCCCACAATTTTACATCATCCGGTTTGGTTTTTGGGGGAGTATGATGAGGAAGCCAGCGTTCGTTCTTTTGATCCTTGGAACAGCGACCGGTATATTTCTTTTGAAACGGTGATGAACAACAATGTGGGGAGACTGCTTCGGGTTTTCGGAATCACTCTCCGGATAGAAGAGGGAGAACTGTATTTTGCCTTGCCGACGGTGATGTCTGTGCATGCGGCGGAAATCGGCGAACCCGGTGACAGCTTAGACAACCCCTTTTATTATGAGTATAAAGAAGGGAGCCTTCTGGGGGTCAGAGCGCCGATTTATCACTATTATGCAACACATTTGAATCTGATCGGGCATGAGGGAAGCGGAAGCTTCTATATGATTGGAGGAAGTTATTATGAAGTTACTGAAATAGGTCATGCCCATAATATGTTTCTTCAGATGGCATATGATTATGGAATTATTGCAGGGGGACTGTTTTTGATCTGGAACCTCTGGTGTTTGGCGCGTCTGCTGCGCAGAAAAGACTTGACAGGTATCGTATGCGCGGCGTTTTTGGCAGCGATCCTGACGTACGGTTTTGCGGAGATGGCAGTGACGACCGGACAGATTACGTTAAGTCTCTTGTTTGTGATCTATTATTTCGGCATGCGGAAGTATGACTGAGGGCTTGCGGGTTGCAGCTTTCGATACACTCACCGCATTGAATGCATTCCGCGTCCCCCACTTTTTTGATATCCATTTTACAGTGACGCAGACAGGCGCCGCAGTGATTGCATTTTTTCTCGTCTATACGCATGCCGAATAAGGAGATTTTGTTGAAGAGGCCGTAAAAAGCCCCTAAGGGGCACAAAAATCTGCAAAAACTGCGAAAGATAAAAACGGCGGACACAAGAATCAGAATAAGAAGCAGCGTTTTCCAGCGGAAAAGGCTGCCTGCCATCTGTCGTAAGGGTTCATTTTTTAACAATAGCGGTATACCGCCTTCCAGCGTACCTGCAGGACAGATATATTTGCAGAAACCGGGCGCGAGGGAGACGAGCGGGATCACAATGACAAAGACCACCAATATCACATATTTCAGATAAGAAAGCTTTCTTGTAAAACTGTTCTTGGGGAGTTTTTTGGATGGAATTTTGTATAGCAGTTCCTGTATCCAGCCGAAAGGACATAAAAAGCCGCAGACTACTCGTCCGAGGAAAACGCCGAACAGCAGAAGCATTCCCAGCATATAGTAGGGGAACCTGTACTTTGAGGAGACAAGTGCTGTCTGCAGGCTGCCGAGGGGGCAGGAAAACACAGCCCCCGGACAGGAATAGCAGTTTAATCCCGGTATGCAGGCGCTCTTTAAATTTCCCTGATAGATGACGCCTTTTGCAAATCCTGTAATATGAAAATTATATAACACTGCGCAGATGAGCTGCACCCATTTTCTTTTTCTTTTCATTTGATTTACCCGATTCCTATACACTCATAGCAGATGCGGACTGCCTTGTTCTTTATGTCTGCGGGACCGTTATGGAAGATGCCGGCCATCAGCAAAAGTACCGCTGCCGTGAGAAGAACAAGACGTATGATTAAGGCGGATACGCTGGTATTCTTATTCTGTGATCTCATCTATTGCACCTTTATATTCCTGATATTGTGTTTCAGCGTCTGCAGCACCCACATAAATCTTTTGGATGATACCCTCGCCGTCTATGACCAGAGTGTATGGAATACCCTGAGTGGGATAGCGCATACTGACGGAACCTTCTGTGTCATAAGCGATGGGGAATGTATACCCGTTTTCTTCGATGAAAGCATCTACAGTTCCTGTATCCTCCAGACAATTCACAGCGAGAATGACCGCATCTTCCCCATATTCTGTATGAAGTTTTTCAAAAGCGGGCATCTCTCTGACGCAGGGGCCGCACCATGTCGCCCAGAAGTTTAACAGTACGACTTTTCCCTGATGTTCGGAGAGAGTAAAAGTGCTTCCATCAGCCAAAGCAGTGGTAAAATCCGGTGCGGCATCGCCTTCGGAGAGAGGATGATAGGCCACGGTTTCCGCTTGAGCAGCGGCCTCTGTTCCGGTATCCGTCTCCTCGGGCGTGTCTGTACTTTCAGCGCTGCCGCAGCCAGAGAGTGTGCAGGCAAAAAGAAAGACAGAAAGAAAGAGTAAAATCATCTTTTTTATTGTTGTTTTCAATGTGGTTCCTCCCTTTTACAAATCGTTTATTTTCTCTATCTACTATAGCAGATTTCTTGTAAAATACCAAAGCATTTTTTATTTCCTTTTTACTGTGAGGGGGACGTACAGCAAAATTCCCGTCGCATCCGCCAAAAACCATCCGATGGGGATCGACCACCAGATCCCGTTTACACCGATGGCGGGAACGGAGGATAAAAGGTATGCAAGAGCGACTCTGGTGCCGAGAGAGATTACTGTCAGCACAAGAGACATGCCGGGCAGATTGATGGCCCGGTAAAGTCCGTAAAGCATAAACAAAGCTCCGATGCCGAAATAGAAGATTCCAACGGTGCGCAGATAAGAGATGCCTATAGCCAACACGTCTCTCTCCTCCGGTCTGATAAACAGGAGAAGAAGAGGTTTTGCAAAGACGAAGACAAGTGCGGAAACGATCAGTGAAAAACAAAAAACGAGGGAGGCGGCAGTACGGATACCCTTCTTAATCCGCTCATTTTTCTTTGCACCGTAATTTTGGGCAATAAAAGTAGAAAAGGCGTTGCCGAAATCCTGCAGAGGCATGTAGGCGAAAGCATCGATTTTTACAGCGGCGGCAAAGGCAGCCATAACGACGGTACCGAAACTGTTGATCAAACCTTGTACCATAAGGATGCCCAGATTCATTACGGACTGCTGCAGACAGGTCAGAAGGGATGCGCCTGTAATTTCACGGAGGGTTTCTTTTGAAAAACGTCTGTTTGGCTTTTCAATCCGCATAAAAGAACACCGGAATATACAGTAGAGCCCAAGACCGATGCCGGAGAACCATTGGGCGATAATCGTTGCAAAAGCGGCGCCGGCCACTCCCAGATCTAAAGAAATGATAAAATATAGATCCAAAACAATATTGATAAATGCGGAGATCCCCAGAAAAATGAGCGGCACAAGGGAGTTGCCAAAAGCCCTCAAAACGGCGGCAAAATAATTGTAGAGGAAAGTGGCGGCAATGCCGAAAAAGATCACAAGCAGGTATTCCCTCATCAATGAATAGGTATCCGCAGGCACGCAGAGCAGCCGCATGATCGGGTCAATAAAAAGGAAGACGGCTCCGTTGATGACCACGGTGAGGATGGCAATCAAAAAAAAGGATACATAGAGATCCTGCTGCAGTCTCTCCTGATTTTTTTCGCCGTAACGTATGGAAAACATGGCACCGCTGCCCATGCACATCCCCAACAGGATGGAGGTCAGGAAAGTCATCAGAGAGTAAGAACTTCCGACTGCTGCCAGCGCTCCTGTGCCGAGGTATTTGCCGACGATCAGCGTATCCACCACATTGTACAACTGCTGCAGCATATTGCCGCAGATCATAGGAAACGCAAAAAGCAATAAATTTTTAGTGATTGGTCCTTCTGATAATTTGATCTGAGCCATAAAGAAATCCTTTGTAACGGTAATTGTATTCTAAACTTTGGCGCGGAAGCGCGTAAAATGCCCGGAGAGTTTTGATTCATTTCTTCCGGCAGTATTGTAAATATTCTAACACAGGCATAGGTGTGTTACAAGGGCGGGCTGAGAAGATGAGCGGCCGGAAAAATAGTTGAATATTGCAAAAGCGTCGCAAAATTAGAATTTCAGCTTTTTCCTTGCTTTTTATGCATATTTTTAGTATGATAAAGATTACGAAATAATGGGGGTACCCTATACCAAGGAGAGCATATGTCAGAATATATTAAAGTCGCGGTAGACGCCATGGGCGGAGACAATGCGCCGGAAGTTATCGTCAAAGGCGCGATAGACGCAGTAAACGAAAGCAAAAAAGTAAAAGTATATTTAGTCGGGCGGGAGGAGATGGTAAACGCAGAGCTGGCAAAATATACTTACGATAAAAATCAGGTGGAAGTAGTACAAGCTTCGGAAGTGATTGAGACGGCGGAACCGCCGGTCATGGCAATCCGCAAAAAAAAGGATTCCTCTCTTGTCAGAGCGTTGACTATGGTAAAAGAAGGAACCTGTGACGCTTTTGTTTCGGCGGGGAGCACCGGGGCGACATTGGTTGGCGGGCAGCTTATCGTTGGCAGGCTTAAGGGCATCGAGAGACCGCCCCTCGCGCCGATGATACCTACGGACAAAGGAGCATCCCTTTTGATCGACTGCGGCGCCAACGTGGACGCAAGACCTTCCATGCTGGTGCAGTTTGCAAAGATGGGTTCTGTCTATATGGAGAACGTCTGCGGCATTAAGAATCCGAAGGTGGGAATTGTCAATATCGGCGCTGAGGAGGAAAAGGGGAATGCGTTGGTGAAAGAGACGTTTCCGCTTTTAAAGAACTGTCCTGATATCAACTTTATCGGCAGTGTGGAAGCGAGAGATATCCCGGCGGGAGAAGCGGATGTCATTGTCTGCGAAGCTTTTGTGGGAAATGTTGTGCTGAAGATGTATGAGGGAGTGGGTTATTCTCTGTTAAAGAAAGTGAAAAAAAATCTGATGGGCAGTTTGCGCACGAAGATTGGAGCCCTTTTAATCAAACCGGCGCTCAAGGAGGTACTCAAAGAGTTCGACCTGGAGCAGTACGGGGGAGCGCCCCTTTTAGGCTTAAAAGGACTTGTGGTAAAAACCCACGGCAGTGCAAAAGCCGGTGAAGTGAAAAACTCTGTACTGCAGTGTGTGACATTTAAAGAGCAGAGGATCAACGAGCAGATTCAGGCAAAGCTTTGTGCGAAAGATGAGGAAGAGATCGTTTGAATTCCCGCAGACGGGAGAAATAATTTCTGCGAGATACGGGGGGAAAAATGGAATTTGAAAAGGTATGTAAGAGCATTGCGGAGGTTTTGAACGTTGATCCCGCAGAGATCAGGCCGGAGACTACTTTTTTAGAGGATCTGGGGGCGGATTCCCTTGATATTTATCAGATTATCATGAAAATTGAAGAGGAGTTTGAGATAAGGATCGACGAAAAAGACGTGGAACATATCAGGACGGTGGCGGAAGCAACTCGGTTGATTACAAGCAGGCGCTGCTGATATAAAGAAAAGATGTGATCATGTCGTGCAGGAAACATGAGTCAGACATATATTCATAAGTTTAGGAAAGCCCTTGTCAAAGGGCTTTCTGTGCGGTGATTACGAAGAGACTGCAGAGGGAGAAAATGACAAATAATACTTATACGGTGGAAAGGTTAGAGGGCAGGATAGGTTATATTTTTCAGAATAAGGATCTGATCAGACAGGCGCTTACCCACAGTTCTTACGCAAATGAAAGAAAGATCAACAAAATTAAAGATTATGAAAGGGTTGAATTTCTGGGAGATGCGGTGCTTGAACTTGTGACAAGCGAATTTCTGTATGGAAAGCACGAAGAAATGCCGGAGGGAGTGCTGTCTCGAACGAGAGCAGCAATGGTCTGCGAACCGTCTCTTGCGGCCTGTGCAAGAGACCTTGAAGTGGATCGTTATATCCTGCTCGGGAAAGGCGAGGAGATGACCGGAGGCAGAGGCAGGGATTCCATCGTGTCCGACGTGATGGAGGCTCTGATTGGCGCCATTTATCTGGACGGCGGCTTTGAGAGTGCAAAAGCATTTATCCGCCGCTTCATTCTGGAGGATATGGAGCATAAAGCGCTGTTTTATGATGCCAAATCCATTTTGCAGGAGGAAGTACAAAAAAACGGCGGAGACGTCCGCTATGTGCTGAAGGCAGAGAGCGGACCGGAGCATGACAAGACCTTTGATGTAGAAGTATATCAGGGAGAAAGACTGCTTGGAAGGGGAAGCGGCCACAACAAGAAAAAGGCGGAACAGCAGGCGGCCTATGAGGCATTACTGTTACTGCGGAAAAAATAAGGTTCGGAGAATGAGGGTTTATGTATTTAAAGAGTATAGAGGTGCAGGGATTTAAGTCTTTTGCCAATAAGATCACTTTTAAATTTCACAACGGCATCACAGGAATCGTGGGGCCAAACGGTTCGGGGAAGAGCAATGTGGCGGACGCGGTGCGCTGGGTGCTGGGAGAGCAGAAAGTAAAGCAGCTGCGCGGCGCCTCCATGCAGGACGTCATTTTTTCCGGGACGGAGATGCGTAAACCTTTGGGCTACGCTTATGTGGCGATCACATTGGACAATAAAGACCATCAGCTTGCCATTGATTTTGAGGAAGTGACCGTGGCCAGAAGGCTTTATCGTTCCGGCGAAAGCGAATATATGATCAACAACAGTCCCTGCCGTCTGAAAGACGTGTATGAACTGTTTTATGATACCGGTATCGGCAAAGAGGGGTATTCGATCATCGGACAAGGACAGATCGACAAGATCTTGAGCGGCAAGCCGGAGGAGCGCAGGGAACTGTTTGATGAGGCGGCCGGCATTGTAAAGTTTAAAAGGCGAAAAGCGGCTTCTGTAAAAAAGTTGGAAAACGAACAGCAGAATCTCTTGCGTGTAAACGATATTTTGTCGGAACTGGAAAAGCAGGCGGGTCCTTTGGAGAAGCAGGCAGAGAAGGCGAGGATCTAT
Source organism: uncultured Lachnospiraceae bacterium (assembly GCA_910577955.1). Lineage (GTDB taxonomy): Bacteria > Bacillota > Clostridia > Lachnospirales > Lachnospiraceae > 1XD8-76. Next base: position 78,086 of record CAJTNC010000003.1, read on the forward strand.
TTAAAGAAAAAAGAGGAACTGAAAACACTGGATGTGAATATGTTCCTTCTGGACAATAAGCAGGTCAATGAGCAGCTTGTAAAAGTGGAGGAGAATTACAGGATTGCCGGAGAGGATCTTGCTAAAACCACAGAAAAATTTGAACGGATCAAAACCGAGTATGAGGAGATCCAGCAGGAAATGGAACGGCTGGATGAAGAGATACAGAAAGCCCATGGAGAACTGACCGATACCTCGGCTATCCGCGGAAAGCTGGAAGGCGAGATCGGCATTTTGAGAGAGCAGATTCATTCCGTGGAGGGGAATAAAGAGCATCTGCTAAATAGACTTGCGGCAGTACAGGCGGATATTGAGGAAAAAGCTACCGACAAATCAGGCATCATGACGGAGAAGACTTCCATCGATGAGCAGGTGGCGAAGTTAGAACAGGCCAGAAACGAGGCTAAAGAACGCTTAGAAGAAGTACAGTCACAGATGGAACAGTTAAATACCGGAATCGAACAGGCTAAAAATGTGATCATGCAGGCCTTAAACGACAGAGCGACGACAAAGTCAAGGTTAGAGCGTTTTGACACAATGCTTGAGCAGACGCAGATCAGAAAGGCAGAACTGACCAGTCGTCTGGTGCGGGTGAAATCCGATGAGGCGGAAGTGGAAGAACTTGTGGCACAACTGGAAAAGCAGTTCGATGAAACCAACGGGAAAGTAACCGAATTGAATGAGAAAAAGGAGGCGGCGGAGAAGCGGCTTGTTGAGATCAAGGGGTTACTGACGGAGAACAACAGAGTTTTACAGGAGACGAAGGAGAAATATCATCAGGAGAAGTCCAGACTGGATGCACTCAATAATCTGACGGAGCGCTATGAAGGCTACGGCGGTTCCGTCAAGATGGTGATGGAACAGAAAAAGGCGGAAAAAGGCATTGTCGGCGTGGTTGCGGATATCATTAAGGTTGACCGGAAATATGAGACGGCCATTGAGACAGCTTTGGGCGGCAATATCCAGAACATTGTCACGGAGGAGGAAGAGACGGCGAAGCGCATGATCGCGTTTTTGAAGAAGAACAGGTACGGCAGAGCGACGTTCCTGCCTCTGACCAGCATCCGGAATCCTCAGGAGTTCAAAACGCCGGAAGTATTGAAAGAGGCCGGCGTGCTGGGGATGGCGGATGAACTGGTAGATATTGATAAAAAGTACAGAAACGTGGCGAAGGCTATGCTTGGCCGTATCGTCATTGTAGACAATGTAAATCATGCGTTGACCATTGCAAAAAAATATTCCTACGGCATCCGTATGGTGACTTTAGAGGGGGAGCTTTTGGTGCCCGGCGGAGCTATTTCCGGCGGAGCTTTTAAAAACAGCAGCAACTTGTTGGGAAGACGGCGGGAACTGGAATCTCTGGAAAAAAAAGTAAAAGAACTGTCCGATAAGATGGAGAAGATTGAGCAGGAAATTCAGGATATCAGGGAGGAGAGGAACAAACTCCGCGTACAGTCGGAAACCTTCAGACTGACGCTGCAGAATGCTTTTATTGAACAGAATACGATAAGACTGAATCTGGAAGCGGCGAAGGAGAAAAAGGAAGAGACTCTCCACGGATTCGGGGACTTAAAGTCGGAAGAAGCGGAAATTGAAGGAAAGTTTAAGGAAATCGAAACCGGAAAGACGGAGATTCAAGAAGAATTGGAACGTTCTGAAAATCTGGAGCGGGAAGAAAACGCGAAAGTGGCGGAATATCAGAAAAAACTGGAGGAACTTCGTTCCCTAGAGAGCGATTATGCCGCGAAAGCTGCCGAGTGGGATCTGGAAGTGGAAAAGATGCTTCAGAAACAGGAGTTCGGCCAGCAGAATGTGGACAGGATCGAAGCGGAGATCAAACGGCACGAGAGGGAAAAACAGGAGATCGAAGAGAGTATGGCTGCCGGAGAGGAAGAGGCAGCACGCAAACAGCAAAACATTGAGGAAATTCTTCTGACCATTGAAGCTTCCCACAAAGCGCAGAGCGATACGGAGAAGAGACTGCAGGAGAATACGGAGCGCAAGGAGACGCTCTCCGGAAAACAGAAGACCTTTTTTGACAGACGGGAGGAACTTTCCGCGCAGATGACGGGACTTGACAAGGAAGTATATCGTTTGAATGCCCAGAAGGAGAAGCTGGAAGAGTCCATTGAGTCCCAGATCAACTATATGTGGAACGAGTATGAGATCACACTCAGCGATGCGGCTTCCCTGCGGAAGGAGGAGCTGACAGATCTTGTCGGGATGAAACGGGATATCGCTTCTTTAAAGGACCAAATCAAAAAACTGGGGGATGTCAATGTCAACGCTATCGAAGATTATAAAAATGTCATGGAGCGGTACACTTTCTTAAAAGGTCAGCATGACGATCTGATCGAGGCGGAGAAGACACTTGAAAGCATTATCACGGAGCTGGACGCGGCAATGCGCAGGCAGTTCCAAGAAAAGTTCAAGGAGATAGGCAGAGAGTTCGACAAAGTATTTAAGGAACTTTTCGGCGGCGGAAAGGGAACGCTGGAACTGATGGAGGATGAGGATATTTTGGAGGCTGGCATCCGGATCATCGCCCAGCCGCCGGGGAAAAAATTACAGAATATGATGCAGCTTTCAGGCGGAGAGAAAGCGCTGACAGCTATCGCTTTACTGTTTGCGATTCAGAATTTAAAGCCGTCGCCATTCTGTCTTCTTGATGAGATCGAGGCGGCGCTTGACGAAAACAACGTGACGAGATTTGCGAAATATTTACATAAACTGACAAAGAATACACAGTTTATTGTGATCACCCACAGGCGCGGCACGATGGAGAAGGCGGACAGACTGTACGGTATCACGATGCAGGAGAAAGGGGTTTCGGCTCTTGTCAGTGTAGATTTGATCGATAAGGAGTTGGAGGATTAAAATGGCGGTAAACACAGGCAAAGAAATCAGAAATAAAGTCATTTATCAGATTTTTACGCGAAACTACAAGGACGGCACTTTTTTGGCCGTCGAGGAAGATATTGCAAGAATCAAGGCTTTGGGAGTCGATATCATCTATTTTCTCCCCATTCAGCCATGCGGGATCTTGCACCGCAAGGGAACAAGCGGTTCTCCCTATGCAATCAAAGATTACCGTGCCGTCAGCCCGGAGCTCGGCACGATGGAGGATTTTATCCGTCTGACAGAGAAGATCCATGCTGCCGGCATGGATGTCATGCTGGATGTTGTGTACAATCACACCTCCCCGGATTCATGGCTTTTAGAGAATCATCCCGAGTGGTTTTTTCGCAGGGAGGACGGCAGCTTTGGGAACCGGATCGGCGACTGGTGGGATGTGATCGATCTGGATTATTCAAATGAGGGACTTTGGGAGTATCAGATTGAAACGCTGAAAATGTGGGCAAAATATGTGGACGGCTTTCGATGCGACGTGGCTCCTCTTGTTCCTCTGGAATTTTGGAAGAGGGCGAGAGCGGAAGTGGAAACGGTTCGACCGGGGTGTCTTTGGCTTGCAGAGTCTGTGGAGCCTGAATTTATCACAGACTGCCGTAAGATGGGCATTCCCGCTTTGAGTGACGGGGAACTGTATCAGGCGTTCGATATCTGCTATGATTATGATATTTATCATGATATGGCGGATGTTCTGCGCGGAGAACGAAATCTTTCCGAATATCTCGCCTGTGTAAACAGGCAGGAGGCCATTTATCCCGATAATTACAGCAAGCTGCGCTGTCTTGAAAACCATGACCGCCCGAGGGCCGCTGCTATGATTCCCGACGAGAGGGCATTGCGCAACTGGACAGCATGGACTTATTTTGTGAAGGGTACGACGATGATCTACGCCGGTCAGGAATACTGTGCGAAACATCATCCCACGCTGTTTGATCCGGATCCGGTGGATTTTGATCGGGATCACGATATTTCCGGGTTCCTTGCTAAATTAGGAGAGATCAGAAAAACTCCGCTTTTTGCGGAAAGCAGTTTTTCTGCAAAAGCGGTGGGGAAGAACGCGGAAGTGATTTTCGCCGTGCATGAGGCGAAGGCGGACACATCTGTTTTACAGCGGAGGGCAGTAGGTATTTTCTCTGCCGCCGGATGCGCTCAGGCGTTAAAGATTGATTTGCCGGATGGGGTTTATACGGATGCCATCTCAGGAGGAACGGTGGATGTGTTTGAAAAAACTATAGCTTATGGCGGAGAACCGGTTATATTGCTGTTTTGATTTGGCGGAAAATCATCAGGATAACAGAGTGGATATGGAAAGGGGGACTGTCATGTCCGAGATATTCAGTGAGAAAAATATGATAGAGGCTTTGAAGAAATATATACCCGCCGGAGAAACGTTGACAGCGGGTATCCATGCGGTAGCGAAAGAAACCGGCGTGAAAGAGATTTTCGGAAAATGCATCCGCACGGAGGATGGGCTGGCACCCAGTGAAAACGGGGGAACCGTCGGCGTCCGTAAAAATAAATACGGGACATGCGATATCTATTTTGGAATCACACAGACTTGTTTTATTATTGCCGACTGCGAACATTATAGCCACCATTATGAGTTTGCCGACGGCGCGGAAGTGGGAGGAGCGGACGTTCAGGAACTTGTCTCGTTTCTTTTTTATAAGGATATCGGAACATGTTTTTCTTTGGCGGATATTCAGAAATGTGAGATAAAAAAAGGAATGATGGGCTCTGTAAAATGCTTTATCACCATGAAAAACGGAAGTTATTTCAAGCTGATGTTTCCGAAGCTTGGAGGGGTTGGCGGTGGTATGCCCCATCATACGCAGTACCGCGAGGCAATTTTGCAGGAAATGATGCGGCGGGGAAATTGAGCCTGAGAAGGATGCTGATTCAAAATATATTGAGACAGAAAGAAGAGAAAATTATGCTGGAATTCAGGTATGACACACAGTTATTGATCGAAGGAAATGGACTGGATGAGGACGTTATAACAGAATATTTTACCGAGCACTTTCAGGGAGATTGTCTTCTGGCGGTAGGCGATGAGGAGTTGATCAAAATTCACTTCCACACAAATGAACCGTGGCAGGTACTGGAATACTGTGCGGGGCTGGGGGAGATCTACGATATTGTGATCGAGGATATGGACAGACAGGCCAGAGGGTTAGAAGGGTAAATATACGGAAAGGGGGATATGCATGGGAGAGGAAAAAAAAGGCTTTTTTAGTCGGCTGAGAGAAGGGCTGTCCAAGACAAGAAACAATATTGTCTACGGGATTGACAGCGTCTTTAACGGCTTTTCCAACATCGATGAAGATTTTTATGAGGAACTGGAAGAAATCCTGATCATGGGTGATGTGGGAGTATATGCGGCGCAGGAGATTTTAGAAAAACTGCGGATGCAGGTGAAGGAAAACCGCATCAAGGAGCCTGCGGACTGCAAGCAGTATCTGATAAAGAATATCAGAGAACAGATGGACGCGCCGGATACAGCCTATGATTTCGAGAAAGAGCAGTCGGTGTTGTTTATTATCGGTGTGAACGGTGTGGGAAAGACCACCTCGGTGGGAAAACTTGCAGGTAATCTGAAAGCGCAGGGAAAGAGAGTGATCATCGGTGCCTGCGATACTTTCCGGGCAGCGGCAGGTGAACAGCTCACGGAGTGGGCAAACCGCGCCGGTGTGGAGTTGGTGGGCGGCAAAGAGGGGGCAGATCCGGCCTCTGTACTGTTTGATGCGGTTTCGGCGGCAAAAGCCAGACGGGCGGACGTGCTGATCTGCGATACGGCTGGCCGGCTTCACAATAAGAAGAACCTGATGGAAGAATTAAAAAAAATGAACCGTATCATAGAGCGGGAGTTTCCGAATGCCCACAGGGAAAATTTGATCGTTTTAGACGCGACAACGGGTCAGAATGCGCTGCAGCAGGCGAAAGAGTTCGGTTCTGTGACAGATCTTACCGGCATCATTTTGACGAAAATGGACGGTACGGCGAAGGGAGGCATCGCCATAGCGATCCAGTCGGAATTGCAGGTGCCGGTGAAATATATCGGTGTGGGAGAAAAGATAGAGGATTTGCAGAAGTTTGATGCGGAGACCTTTGTGAGTGCGCTGTTTGATACAACAGTTTAATTGTGAAATATAAGAGGCAGACAGAGGGCAGATAATAGATAGATCAGGAGGAGAATCATGGAAGAACGGATGCTGACGCTGGAAAAGTTTGAGGAGGCCTGCGAGGAGGTCAAAAAAGTTACGCTGGAGACAAAACTTGTATACAGCGATTTTCTGAGCAGACAGAGCGGAAACAGGGTTTATTTGAAACCGGAAAACATGCAGTTTACAGGTGCCTATAAAGTGCGTGGAGCATATTATAAACTGAGCACCCTGACGGAGGAAGAAAGACAGAGGGGGTTGATCACAGCTTCCGCGGGAAATCATGCGCAGGGGGTTGCCTATGCGGCGCAGTGTTATGGCGTGAAAGCGGTGATCGTCATGCCGACGACGACGCCTTTGATCAAGGTAAACCGCACGAAAGGCTATGGAGCCGAAGTGATCCTGTACGGCGACGTGTACGACGAGGCCTGTGCACATGCACTCAAACTGGCGGAAGAAAACGGTTATACTTTTGTACATCCTTTTGACGATCTTGCTGTTGCCACAGGGCAGGGGACGATCGCTATGGAGATCGTGAAGGAACTGCCTCTTGTAGATATTATTTTAGTGCCTGTCGGCGGTGGAGGACTGGCTACGGGCGTTTCTACACTGGCGAAGCTGCTCAATCCCAAAATTCAGGTGATCGGTGTGGAACCCGCAGGAGCGGCCTGTATGCAGGCATCTTTAAAGGAGAATAAAGTTACGACACTGCAAAGCGTGTCGACGATTGCGGACGGCACGGCGGTGAAGACGCCGGGAGGGAAGATATTCCCCTATATCCAGCAGAATCTGGATAGTATTATCACTGTGGAGGATGCGGAATTAGTGGTTTCTTTCTTAGATATGGTGGAAAATCACAAGATGGTTATCGAAAATTCAGGACTTCTGACCGTGGCAGCAATCAAACATCTGGAGTGCAAGGATAAGAGGGTGGTTTCCATTCTGAGCGGCGGCAATATGGATGTGATCACCATGTCTTCCGTGGTACAGCAGGGGCTGATATTTAGAGACAGAATATTTACAGTATCGGTGCTTTTGCCGGATAAGCCGGGGGAATTGTGCAGAGTGGCCGGCATTATAGCGGAGGAAAGCGGTAATGTGATCAAGCTTGAGCACAACCAGTTTGTGACGACAAATCGGAATGCTGCGGTAGAATTGAAGATCACGATGGAAGCTTTTGGCACGGAACATAAGAATAAAATTATCGGAGCGTTGAAATATAATGGTTATCAGCCTAAATTGACAACTACGAATATCTGAAGGGGAAAGCAAAGGAACGTAAAGTATGGTAAAAACAGTGCGGGAAAAACTGGAGAGAAAGAGAATACTGAGATTGATCCGGAATTATGTGATAATCACAGTTTTTTCTCTGACTTATGCGGTAGGCATCAGTCTGTTTCTTGATCCCAACAATCTGGCGCCGGGGGGTGTCAGCGGTATTTCGATTATGTTGAGCCGTATTACGCCGCTTCCCACCGGTACATGGATCATACTGATCAACATACCGATTCTTGCACTGGGACTTTGGAAATTCGGTTTGAAATTTCTGATCTCAACGGTGTATTGCACGATAATCAGTTCCGTGTTTACCAATATGCTGTCGGAGTTTGCTCCGCTTACAACGGATAAGCTGTTGGCCGCGGTGGCGGGCGGCACAGTCATGGCTGTTTCCATGGGGATGATCTTGAAGGCAGGAGCAACGACGGGCGGAGTGGATATCATTATAAAACTGCTGCGGTTGAAGTACAGGCACTTAAAGACCGGCAACCTGTATCTGATGTTGGATGCCATCGTTGTGACGCTGTCCGGTATCATGTTTCGGAATCTGGAGATCGCTCTCTATGCCGCGGTGGCAATATTTGTGAACTCAGTGGTGATGGATACAGTTCTCTACGGCAGGGATGCCGCAAAGATGATTTATATTATCAGCGATCATCCGAAGCAGATCACAGAGAGACTGTTAGCCGATCTTGACATCGGCGTGACGGCGCTGCAGGGCGAGGGAGCGTACAGCGGGAAAGAAAAGAAGGTGCTTATGTGTGTGATGAGAAAACCTCTTGCACCAAAGACGCAGCAGATCGTGAAGGAGGAAGATCCGGAGGCTTTTATGATAGTATCGGATGCCACGGAGATATTCGGAGAGGGATATAAGAGCTATTTCAGTGAGAGACTGTAATAGGGCTGCAACGGATAAAGGAAGATAAAAATGGATGGAGAAAAAACTAAGGGAGCTGTTGTTGATACTTTAAATAGAATTATCTTGAAAATAGACTCATTGCCTCTGTGGTGCTTCGTAGTGGTGGTGGCAGCGATAAATTTTTTACCCTATTTTATTTTAAAAGAGGGCAGTGTGTTTGAAATAATTGACCAGCTGGATGAGGATATTTTGAGTTATGTATTGACAGCGAGACATTGGGGAGAGGGAATTCAGACAATGCCAGAAATGCTGGGAGGAATAAACGCCAGCGGTCTGCAGCCGGCGGCGATTCTTTTTCTGCCCTTATATAAAATATTTCCGACATTTTGGGCTTTTATTATACAATACGCGGTGTGTTTTCTGGCGGCTTTCGGCGGAATGTATTTTTGTGTCAGGGAATTAACGGAAAGTAATATTATGTCAATTGTCGCCGCCGTATGTTTTAGTATGCTGCCGTTATATCCTGTATATGGTTTGTCCATAATGGGAATACCGTTGATATTTTATGCTGTATTGTGTCTGGCGAAGAGGAAGAATATGGTATGGAGCCTGATGTTGACAGTATTTTTTGGTCTGACAAGCAGCCTTGTATATACCGGTTATGCAGTATTAAGTATATGGGCAGTGTTTTTGATAGTTATATTTGTTCGCAAAGACAGGAACAAAGGATTGACAGCCGGTTTTTTATTGCTGACAGCAGTGTACATTATGGTAAATTATCATTTGTTTTTAGAACTGATTTTGGGAGAAAGTTTATATACGAGCCATCGGGAAGAAATGGTCAATTATGCGATGCCATTCTGGAATACGGTGAAAGATGTATTCTTGAATAGTGGGCAGCATGCCAGATCATATCATAAGCAGTTGATATTTCCTATTATACTCATGATGGCAGGAGAAGGCTGCTGCTGGAAAAAGCTGAGTGCAAAAGGACGTAAAGAATATTTAGGGGCACTTGGAGGAGTTCTGTTTCTGGCAGGAGTGGCTGTGTTTTATGGGGTTTGCAAAACGGCACCTGTTGTAGCGTGGAAAAACAGTACGACCAGCTTTTTTCACTATTTTCAGATAGAACGATATTACTGGCTTTATCCGGCCGGATGGTATCTGGAATTTGCCGTCTTGTTCAGTATCTGGTGGAGGCGAATCACTATACTGTCAGATCGGAAATTTTGGAACTGGCCTGCTTTTAAGGTGATTGTCCTTGCATTGATATTGATTCCTGTCTGGAAAAATGTGAAGGAGAATTCTTATTTGTACATGAACGTTAATCAAATCAACAATGGTTCGGGTATTACAGGGTATATTTCCTGGGAAAGTTTTTATGCAGAGGATTTGATGGAGGAGATCGAGACTGCCATTGGCCGCGATATGGATTCCTATAGGATAGTACATTTAGGCATAAATACAACTCCCGCCTTGATACACGGATTTTATACAATAGACGGCTACTCTACAAATTATCCATTGGAATACAAACATAAATTTCGTCAGATCATAGAGAAGGAACTGGAGAAAAATGAACAGACAAGGCTCTATTTTGACGAGTGGGGAAGCAGATGCTATTTGTTCAACGGAGCTACGGGGAATGCACATATGCTTGGTAAGAGAGAGCATATCGTGTATGAAAATCTGGAATTCAATATGGAAGCATTGAAAGAATTAAATTGTGAGTATCTCTTTTCCTGTGGAGAAATATTAAATGCTGAAGAATTAGGAACGGAATTTTTAGGATATTTTGAGACGGAAAAAAGTTATTGGGGGATTTTCCTGTATAAAATTACATAATGGATGGCCGCGAGGCCCTGCGGGAATATAATGGAATTGATTTGGAGACAGGGTTCATTAAAAATGCCGAAAATCCTTGACACGTCACATCAATCCTTGTAAAATTAAACAGATATAGTGCTTTATTTTTTAAAATTTTATGTAATTTTTTACAAATGAAGGGAGAGAAGTATGATTACAAACGGTTTTACCTACATCGCATTTCTGATGTGTCTGGCAGGGATCCTGCTCGCCATGGAGAAGTATACAAAGTGGAAAGTGTTCAATTATATTCCGCCTCTGGTATGGATCTATGTGCTGAATATGATTTTCTGCACGATAGGAATGTATGATTCGGAAGGTTGTTCCGCGGCTTTTGGGGTGCTAAAGAACAATCTGCTTTACGCTATGATCTTTGTCATGCTGCTGCGCTGCGATATCCGGAAGCTGGCGAAGTTAGGCGGAAGAATGGTGGCTATTTTTCTGGGCGGTTCCCTGTCCATTATGGCCGGTTTCCTGCTTGCTTTTGTATTGTTTAAAGGCGCTCTCGGCGGCGGTGAGACAATCTGGGGCGCTATGGCGGCGCTCTGTGCTTCCTGGATCGGCGGTTCTGCCAATATGGCGGCGATGGAAGCGGCGTTTACGATCGATCCGGGCGCTTACGGGTGCGCGCTGGCAGTGGATACGGTGTACTATTCCGTTTGGATCGCACTTTTGCTTATTATGGTTCGCTATGCGGGAAAATGGGACAAGGCAGTAAAGGCGGATACATCGAAACTGCAGGAAGTTGCAGATGCGGCCAATGCAGAAATCGAGAAGGAGAAGAAGCGTGCGACGGCAGCGGACTGGATCTTCTTGATCGGTCTTTCTCTGATGGTTTCGGCTATTGCACAGATGGTCGGCAGTGCCGGCAATACGGCGCTTAAGAGTATCGGACTCGGTATGTTTGATAAGGGGACCCTTACCACGGTATTCGTGACGATTCTCGGTCTGATCTGCGCGCTTACTCCTTTGGGCAAGCTGCCTGCAGTGGAAGAACTTTCCAACATATACCTCTATGCGGTTGTATCCCTGCTTGCATCTACCGCTACTTTAGTAGATCTGGTGAGCGCGCCGCTGTGGATTGTGGCTGGACTTTTGGTTATGGTCATTCATATTGCGGTGATGTTTTTACTTTCCAAAGTTTTCCACTGGGATTGCTGTATGGTTTCCACCGCATCGTTGGCGAATATCGGCGGCAGCGCTTCCGCGCCGATCGTGGCAAGCGCATACAACCCCTCCTATGCCGGCATCGGCGTACTGATGGGAGTGCTCGGAGCCGCAGTCGGCAACTTCTGTGGTCTGGCTATGGGGTATATTATGCAGATGCTGATTTAAGGTGATAGGGAACGCCGGGGATACATACTGCAGTGATTTATATATTGCATCGTGTATCTGAAAGACGGTGTTTCGCAGTAAATCAGGTCAATACGGTTCTTCACCCATAAAAGTGAGTGGAGGACCGTGTCTTTTATGAGGTGAAAATTTTCACAATGCCGTTTCTTTGGCAATGTGGATGAAGGAGGAGAAGATATGCATATAAACGACGCTTTTCGCTATCTGAATATGGGACTGCCGGAGGATATTCTGCGCCGAAAATTATATGGGGATATTGAGGGAGCGGTGCGGCTGATCGACAGGCGGCTGTCCGGGGAACTGCTGTCTCAGGAGATGCGGTTTAATCTGACGGCACAGCGGGAGATGATGCTGCGGATGCCGGATGATTATCCCTATACCGGAGAAGAGGCTTTGGCGCTGATACGGGAACATATTCCGGATTTTACGGAGGAAGAGTTCGAGGAAAGAGTAGATGTCGGAAGAATCGGTTTTATCTATTTAAACGGCGAAAGACGTTTCTTTAACCGCTTCTTTTCCAGTTTGTGCAAATCGGAACCGGCTTTTGCAAAAAGGGCAAAGACAAACCTTCCCGGTGTGGAGAGCGCGCAGCGCGGTTCGGCAGGGGAGGCCAGACTGGACCGCAGTGCGGAGATCATGCGCAAAAAAGGAAAAATCAGCAATCGGATCCGCATTCATGCCGGTGTGCGAATCAAAGACGAGGCGTTTGAGCCCGGAATGTTCGTGCGGGTGCACCTGCCGGTTCCGGCGGACTGCGAACAGCAAAGTGAAATTGTCATAGAAAAAATTTCCCCGGAGGGGGGAAAGGTTTCACCGGCGGATGCATTGCAGCGAACTGTCTGTTGGGAGATGACACTTACGGAAAATCAGGAATTCTATGTGGAATATTCCTATGTGCACACGGCAAAATATCATGATGTGGAGCAGATGCAGAAAGAGGAGCTTTGGAAAAACTGCCGGCAGCCGGACTTTTTCACGGAGGAGGAGTCACCCCATATTGTTTTTTCAACCTATATACGAAAGCTGGCGGAATCCCTTACGGAGGGGGTCGAGGATCCTCTGGAAAAAGCAAGAAGATTTTATGATTACATTACGCTCCATATGAAGTACAGTTTTATGCCGGCTTATTTTGGAATGGACAATATTGCGGAGAACTGCGCGAAGAATTTTACGGGGGACTGCGGAGTATTTGCGCTTCTGTTTGTTACTTTATGCCGGTGCGCAGGAATTCCTGCCTGCTGGCAGAGCGGACTGACAGCGGAACCGGATTTCTGTGGGGCTCACGATTGGGCGCGCTTTTATGTGGAACCCTACGGCTGGCTGTACGCTGATCCGTCTTACGGCACCGGTGCGGTGCGGTTGGGAAATGAGGAGCGCCGGAAATTTTATTTCGGAAATTTGGATGCATACCGGATGGTGGCAAACAATGCTTTTCAGGTGCCTTTTACCATCGAGAAGGAACACTGGAGGGCAGATCCTTATGATAATCAGCTTGGGGAGATCGAGACGGACAGCAGAGGACTGCGCTATCATGAATACGAGCGAAGTCAGAAAATTTTGCTGTGTGAAGAGTTAGAAGACGATTGATAGAGCGCGGCATATTTTTACCGGCTTATGCAGTGGTGATAAATATAATTACGAAACAAGGAGATCAGTATGAAGATTACGGACATTAAACTTGGCATATTATCGGTTCCTCTGCGGGTGCCCTTTAAAACGGCGCTGCGCACGGTAAACAGTGTGGAGGATGTGATCGTGGAGATCCACACCGATACCGGAGCGGTAGGTTACGGGGAAGCGCCGCCGACAGGGGCCATCACAGGCGATACAACGGGAGCCATTGTGGGAGCGCTCAGAGATCATATCGCAAAGACGCTTGTGGGCAGGAATGTGGATGATTTTGAGGATCTGTGCATTGCGTTGAACCGATGCATCGTAAAAAACAGCAGCGCTAAGGCTGCGGCGGATATGGCGCTCTGGGATCTCTACGGACAGCTTTATAAAATTCCGGTATATAAGTTGATGGGCGGCTCCTGCAAGTCTATCGTCACGGATATTACGATCAGCGTCAATGAGCCGGAAGAGATGGTGCGGGATGCGGAGGATGCTGTAAAAAGAGGTTATGACTGCCTGAAAGTAAAAGTAGGCAAAGAGCCGGAGAAAGATGTTGCGAGACTTTCCGCTATCCGGGCGGCCGTGCCGAAAGAGACTAACATCCGTATTGATGCTAATCAGGGCTGGAGTCCAAAGGAGGCGGTACGGATCTTAAACGGTATGCAGGAGAGGGGATTGGATATCGAATTTGTGGAGCAGCCTGTGGCCGCCCATGATTTTGAAGGGTTAAAGTATGTGACAGAGCGATCTTATGTACCGGTGCTGGCGGATGAAAGTGTTTTTTCTGCGGAGGATGCCTTAAAAATCATGCAAATGAGAGCGGCGGATCTGGTGAATATCAAGTTGATGAAGTGCGGAGGTCTCTATAATGCATTAAAGATTGCTTCTGCGGCGGAGGTCTACGGTGTAGAGTGTATGATCGGCTGTATGTTGGAGGCGAAGATCAGTGTCAATGCGGCAGTGCATCTCGCCTGTGCAAAACAGATCATCACGAAGATCGATCTGGACGGACCGGTGTTGTGCAGCGAGGATCCGATACTGGGTGGGGCTGTCTTTAACGAGAAGGTCATCACTGTTTCCGACGAGCCGGGACTTGGCATCAAGGGGATCGAAGCGGGAAGATTGCGGTACATATGATAGGACAGAGATAAAAAAATATAATGGAGGGAAAAATGGATCAGAGAAAGTATCAAATCGACACGGAAGAAAATCGGGCATTTCTGGAGGAAGTCAGGGGAGGGCTGCTTGCTTTCGGCCATCAGTTTCCTTCACCGGACGGGAGCGCATACTATCTGGGGGATGACGGCACGCCATGGAAGGAGAAAAATCGCGAGGCCTATGTGACTTGCCGCATGGCTCATGTCTACAGCATCGGTATGTTTCTCGGACATGAGAGAAGCGCAGAGTTAGTGGATGCAGCTCTGAAAGGACTTAACGGGGCACTGCAGGATACGGAGCACGGCGGTTGGTATGCCGGACTTACGGCAGAAGGTGAAAATCTTCCTGATAAGCAGTGCTACGCTCATGCTTTTGTGATATTGGCGGCGTCCTCCGCGCTGCTTGCGGGAAGAAGCGGTGCGAAAGAACTTTTGCACAAGGCGATCAGTCTGTATGATTTTCGTTTCTGGAATGAGGAGGAGGGACTTGCCTGCGATACATGGAATACGGAATTTACGGTGTTGGATGATTATCGGGGGCTGAATGCCAATATGCATACGGTGGAAGCGTTTCTTGCCGCGGCGGATGTCCTCAAAGACGATACCTACAGAGTGCGGGCGGGACGTATCATCGAAAAAGTAGTTGGATGGGCAGAAAATAACGAATGGCGTATACCGGAGCATTTTACGAAGCAGTGGGAGGCGATGCTTGCCTATAATCAGGAGCGGCCGGATGATCCGTTCAAACCTTACGGCGCAACGCCGGGACATGGGATCGAGTGGGCCAGACTGATTACGCAGTGGGCGCTTTCGGCCAACAAAGATGACAGTGATAAGGCCGGACGTTATATTGAGGCGGCGGAAAATCTGTACTGCCGTGCGGTAGAGGACGCTTGGAATGCGGACGGCGCGCCGGGGATCTGTTATACAACTGACTGGCATGGGAAGCCGGTAGTTCACGACAGGATGCACTGGACTCTGGCTGAGGCGATTAACACGGCGGCAGTGCTTTATCATGTAACGGGAAAAGAAAAATATGCTGCGGACTATGCGGAGTTTATGGAATATCTTGACAGCACGGTGTTGGATCATGTGAACGGTTCATGGTTCCACCAGCTTGACGAGAACAACCGGTTAAAGGAAACCGTATGGCCGGGGAAAGCGGATCTTTACCATGCGCTGCAGGCAACACTGATACCCTGCTATGTGCCGGATGTATCCATTGCGGTGGCAGTGAAGGAGAATTTGAGACAGTAGTATGTCTGTAATCCTAAGAGGCAAAACAGACAGGAGGGAGAGGCCGTATGGGCGTATTGTCGGGACTGAAACCGGAACCGGTTTTTCATTATTTTGAAGAGATCTGCAAGATTCCGCATATATCGCATCATGAGAAAGCGCTGAGTGATTACTGCGTCAGGTTTGCAAAAGAAAGAGGTTACGAGTGCACGCAGGATGAGATGGGCAATGTGATCATCATTGCGGAGCCGACACCCGGCTATGAGGAAGTTCCGGCCGTGATTGTACAGGGGCATCTGGACATGGTTGGGGATAAGGCGGCAGACTGTGACATCGATATGGAAGAAGAAGGCCCCAGAGTTTATGTGGACGGCGATTATATCCGGGCTGAAGGAACAACTTTAGGGGGAGATAACGGCATTGCCTTGGCGTACATGCTGGCGCTTTTGGATGCAAAGAACGGCGAAATTCCTCATCCCCGAGTGGAGGCAGTGTTTACGGTTTGCGAAGAAGTAGGACTTCTCGGTGCATCTGCTCTGGATCTCTCCCCTTGTCTTGCCAGACGCATGTTAAACATTGACTCTGAGGTGGAAGGCATTCTGACGGCGGGTTGTGCCGGAGGAAGGCGAACCTGCTGTCGTATCCCCATAGAGCGTGTATGCCGTACAGGGGTTCGGTGCAGGCTTGATCTCACTGGTCTGGCGGGAGGTCACTCCGGAATGGAAATCGATAAGGGACGCGCCAATGGTGCAGTGCTTATGGGAAGATTTCTTATGTTTTTAATGGGAAAAATGTACTATGATCTGGTTTCGTTTACGGCGGGGACTAAGGAAAATGTCATTCCAAAGAGCGGATCTGCGGTACTTCTTGTTCCGGAGGGTGAAGAGAAACATCTGCGGGAGGCCATAGAGAAATTTTCAGGTTATATGGAGGTAGAATACGGCAAAGCCGATCCGGATATCCGGCTGGAACTTACGGTTGGAAATGCGGAAGAGTGCAGAGCTGTGGAGAAAGAGTCTCTCACCGGGGTATTGACTGCGCTTAACTTAATGCCGAACGGTGTGCAGGCAATGAGTATGGATCTGCCGGGATTAGTGGAGAGTTCCATCAATATGGGAGTCGCGGAACTTGCAGAGGAGGAACTGATCATCAGGCAGTCTGTCCGCAGTTCCGTGGCTTCCGCTAAGGATTTTATCTCCGAAAAGGTGGCGCTGCTTGCGAAACAGCTTGGCGGAAGGGTAGACTTTCAGGGGGATTACCCGGCTTGGCCCTATGCAAGGAACTCGAAGCTGCGGGATCTGTGCGTGGAGATTTTTAAGAAACAGTACGGCTATGAGCCGAAGATCGAACTGATGCATGCGGGACTGGAATGCGGGATTTTGTCTGATAAGCTGGAGGGGCTTGACTGCATATCTTTCGGCCCTGACCAGTTTGATATCCATACGCCGAACGAACATGTAAGCATTTCTTCGGCAGCCAGAGTTTGGGAGTATCTGAAAGCGATACTGGCAGCAAAGCAGAGCTAAGCGATACACAGATCATAATGTCTGGAGGAATGGAATGATCGATTTATTCCTGAAAACAGGACTTTCATTCCCGACAGGAGAAACAGCCGGATGATTCTGCCGATATAAAAAGAAAAACAGGAGGGGACAACGATGGCAGTAGGCGGAATCAAAACGGGATATTATATGGGGGAGACCTATCAGGAGCGCTTGAATAAGATTACGGATAAAAATGCGGCGAACGCTTTTCAGACGGCTTATGCGAAAAAAATGGCGGGGAGTACAGATGCGATCTCGTCCATCAGCAGATCGTACAGTGCAGGAAAGGCGGGCGCTGCAAATTTTGCTGACGCTTTTTTGATGTACGATGTTGTGACACATGTAGGAAATGCTGATATTTCCAGTGCAAATTGGCAGAGAAACGATTTTCCCTTTTGGAAATATTTTGAGAAGGGAACAGGGGCTGACGCATTAAACGACTGGACGCCTTCCGGGCCGAATCCGCCCCAGACCCGATCTGATTTACAGAGAAACTACGGCAGTATCGGTCCGGGAAGGATTGCGGTTCTTGTGCCGGACAGTCTTCAGGCAAAGATGGACGCAGATCCTGCCTATGCGAGACAGATTATGGCAAAACTGCAGGAGTGGAAAGAGGATTATGACCGGTGGGACAATACGGTGGCGGCGGGCTACGGTATGAACGTGGCGGAGCATCAGGCCAGCAAAAGTTATGTGTTTGATCTTGACGAAGAGGGGAATGTGAGAAACTGTACCGTTACAAGCTCCGGAGGGATAAGCGGGCCCACAGAGGAGGAAAGAAGGCAGTTTGAGGCCGAACAGGAAGCAAAAAGAAAAAGACGCGTCAAATATATCCGAATTTTGGAAGAAAGTGCCGAGAGGCGGAAACTACAGGAAAAAGAAAATATGCGCCGGTATATCGATACTCTTTACAAAAAGGAATAAATCATATAGAATAAGCATAGAAAAAAACAGGTGATGCTTATGGAATATAAAAGAATAGATGAAAATACGATACGCTGTATCGTGACGGAAGAAGATATGGAGAGCTTCGGCTTGAATCTGGACGAGTTTTTGAGCCATTCCGGACGTTCAGATGAATTTTTGCAGTACATAGTTTCGGAGGCCAGAGACGAGCTGGGATATCAGAATGACAAAGGAATTGTTTCTATGCGGCTGGAGGTATTGAGTGATAGGCGTATCTCTATTACTTTTGGAAGCGGCAATGAAAAACAGGTCCGCGAACAGGTTCTGAAATATTTGAAGGAACTGGCGGAGAGCAGGATCATGGAAGAGATCGGAAAGCTTTTTGGTGAAAAGCAGAAAACGGCCCATCCGGAGAAAACGGACCAGACGCAGCAGGCGGAAAGTCAGGCAAGACAGCAAAATAATTTAAACGAACCGTATCGTATATATTGTTTTGCATCCCTGCGGGACATCATATCTTATTGTCAGGCGGTGGGGTTAAAGCAGCCGATCAGAAGCCATTTATACAAAGAAAAGGAAAGTTATTATCTGATTGTAGAAAGATACAGGATCTCAGAGTACCATTTTAACCTGTTGACGGCTGTTGCCTTTGATTATGGAAAGGTGGTCGCAGGGCAGGAACATTTATATGATCATTTACAGGAACACGGTGAACTATTGATTCATTCGAGAGCGATCGGTATATTGAGAAAACTTTAAAGAACAGGGAAAAGGCGAAACTGTGTTTCGCCTTTTTCTCGATGGGAAACAGAGGTTATTATGAGTAAACACAGGGAAAAATTCCAATGTCTGCAGGTGACAAAGATGATTCCGGCGTTCATTGCCGATGAGTTATCTTATGAAGATCTGGAACGGTTTATGGAACATATAGAGGAATGTGAAGCCTGCAGGGAGGAACTTTCCATACAGTTTTTGGTGGAAGTAGGGTTAAACAGTCTGGAGGCCGGAAATACTTTTGATCTGCAGCAGGAGTTGAATGTGGCGCTGGAGGAAGTTGAAAAGAGAGTGCAGGTATATCGATTTTTCAGGCATAGTGTGTTTGTACTTGGCTGTATCGGGATTGCTGCGGCTTTGATTGGTGTTGTTTTTCTGATATTATATTTTCTCGGATAAGAGGTTATGGCGATGACAAAAAAACTGGTTTTAATAGACGGACACAGTATTTTAAACAGAGCGTTTTACGGGCTGCCGGATCTGACTAACGCTGCCGGACAGCATACAGGCGGTGTATACGGCTTTCTGACGATCATGTTTAAGGTGCTTTCGGAGGAAAATGCAGACTATCTGGCGGTGGCTTTTGATGTACATGCGCCTACCTTTCGCCATGAGATGTATGCCGATTACAAAGGGACGAGAAAGCCCATGCCGGAGGAACTCAGGCAGCAGGTGCCATTGATCAAAGAGGTGCTGCAGGCCATGGGAATTTTGACTATTGAACAGCCGGGGTTGGAGGCGGACGATATTCTTGGGACGCTTGCGAAACGGGCGGAGCGGGACGGTATGGAGGTGGCGCTTATCTCCGGGGACAGGGATCTGCTGCAGATCGCCAGCGAGCATATTAAGATACGGATTCCCAAGACGAAAGGCGGCCGCACGGAAGTTATAGATTACTATGCGAAAGATGTGGAGGCTGCTTATCAGGTGACGCCTTTGCAGTTTATTGAGCTAAAGGCGCTTATGGGGGATTCTGCGGATAATATACCGGGAGTGCCGAAGGTAGGGGAGAAGACTGCAAAGGATCTGATGGTGACCTACGGTTCGCTTGAAAATATTTATGCTCATCTGGAGGAGATATCCAAAAAGAGTATCCGTGAATCTCTGGCAGCCAACAGGGATCTGGCTGATTTAAGCTTAAAACTTGCCACGATCAATGTAAACGGGGATTTTCCGTTCTCTTATGAAGATGCGGCAATCGGAGATTTTTATACGGAGGAGGCCTACGAACTGTTCCAGAAACTGGCTTTCAAAAATCTCCTTGACAGGTTTGACAACGAAAAGGGAAGACGGGAGATCTGCTGGAAGGAAGTAAAAAGGGAAAAAGAACTGGTAGATTTTTTGAAAAAAGCGGAAGAGAAAAAAGAAGTCTCGCTGCTTTTTTATGTCGGAGAGAAGCAGAGGTATCAGGAGAACGAGCAGTTAAGTTTCTTTTCGGTGCAGGAAGAGGATACAAAAGATCCGCTGCTCTGTGCTGCTTTGTCAGCTCCTGACGAAGATGTGGTATTTATCAGTTTCGGGGATGCAGAAGAAAAGAAGCGTCAGGAAATAAGGCCTGCCTTTTTCTGGGAAAAGATCAAGATGCTCTGTGAAAAGGGCGTTTGCCTCACAGGTTTTCAGATGAAGGATTACTATGCTTATTTGGGGGAGGAGATCAAGACAGATAATCTTTTTGATGTATTGATCGCGGCATATCTGCTGAATCCCTTAAAGAGCGATTATCAGATAGAGGATGTAGCGGGGGAGTATTTGGGGAAAAGTACCGCTTCCTACGGACAGCTTTTTGGCAAGAAGAAGCCGGCGGAGGTATTGTGGGAGCAGAGAGAAGAATTTGCGGGATATCTGTGCGGCTGTGCGAATATTTTATCGGAGAGCAAATCTGTTTTGGAGGAAAAATTAAAGAGGACGAGCCAGTTTTCCCTGTTTGAGGAGATAGAGATGCCTTTATCCAGAGTGCTTTATCACATGGAAAAAGAGGGTGTTTTAGTGAAGCCTCAGGAGTTGAAAGAGTATGGTGACGCTTTGACCGGTAAGATCAAAGAACTGGAGGAATCTATCTGGAAGAAAGCGGATGTGCAGTTTAATATCAATTCCCCGAAACAGCTCGGGGAAGTGTTGTTCGGGACAATGAAACTGCCCGGTGGCAAGAAAACAAAGACGGGTTATTCTACAGCCGCGGATGTGTTGGAGAAGCTTGCGCCCGAGCATCCTATCGTCAATGAGATATTGGAGTACCGTACGCTCACAAAATTAAAGTCCACCTATGCGGAAGGGCTGTCGGCCTGCATCGGGGAGGATAGACGGATCCACACCACCTTCAACCAGACGATCACGGCCACCGGACGGCTCAGTTCCACAGATCCGAATCTGCAGAATATACCGATGCGGATGGAACTTGGGCGGCGTATCAGAAAGGTTTTTGTGCCGAAGGAAGGGTTTGTGCTGATGGATGCGGACTACTCTCAGATCGAACTGCGGGTGTTGGCGTCCATGTCCGGGGATGAGCAGTTGATCGATGCCTACAGGCAGGAGGCGGATATCCACAGGATCACGGCGTCAAAAGTATTCCATATTCCGCAGGAGGAAGTGACGCCTCTGCAGAGACGGAATGCGAAAGCGGTAAACTTCGGTATTGTGTACGGGATCAGTTCTTTTGGACTTAGTCAGGATCTGAGTATTTCCAAGAAGGAAGCGTCGGAGTATATTGAAAAATATTTTGAGACTTACCCGGGGATCAAAGTGTTTTTGGATACCTGTGTGAAAAACGCAAAGGAAAGCGGATGTTCTGTGACCATGTTTGGCAGAAGACGCCCCATACCGGAACTTTCTTCCGGTAATTTCATGCAGCGCTCCTTCGGGGAACGCGTGGCTATGAATGCACCGATTCAGGGGACAGCGGCGGATATTATTAAGATTGCTATGGTGCGGGTAGATCAGAGACTGCGGAAAGAGGGATTTCGCTCCAGACTGATTTTGCAGGTGCATGATGAACTGTTGGTGGAGACCGCAAAGGAGGAGATCGAGCAGGTGCGTGAGATTCTTGGCACAGAGATGAAACAGGCGGCGGAATTGGCGGTGGAACTGGAGATCGATTTAAATACCGGGGACAACTGGTATGACGCGCACTGACAGGGGGACGGGCTTTGAGCAGTAGAGTCTATGAATTTGAATCCAAAGTATATGCGGCGGGAGAGACAGGCGGCGCGTATGTCGTTTTTCCTTATGATATCCGAAAAGAGTTTGGCAGGGGACGGGTGAAAGTACATGTCACGTTTGACGGGGAGCCCTACGATGGCAGTATTGTAAATATGGGGGTAAAAAACAGCGACGGAAGTATCTGCTATATCATAGGGATCAGAAAGGATATCCGGGCCCGAATCGGAAAACAGCCGGGAGACAGTGTTTTTGTGACTGTCAGGGAGAGAGGACAGGAGACGGAAGGGGGCGCGTCATGAGACGAAGCGACAGACAGATTACGGATTTTACCGAGATAGTTGAAGTGATAAAAAGATGCGATGTATGTCGTATCGCTCTAAACGACGACGGCTACCCGTACATCATTCCGTTAAATTTCGGTATGAGAACAGAGGGGGAGCAGATCATCCTTTATTTTCACGGAGCAGGCGAGGGCAGGAAATATGAACTGATCAGGCGGGATAACAGAGTCTCGTTTGAGATGGATTGTTCCCATAAACTGATCGTGGATAAAGAGGGATGCCGCTGCACTATGGGATATGAGAGCATTGTGGGAAAAGGCAGAATAGAGATTGTGCCGGATGCGGAGAAAAAAGAAGCGCTGCGGGCTCTGATGAGGCAGTACCACGAGGGAGAGTTTCCTTTTCGGCAGGAGGAGGCAGACAGAACCACTGTGATGAAACTTACGGTGGAGGAAGCGACCGGAAAGGCCAACAGAAAAGACGGATAGAAAGCGGATTCGGGGAAGGAAAAATATGAGAGTAATCGGTGTCACCGGCGGTGTGGGAAGCGGGAAAACGGAGATTTTATCATATATCAGGGAAAACTATCCCTGTGAGATCCTTCTGGCGGATGGGCTTGCCAAGGAATTGCAGGAGCCGGGGAAGGCGTGCTATGAACCGTTGATAGAGTTGCTTGGGAAAAGCATTCTGGGGCCTGAAGGGGAGATTTTGAAAACGGCGGTGGCGGAGCGGATTTTTGGAGACAGTGAACTTTTGGAGCGGGTCAACGGGCTGATCCACCCGAGAGTGACTGCAGAAATTGTTCGGCAGATAGAGGCAGCGAAGGAAAACGGGAAAATTTCTCTTTTTTTTGTGGAAGCGGCATTGCTAATTGAGAACGGATTCGATAAAATATGTGATGAGATGTGGTATATTTATGCGGATGAGAAAGTGCGGCGGGAGCGTCTTGCGGTTTCCAGAGGATATAACGGGGAAAAGATAACTGCGATCATGGAAAAACAGCTTCCGGAGAGCGAGTTTCGGAAAAATTGTCAGGTGGTGATCGACAACAGCGGCGCACTCTCGGAGAGCATCAGACAGATCGATCAGATATTGGAGGCTTATCAGTGGCAAAGGTAAAAAAGATATCGGGAAAAACAGTCTTCGGACTGGACATAGGAACCAGAAGCATCGTGGGGACGGTGGGCTATAAGAAGGGCGATGAGTTTTACTGCCTTGCGCAGAGGGTCAGGGAGCATGAGACGCGTTCTATGCTGGACGGGCAGATCCATGATATCGGTCTGGTGGGAGAGACGATCGCGGAGGTCAAGGAGGAACTGGAAAAAGCGGCCGGTATGGAGCTGAAAGAAGTCTGTATTGCGGCGGCGGGACGTGTGCTGCGGACGGTCACGGTACATAGTGTGCTGGAGTTTCAGGAGAGCAGGGAAGTCACGGTGGAGGATATCTATAATCTGCGCTCCATGGCCATTGAGAAGGCTTATGAAGAGTTTACCTCGGAAGAGGATGCAGCCATGTCTTTTTACTGTGTGGGTAATTCCGTGATCCGCTATTATATGAATAAATATCCCATCGGCAATCCGGAAGGACATAAGGCATCCAGTATCGGAGCCGATCTCATTGCTACATTTTTGCCGGAGGACGTGATCGATGGACTGTATAAGGCTGTCGAACTTGCGGGGCTGCGGGTGGCGAGTCTGACATTAGAGCCCATCGCTGCGATTCAGGTGGCGATCCCGAAAAATTACCGGATGTTAAATCTGGCGCTTGTGGATGTGGGGGCAGGTACTTCCGATATCTGTATCACGGAGGACGGCAGCATTACTGCCTATGGTATGATCCCTCTTGCGGGCGACTCTCTGACAGAAATTATTGCGAAGGAGTGTCTGGTGGATTTTGCTGGGGCGGAGGCCATTAAGAGACAGCTGGGCGAGGGTGATGAGGTCACTTATCAGGATATTATCGGACTGCCGCAGACGATGAAGAGCGCCGATATGTTAAAAATTCTGGAACCGGCGATTACAAGGTTAGCCGGAGAGGCGGCGGAGAAAATATTGGAACTCAACGGAAATAAGCCTGTCAGCGCGGTTTTTGTAGTGGGCGGCGGCGGAAAGATTCCGGGGTATACGGATAAGTTGGCGGAAAAGATCGGCATTCAGAGTCAGCGTTCTGCGCTGCGGGGCGGGGAAGTCATGGGAAATATTATTTTCTCCGAGAATGTGGAAAAGGATTCCACACTGGTGACCCCTCTTGGCATATGTCTGAATTACTATGAACAGAACAATAATTTTATTATCGTGACGTTTAATGAGAAACGGATCAAACTGTATGACAACGATAAACTTTCCGTGGTGGATGCGGCGATGCAGGCGGATTTTTCTAACGAACTGCTGTTTCCGCGCAGGGGAAAGGAGCTGCGGTTTACGGTCAACAGGAAGGCCCGAAGCGTAAAGGGGCAGTTGGGAGAGGCAGCGGTCATTAAGATCGGCGGCAGGGAAGCAAATATTTATGCGCCGATCCATGAAAACGATGTGATTCGGGTAAAGGAGTCTACGGAGGGAGCACAGGGCAGTATGGTCATAAGTTCTCTGCCGGAATTTCGGGATATTATTTCCGTGCAGGTGCAGGAGAAGAGGATCGATGTGGTGAAGTACGCCCGGGTGAACGGCGTCTATCAGCTTCCGTCCTACCAGATTCAGCAGGGGGATGATATCGAAGTGTTGGATTACTGCACGGTTGCGCAGCTTTTGGAGTTTATGGATATTTTGCTGCCGGAAGATAAAGTGATTTTAGTCAATCACAAATTGGCGGACAGGGAAACGAAGGTTTATGAGAATTATCTGGTGAGTTTTGTGGACAGATCTGAACTGGAAGCGGCGGAGGCGGAAAAACTTCGGGCGAGGGAAGAAGAAAAGCGTCGGAATCTGTATGAGAGTGCAGGCGTTTTAGAGGAAGATGAGGAAGAGGAGCCTTGGGATGAGGCCGAAGACGAAGAAGAAGTCGCAGAAGAACCGGAAAAGAAAGTCATCTCCATTCCGGTGACCATAATGGTCAATGGTGGGCCTGTTGTCCTTACGGGGAAGACGGAGTATGTCTTCGTGGACGTCTTTAATTTTATTGATTTTGATCTGTCCAGCCCGAGGGGAGCGCTTGTGACAACCATAAACGGAGAGCCGGCGAAACATCTGCAGGCGCTGCAGGAAGGGGATGTGTTAGATATCCACTGGGAGAACTAAGGCATAATAGCGGGAAGTTTGAGGAATACGAATGAGAATGTGCAGTATTGCCAGCGGGAGCAGCGGCAATTGTATTTATGTAGGATCTGATACCACGCATCTGCTGATCGATACCGGAATCAGCGGGAAGAGAACAGAAAACGGGTTAAAAGAGTTAGAGTTGTCCATGCAGGACATCGACGGAATTTTTATCACCCATGAGCACGCAGACCATATTCAGGGGTTGGGCGTACTTTCCAGAAAATATCAGATTCCTGTCTATTGTACGGAAGGGACCAAAAGAGGGATCCTTGCAGACAGCAGGATAGGGGATGTGGATGAAAGCCTGTTTTATACGGTGAAACCGGATCAGAAATACATCGTAAAAGATATGGCTGTCACGCCGATACGGATCAGTCATGACGCGGCGGAACCGGTTGGTTATAAGATATATTACGGAAAGCAAAAGGGCGCTGTGGTGACAGACCTCGGCGTTTACAATGAGTATATTGTGGAACATTTAAAGGGGATGGATGTTTTATTTCTGGAGGCAAACCACGACGTGAATATGCTGCAGGTTGGGCCGTATCCCTATCCGCTCAAGCAGAGGATTCTGGGTGAGAGAGGACATTTGTCCAACGAGGCCTCGGGAAAGCTGCTTTGTCAGATCCTGCACGATAATCTGAAAGCTATCGTGCTGTCCCATCTGAGTAAGGAAAACAATCTGCCGGAGTTGGCCTATGAGACCGTGCGGGCGGAGGTCACGATGTCGGAAGTGTCCTATAAGGGAGGGGATTTTCCGCTGTATGTGGCAAAAAGGTGCGAAGTGTCGGAAGCGATCAGTATATAGTGAGCCGATGACAGAAAAAGAAGAGGAGAAGCATTATGAAAAAAACGATTATCACAGTAGTAGGAAAAGATACGGTGGGCATTATCGCTAAGGTGTGCACTTATCTGGCGGAGAATGGGATCAATATTCTGGACATCTCCCAGACCATCGTACAGGGATATTTTAATATGATGATGATAGTGGACACCGCAGGAGCATCCAAAAAATCCGCGGAGATTTCCGAGGAGTTAAAGTCTCTCGGCGAGGAGATCGGCGTGGTCATCAAATGCCAGAAGGAAGAGATTTTCGATATGATGCACAGGATATAACGCGCATAGTGAAAAAACAAGCGGCTGTGAAGCAGGCATTTTAAGGAGAAAAAGATGATCAATTTTTTTGAGGTGGCAGAAACAAATGAAATGATAGATAAGGAGAATCTGGATGTCCGCACGATCACGCTCGGCATCAGTCTTTTGGACTGCATTGATGCGGATCTGGAAAAATGCAGGGAAAAGATCTATCGTAAAATCAAAGAAAAAGCGGGGAAGCTGGTGCAGACCGGAGAGGAGATATCGAGAGAGTTCGGGATTCCTATTGTCAATAAGAGAATTTCCCTGACACCTATTGCGTTAGTGGGCGGGGCATGCTGCAAAACGCCTGAGGATTTTGTTTCCATAGCGAAGGTGCTTGATCAGGCGGCTCATGAAGTGGCCGTCAATTTTATTGGAGGTTATTCCGCGCTTGTCGCGAAGGGAATGACGAAGGCTGACAGGCTGCTCATGGAGTCCATTCCGGAGGCGTTAGCCTGTACCGAGCGGGTGTGCAGCAGCGTCAATCTTGGGTCCACCCGCACCGGCATCAATATGGATGCGGTGCGGATGATGGGAAGTATCATAAAGAGAGCGGCGGAACTGACAAAGGAGAGGGATTCCATGGGCTGCACTAAGCTCGTGGTATTTTGTAATGCGCCGGACGACAATCCGTTTATGGCAGGTGCGTTCCACGGCGTGACGGAGGCGGACGAGATCATCAACGTCGGCGTCAGCGGTCCCGGTGTTGTGAAGACAGCCCTTGAGAAAGTGCGGGGAGAAAGTTTTGAGGTGCTTTGCGAGACGATCAAAAGGACGGCCTTCAAGGTGACGAGAGTGGGGCAGCTTGTGGCAAAGGAGGCTTCCAGACGGATGCAGGTTCCTTTCGGTATCGTGGATCTGTCTCTGGCACCTACGCCGGCCATCGGGGATTCCGTGGCGGATATTCTCTGTGAGATCGGTCTGGAGCGGGCAGGAGCGCCCGGGACTACGGCAGCTCTTGCCCTGCTGAATGATCAGGTGAAAAAGGGCGGCGTGATGGCATCCTCCTATGTGGGAGGACTTTCCGGCGCGTTTATCCCGGTGAGCGAAGATCAGGGGATGATCGACGCAGTGCAGGCCGGCGCGCTGACTCTCGAAAAATTGGAAGCCATGACCTGCGTCTGCTCGGTGGGCCTTGACATGATCGCCGTACCGGGGGATACAAAGGAGACAACGATCGCCGGCATTATTGCGGATGAGATGGCTATCGGCATGGTAAACCAGAAGACCACGGCTGTCCGGATCATCCCCGTGATCGGAAAGGGCGTAGGGGACAATGTGGAATTCGGAGGGCTTCTCGGTCATGCGCCGGTGATGCCGGTGAACTCTTTTGGGTGTGAGCGGTTTGTGGACAGGGGAGGCAGGATTCCGGCGCCGATCCACAGCTTTAAAAACTAGACTGCTGTTCTAACATTTAAAATTCTTCCGGTTTTCTTTTTCAAGATTGACAGGAAGAATTTTTTATGTTATATTTAAATCGTAAGTAGTAAGTAATAAGTAATAAGAGAAAATGGGAAGGAGGAAAGAGGATGAAAAAAGAGTATACATTATCTCAGCAATTTGCGATCATCAGTCTGGACGGGCTGTCCTGTACGCATTATTCCATGGCAAAAAGCGCGGCGGTGCGGGGAATAGCGGCGGCGCAATTGCTGGAGGAGATTCTTTTCCGGGAGGAGGGAGAGACAGCGGGCGCGCTGCCTGAGGCGGAAGAATTTCAAAAGAGACTGGAGAAAGGAATTGCCGAAGTCAAAAAGATGAAAAGAAAAAAAGCAGACGCACTGGAAAAGGAAATCGCGAATCTTCTGATTGCCGACGGCGGATTAGAGATCGCACCGGATCTGCTCGGCTGTGATATGAATTATTACACGGCCGGAAATACCATGAAATCTTATAGAAGCAACCGAGATATTTATTTATCTGTGGCGGAAAGTGTGCAGGGCGAGATTTTGGAGGAGGGCCCCGTGACCTTAGAGTGCGTTTGCTTGTTGTGGCTGATGAGAGAGAGCGGAAGCCTGCACGATATTTTTTCCGTGAAAGAACAGGAGAGGGTTCAGGAGAGAATGGTGACATTCTGTGCACAGAAAAGCGGATCGAACTTAGGAGACGCCGGCTATGCAGGGATGATTTGGAAGCAGGAGTTTCACAGGACGCCGGAATTGACTGCAAAATCTTTTCTGAAGGGAAAGCGGAAGCTGTTTCAGAATCCTTATCTGGCGGGAATCAATCTCTTGTTTCCTTTTTTAGACAGAAGACAGGCAATTTTTGTGGACTTTGTTGTGTGCGGAACAAGCGTGAAGGACAGACGGCAGATGATGATAAAGTTTTTGACTGAGAGGGGGCATTTGGTGGAAGAGGTGAAAAACGGCACGGAGACTCTTCTGTTGATCGACAATGCATATTATCGCGTGTGGCCAAAAACAGTCAGCTGTGGCAGGATTCCGATACAGGGGGCAAACCTGCTGCCTGTTTATCGATAGGAAGCGAAAAAGTTATGTCAAGACAGAGAACTATGGAAAAAATTCTTGCCTCTGAGTATGTGACGATCGGTGAACTGGTCAGACTGACGGGCTGCAGGTACAGCACATTAAAGTTTTATACGGAAGAAGGGATGCTTCCCTTCATGCAGGAGGAACAGAATCTGACGAGAAGATACAGACGAGAGGAAAGCGTAGAGCGGGTGGAATGGATACGCTCGAAGCGGGAGGCGGGAATGACCGTGCCGAAGATCAAAGAGATGTTGAATTTATAAAATGATAATACGTTGTGCATATTCGCTTCCGGATTTGGCACCGGACATAGCAGTCCGGTACAGTTCGGAAGCTTTTCTTGTCTGTTCTAACTGTGCGAAAGCAAGAGGAGAGAGCGTTTTTGAGGCGTCCGCTAACTTTGAGACCAGTGGAATAGAGGCGCGTCGGTCGATTTCGGAGAGTAACGGTCCGGCTTCCCTGCGGAATCCCAGAATTCTGGCATAGAGCGAAAGCCCCTGTTCTTTTTCCACAGTCAGAGTATCTTTTGACTGGCGCAGCAGGATGTGAAGAAGACTGCGTCTGATTCTGGCGGCGGTCAGATTTTTGGATTTTAGGGCATCGCAAAGTTCCGTGATGCAAGAGCACTGACGGAACTGGTTAAGAAGTCTTTCGGCAAACTCCGGCGTCACATCCTGAAAACGGGCGAGAGATGCGGCATCCGTATACTGCAGCGTATGATAAAGCGGAAGATAAAAATCGTTAAAAGTGACATACTGTTTTTGTTGTAATGCATCTCGATAGAGGGAACGGCAGTCTTTTGGCACATAACTTTGCAGCAGAGTTTCCGTGTCGTCGGAAGTCTGTGCGCTTAAAAGAACTTTCCGCAGACCGGAGGCGGAGGCATAGACGGAAGCCTCGGGCAGATCTTCGTGATATCCGGCGCCGAGACGCTTGAGAGTGACAGGGCGGATGGATGATTCCAGTTTATAGAGGGCTTTGCAGTATTCCGTGCCGAGGATGTTGTTGGGAGTGCTCAAAAGAGAAAGGAAAGCGGAAAAATCCTGATCCCTTCTCTGAGAAGTCAGAGAAGCCGACAGGGCTTCATATCTTGCCTTCGGAAAATTTGTGCCTTTTTTCAAATTTTCCTGTAAGAGACTGCGATAGTTTTCCGGTTCTGCGGAGAGCAGTTTTCCGGCAGACAAAAGGGCTTGGATGTCTCCGCTTTCACTGCCAAAGCCAAGGTGCGTCACACAGCCTAGGCGGTGCAGAAGGGAAATTGCGCCTTCCGCAAAATATTCGGCGCTGCCCGTTGCGACAGAGAGGGGCAGTTCCAATACAAGGTCGGCGCCTGACAGGAGCGCGCTCATTGTCCGCAGGGATTTGGAAAAAAAGGCCGGTTCCCCACGCTGCACATAATCCCCGCTCATCACGACAACACAGTATTTCGCGCCGGTTTCAAGACGCAGATGCCTGATCAGATATTCATGTCCCGTGTGGAGCGGATTAAATTCCGCGATAACGCCTAAAATATGCATGGAAAGTTTCCTGTCATTTATTCTTGTTTATAAAAGCCTGTTTTATCATTATTATATCATATTTCTCTGAAATCAGTTGACAAAAAGTTGAAATTTTCGGAGTATCTTTTCTATGGCGGAGAGTAAAGATCATTCTCAGAAAGTTACAGGAAAGGACAGGGTATCTCTCATTTTTGCTCTTTATGAGACTGTGGATGTGCGATGTGACATTCGTGCTGTTTGCCGGGACAATGGCGGATGCGGTGTTTCTCGGCGCCCTCGGCATGATGGGCGCGGCCTGTGCTGACAGTACCGTACCGGGCTATATGGCGGTGCTTGTCTATTATGGGATCAACGGCGGCGGTGGTCGGAAGCTGGGGAAATTTTATCTGTTTTCCATGAGCAATTTAGAGTATGAACCGAAGGTTTGGCTTTTTGCCGCGGGGATACTGCTTATTCTTCCGGCATTGTTGATTAAACGGGTAAAAAGATCACATTGCATTTTCTTCCCGAGGTGGTTATAATAGATGAGCAATACTGTAAAATAAAGGAGACATCATGGGGAAAATTCGAGACAGTCAGAAAAAAATAGCAGTTATCAACGATCTGTCCGGTTTCGGACGGTGTTCTATCGCCGTGGAACTGCCGATCATTTCCGCCATGAAGATACAGTGCTGTTTTGTGCCGACCGCGGTCTTTTCCAATCACACGGGTTTTTCCTCATTTTTTTTGGAGGATTTCACGGATAAAATGGGGGATTATACGGATGAGTGGAGGAAACTGGATCTCCACTTTCAGGGGATCTGCACGGGATTTTTGGGGTCTTCTAGGCAGATAGCGATCGTCACGGATTTTTTGAAGGACTTTAAGGACAAGGATACGGTGGTTATCGTGGATCCGGTGATGGGAGACTACGGAAAGATGTATCCGACTTACTCTTTGGAGACATGTCTGAAGATGAGGGAACTGATTCCGCTTGCGGACATCATCACGCCGAATCTGACGGAAGCCTGCATTTTGGCAGGTATCCCCTATGAGGAAAAATGGAGCAGAAAGAAGCTGCTTTGGCTGGCGGAAGAACTTTCCGGAATGGGGCCGAAAAAGGTAGTGATCACCGGAATCATTCAAGGGGAGTTTATCGCCAACTACTGCTATGAGAAAGGGATCGAGCCACGGATTTTCCGGACTATCAGAGTCGGCACGCAAAGAAGCGGCACGGGTGATATTTTTGCCTCAATTATTGCGGCGGATGCGGTCAACGATGTGCCTTTTGAGGCGTCTGTGAAGAAGGCTGGCAGATTTGTCAAGAAATGCATACTGAAATCTATCGAGATGGGGATACCGCTGACGGACGGCGTTTGTTTTGAAGAGTTTCTGCATACGCTAAAGTGAAGACAGGGAGAATAAAAATGGCAATGGAAATCTTATACGAGGTACACGACAATTTATATGTGAATCTGACCAACAGATGCAGCTGCGCCTGCACCTTCTGCCTGAGGCAGGACAGAGACAGAATGGGAGAGTCAGGGAGTTTGTGGCTGGATCATGAGCCCACAGCGGATGAAGTGATAAAAGAGTTTGCAAAGTTTCGCAGGGAAGATTACACCGAAGTGGTGTTCTGCGGTTTTGGGGAGCCGACGGAAGCTTTTGAGGTGTTAAAGGAAGTCGCGGCTTTTGTAAAAAAAGAGTGGAATTGCCCGATCCGTATCAATACCAACGGTCAGGGATCGCTGATCAACGGCAGAGACATCGCACCGGAACTTTCCGGCCTGATAGATACGGTGTCCATCAGTCTGAATAACCCTGATCCTGAAAAATATCAGGAAATCGTGCGCAGCAGATTCGGGGAAAAGGGGTATGAGGGGATGCTTTCCTTTGCAAAAGAGTGTACGAAATTTGTTCCCGGAGTAGTGATGACGACGGTGGATACGACGATTTCAAAAGAGGAGGAAGCTCGCTGTCTGGAGATTTGTGAGAAACTCGGTGTCACTTACCGTATCAGAAAGTGGGAAGCATAATTTTTGGCGGGAGATAAAGTATGAATGCATTAAGGGAGTTACTGTACAATGATATATTGCTTGCCGGAATTTTCAGCTGGTTTGTGGCGCAGGTGCTCAAAACGATCCTCTATGCAGTGATCAATAAAGAACTGGATCTGACGAGACTGATGGGGGACGGCGGAATGCCAAGCGCTCATTCGGCGACTGTGACGGCTGTGGCTGTTATGACGGGACTTTTATGCGGATTCAATTCGCCGTTATTTGCGGTGGCTTGCATCGTGGGGATCATCGTGATGCATGATGCCATGGGAGTGCGGCTGGAAACGGGAAAGCAGGCGAAACTGCTCAACGAGATGGTGGCCTTATTCGAAGCGTTGGGACAACCTAAACTGAGCATAGAAAAAAAGCTGAAAGAGTTTGTAGGGCATACGCCGCTTCAGGTTCTGGCAGGAATGCTGCTTGGAATTGTGGTGGCGGTGGTTTATTATTATGTGATGTAATGGTTTGCGCAGACCGGTTCCCGGACTGCGGGTGGACAAAAATATAAAAACACATTATAATGAGGAAAAGTCGGAATTTTTAGGTATAACTATATCATGGTTGGGAAAGGGATGGTAACACAGTATGAAGTACACATTTGAAAAAAAGATCGAGAGGGGAGAAGACGGCGCTTTTATCGATATTCCGTTTAACGTGTGGGAGATATGCAAAAGAGAGGGCGATGTACCTGTGAAGGTCAGAGTCGGAGAGACGCTGTTTGTCTGCAATCTGGAACCGAAAAAGAACGGCTATTACAACATTCCGGTACAGCGCGACATCATGGAAAAGCTTTCCTATGACGAGAAATATAAGGTATCTTTCCGCATTACAAAGACCAGCGTGGGGGACAGCCCTTACAGTACGTCAAACCCGATCCGGAAGATCGATCATATTGACTGCATCATTCAGCCCCATGACGGTCTCTGCGGTCAGTCTTGTATTGCGATGCTCGCAGGAATCACGTTAGATGATGCGATCAATGTCATGCATTGCAATGAGTGGCAGGCAACTATCGCAAAGATGATCAACGCTCTGAACTATTTCGGACTCGAGCACTCCGAGGAAATCATCTATACCTGCGGGGAACAGGATGTGACACTGCCTAAGTGCGCCATCATTCTGGAGATGATGGGTCGCTACAGTCACTACCTTATCGCCTACGACGGGAAGTTTTACGATTCCAATCTCGGAGTGTTAGACAGGTATGACATGACGAAGATGAAAGGATATTTGGAAGTATTTGTGTAAGATGAATAAATTTATGATAAGACAGTCGTTTATCCTGCTGCTGACAGCCACAATCTGGGGTTTTGCTTTTGTCTCCCAGAGTGTGGGGATGGACTATGTGGAACCTTTTACATTCAATGCCATGAGGAGTCTGATCGGAGCGGCGGTTCTTGTCCCTGTTATATTTTTGCTGCGCAGGTTATCTTCTGAAAAGCACGAGCGGAAAGTACATAAAACAGAAGAAAAAAAAGCATGGACAGGAGGCATATGCTGCGGTGTGATCTTGGCGGCGGCAAGTTCTTTCCAGCAGTTTGGCATTCAGCGTACCACTGTGGGAAAAGCAGGTTTTATCACGGCCATGTATATCATTATGGTACCGTTTCTCGGAATTTTTTTGGGAAAAAAGCTTGGGGTGCGGATCGTTGCCAGCGTGGCTGTCGCGGTGGCCGGATTATATTTTCTATGTATGACGGAGAGTCTTCGACTGGATGCAGGGGATATACTCCTGATGATCAGCGCCCTTATTTTTTCATTCCATATTATGGCAGTGGATCATTTTTCGCCGCTTACAGACGGTGTAAAGATGTCATGTATACAGTTTTTGACCAGCGGCATCCTGTGCGGCATCTGTATGTTTTTGTTTGAAGCACCGAAAATATCTATGATACTGGCTGCTTGGAAACCGATCCTGTACGCCGGAGCTTTGTCCTGCGGCGCGGGTTATACGCTTCAGATCATAGGGCAGAGGGGGATGAATCCGACGGTGGCGTCCTTGATCATGAGTCTGGAATCTGTGATTTCCGTGCTGGCCGGATTTTTGCTGCTTCATGAAGTTTTGAGTATCAGGGAACTGCTTGGTTGTGGATTGATGTTTGTGGCTATCATATTGGCACAGCTTCCTGAGAGGAGAGCTGCGGAGGAGTGAATCGTTAATTATGGCAGATAAGATGAGCGCTGCCGGCGGGATGAAGGAGCTGCCGTCAGCTTTCGTGGAAGAAATGAAAGACCTGTTCGCAAAATTGCCGGGGGTTTCGGTATCGGAACTGCCGGCTTTTTTAGAGAGTTTCCGCGGAGAGCGAAGTTATGGTCTCAGGCGGAATCCGCTAAAATATACGAGAGATGAATTTGAGCGGAAAATGCCCTTTTCTCTGGAGCGGGTTCCGTGGGCGGAAGAGGGGTATTTCTACAAAAAAGAAGAGCAGCCGGGGAAAAGTCCGTATCATGAAGTAGGAGCTTTTTATATTCAGGAACCCAGTGCGATGATTGCGGCAGAGCTTCTTGCGGCAAAGCCCGGAGAGCGCATTCTGGATCTCTGCGCGGCACCCGGAGGAAAGAGTACGCAGATCGCCGGGAAAATGCAGGGAGAAGGACTTCTTGTCTGCAATGAGTATGTGTCAGGCCGAGCGGAGATCCTCTTTCAGAATATGGAGCGCATAGGGGCGCCCGACTGTGTGATCCTAAACGAGAGCGCAGACAGGATAGCGGAAGTTTTTCCGCTGTTTTTTGACAGAGTGTTGGTGGATGCCCCCTGTTCCGGGGAGGGAATGTTCCGCAAGGAAGAACAGGCGTTGCTGCAGTGGTCGACCGAAAATGTCAGCATGTGTGCACAGCGCCAGCGGGAGATACTGGAGGAGGCGGCGAAGATGGTGAAGCCCGGGGGAGTGTTAGTCTATGCGACCTGCACCTTTTCCGAGGCGGAGGATGAGGCGGTGATCAGACAGTTTCTGGAGACCCATGAGGAATTTCTGGCGGATGAGACTGTTTTGTCGAAGGAGATGTCTGCGGCGGGGATATGCCCCGGCGGCCTGCCCGGCACGGTGCGCATGTGGCCCCATAAGCTGCGGGGAGAAGGGCATTTTGCGGCAAGACTTCTCAAAGCAGGTACGGACAGGAAGGTCTGCTGCGAAGAGGCGACGGACGGCAGCCGGAAGAAAAACAGTCTGAACAGGAGTAAGAAAAAACAAAACGGTTACTGCAAAAATGAAATCGGGAGAAGAAACAGTTCTGAGCAGGAAAGAGAGGACTATTTTCGAGATTTCTGCGAAAAATATTTAATGGAATGTTATCGGGATAAACTGGGAAAGGACGGAAGTTTTGTCTGGTATGGGCAGCATCTTTATCTGGTGTCTAAGGAATTGGCCAAAATGGCGGGATTACGGGTAAAGCGGGGCGGTCTGCATCTGGGGGAGGCGAAGAAGGGAAGATTTGAACCCTCTCACACATGGGCCATGACGCTTAAGAAGGAAGATGTTTTACAGTCTTTGGAGATAGAAGATCCGGCAGCTTACCTTCGCGGTGAAACGCTGGAGAACAGGGGATATCAGGGCTGGCTTTTGATCTTGTTTGAGGGGAAGCCCATGGGTTTTGGGAAGGCAGGCGGAAATATGATAAAAAACCACTATCCGAAAGGCCTTCGGAGATCATGAAAGAGAACATAGTAAAAGAATACCGGCTGGGGGACAGTACCGTCTGGCTGTTTGGGGTAAAGGAACTTTCGGAAACGGATCTCGATGAGATGTATGCCTGCTGCAGCAGGCCGCGGCAGGATGCCGCAGATCGGATAAAGTCTGAGCTTAAGCGAAGAGAGTCTGTGGGGGCAGGGTATCTTTTGTTTTTACTAAAAAAACGTTTTTCCATTGCGGAGGATCTTGTAGTTTTGCAGAGCGGTAAACCGGTTTTTCAGGGAGACAACGGACTTCATTTCAACATTTCCCACAGCGGCGGCTATGTGGCGCTTGCTTTTGGGAAGACGCCTTTAGGGGTGGATATTGAATGTGTAAAACGGAAAGACTTAAAAGTGGCAAAACGGTTTTTCCGGCAGGAGGAATATGATGATCTGGCGGGAAAAACAGGGGCGGAACAGCCGGATATTTTCTGTAGGATGTGGACAGGGAAAGAGGCAGTGCTTAAGGCGTCAGGAGCAGGACTTTCCGTTCCCCTCGATAGTTTTTCCGTGTTGGAGGAAATTGTGGAATGCTCAGGAAAGCAGTATGAACTGCATCGGCAAAAAATAACCGAGACGGGGCAGGAACTTTGGGTTTGTGTGGCAAAAGAGATTTTTTGCACCGATGATTAAGTTTTGCATACGATACTATAGCAGACATTTTCAGTAAAGAGGAGACAATGATGAGTGAATTGCAAATGACAATACTGACCGGTATTTTTATTCCTTTTTTGGGGACGGCGCTTGGTGCGGCTTGTGTTTTTTTTATGAAGAAAGAACTGAGCGAAACTATCCAGAGAGTACTGACCGGTTTTGCGGCGGGCGTCATGGTGGCAGCTTCCATTTGGAGTCTTTTGATTCCGGCCATCGAGCAGGCGGACGATATGGGGAAGCTTTCCTTTGTACCGGCGGCTGTGGGCTTTTGGTTCGGCATTCTGTTCCTGCTGTTTTTGGATCGTATCATCCCCCATCTTCATAGGAACAGCAAAGAGCAGGAAGGCCCCCATGCGGGGCTGAAAAATACGACCATGCTGCTGCTTGCGGTGGTGATTCACAATTTGCCGGAAGGGATGGCTGTGGGCGTTGTCTATACCGGACTGATGATGGGGGATGCCGCCGTGTCTGTCAGCGGCGCGCTGGCGCTGTCTATCGGTATTGCGATCCAGAATTTTCCCGAGGGTGCCATTATCTCTATGCCGCTGCGGGCAGGAGGGATGTCTAAGGGGAGGGCTTTTGTGTACGGCATGCTGTCCGGTGTGGTGGAGCCTGTAGGTGCGGCGCTTGTGATTCTTGCATCGGGACTTCTTGTTCCGGCAATCCCGTATTTTCTCAGTTTTGCGGCGGGAGCGATGATATATGTGGTGGTGGAGGAACTGATACCGGAGATGTCGGAGGGAAACCATTCCAATATCGGGACAATCGCCTTTGCGGCAGGCTTTACAGTGATGATGATACTGGATGTAGCGCTTGGATAGTGAGAGGCGGCGCATTTTTTACGCTATGACAAAGGATGGATAAATTGATGAAGTCGGATATCAAGACATACTTATTACTGCATATACTATTGGTTATATTTTCTTTTAGCAGCGTCTGCAGCAAATTGGCGGCCGGAGAAGAATTTATGAGTTACCGGTTTATCGCATTGTACGGTTTGGTGATTCTGCTGCTGGGGATTTATGCAATTTTCTGGCAGCAAGTCATAAAAAACATGCCCCTTACGGCAGCCTATGCCAACAGGGCGGTGACGGTTTTCTGGGGAATGGTATGGGGGTTGATCATTTTTAAGGAAAAGATCACACTGGGAAAAGCTGTCGGAGCGGTGATCGTGATTGCCGGAATCATATTGTTTGCGCTGTCAGACAGAGAGGAGGCTGCATGAATACATACCTCTGCATATTTTGGATACTGCTCGGGACATTTATCGCAGCCGTATCACAGGTGATGTTAAAGATCGAAGCGGACAAGCCGCACAATTCGCGTCTGGGAGAATATCTGAATCCAATGGTGATCATTGCGTATGTGCTGTTTGTGGGGACAACATTTTTGTCCATTTTAGCATACAGAGGAATCCCGCTTTCTATGGGGCCGATTCTGGAGGCTACCAGTTATCTCTATGTCACGTTCTTCGGAGTAAAGATCTTTGGGGAAAAGATGAACCGGGGGAAGATTTTGGCGCTTATTTTGATTTTAGTCGGGATTGCAGTGTATTCTCTGGCCGGTTGAAGGAGGCGGCAGCCTCGTCGGAATTTCCAAAAAGTGTTGTATTCGGAAACGTTTTATGTTAGAATCAATCCATGGAGATATAGCTCAGCTGGGAGAGCA
Source organism: uncultured Lachnospiraceae bacterium (assembly GCA_910577955.1). Taxonomy (GTDB): domain Bacteria; phylum Bacillota; class Clostridia; order Lachnospirales; family Lachnospiraceae; genus 1XD8-76. The sequence goes on from CAJTNC010000003.1 coordinate 116,624, forward strand.
TCTGCTTGACGTGTAGAGGGTCACAGGTTCGAGTCCTGCTATCTCCATTCAGATGTTGTTTTTTTATCTTGTTATTGTAATTTTAGTACGGGAGGATGTTACAGTGGATAAAAAAGTGGCGGAACTTTTAAATGATCAGATCAACAAAGAGTTATATTCCGCATATCTTTATCTGGATATGGCTAATTTTTATGATGAGAAGGGACTGGACGGGTTTGCCAATTGGTATGAGATTCAGGCGAAGGAAGAGCAGGATCACGCGATGCTGATATATCAGTATTTGCACAATAACAATGAGAAAGTAGTGTTGGAAGCAGTTGCAAAACCGGATAAAACTTTTACAACATTGTTGGATCCGCTGACAGCAGGTTTAGCTCATGAGCAGTATGTGACTTCTCTGATCAATAATATCTATGCGGCGGCGCAGGAAGCGAAGGATTTCCGCACGACACAGTTCTTGGATTGGTTTATCAAGGAGCAGGGAGAGGAGGAAAAGAACTCTTCCGACCAGATCACAAAGATGGAGCTGTTCGGTGATGATGCGAGAAGTCTGTATATGCTGAACGAAGAGCTGAAGGGCAGAGTTTACAGCGCACCTTCACTGGTACTGTAAAGAGAGATATCAAAATTAAATAACAGGATAAAAGATAGCAGTCTGTAAAATCGATAGTTTTGCAGGCTGTTTCTCATGCAGGAGATATTTAAGTCGACAGAGGTAAACGATATGATATTGAGCGTAAGCAGAAGGACGGATATACCGAATTATTACGCAGACTGGTTTTTTCAGCGGATAAAAGAGGGATTTCTCTATGTGAGAAATCCGATGAACGCGCATCAGATCAGCCGGATAGAGCTTTCTCCGGAAGTGGTGGACTGCATCGTATTTTGGACGAAAAACCCGGCCGGAATGCTGGATCGGCTGGACGAACTGAAAGGATATCCCTTTTATTTTCAGTTTACGCTGACAGGTTACGGAAAAGACGTGGAGCCTGAACTTCCGGACAAGGAAAAAGAGCTGATTCCCGTCTTTCGGAAACTGTCGGAGAAACTCGGAGCACAGAGAGTGATCTGGCGCTATGATCCGATATTAAAAAACAGAAAATATACTCTGGAATATCATGTGAAGGCTTTTGAGAAGATTGCGCAGGAACTGGAGGGGGATACTAAGAGAGTCGTGATTAGTTTTTTGGATCTCTATCCGAAAATAAGGTCCGATATGAACAAAATGCAGATCGAAGCTATTTCTAACGCGGAGATGCTTGAAACCGCCGGGCGGATGGCGAGGATCGCAGAGCGATGCGGCATGGAGACGGTATCCTGCGCGGAAAAAAATGATTTTGGAAGCGTCGGTGTAAAATCGGGAAGCTGCATAGATAAGGAGCTGATAGAGCAGATCATTGGATGTGGGCTGACAGGAAAAAAGGATAAGAACCAAAGAGCGCGGTGCGGCTGTTTTGAAAGCATAGAGACAGGACTTTATAATACCTGCAAAAACGGGTGCAGATACTGTTACGCGAACTTAGACGAGATGACCGTGAGGAAAAATGCGGCGGCATATGATCCGGCTTCGCCTTTGCTGTGCGGAAAAGTCGGACCTGAGGATAAGGTGACGGATAGGAAAGTGAAGTCTTTGAAAGACGGACAGATGACTCTTTCGTGGTAAATATGGGAAAGATCCGGAAATGAGGGATTTTTTTACAAAAATATTGATAGGATTGGGAGGATCGGGATGGATTTAAAACAAGTAAAAGACATTATTTTGGAGGCGGGAAATTTTTTGAAGAACAGAGAAGCCGCGGCACATATTACAGTAAAGGGCGCGGCGGATTATGTGACGGAAACGGATAAGCAGGTGCAGGATTTTATACAGAAATCGTTGGAGAAACTTTATCCCGAAATACAGTTTCTCGGGGAGGAGAAAAACAATGACGAGGTGGATATCTCCGGTAAGGCATGGGTGCTCGATCCGGTGGACGGCACGACAAACCTGATCCATGATTATAAGAGAAGCAGCATTTCTCTTGCGCTGGCGAATGGAGGGAAGATTGCGGCAGGTATCGTTTATCAGCCGTATACGGAAGAATTGTTTTATGCGGAAAGGGGAAAGGGCGCATATCTGAACGGAAAAAGGATCTATGTCAGCAGTGCGAAGACGATGGAAGAGTGTCTGGTGTCTGTCGGAACGGATCCCTACAATAAAAAGGAACTCGGCGAACAGGTTTTCCGGGATATTTACCGGGTGTTTATGGACTGTCAGGATATTCGCAGAAGCGGTTCTGCAGCGATCGATCTGGCGGAAACAGCCGCCGGAAGATTGGATGGTTTTTTTGAGGCAAAACTCAACATCTGGGACTATGCTGCGGGACAGCTTCTGGTGGAGGAGGCAGGAGGAAAAGTTACGGACTATGCCGGGAACGCATTAGAATGTGCGATGAATAGCAGTGTGGTATGCGGCAATCCGGCGATCCATGCACTGTTAGTGGAAAAATACCTGCGCTGAAGCACGTCCAAGCCTGTCAAGGTATTTTCTTGACGAGTTTGTCAAGAAAAAACACTTGACAGGCGGGGGTTTTTGTTGTAGATTATTGTCTGTGGCTTGAAAGGTACTGTGGGAAGGGCAGGCAGTGATGGAAAAGATCGTCGAGCAAGGGCTTTTATATGATTTTTACGGTGAACTGCTGACAGAGCATCAGAGAAATGTCTATGAGGATGCGGTCTACAACGATATGTCCCTCGGAGAGATTGCCGAGCAGTACGGAATCAGCAGGCAGGGAGTGCATGACCTGATCAGGCGCTGTAATAAACTGCTTGCGGGATATGAAGAGAAGCTGCAGCTTGTACAGAAGTTCATGGAAGCAAAAACGAGAATGGCGCAGATCAACGCTCTGGCGGATGAAGGAAAAAAACTGCCGGAGGATGCATGCAGGGAGTGTCTGGACAGAATCAAGGAACTCACCGCAGAACTGATGGAGAATTTGTAAATGGCTTTTGAAAGCTTGACGGATAAACTGCAGAATGTGTTTAAAAAACTTCGAGGTAAGGGACGGCTGACCGAAGAGGATGTGAAGCTCGCTTTAAAGGAAGTTAAAATGGCGCTTTTGGAAGCGGATGTAAACTTTAAGGTGGTAAAGCAGTTTGTGAAAGCCGTGGAGGAGCGGGCAATCGGCGCGGATGTGATGAACGGTTTAAATCCCGGACAGATGGTCATCAAGATCGTCAATGAGGAAATGACTGCTCTGATGGGATCTGAGACAACGCAGATACAGTTTCAGCCGGGAAAAGCCATCACCGTTATTATGATGTGCGGCCTGCAGGGTGCAGGTAAAACAACTACCACTGCGAAACTGGCGGGCAAATTCAAGTCAAAAGGAAAGAAATCTCTGCTTGTGGCCTGCGACGTGTACCGTCCGGCGGCTATCAAACAGCTGCAGATCAACGGAGAAAAGCAGGGGGTGGACGTGTTCTCTATGGGAGAGAACCAGAAACCGGTGAATATCGCAAAGGCGGCCTACGAACATGCCCAGAAAAACGGGCATAACGTGGTGATCTTAGATACGGCGGGACGTCTTCATATCGATGAGGAGATGATGGCGGAGCTGCAGGAGATCAAGGAGAACATGGAAGTGCATCAGACTTTTCTTGTGGTGGATGCGATGACCGGTCAGGATGCGGTGAATGTGGCTTCCGAGTTCGACGAAAAAGTCGGGATAGACGGCGTTATTTTATCAAAGATGGACGGCGATACCAGAGGTGGTGCGGCGCTCTCCGTCAAGGCGGTTACCGGAAAGCCGATTCTGTATGTAGGTATGGGAGAGAAACTCTCCGATCTGGAGCAGTTTTATCCGGACCGCATGGCCGGGCGGATTCTGGGGATGGGTGATGTGCTCTCCCTGATTGAAAAGGCTCAGGAAAATATTGAAATCGATGCGGACAAAGAAAAAGAGATGGCCGCAAAGATGAGAAAAGGCAAATTTGACTTTGAGGATTATCTGGAGAGCATGAAGCAGATGCGGAACATGGGAGGTCTTGGCAGTCTTCTCGCAATGATGCCGGGGCTTGGCGGCAAGACGGCAGACATCGCTTCCGCCATCGATGAGAAAGATTTGGCGCGGAATGAGGCCATAGTCCTTTCTATGACGAAGAAAGAGCGGGCGAATCCGAAACTGTTAAATCCCAGCAGAAAGAGCCGGATCGCAAAGGGAGCCGGTGTGGACATTGCGCAGGTCAACCGGTTTGTGAAGCAGTTTGAACAGAGCCAAAAGATGATGAAGCAGATGCAGGGCATGATGGGAAAAAAAGGCAGGGGATCTTTCGGCGGACTGATGGGCGGCTTGGGCGGACGGGGAAGATTTCCGTTTTAAGAATAGGTAGTAATGCTGCGTGAGCCAGAAGATACATTCCGGCTTCATGTAAAGCTTAAAATAACTATACATTTTATACTACTATATTAAAAGAAAGCAGAGGAAAAAGACATGGTAAAGATCAGATTAAAAAGAATGGGACAGAAGAAAGCTCCTTTTTACAGAATCGTAGTTTCTGACAGCAGAAGCCCGAGAGACGGCAGATTCATTGAGGAGATCGGCACTTACGATCCTAAGACCGAGCCCAGCACGATCAAGATCAATGAGGAACTTGCAAAGAAATGGCTGGCGACAGGCGCGCAGCCCACAGATACGGTTGAAAAGCTTCTCAAAATAGCGGGTATTGAAAAATAGGATGATTTCAGATCTTCTTTTGGAAAAGGTACTGTGGAAAGGGCATGGTTATCAGAATGAAAGAATTAGTTGAAGTAATAGCAAAAGCGCTTGTCGATAATCCGGAAGAAGTTGTCGTAACCGAAAAAGGTGAAGGGAAGAATATTACCGTCGAACTTCATGTGGCGGCTGATGATATGGGAAAGGTGATCGGAAAACAGGGCAGAATTGCCAAGGCGATCCGTTCCGTTGTCAAGGCGGCTTCCACAAAGGACAATAAAAGAGTAGATGTGGAAATCATCTAAATTCTGGTGAGAACAGAAAGAAAAGCAGGTGCTCTGCAGAGTGCCTGCTTTTAAAAATTAGCATAAGACCTCTCACATAGCGCGAGGTTGTTGCTTAGTAAAGGACTTTGAGAATAATGCAGAATGAATTTCAGGTGGGGGCAGTGGCTTCCGTACACGGGATAAAAGGGGAAGTGAAAGTTTTCCCGACAACAGACGAACCGGAAAAGTTCAGAAATTTAAAATCGGTGACGTTAAAAACAGAAAAAGAAGAACGTGAAATAAAACTGCAGTCGGTAAAGTTTTTCAAAAATATGGTCATCGTGAAGTTTGAGGGGATCGAAAATCCGGAGGAGGCGCAAAAATACCGGGGAGCTACCCTATGGATTCCCAGAGAAGCGGCTGTTCCACTCAAACAAAATGAGTATTATCAGGCGGACCTGATCGGACTTTCGGTGTTTGCGGAGGACGGAGCGGAATTAGGTACGCTGACGGATGTTCTGGAGACCGGAGCCAACGATGTATACGAGGTGACTTTGCCGGATAAAAAAACAGTGCTTTTGCCGGCCATTAAGGATTGCGTGAAAAGCGTGGATCCGGAGGGGGGACGCATGGTCGTTCATGTGATGGAAGGGCTGCTTGATCTGGCGACACCGAAGAAGAACGGGTGAACGATATGACAAATTTTCATATTCTGACATTGTTTCCCGATATGGTGCTGCAGGGGCTGCGCGAGAGCATCATCGGCAGAGCGGAAGCAGCGGGACATATCAGTCTGGAGGCTTTGCAGATCAGAGACTATACGCTTGATAAGCACAAAAAGGTGGACGACTATCCCTACGGCGGCGGAGCAGGGATGCTGATGCAGGCACAGCCCGTCTATGATGCTTATCTCGAGGCGGAGCGCCGGATCTCGGAGAGAAAAATGAAGGAAGGCAGACCGGATAAACGCAGAAACCGGGTAATTTATCTGACTCCTCAGGGCAATGTTTTTCATCAGGGGATGGCGAAAGAGTTTGCGGAGGAGGAAGACCTGATTTTCTTGTGCGGCCATTATGAGGGAGTTGATGAGCGGGTGTTGGAGACTATTGTGACAGATTATGTTTCCATCGGCGACTATGTGCTTACGGGAGGGGAATTGCCCGCTATGGTCATGGTGGATGCGATCGCCCGCATGGTACCCGGTGTGCTCACGAATCAGGATTCCGGGGAAATCGAATCTTTTTCCGATCATCTGTTGGAGTATCCCCAATATACAAGGCCGGAAATTTGGAACGAAAAAGCGGTGCCGCCCATTCTTTTGTCCGGCGATCACGCGAAAGTGGATGCATGGCGGTTGGAGATGGCGAAGGAGCGGACAAGGAACAGACGGCCGGATCTGTATGCGCTTTACGAGAAGGAAAATCCGGTGTCTGAGAAAAAAAGAAAATAACAATATCTTCTGCGTTTTATGCATATACATGAAATAAACGAGGTAAAGGGAGAAGTGCAGGGTCTGACATTAAGATCAGCACGACAGATTTTTTCATGGAAAAGTATAAATGCGGAGAAAGAAAGAGAGTGTGCCAAAGACCGTATCGTCATTTAGCTGTATGGCTGTCTTTGATATTGACAGTATCTGTTTTGTGGGGAAGTGTATTGTCTGTCCGGGCGGCCGGGCCGGAGATCACGACGCCGTCGGCCATTATGATAGAAGCTTCTACAGGGCAGGTTATCTACGAGAAAAATGCTGATGAGAAGAGAAGCCCCGCCAGCATTACAAAAATCATGACGATGTTAGTCATTTTCGATTATCTGGAGAACGGAAAGGTAAAACTGGAAGATGAGGTGCGCGTTTCCGCGCATGCACAGTCTATGGGCGGATCGCAGGTGTTTTTGGAGGAGGGAGAGATCCAGACTTTAGAAACGTTGATCAAATGTATCGCCGTGGCGTCCGGCAACGATGCGGCGGTGGCAGCGGCGGAATATGTGGCCGGCACGGAGGAGGAGTTTGTCTACCTGATGAACCAGAGAGCGGCGGGGCTTGGAATGGAAAATACACATTTTGAAGATTGCTGCGGTCTCACGGATTCCGACGGACACTATACGACAGCGAAAGACGTAGCTGTCATGTCCAGAGAATTGATCACGAAATATCCTAAAGTATTTGAGTATACCGGCATCTGGATGGAGGATATCATCCATACGACGAACAGGGGCTCGGAGACATTTACACTCTCCAGTACCAACAAACTGTTAAAAAGCTACGAGTGGGCCACCGGCCTAAAGACCGGCTCCACAAGCAAGGCAAAGTTCTGTCTTTCGGCCACGGCAAAAAAGGACGGTATGGAGCTGATCGCGGTAGTGATGGGAGCGGAGGAAGGGAAGACACGCTTTGCGGAGGCCATCACGCTTTTGAATTATGGCTACAGTGTCAGCCACATTTACGAAGACAAGAATGAGGATATCCTGCCGGATGTACTTATCAACGGAGCCATCGTGGAGAAGACCTCTGTGACATACGGAGGTTCCTTCCGCTATCTGGATATTACCGGACAGAATCTGGAGGGAGTGGAGAAGATTATCTCCTTGCCGGAGCAGGTGCAGGCGCCGGTGAAAGCGGGAGATGTGGCAGGAGAAGCCATTTATCTGTTGGCGGGAAATAAGCTTGGAAGCGTGCCGATCTTGTTTAAAGAAGATGTTCCGAGGGCAGTCTACCGGGATTTTGTGCGGAAAGCCTTTCAGGAGTTTTTGCTGTCTGCCTGACGGAAAGTAGACAGCGAAAAAGAGTTGTGGTATGATGGGCGATAGAAAAACAGAAGGAAAAAGCGGCATACTGCAAGACGATACGGAAAGAAAGACGGGAGGACGATAATGAAGGCATACGGCGCATGGGTGGGGACAATAGTGTTTGTGCTGTTTGTATGTCTGGTTATCGTCCTGTTCTGGGTGATGATCTGGGACACGAATCGTTTCGTCATAAAAAGATATGTGTTTCAATCGGACAAGCTGAAAAAGAACTGCCGCATCGTTTTTTTGTCTGATTTGCACAACAAAGAGTATGGTGCAGGCAATAAGCTGCTGCTGCAGGCCATAGAGGAAGCGGCGCCGGATCTGGTGATTGCAGGCGGCGATATGCTGACGGCAAAGCCGGGCGTTTCCTTTCAAAAGGCTGTTTCCTTTCTTTTGAAGTGCGGGGAGAAGTATCCTGTGTACTATGCCATCGGCAACCATGAGTACCGCATCCGGATCTATCCGGAAAATTATGGCAGGATGTATCAGGAATACATGGAAAGTTTTGCGCAAAGCAGTATCCGCTTTCTGGATAATGAAAGTTATCTTCTGCCGGAATATGGGATACGGCTCACGGGACTGACGATAGATAGAGAATACTATAAGAGGTTTGTGAAAAGAAAGATGAAGGAGGGGTATCTGCCGGAGACCATCGGCAGGGCGGATGATTCCTCGTTTCAGATCCTGTTGGCACATAATCCGGAATATTTTCCGGACTATGCGGCTTGGGGACCGGATTTGGTACTTGCGGGACATGTTCATGGCGGCGTGGCGAGAATACCGGGATTTAAAGGGGTCATTTCCCCATCCTTGCTGCTTTTTCCCCATTACGACGGCGGATTGTTCGAGGAGGCTGGCAGCCGTATGGTTCTCAGCAGAGGGCTTGGCATGCACACGATTTCCGTGAGGCTCTTTAATCCCGGAGAGTTGGTAGTTTTGGAGCTGCAGGCAGGAGAAAAGTAAAAATAATGAGAGGAAAATTATGGCAATTCCGGTAAAACTGGAGGTGTTTGAAGGGCCGCTTGATTTGCTCTTGCACCTGATCGATAAAAATAAGATAGATATCTACGATATTCCGATCACGCTGATCACGGAACAGTATCTTGATTACATCAGGCAGATGGAATCCGAAGATATGAACGTGATGAGCGAATTTCTTGTGATGGCAGCGACGCTTCTTGATATCAAATGTAAAATGCTTCTTCCGGCAGAGGTAAACGAAGAGGGAGAGGAAGAAGATCCGAGGGCGGAACTGGTGCAGAAGCTGCTTGAGTATAAGATATACAAATATATGTCGTATGAGTTGAAAGATCTGCATATGAGCGCGGAAAAGGCCTACTACAGAGCCCCCCATCTGCCCAAAGAGATCGCGGAGTATAAGCCGCCTGTGGATTACGGGGAATTGATAGGGGAGGCGACGCTTGTCAGATTAAACGAGATGTTCCGGTTTATGTTGAAGCGGCAGGAGGAAAAGATCGACCCGGTCAGAAGCAGCTTCGGAAAAATTGAAAAAGATGAGATAGATTTGGACAAGAAACAGATATACCTGCAGAACTATCTCTTAAAACATCGATATTGTTCTTTTATGGAACTGTTAGAAAAACAGAATAGTAAAATGGAAGTGATCGTGACGTTTCTGTTAGTGTTAGAGATGATGAAGATCGGAAAGATTACGATCAAGCAGGAGGAACCCTTCGGGGATATTGGAATCATCGTGAAAGAGGAACCTGTTATTACATAAAGACGCAAGAGGGATGAGAAAAAGCCGTGGAAAGAGAAAAAGCGAAAGCTGTAATAGAAGCTATTTTATTTACAATGGGGGATTCCGTGGAAATCTCCCGTCTGGCCGAAGTGATCGAACTTGACAAAAAAGTGGCGAAAGAACTTCTGGAAGAGATGAAGCAGACATATGCGGAGGATGACAGAGGGATCGAACTGATCGTTCTGGAGGATGCGGTGCAGTTGTGCACAAAAAATGAGATGTATGAGTATCTCATAAAGATTGCAAAAACACCGAGAAAGTATACGCTTTCCGATACAATGTTGGAGACCCTTTCTATCATTGCTTATAAACAGCCCGTGACAAAGTTAGATATCGAAAGAATCCGCGGCGTCAGCTGCGATTTCGCAGTAAACAGGCTGGTGGAGTACGATCTGGTGCAGGAGGTGGGAAGACTTGACGCGCCGGGGCGTCCGATGTTATTTGGAACCACGGAACAGTTCCTGCGCAGCTTCGGCGTGACGAGCTTGGGCGATCTGCCTGAGTTAAACCCTGTGCAGGTGGAGGAGTTTAGGGAACAGGCTGAAGTGGAAGCAAGACAGACGGTGGATATCTGAAATTTTGCGGCGCGTTAGGTGCGGGGAGCATGAATATATGACCCCGCGCCTGTGTTCTATCTTTTTGTTTCAGACCATATAATAGCCGTAAAGACAGACGGGAAAGATCGGTATGAAAAAGGGGAAGAGCAAGACAGCAAAACAGAAGAGGATCAGAAAATGGCTGGCGGCGGTGCTTTTAGCAGTTTTGATGACAGGGGTTGTGCCTTATGACGCAGCGCAGGCCGAGGAGACAAACCTTGATTTATACGCCCGGGGAGCGGTGTTGATGGACGCCGATTCCGGGCGTGTTTTATATGGAAAAGAGGAAGATACCGTGCTGCCTATGGCGAGCACCACAAAGATCATGACTTGTATTTTGGCGCTTGAGAGGGGAAATTTGGAGGATGAGGCCGAGGCTTCTGCCTATGCGGCCTCGCAGCCTCAGGTTCATCTGGGGATGCGTAAGGGAGAGCGGTTTTATCTGAAAGATCTGTTATATTCTCTGATGTTGGAATCTCACAATGATTCCGCAGTGGTTATCGCGGAGCATATCGGCGGTTCGGTGGAAGGATTCGCAAAGTTGATGAATGAAAAAGCCAAGGAGATCGGATGTACGGATACGCATTTTATCACGCCGAACGGACTGGATGCAGAGGAAGTCGTTGACGGAATCCAAGTGCGCCATTCCACCACGGCGAAAGATTTGGCGCGGATCATGCGTTACTGTATTATGATATCGCCGCAGAAGGAAATGTTTTTGGAGATCACAAGGACGGCGAATTATGGTTTTGCCAACAGGCAGGGTAACCGCAGTTACAGCTGTACTAATCATAATGCGTTCCTCAGCATGATGGACGGTGCGCTCTCCGGAAAGACCGGCTTTACCGGCGGAGCAGGCTATTGTTATGTCGGGGCGCTCAGGCGGGGTGAGCGTACTTTTGTCGTGGCTCTTTTAGCCTGCGGTTGGCCAAATCACCGGACTTACAAGTGGATCGACACAAGAAAGCTGATGGAATACGGTATAAAAAACTATGCCTATCAAAATATTTACAGAGAAGTTCCTCAGGTAGTGATAAAGGTCAACGAGGGAGCACCGGAAGGAGAGAGGTACGATCCTTATGCGGAAGTGACGGTGGAAGCGGAGATTAAGGAGATGGAAAAAGGGCAGGAAGAGGAACTTAATGTTTTGCTGTCTGCGGAGGATGAAGTAAAAATCGACGTTTTTTATGTGGAAGAGCTGGAGGCACCGGTGTCGAAGGGAACGAAAGCGGGAGGAATAGTGTATAAGGTGAACGGGGAAGCAATAAAAGAGTATGAACTGATTTTGAGCGGAGATGTCGCACGGAAGGATCTGCCTTATATGGGGAAGTATATTTTGCAGGAGTTTTTGTTGGCGGGATAACCGGTGAGATAACGGGCTATACATTTTGGACTGCCTGATGTATAATTCTGGAAGATACTTTGTTGTGACAATGGATATACCAAAGGAGAAGAGGAATGAAAAAGCGATGGTGGCTGATGTTTGGAAACGATCTTGTGTTGATTCTTTTCGGGGCGGCTGTAGGTTTTTTTGCCTTGATGTTAGTGCACTTTCTCCCGGTGGAACCTATGAGAGAGCATGCATTCTGGTCACTGGAAATGATTGAAAATGAGTTTGGAAATGAACTTTCCGTGACCGGATATCCCGCTACAATGAAAGGGAATTTTACGGATTGTCTGATGATTCAGCACGCAGTTTACCGGTCGGAGAACCATAGCGTATTGGAGCAGGTGACGCATATGTACCGGGGGGAATCCTATCAGGGTGAGGAAGACGGCTGGCAGCCCGGGCGTTCCCTGAGCGATTACCTGAGAGGCGTACCACAGCCCAGAGAGGTGGAGTATGGCCGTTACTGGCATGGGTATTTGGTGGTCTTGAAGCCATTGCTTTTTTTGACGTCTTTTAATACGATAAGGCTTCTTAACTCTGCGCTGCTGCTTTTTTTGGCGGGAATGGTTGTGGCAGGGTTGTGCAAAAAGAATGCGTCTGCTCTGGCTAAGGTTTTTTTATTGGCGCTTTCTTTTTTGTTCTTTTCAAGCAGCTATGCTTCTTTGTCCCTCAGTATATGTCTGTATCTCATGTTGGCGCTCATTCTGGTACAACTGCAGTTTGACGACAGGCTTTCGAAGAAAAAAACGTATGGGTACTTTTTCCTGCTGGCCGGGATGGCTACGTCCTATTTTGATTTTCTGACTTATCCGCTGATCACGCTGGTGTTTCCTCTGTGTGTGTATCTGTATCTGCATGACGATTGCGGAGGGGCAAAAGGTACGGTAGTCCGTATGTTTGGGTACAGCGCAAGGTGGTTGGAGGGATATCTGGGGCTGTGGGCGATGAAATGGATCCTTACAGACCTTCTCACGGGCAGTTTTGTCATCCGTGACGCGTTGGACACACTGGGCAACAGAACCGACAGTGCAGATGGATATTCCAGAATCGGAGGCTTTTTCAGTGTAGTCTGGAAGAATATGCAGCCTTACGCGAACTGGTGTTATGTTCTGGTCGTGGGGATCGGTGCTGCACTGCTTGCGGCCGGTATGGTGCGCTGCGGCGTCAGGTGGAAAAATTGGAGGAAAGCAGTGCCTTATATTATTTTGGCACTATATCCTTTCGGCTGGTTTTTCGCCGCCCAGAATCATTCGGCTGAACACTGGCAGTTTACTTGCCGCATCATGGCGTGCACTCCGTTTGCATTGTATGCGGGATGCTTGAAAATGCTGGGGACGTCGGAGGAGTGTTCTGAAATCAGAAAAGAGGAGGAGCAGTAGAATATGTGTAAATACAAAGGACAGATTTTTCTGTTATGCCTCTTTTTGACAGGGCTGCTGACAGTGTTTCCTTATGGGGCTCATTTGGATCAGAAACCGGAACAGGAAATCTTATATTCCAATATAAAAATGTATCTCGGATATTTCGGCGAGGAGGAGGGCGGATTCTATCAAAAGCTGGATGCCGCCGGAATCATTGACATAGCGGACAGCATAGAAAAGGATCATGGAATGGCTGTATATTATCCGGTATTCTGGATATTTCATGTCGATCAGGTTTCCACGTTTTATGGCAATATCGTATGGCATGTGTACATATATTTCTTGGTGTTTTGCGGCGTTGCGGCACTGTTTTTGCTGTTAAAGGAAATGTTTGGCAGTTTTAAAATTGCGGCGCCATCAACAGCCATGTTCTTTTTTACACCGAGAATATTTGGGGAAAGCCATTATAATAATAAAGATATGGTATTGCTCTCATTGGTTCTGTGCGTATTTTATTTCGGATGGAAATTGTTGAAGGAAAGATCATGGAAATATGTCGTTGCTTTTTCACTGGCGGGCAGTCTTGCCGCAAATATGAAAGTAATAGGCATATTTATATGGGGGCTTGTGGGACTGTATGCTTTATCTGTTATTTTCTATGAGCGACGTTTTGACCGTAAAATGTTTGGCAAAATGATTACGTGCATTTTTCTGACAGGAGCTTTTTTTGCCGCACTCACGCCGGCATGCTGGGACGGATTACGGGAGTTCCTTGTTTACCTTTTGGAGAGCGCAAAAAATTTCAGATGGAATGATTACATTTTTTTTGAAGGAACTATGTATAACAAAAGCATAACCGGAATCCCGAGAAAATATCTTCCGGTCATAATTTTGCTGACAGTTCCGGTAGGAATATTGTTGTTGGCTTTGATGGGGATGTTCATCGTTGTTTTCCGATTGTGCAAAAAGCCCGCAGAGTTTTTCGGAAACGCAGGTTACAGTTTTATTATGATCCTTGCGGGTGCAGTTCCGCTGGCCTATGCCGTTCTTTCAGGAACTCCTGTATATAATGGGTGGCGTCATTTCTATTTCTGCTATGCTTCAGCGATAATAGCGGTTTCCTGGGGCGTTTCTCTTTTGCTTCGCGTGGCACAAAAGTACCAAAAACGTCTTTGGGCAGATGTTGTATTAGCTGTATATATTGGGATTTTGGCGGTGGGGATCGCGGTCAATTATCCGCAGGAATATGCTTATTACAATTTTTTGGCAGGGGAAGATATAGAAAGCAAATATGAACTGGATTACTGGGACATGTCTTTTAAACAGGCGTACGGTATGATTTTGAAACATGCTGCGGAAGAGGACGTGAAGATGAAGATCGGTACTATCAGCAACCCGGCGTTTTGGGGGCTTGAAGCTCAGCTTGAAGCGATGCCGGAAGAACGGCGTATGCGGGTCGGTTTATGTGATGAGTGGCAGGATGCAGAGTATTTGATTATAAATCCTACATATGCACATATGTATGGATCCGGCGAATATGAGTGGATCAAACAAAATTACAGACTGGTGGACGTCATTTCTTCTTACGGGAATGCAATATGTGAGATATATCAGAAATAGCGGATGAAGGATTTTTTGTTCGTCAAAAAGAAAGAACAGATGTTGTTTTTCCTTGTATTTTTTGAAAAATTCTGTTGGTTTTTTGAAAAACCTGTGCTATACTAATCGAGTATGCAACATGGGGGATTTTGGTCCTCCACTCAGGTAGTTATTATTTTTTATTATAAATGGAGGAAGAAATATGGGCACTACTTCAAAAGCGAGCCAAAGAATTACAGCTTTGCTCGATGAAAACAGTTTCGTTGAGATCGGTGCACGCGTGACAGCGAGAGCGACTGATTTTGATCTGAAACAGGCAGAGACTCCTTCAGACGGTGTTATTACCGGATATGGAGTGATTGACGGTAATCTTGTGTATGTCTACAGTCAGGACGCAGCCGTATTAAACGGTTCAATCGGCGAAATGCATGCCAAAAAGATTACAAACCTCTATGATCTGGCAATGAAGACCGGAGCTCCGGTGATTGGATTGATCGATTCTGCCGGACTGAGATTACAGGAAGGCGCCGATGCCCTCAACGCATTCGGCGAGATTTATAGCAGACAGGTTACTGCCAGCGGGATGATTCCTCAGATCACAGCGATCTTCGGAAACTGCGGTGGCGGTCTTGCTGTGTTCCCGACACTGACAGACTTCACCTTTATGGAGAAAACAAGCGCAAAACTTTTTGTGAATTCTCCCAATGCTATCGACGGAAACGAGATCGGCAAATGCGATACTTCCGCGGCGGCTTTCCAGAGTGAAGAGGCAGGTATTGTGGATGTGGTGGCAGAGGAAAACGAGATTTACGCAAAGATCCGCGAATTGATCGGTTTCCTGCCGGCTAACTGTGACGACGAAGCGGTTGCAGACTGCGACGATGATTTGAACAGGGCATCTGCAGAACTGGCAAACTGTGTGGGTGATACGGCTATCGCACTTTCCCAGATCGCAGACGACGGCGTATTCTTTGAGACAAAAGCGGACTACGGCAAGAATATGGTGACAGGCTTTATCCGTCTCGACGGCATCACAGTGGGATGTGTTGCAAACCGTACGGAAGTTTGCGACGAGGAAGGCAATGCAGTGGAGAAATTTGACGCTGTACTGTCCACCAGAGGCTGCGAAAAGGCTGCTTCCTTTGTGAAGTTCTGCGATGCTTTTGAGATTCCGGTTCTCACGCTCACCAACGTAAAAGGTTATGCTTCGACCAAATGTGCGGAGAGAGGCATGGCGAAGGCCGTGGCGAAAATGACGGCGGCATTCGCGGAGGCGACCGTGCCGAAGATCAATGTGATCATCGGACAGGCATACGGCAGCGCTTATGTTGCGATGAACTCCAAGGCGATCGGTGCGGATATAACTTTCGCTTGGCCTACGGCTGAGATCGGCTCTATGGATGCGAAACATGCGGCGCAGATCATGTACGACGGAAAAGGCGCAGATGTGATAAATGAAAAGGCGGCGGAGTATGCGAAGCTTCAGGCAAGCGTACAGGGCGCGGCGAGAAGAGGCTATGTGGACAGCATTATCGAGGCGGCGGACACAAGAAAATATGTGATAGGTGCGTTTGAAATGCTTTATACAAAGAAACAAGACTGCCCGGATAAGAAACATGGAACAGTCTAGAAAGGATGCTTCATATATGAAAAAGAAACTTTTAATATGTCTTGCCATGCTTGTCTGCATCTTTAGTTTAACAGCCTGCGGCAAAGAGATGACAGAGAACAGTTTCATCACGAAGGACGAGGCGAAAGCGGCGGCGGAAGCGGTGGGTGAATCTCTTGCGGAGACGCAGAAAATGCTTGACGCTTACGGTTTAAGCATGTTGGAGTATGTGGAAATGAGCGGCGGCAGTGCAGAGGATGCCGCGGTAATCATCGCCGCTATGGACAGTTGGAACAGTGCGGCAAAGGAATTTGGCAATTTTGTTTCTGTCTTGAGTGATGAGACTGAGATCACGATCACCGAGGATAAGGTTGATGCAACCGTAAAGATTCAGTGCGATAAAGTCTACAAAGGCAATAAGCAGAGGACGGCAACGATCGAAGTCGTCATGACGGAAAAAGGTTATGACAGCATTACCGTTTCCACAGATTACGATATGAGCGAACTGATGACGAAAGCGGCGCTGAATACGCTGCTCGGCATGGGAACCGTATTTGCGGTGCTGATTCTGATCTACGGATTGATTTCCTGCTTTAACTTTATTCCGAAGATCCAGAAAAAGTTCCAGAAGAAACCGGTTGAAGCAGAGAGCACACAGGCGGCAGTAAAGACAGTGCAGCCGGCGGTCGTGGAAGAAGAGACGGATGACACAGAGCTGGTAGCGGTAATTGCAGCGGCGATTGCAGCAAGTGAAGGCGCTGCATCGGCGGACGGCTATGTAGTAAGGTCTATTATCAGACGATAGTAAGATTATGATTAAGGAAAAGGATTTCCGAAATATCCGGAAATCGGTAAAATAAAAATAGACTCATAAATTCAGGAGGAATCAAGATGAAAAATTATACAATTACCGTTAACGGCAACGTATATGATGTAGTAGTAGAAGAGGGAGCATCCACAGGTGCAGCGCCCAAGGCAGCACCTGCAGCGCCCAAAGCAGCACCGAAAGCGGCTCCCGCTGCACCAAAGGCAGCAAGTGCAGGAGCAGGCAGCGTGAAGATCGAAGCGGGTGCGGCAGGCAAAGTGTTCAAGATCGAAGCGAGTGTAGGTCAGGCAGTGAAGAAGGGCGATGCAGTGGTAATTGTGGAGGCTATGAAGATGGAGATCCCTGTTGTTGCGCCGCAGGACGGCACTGTTGCTAGCATTGATGTGGCTGTAGGTGATCCTGTTGAAGCCGGCGCACTGTTGGCAACATTAAACTGATCTGTACAGGCACGGTAGTGTAAAAAACGACAGGAGGTTAAGAAATGGAGTATATTACAACTACACTGGACAATCTGGTTCATCAGACTGCGTTTTTCAATTTGACATGGGGAAACTATGTGATGATCGTTGTTGCCTGTGTATTTCTGTATCTCGCGATTGCCAGGGGATTTGAGCCATTACTTCTTACCCCGATCGCATTTGGTATGCTGCTTGTCAATATTTATCCGGATATTATGATGAGTATTGAAGAATCGGCCAACGGCGCCGGCGGCTTACTGTATTATTTCTATTTACTGGATGAGTGGGCGATCCTGCCGTCCCTGATTTTCATGGGCGTGGGAGCGATGACGGACTTCGGTCCCCTGATCGCCAATCCAAAGAGCTTTTTGTTAGGCGCAGCGGCGCAGTTCGGTATTTTCATGGCTTACTTCGGAGCAATCTGGATGGGCTTTAATGACAAAGCCGCGGCGGCTATTTCCATCATCGGCGGCGCAGACGGCCCGACTTCCATTTTCCTTGCAGGAAAATTGGGACAGACAGGGCTTCTCGGACCGATCGCAGTGGCGGCGTATTCCTATATGTCACTGGTACCGATCATTCAGCCGCCTATTATGAAACTGCTTACGACAAAAAAAGAACGTCAGATCAAGATGGCGCAGCTTCGTCCGGTTTCCAAACTGGAGAAGATCCTGTTCCCGATCATCGTTACGATCGTTGTATGTATGATTCTTCCCACAACGGCTCCTCTGGTTGGTATGCTGATGCTCGGCAACCTGTTCCGTGAGTCCGGCGTGGTGAGACAGCTGCAGGAGACTGCTTCCAACGCGATGATGTATATCGTGGTTATTCTGCTTGGTACTTCCGTGGGCGCGACTACTTCCGCAGAGGCATTCTTGAACTGGGATACGATCAAGATCGTTATCCTCGGTCTGGTGGCGTTTGCTTTCGGCACGGCGGCCGGTGTGCTCTTCGGTAAGCTGATGTGCAAGCTGACACATGGCAAGGTAAATCCTTTGATCGGTTCTGCAGGCGTATCTGCAGTGCCTATGGCAGCCAGAGTTTCCCAAAAGGTCGGAGCTGAAGAAGATCCTACGAACTTCCTGCTGATGCACGCTATGGGACCCAACGTTGCCGGCGTTATCGGTACGGCGGTTGCAGCCGGAACCTTTATGGCTATCTTCGGTGTATTTTAAGCTTGTGCATGAGGTATAGAGCGCATTGCTTATTCAGCTAAATAATAAAATGGAGGAAATAAAATGTCAGAACAAATTAAAAAACCGGTTGGAATTACCGAGACAATACTTCGTGATGCCCACCAGTCTCTGATCGCTACGAGAATGCCTACCGATCTGATGCTTCCGATTGTGGAAACCATGGATAAAGTCGGCTATCATTCCGTAGAGTGCTGGGGCGGCGCTACTTTTGATGCATCTTTAAGATTTCTTAAAGAAGATCCGTGGGAGAGACTTCGTAAACTGAGAGACGGTTTTAAAAACACAAAGCTTCAGATGTTGTTCAGAGGGCAGAACATCCTCGGTTACAGACCTTATGCGGATGACGTAGTAGACAGCTTCGTTGAGAAATCTATTGCCAACGGTATTGATATCATTCGTATTTTCGACTGCCTGAATGATTTGAGAAACTTGCAGGAAGCGGTAAACGCAACCAACAAGATCAAGGCGAGAGAGGGCAGAGGCCATGCGCAGATTGCTCTTTCCTACACGCTGGGTGATGCCTATACGTTAGAATACTGGGTGGATACAGCAAAGAAGATCGAGGAGATGGGCGCAGATTCCATCTGTATCAAAGATATGGCAGGACTGCTTGTTCCCTATAAAGCGGCGGAACTGATCGGCGCTATGAAAGAGGCTACAAAGCTTCCCATTCAGCTTCATACCCACTACACATCAGGTGTTGCCAGCATGACTTATCTGAAGGCAGTAGAGGCGGGCGTGGACGTGATCGACTGTGCTATTTCTCCCTTTGCACTCGGTACTTCCCAGCCGGCTACGGAAGTTATGGTGGAGACCTTTAAGGGAACACCTTATGACACGGGATTTGACCAGAATCTGCTGGCAGAGATCGCAGATTACTTCAGACCTTACAGAGAAAAATGTCTGGAGACAGGACTGCTCAGCCCGAAGGTACTCGGCGTGAATATCAAGACACTGTTATATCAGGTACCCGGCGGTATGCTCTCCAACATGGTGAGCCAGTTGAAGGAGCAGAATGCGGAAGACAAGTACGAGGATGTGCTGCGCGAGATTCCGAACGTTCGTAAAGATCTCGGTGAGCCGCCTCTGGTTACCCCTTCTTCCCAGATCGTAGGTACGCAGGCAGTGTTTAACGTGCTGATGGGCGAGAGATATAAAATGGCTACCAAGGAGACGAAAGCTGTTCTGCGCGGTGAGTACGGCCAGACTATCAAACCTATGAGTCAGGAAGTGATCGATAAGGTTATTCCGGGCGAGGAGAGAATCACCTGCAGACCTGCAGACCTGATTGAGAACGAGATGGATAAGCTGGAAGCCGAAATGAAAGAGTGGAAGCAGCAGGATGAAGACGTACTGTCCTATGCGCTGTTCCCTCAGGTTGCTATCGACTTCTTCAAGTACCGTCAGGCACAGCAGGAGAAAGTGGATCTGTCTCAGGCGGATACAAAGAACGGCGCTTATCCGGTTTAATACCGGGACTGTGCTGCGGCGGATAAAAAGTACACATGAAAATCTGATATTAAAAAATTGAAACAGCCTGCCGGTTTTGGCAGGCTGTTTTTGCTGACAGCTGCTTTTGAAGAGTTTGATAGCAAAAAATCCAAGTTAGCATGCAGAATTTGGCAAAAATTGATAAAAAATTGCAAGAATTATGGCATATTTGTGTTGACAATGATGATAAAAAGGATTTATAATAACAAGTGTTATTAAGTTGTATCGGGTGTCAGAAAAGGGGGTATATATGCCACGTAAGGAATCTATAACAAAGAAAGAGATCGCGGCGGCAGCTTTTCGGATGACAAGAAGCGAGGGGCTTAGCGAGGTGACGGCAAGGAAACTGGCTGCTGCTGCGGGGTGTTCCACACAGCCGATTTTTCGGGTATATCGGAATATGGAGGAAGTGCAGACTGACGTTCTGGAACAGGCCACAGTATTTTTTCAAGAATTTTATGATAATTATCCGAAGAGTCAGGCGGTACCTTTTGTCAATCTGGGGCTTGCTTACATAAGCTTCGCACAGAAAGAAGGCAATTTGTTTCAAGCGATGTTTTTAAACGGAGACAGAAAAGGAAAGACCCTGTATGAACTGTTGAACGGAACGAAAGGGAATGTCCTGCGTGAGATCGGCAAAGCGAAAGCGGAAGGGTGCAAAGATCCTCAGGGCCTGTTTATGAAAATGTGGATCTTTATCCACGGGGCGGCTTGTATGGCGATCACGGGAGACTATGATCTGGGTATTACGGAGACGGTAGGGCAGCTTGTGGATGCTTACCGGGCGTTCCGGTGATTTCTAAAGAGAAATGCGGGCGGGCGTTCCGGCCTGAGGAGCGGAATTTATGGGAAAAAGAGATTTTATGGCGGATATGGGCGATCAATTCAGCCGGATGAGCAAAAGTCAGAAGGTGATTGCATCCTATATATCCGATCATTATGACGAAGCGGTTTTTATGACGGCGGCAAAACTGGGAGAGACGCTGCATATCAGCGAGTCTACGGTAGTGCGTTTTGCGTTGATGTTAGGCTACGAAGGGTACCCGGAGTTTCAGCAGGCGCTGGCAGGCTGGGTGAAAGAACAGCTCACCGGGATCCAGCGGATGGGCGTGAAATATGCGGGAAATACCCAGTCGGAAGTTCTGACTTCTGTGATGCAGTCGGATATGGATAAGATACGCGACACAATAGAACATTTGGATACGTCTTCTTTCGATACGGCGGTGGATATTATTTTGAAGGCAAGAAAGGTTTATATTTCAGGGATCAGAAGCTGCGAACCGCTGGCGGATTTTTTGTGTTTTTACCTGAATATGATGCGGGGCGAAGTGTCATGTATCAAGACGACGAGCATGAGCGAAACTTTTGAACAAATGCTGTGGATCAATGAGAGAGATGCCTTTATCGGCATCAGTTTTCCGCGTTATTCTATGAGAACCCTGAAAGCTATGGAGTTCGCCAACGACAGAAACGCAAAGGTAATCTGTCTGACGGACAGTATCCATTCTCCCATGTGCATGTATTCCTCCTGCAATCTGTTTGCGCGAAGCGATATGGTTTCTATTGTGGATTCGTTAGTGGCCCCGCTCAGCGTAATTAACGCGCTGGTGGTGGCCATGTGTTTAAGGCGTCCTGCGGAAGTGAAAAACAGCCTGCACACGCTGGAAGAAGTATGGAACAGCTATCAGGTTTACTTGAACGATGAGATCAATTTCATCGATGAGGAACCGATGTTAAACTATCCTCTCAGAAAAGAAGGAGGAAAGCCATGAGTCAGGTTATCGTAGTTGGCGGTGGAGCGGCAGGGATGATGGCGGCATATGCTTCCGCGGCCTCGGGACATCAGGTTGTCTTATTAGAAAAGAACGAAAAACTCGGAAAAAAGATATACATCACAGGTAAGGGAAGATGCAATGTGACAAACGCCGCCGATAAGGAGCAGTTTTTTCGGAATATTGTCTCAAACAGCAAATTTTTATACAGCAGTATATATCAGTTTGATAATCAGGCGATGGCGGATTTTTTGGAGGAGTACGGCTGTCTGGTGAAAACAGAGCGGGGCGGACGCGTTTTTCCGGTGTCGGATCATGCCTCCGATGTGACCGGAGCCCTGCAGAGGGCGTTGAAAGAAATGTATGTGGACGTGCGCCTCAAGACGGAAGTGAAAGGTCTGTTGATAAAAGAGGGAGATCGGGAGAGAGAAAGACAGGAGCAGAAAGAAGAAAAGCAGGAGAGAAAGGCGGATGTTAAGATTCGGGGCGTGCTTTTGAAAAACGGGAAGAAAATAGAAGCGGATGCGGTGATTTTGGCATGCGGAGGACTTTCTTATCCTACCACCGGTTCCGATGGAGCGGGTTACAGGCTGGCCGTTCAGGCAGGGCATTCGGTGACGCCCTGCTTACCGGCGTTGGTGCCCTTTGAAGTAAAGGAGAAGTGGTGCAAAAGACTGCAGGGACTTTCCATGAAAAATGTGGAGATGACGCTTTTTATGGAGGGAGAGACAAAACCTGTATATAAGGGCTTCGGTGAGATGCTGTTCACCCATTTCGGCGTCAGCGGTCCGTTGGTTTTGAGCGCCAGCAGTTATTACTGCAAATGTGCGGGAAAATTCGTTTCGGTTGAGAAGGATGATGGAGACCGCGGAGATTTGCTGCATAAGGAGATGAACGTTCCACAGGCAAAGCTTCTGTTTAACTTAAAACCCGCCTTGGATGAGGAAGCGTTAGATAAACGGGTGCTGCGGGACTTTGAAGAAAAATCCCGCAAATCTTTCAAAAATGCGCTGGGCGGTCTGTTTCCGGCAAAGCTTATTCCGGTTATCGTGGAGCTTTCCGGTATTGACGGAGAGAAAAGGGTGTATGACGTGACAAGGGAAGAGCGGAAAAATTTTGTTCACTTGATTCAAAATCTGCCGCTTACGGTGACGGGCACAAGAGGATTCGGGGAAGCGATCATTACGCAGGGAGGCATTTCGGTGTCTGAAGTGAATCCTTCTACGATGGAATCAAAGCTTTGCGCCGGTCTCTACTTTGCGGGAGAGATGTTGGATATCGACGCACTGACCGGAGGATACAATCTGCAGCTTGCCTGGTCTACCGGGCATTTGGCGGGAATCAGCGTGGAATTTTAGACAGAGAAAACAGGAGGACGGACATGTATAATATTGCTATTGACGGTCCGGCGGGAGCCGGGAAGAGCACGATCGCAAAGCAGATCGCAAAGAGGAAAGGTTATATATATGTGGATACCGGGGCGATGTACCGGGCGATGGCTCTGTTTCTGATCGATAATCATATTTCTCCGGAGGAATCGGAGAAGATCAGTCGGAAATGTCTGGAGGCGGATATTTCCATTGTGTATGAAAACGGAGAACAAGTGGTTTTGCTGAACGGAAGAAATGTCAATGGACTGATCCGGACAGAACAAGTCGGCAGCATGGCTTCCGCATCTTCGGTCAATGGGGATGTGCGGAAAAAACTGGTGGAACTGCAGCAGAAACTGGCAAAGGAAGCGGATGTAGTCATGGATGGACGGGATATAGGGACTTGTGTGCTGCCGGATGCCGATCTGAAAATCTATCTGACGGCCAGCAGTGATGTGCGGGCGAAACGCCGCTATGATGAATTGATTGCCAGAGGAGAAGAATGTGACATTGGTGTCATAAAGAGAGATATCGAGGAGCGGGATTACCGGGACATGCATCGGGATATTTCACCCCTCAAACAGGCGGAGGATGCGCGGCTTGTGGACTCTTCGGATATGACGATCGAAGAGGTGATAGAAAAGATCATGGGAATGTGCGTTTGAGCGCCATAGGGAAAACAGAATTACATGGATGAGAATGGAGAACGGGATGGAGGTAAAACTGGCAAAATCCGCAGGCTTTTGCTTTGGCGTGAAGCGGGCGGTGGAAACGGTATATGAACAGATAGAAAAACAGAAGACGGCAAAGAAAAAACTGCCGATCTACACTTACGGGCCCATCATCCACAACGAACAGGTGGTAAAAGATCTGGAAGAAAAAGGTGTGAGAGTTCTGGAGAGCAGGGAGGAACTGGAAACTTTGAGGGAGGGCATCGTTGTGATCAGATCCCACGGGATCGGCAAGGATATTTGTGAATTAATAGAAAAGAAAGGTATGGTCTGTGTGGACGCCACCTGTCCTTTTGTGAAAAGGATCCACAATATTGTGGAGAGGGAAAGTGAAAACGGAAAACAGATCTTGATCATCGGAAACCCCGGACACCCAGAAGTTGAGGGCATCAGAGGCTGGTGCAGTACCCCGGCCCTCACGGTGGAATCGGAGGAAGAGATGGCAAATTTGCCGGTAGAAAATGGAAAAGAAGTTTGTGTAGTTTCGCAAACGACATTTAACTACAATAAATTTCAAGATTTAGTTGAAATTTTGAAAAAGAGCGGGTATAATAGTAGTGTTGTGAATACTATATGTAATGCGACTGAGGAGAGGCAGACAGAAGCGAAGGAAATAGCCTCTGAAGCTGATGTTATGATAGTTATAGGTGGAGCACACAGTTCCAATACAAGAAAGCTGTATGAGATATGCAGTAAGGAGTGTGCTAAAACTTGTTTTATACAGTCACTTGCAGACCTGAAGTTGGAGCTTTCGGAATCAGTGCGCCTGGTGGGTATTACAGCAGGGGCGTCTACCCCAAATAATATTATTGAGGAGGTTCAAAATTATGTCAGAAATGAATTTTGAACAAATGATCGATGCATCATTTAAGACAATACATACGGGAGAGGTAGTCGAAGGCACAGTCATTGATGTTAAACCAGATGAAGCTGTTATCAATATTGGCTATAAGGCGGATGGTATTTTGACCAGAAACGAATATACCAATGAATCCGGTCTTGATATGACAACCGTGCTGAAAATCGGCGATACCATGGACGTAAAGGTATTGAAGGTAAACGACGGTGAGGGACAGGTTACTCTCTCTTACAAGAGATTAGCGATCGACCGCGGCAATAAGCGGATCGAGGAAGCTTTCAACAACAAGGAAGTGCTGACCGCGCCGGTTGCGGAAGTGTTGAGCGGCGGTCTGTGCGTGGTTGTGGATGAAGTGAGAATATTCATTCCGGCAAGCCTTGTATCCGATACTTATGAAAAAGATTTAAACAAGTATGCAGGACAGGAGATCCGTTTTGTCGTGACGGAGTACAATCCTAAGAGAAGAAGATATATCGGCGACAGAAAGCAGCTCATTGTAGCTGAAAAAGCGATCAAGCAGAAAGAGCTGTTCGAGCGGATAAGTGAGGGCGATATTGTCGAGGGCGTTGTGAAGAATGTGACAGATTTCGGTGCATTTATTGATCTCGGCGGCGCGGACGGCCTGCTTCATATTTCCGAGATGTCATGGGGCAGAGTGGAGAATCCGAAGAAAGTATTCAAAGTGGGTGAGACACAGAGAGTATTGATCAAGGAAATCTCCGGCAATAAGATTGCGCTCAGCTTGAAATTTGCTGATTCCAACCCTTGGAGGGATGCTGCTGAGAAGTATGCTATCGGCAATGTGGTGACAGGAAAAGTTGCAAGAATGACAGACTTTGGCGCTTTCATTGAACTTGAAACCGGAATTGATGCGCTGCTGCATGTTTCCCAGATTTCCAAAGAGCACATCGAGAAACCGTCTGATGTTTTGAAGACCGGAGAAGAAGTGACAGCTAAAGTGGTTGATTTCAACGAAGAAGATAGAAAAATCAGCCTGAGTATCAAGGCACTTCTCGCGCCGGAACCGGCATCTGAAGCAAGAGCAGCGTCTGCGGAAGATGATGATGCGGATGTGGTATCGGTTGATATTGAAGCAGTAATTGCAAGTCAGGCAGAGGAAGACGAAGAATAAAGAAAAGAAGAGGGGCTGTCTGGAAGTGACAGCCCTTTTATCATCTTAAATTTATTATGAAAGGTGGATTCACTATGACGTATGATTATGAGTACTTCAAAAAGGCAATGTATGATCTGACAAAGATCGATTTGGATGCCTATAAGGAAAAACAGATGAAGCGCCGCATTGATACTTTGATCAGCAAACATAGATATAAAGGGTATCAGGATTACATTGCCGCGATCAAAACAGATAAAGATCTGATGGATGAGTTTCTGGGTTATATGACAATCAACGTTTCTGAGTTCTACCGTGATCCGTTGCAGTGGCAGTTTTTGGACAGAGAGGTGTTCCCCGAGCTGATCAGGAAATTCGGAAAGAATTTAAAGATCTGGAGTGCGGCGTGTTCCACCGGTGACGAGCCTTATTCCCTTGTCATGGCTCTCTCGAAACATCTTCCGCTTTCAAATATTAAAATTTATGCGACCGATCTTGATAATCAGATTCTGGAAAAGGCGAAAGTCGGCCTTTATGCGGAAAAGAGCCTTACAGGTGTGCCGAAAGATCTGAAATCAAAATATTTTACAAAGGTGGGAAGTTCCTACAGGATTTCTGATGAGATCAAGAAGTGTGTTACCTTTAAACAGCATAATCTGATTAAAGACAGATACGAAATGGGTTATCACATGATCGTTTGCAGGAATGTACTTATCTATTTTACAGAGGAAGCAAAAGACGACGTATTTGCAAAATATTATAAGTCCCTTGTGTCCGGCGGTATTCTGTTTATCGGCAGCACAGAGCAGATCATGAATTATAAAGAGTTGGGCTATGAGCGGAAAGGGTCTTTCTTCTACACAAAACCGTAAGGAAATAAATATAAGAAGCGGGGCTCATAAGGCGGCAGGCCGGAAATCAGAAAATAGGTTTCCGGTCTTTATTTTTTCTCTTGATATGCCGATATTCTTTATAATAGCATGCTTGTCAAAATGCTTACAGGAAAGGAGTCCGTACAGTATGGCAATCAACGTAAATGTAAAATTGAATGGAAGAAGTACAGAACCGGAGTTTCAGACAGGGAAGTTTGGCTCGGTCAGCGTATCCGGCAGAAAACAGGATAAAGAAAACAAAGAAAACGGATCGTTTATGTTAAACGGTCAGTTTGATCCGATTGAACAGAGGAAAGCATTTGCTAAAAAGCAGGCCTATAAGATCGTGAAGGATGCTCTTGCCAACGAATTAAAAATGGATGCGGATGTGCAGGAATACAAAGATCACGCGGAAAGGCTTCAGGCCGATTTGGACAAGGCGCAGGAGGAGATTGGAAAGCTGAATGCAAGACAGGAAGAACTGCGTGAAAACGGAGTGGCGGAAGACGATGAGGAAATGTTGGCGTTAGAACGCCATAAAAAACCCTATGAGGATATTATATACAAGGCGGAAACAGGTATTATTTCAGATAATGCGGTGGTTCGCGGGACAAGATTGGCGAGACTGAAAAAAGACCCTATCCGCAAGGCACAGAATGAGAGAGACGATATGCTTGCCGCGGCCAGTAAAGAAGTGATGGGCATGCTGGTGGATGAAGCAAAAGATCATATGGATGAGAAATCTGAGGAGATCAAAGAGAAGGCGGAAGAGAAGAAAGAGGAACGAGAAAAAGAGCAGGAGAAACTGGATGCCGCAAAGGAAGAGTCCGTGACACAAGAACCTGCGATAGAAAAACCCGTGGCAGAAGCGATGGTGCAGCTTGATACGCAGAAAGAGGACTATCAGCGGGAGATCGAGGAGATGATGCGCAAAATGAAACTGATGACAGAGGATATCAAAGGAATCAAAGTGGATGAGGCCTTTTAATACACCTCCGCCATCATCTGCAGAATATGCTCCGCATAGCGAGAAAAAGTATCCCGACTGGTTTTGATGTCGTCGGTCAACTCAAAAAAGAGTTCCTTGCTCTTGTAGTCTCGCTTGAAAAAGGGCTGTACCAACAAATCCCATTGGGGGAGATAAGAAGAATATTTTCTGGTGTAACAGTTCTCCGCAGTAGCCCGTGTGCGGTATTCTTTGCCGACGTAGGAGGAGACGGATTTATGGACCGCCATATCTTCGTCGGCAAGATAGTAATAATCTTTGTAGGAAGCATAAAAATATTTCATTTCTTCCCGGTAGATAGGAACGCGGAATGTGGCGTATTTGCCTTCCGCGTTGAAATAACAAGAGTTTGCGTGGAACCGGATGGGAGCCGGCAGCGCTGTAGGCAGGGAAACTTTTAAAAGAAGTTCCTGTTTTTCCGCGCCAAAATAATCGGTATAGGTGTTTGCCTGTACTTTTTTTGCTTTCAGCGGTCTATTGAACATATCATAGTAAGCGAGGACCGGAAGGATCCGTATCAGCCCTCTGATATCGTCCGCATTGTGCAGAAGAAGCAAATGAAACGCCGGATCTGAGGGAGCTTTCACATAATCATGATAAACATTGATCAGATTGCCGCCGTCATAGAGATCACTGCGTTTGAAGCCGAGGAAAAGTTCTACGGATTTTTGCTTGCAGTTCGGTATTTTTAAAAAATACTTGTAAGGCGAGATCCGCCTGTATAAATCAACTCCCGTCAAATTGTCGAAAGTATAGGAAAGGCCGTAAGCAGCGCATTTTTGCTGTATAAAAGGAATGTCAAAATTATTGCCGTTAAAATGGACAATATGGGTATAGTTTTTAGCCGTCTGAAAAAAGGACTTGATAATTTTTTCCTCTTCCTGATAATTTTCCGAAAACCACTGAATCAGGCGAAATGAGGAACCGTCGTAAAATGCGCATCCAATCAGATAAATATAGGAGCGTTTTGCGGTAAATCCCGTTGTTTCTATGTCAAAAAATAAAATATTCTGAAGCGGAGCAATCTGTTCCACCGGATATGAGATAGCCGGCAGATCAAGTTTTTGACGGATAATTCGCATGAGAGTGTCCTTTCTTGTTTTTTCTTTTACTTAGTATAACATAGAAACAGAAAAGATTGCAATGCATTGTTAAATGATTGCCGGATTGCCGGAAAAAGTACATTTGTATTGATGAATGGTGTTTCGACTGGTATAATAACAGAAAAATGAGGTGAGAGTACCGGGAAAAATAATGTGGAGGCAGGGAGAAAAATGAGTCGGATCAAAGCGGTTTTATTTGACATGGATGGCGTACTGATCAATACGGAACCTCTGCATTACCGGATGTGGAAAGAGGCATTCAAAGGGCGCGGTCTAGACATTGATTATGATATTTATAAACATTGCATCGGGGCGACAGATGCGTATTTGATGGATTTGATACTGGATCATTACGGCAGAGACTTCAGAGGCGATGTAAGGTTGTCCGAAGAAAGGGCTGTGATAGAAAAGCGTATGCTGAAAGAGGAAGGTTTTCCGGAGATGTCCGGAGTGAGAGAAATGCTTCGGACACTGCATGAGACGGGATTTTTGCTGGCGGTGGCCTCCTCTTCTCCGCTTGAGAGAATCAACGATGCGGTTGATTATATTGGCGCAAGACAGTATTTTTCATTGCTTAACAGTGCGGAGAACGTGGCTCGTTCTAAGCCTGCGCCGGATATTTATCTTGATACGGCACAAAAGCTGGGAGTATTGCCTGAAGAATGTATTGTGCTGGAAGACTCTGAAAACGGAAGTATCGCCGCAGTTTCAGCGGGAATGATATGTGTAGGACTTGACAACCCGGATTCCGGAGATCAGAATCTCGAGCGGGCCGCGGTGATAATCGCCGGGCTGCAGGAATTTACACCGGAGTTGATCTTGAATTTGACACAAGAGTAAGGTATGAAAGAGCATACAGAGGGATAGATATGCGATACCATGATATTACAAAGGACGATATGAAAAATGGCGACGGTCTGCGGGTCGTATTGTGGGTTTCCGGCTGCAGACACCGGTGTCCCGGTTGTCAGAACCCTGTCACATGGAACCCGGAGGACGGACTTTTGTTTGATGATGGGGCCAAGCGGGAAATAGAAGAACAGCTTGAAAAGCCCTACAATTCCGGCGTTACTTTTTCCGGCGGAGATCCTCTTTTTCCGGAAAATGAGGAGGAGGTAACGGCTTATTGCAGAGAGCTGAAGGAACGCTTTCCTGAGAAGACGATCTGGCTTTACACCGGAGAGGTGTGGGAAGATATTGCAGGGAAAGAAATCTTTCGGTTTGTGGATGTGTTGGTTGACGGGAAATTTGAGATAGAGAGCCGGGATAATAAACTCCACTGGAGAGGAAGCGATAACCAGCGGGTGATAGCGGTACAGGAAAGCCTGCGGTGCGGGCAGGCGGTGCTGTACGACACCTGATGAAATTTTACAGAAATACGAGAGAAGAGGGAAAATGATGAAAAAACAGGAGACTATACAGATCAAATATCATTCGGAAGAAATTGAGAAGCTGCGCAATATCGATGGAAAAAGCGACTGGATCGATCTGCGTGCGGCGGAAGATGTTGTTTTGAAGGAGGGAGAATATCGTCTGATCAGTTTCGGTATTTCCATGAAGATACCGGAAGGGTATGAGGCCCATGTGGTGCCGAGAAGTTCTACTTTTAGGAGTTTTGGCATTCTGCAGAGCAACAGCTGCGGTATTATCGACTGTTCCTACTGCGGAGAAAATGATATCTGGAAAATGCCGGTTTACGCTGTGCGGGATACGGAGATCCATGTCAATGACAGAATCGCACAGTTTCGTATTATGGAAAATCAGCCGAAGATTCTGTTTGAGGAAGTGGAGCGCATGGAGGGAAAAGACAGAGGCGGCTTCGGCAGTACGGGGACTGCGTAAGGAGGGAAAATGGAATATTTAAGGGACAATGATATAAGGAATAGGATTTTCTTCGGCATACGCATATTTTGAAAAGTATTGTCCATACTAAAGGCAGAAACGGCCTGCAAAACAGGCTGTGGAAAGGGCGCATGGTTATTGGTATGGACGAAAAAGATCAGGAGATTTTATATCCGACGAAGCAGATCGGGGAGAAAATGACGGCGGATATCAAGGAAAATATGGCTGCCATGAAGGAGATTTTGTCGCCGGATATCAGCTATGATATTGTGTACCGTGTGATACAGATAGGCGGCAGAGATGCCTGCCTGTTTTTTATAGACGGATTCTGCAAGGACGATATGATGCAGAAGATTTTACAGTATCTGATCGGATTGAAGGCGGAAGATATTCCATCGGATGCTCACGGCATGTCGAAAGGCTTTATGCCCACCGTGGAGGTGGATCTCGGTCAGACTTGGGAGGAGATCACTACGGGGCTTTTGTCCGGACAGACTGTTCTGTTTCTGGACGGCTTCAGTAAATGTCTTCTGATCGACAGCAGGACTTACCCGGCGAGAAACGTCTCGGAGCCGGAAAAAGAAAAAGCGCTGCGGGGATCCAGAGACGGGTTTGTGGAGACCATCGTCTTTAATACGGCTCTTGTCCGCAGGCGCATCCGGAGTCCGAAACTTCGTATGGAGATGATGCGTGCCGGAGAGATATCAAAGACGGATATTGCGGTCTGTTATATGGAGGACCGGGTGGATCATAAACTGCTTTGTCAGATCAAGACAAGAATCCAGAATATCCATGTGGAGTCCCTGACGATGAATCAGGAGAGTTTAGCGGAGTGTCTGTATCAGGGAAAATGGTTTAACCCCTTTCCGAAATTCAAATATACGGAGCGTCCGGACACGGCTGCCGCGCATATTTTGGAAGGGAATATCATCGTTTTTGTGGACAATTCACCTTCTGCAATGATTCTTCCGGTTTCTATTTTTGATATGACGGAAGAGGCGGACGATTACTATTTTCCGCCTGTCACAGGCACTTACCTGCGGTTTTCAAGAACGATCATCGGCATCATCACCTATCTGCTGACGCCTACGTTCCTGCTGCTGACGATGTATCCCGAATGGCTGCCGGAGTGGCTTTCCTTTATCGCCATCGCGGATGACGTCAATGTGCCGGTGTTATTTCAGTTTCTGATTTTGGAACTGTCGTTGGACGGTCTGAAGCTGGCGGCCGTGAATACCCCGAATATGCTGAGTACGCCTTTAAGCGTCACAGCAGGTATTGTGCTGGGTGAATTTGCGGTGAAATCCGGATGGTTCAACTCGGAAGTGATGCTGTACATGGCTTTTGTGGCCATTGCAAACTACACCCAGTCCAACTATGAACTGGGCTATGCGCTGAAATTCATGCGTATCATTACTCTTGTATTGACGGGCATTGCGGGTGTCTGGGGCTATGCGGCGGGAATTCTGATTTTCATTGTTTCCATCGCGTGCAACAGAACTATCGCAGGGAGAAGCTATATCAATCCCTTCGGGCAGGGCGGTATAGGGGCTTTGTGGAAACGCTTTATCAGAGTAAGACAATGATAGCAGAACAGGAGAAAAATAGGAAGATCGGGGGGAAGCCATGATCTACACCGTAACGTTTAATCCATCGTTGGATTATGTAGTTTCTATGGAAAGTTTTGAGATGGGGAAGACTAACCGTACTGTCGGCGAAAGGATGTTTCCCGGCGGTAAGGGAATCAATGTGTCCGTTGTTTTAAAAAATCTGGGGATATCCAGTACGGTTTTAGGATTTACGGCGGGGTTTATCGGGGAACAGATTGAGCGGGAAGTGCAGGGAATGGGACTTCCCGCGGATTTTATCAGACTGGGGCAGGGAGTTTCCCGAATCAATGTCAAGTTTAAGGACTATGACGGGACGGAGATAAACGGCATGGGGCCGGCTGTCGACGCCCCTTCGGTGGATAAGCTGTTTGAAAAGCTTGATAAATTAAACGCGGGGGATGTGCTCGTTCTGGCGGGGAGCATTCCGAAATCCCTTCCGGATTCTATTTACAGCGATATTTTGGAACACCTGAAGAAAAGAGAGATACTATTTGTGGTTGATGCAACCAAGGAACTGCTGTTGAATGTGCTGCAGTACAGGCCGTTTTTAATCAAACCGAACAATTATGAACTTGGGGAACTCTTCGGGGCGGTTCCTGAAACCAGAGAATCCGTGGTTCCCTACGCCGTGAAACTGCAGGAAAAAGGCGGCAGAAATGTGCTGGTATCCATGGGAGGAAAGGGTGCGGTTTTGGTGGATGAGACAGGGGCAATACATATGGCGGAAGCGCCGAAGGGAAAGCTTGTAAATGCAGTTGGGGCCGGAGATTCCATGGTGGCCGGTTTTTTGGCGGGATGGTTTGAGAAAAGAGACTATGAGTATGCCTTTCGCATGGGGGTTGCGGCTGGCAGCGCCAGCGCTTTTTCCGAACTGCTTGCGGAGAGGGAAGCCGTGATGAGGATTATGGCGGGATTTTGGAACGGAAAGGAGGCGGACAGCAATGGATGATCATAACAATGCGGACAAAACGAAGGATTACAGTTTTCAGGTGGATCTGCGGGGCATTATCCGCCTGCTCAGCGAGAACCTCTATTCCAGTGAGGATGTGTTTTTGCGGGAACTTCTGCAGAATGCGGTGGATGCCATAGAGGCCAGAAAGGAGGCAGAGCCTGAATTTCAAGGGGAACAGATCAAGATCACATACCGACGGGAGACAAAGACCGGAGCGCAGCTCATATTCGCGGACAATGGGATTGGATTGACCGGGGAGGAAATACATACTTTTTTGTCCGTTATCGGGCAATCATCCAAACGAGGCGCTGTGGAGCGGGGAAATTTTATCGGGCAGTTCGGTATCGGACTTTTGTCCTGTTTTCTGGTGGCCGACGAGATTCTGGTGCGGAGCAGCTCTGTCAAAGAAAAGAAGGGCTATAGATGGCTCGGGAAGAGCGACGGCACCTATCAGGTGGCAGAGGAAACAGAGGGGCTTCCTGTGGGCACGGAAGTGATTCTTTCTCTGAAAGGAAAGATGGCGGTCAGATACCATGAGGAGGAAGTGATCAGACTGTTGAAAGAGTATGGTTTTCTGCTGCGGACGCCGGTGGAGTTTGACGGGGACGGCGGCGTAAGGCGCATAAACGATGCCTTTATTCCGTGGCGGCAGCCTTTCTGCAGCAACGAGGAAATCCTGCGGTTCGGGGAATTGATATTTGAGGAAAATTTTTTTGGCGCGGTGCCCATCAAAGGGGAGGGGCTTAGCGGCTACGCCTTTATTTCCAGAAAGCAGACCAGTGCGGCTTCCATGGGAGCACATAAAATTTTTTTGAAAAATATGCTCATCACGGAGGATGGCAGGGAACTGATTCCCAAGTGGGCGTTTTTTACGAGATGTATCCTGAATGCGGAGGATCTGACGCCTTTGGCCTCGAGAGAAGGTTTTGTGTCGGATTACCGTCTTTCCAGAGCGAGAGGCGATATTGAGAAAAGCATTTTCGAGTATTTTGTCGCGCTGTCTCTATATGACGTCAACATGTTGAAACAGCTCACTTCCGTACATAACGTGGCAATCAAATCTCTGGCTGTGGAGAATGAGAAAATATACAAGCTGTTTTTCCAGTTCCTGATCTTTGCATCCAACAGAGGGAGCCTGACAGGGTTTCAACTGATGGAAGCGTCGAGGAGGACGGCGGTCTATTATTGTACGGAGGTGGAAGATTACAGAAGGGCATATGCGCTTTTGGAAAATGGAGCGGGTATTTTGATCAATGCGGGTTATATTTACGATGCAAAACTGCTGCAGCTTTTGAAACGCTATCATCCGGAGATCCGCATACAGGTATTTGACGAGGCTTCCTACGGGGAACTTTTGGAGGAGCCGGAGGAAACGGTGAGAAAAGCGCTGGAGGGCTTGATGGAAACAGCTTCCGGAGAGTTGAGACCTCTTGGCTGCAATGTAGCGTTAAAACAGTTCGATCCGCCTGATTCGCCGGCTTTCTATGTGCCGGGGACGGACGGCATACTGGGAGAATTTTTGACGGAAGACAGCTTTTCCGGTTTTCTGGAAGAATTTGATCCGGGAAGTTTCGCACAGGCCGACGACAGCTACGGCACGAAGCTGTATCTGAACGGAAAGAATGCTTTGTTAAAGCGGCTTGCACAGGTGAGGGACGAGGAGATCACAAGGACGATGATAGAAGTGCTGTATGTGCATGCCATGCTTGCCGGCCATTATACTCTGGGGGAAAAAGAGCTGCGGGTATTGAACAGAGGGTTGATCAAACTGATGGAGTACGGACTGGAGGATATTTGAAGAAAACGAAGGGCAGTCTGTTCGGATACGGATATCCGACTGAAAATAGGAGGAAAGGGCAGATATGATTTTGGAAAGTTTTACCACCAGAAAATATGTGGCGGACGATAAGCTGTGGGAGATGATCAAGAGAGCCAACAATCTGACTCAGGGCGGTTTTTCGAGTTGGGATGACAATGCTCCCGTGCTGGTGCCTTTGTTGAAACGTATCTTGGCCAGAGCGAGGGAAGTGCGGGATTGGCAGATATATTTTTATGTGATGGGAAAAGCGCTCTGGTACATCGGGCGGGATGATGTGCAGGATACCCGGTTTGCTTTTCAGATCTCAGAGATGTTTCATCAGGCTTACAGAGAGGGTCTTGCGGCGGAAACGACCAGATTCGGAAGGGAATATTTCGTGGACACAGCCGCCAGAATATTAGACTTATATATGCAGTATCCGCAGATAGACGACGTGAAAATGGGGCAGATGCTGTCCATATTTCTGGAGTGTGAGGAGAAATACGGCACTGCCTGGAACGCGGGAAACTATGTGTGCGTACTGAGCGTCGGGCTGTTGGACAGAGATGGGGAGCTCATTGAGAAATCGAAAAAGAAACTGGCTTCTCTGGACTTTGACAGTTGGTGCTATATCTGCTATTATGTGAGACCCATGTTAAAGTATTATGTGTACCGGGAGGACTTTGACAGGATCGAGGAGCTGATTCTCAGCGTCAGCAGGAAGGAGATCCCGAAAAAGTACCAGTGGTGCTATCAACAGTGTGAACAGGCAAATGAAGAAACGTTGGTGTTTGAAGCGCTGGCGCACTGTATGGATTACGGAAAACCGGAATTGTTTCGGAAAATATTTGACAGATGGCCGGAACGGTGTCGAAATCCTATAGAAGGGGATATCGTGACTTGTGACGCGCTGCTTCACGCGATGGCGGGAGATCTGTCCAGGCTGGAGGAGGTAATTCAGGTGGCGGAGGAGGATGACAGAAAGTATCAGGAGAATAAAGTGACTCCCTTTGATGCTATGTACTGGTTTTTGTATTGGCATTTGTATTTCAGGCTGTTGGATAGACATGGGATTGGATTCGTGAGAATGAATCCGGTGGGAGAGATAGAAAATAGGACGGCGAGGGTAGAGGCGGACGGAAGAAGGGAATACAGTTGTCAGGCACTCTCAGAGTATTTTGGAAGGAAGTCGGATGAGATCGGCAGACAAATGAGCAGGTCTCGCAGCAAATTCGATTACGGAACTATGAAGAAATCCCACGAGATATGTTTGAGATTATGAAAAAAACCTCCGGAAATATGATGTTCCGGAGGTTTTTTTCTATTTTCTGTCTTCAATGGACATGTATTTTTTATCGTATCCCACAGGCTTGTAAGCGGGACGGATGATCTTTCCGTTGTTAGCCAGTTCTTCCATCCGGTGGGAACTCCATCCGACGATACGGGCGATGGCGAAGATCGGCGTAAACAGTTCCTGCGGCAGTCCAAGCATCTTATAGACAAAGCCGGAGTAGAAGTCCACGTTGACGCTGACGCCTTTGTAGATCTGGCGTTCTTCGGCGATAACCTGAGGCGCAAGTTTTTCCACCAGAGAATAAAGATTAAATTCTTTTTCCAGTCCTTTTTCCTCGGAGAGTTTTTCCACAAAGCTTTTGAAGATCACAGCTCTCGGATCGGACTTGGAGTATACGGCATGTCCCACGCCGTAGATCAGGCCGGCGTGATCAAAGGCTTCTTTATGCAGCAGTTTCTTCAGATAATTTCCGACTTCCTCTTCATCTTTCCAGTCTTTCAAAACATTCATCATCTCTTCAAACATCTGCACCACTTTGATGTTTGCGCCGCCGTGACGGGGACCTTTTAAGGAACCGATGGCGGCCGCGATGACGGAATAGGTATCGGCCAGAGAGGAAGTTACGACATGGGTCGTAAAGGTGGAGTTGTTGCCGCCGCCGTGTTCCATGTGCAGCACAAGAGCCAGATCCAGAATCTTTGCCTCCAACTGGGTATACTGGCTGTCGGGACGCAGAATATGTAAAATGTTTTCCGCAGCGGAAAGATGCGGCTGAGGCTGGTGGATATAGAGGCTGTTGCCGTCGTGGTAATGGCTGTATGCCTGATATCCGTAAATGGAAAGCAGCGGGAAAATGCTGATCAACTGCAGGCACTGTCTGAGTACATTGGGCAGGGAAGTATCGTCCGCCCTGTCGTCGTAAGAGTACATGGTCAGTACGCTTCTTGCCAGAGTATTCATCATATCCTTGCTGGGTGCTTTCATGATGATATCCCGCACAAAGCTGGTGGGAAGGCTCCTGTAGCCGGCGAGGAGATCTCTGAATTCATTCAGTTCTTTCGTGTTGGGCAGCTTGTTAAAAAGAAGAAGATAAGTGACTTCTTCAAAGCCGAAACGGTTTTTCGTTGTAAATCCCTGCACCAGATCCTTCACATCGTACCCTCTGTAAAACAGACGGCCATGAGCTGGAACAGACTTTCCATCGATAATTTCGGTTGCCCTTACGTCTGAAATGGTAGTTAAACCGGCAAGGACTCCCTTTCCGCTTAAATCGCGAAGCCCTCTCTTGACATCGTACTTTGTAAAGAGAGAGGTATCGATGATATCTGATTCTTCACTCAATTTTGCAAGTTTGATCAGTTCCGGTGTGATTTCTGAAAAATTCTGATGTTCCATGTATAACTCCTTTCCTAGCGCAATAGTTAAAGCACATCCTGCTTGTACAGGCCACAGCGCCAAATCTGTGTTGCCCAAAACCATCAAATCCAATGAGAATGCAGGTGACAAATAAGCGTAAGATCTGCTATAACAATATAAAGGGCTTTCAAAGACGGCCATGTGCAGTCAGAGAAAGACTAATGTTGTTCTGAAAAAATTAAGAAATAGTATCACAGTGAAATGCACTATTATCATAACACAAAAAAAATGATGATTACAAGTTTATTCTGTCAATTCATTAAAAATTTATAAATTATATGGGAAAATTTTGTTTTATTATGTATAATGATTTGATGGAAGAGGCGATACTGCAACAGGGAAAGGATGTGTGGATTTCAGATGGAGAATGAGCAGGTGACAAAAAGGCTTTCAGCGCTAAGAAAAGCTATGGAAGAAAATAAAGTTGACTATTATATGATCACATCGGCGGACTGCCACGGTTCGGAATATGTTCATAAGCATTTCCGGGCAAGAGCTTATTTCAGCGGTTTTACCGGATCAAACGGCACACTGCTTGTAGGTAAAAAAAGCGCGGCTCTCTGGACGGACGGACGCTATTTTCTGCAGGCTGAAGAACAGCTTGCCGGAACGGGCATAGAACTGATGCGCATGGAGGAGAAGGGAGTTCCGGAGATAGAGGAATATTTGCAGGTAAAGCTGCAAAAAGGAGAGTTTCTGGGGTTTGACGGCGACTGCGTTAGCGCAGAGCAGGGCAAAAGGTTAGAGAAGATATGTGAAGAAAAAGGCGCAGCGGTTTCTTTTGAGAGGGATCTTGCGGATATCGCATGGGAATACAGGCCGGCCAGACCGGCAAATCCGGTGTGGGAGCTTTCAGAAGAGTACGCAGGAGAATCCTGTGGGGATAAACTAAAAGAAGTGCGGTGCATACTGGAAAAAGAAGGGATGGATTACCTGTTTTTGAGCAGTCTCGACGATATCATGTGGCTGTTCAACCTTCGTGGGGCGGATATCGCCTGCAATCCGGTGGCTCTTTCCTATGCATTTGTGGGGAGGGATGAGTGCACGCTGTTTTTGCAGAAAAAAGCGGCGCAGGGGCTTTCTCTGGAACGTTTCGGCGTAACGATCGAAGAATATGATAAGGTGTTTGACTGGATTAGTCAAAAATTGAATAAAGTGAGAGGAAAAAAGGTTACCTCTCCGGGAGGATATCTCAGTCATCGTATGCGGAAACTTCTCTCCGGAAAAAGCGAGTTGATCTTGCGGGAATCTCCCACGGAACTGCTCAAAGCAATCAAAAATGAAACGGAACTTTCCTGCAGCAGAGAAGCCTATTTGAAGGACAGTGCAGCGCTGTGCAAATTTATTTACTGGTTGAAAAACCATGTGGGAAAAGAGGAAATTACGGAAATTTCCGCGGCGGATAAGCTGGAAGAGTTTAGGAGACAGATTTCCGGTTTTCTGGATATTTCTTTTGCGACGATCTGCGGTTATGCTGACAACGGAGCCATCGTCCACTATTCGGCAACAGAAGAAACTGACAGAAGGCTCACGAAAAAGGGAATGGTTCTTGTTGACTCTGGCGGTCAGTATATGGGCGGTACAACGGATGTCACGAGGACCATTGTGCTGGGAGAGGTGAGCGAGGAGGAAAAGCGCATTTTTTCTCTTGTGTCGGCGGCTATGCTGCGGCTTGCGGAGGCTTCCTTTCCGGAGGGGGCGACCGGCCGGAATCTGGATATTCTGGCGAGGGAGGAACTGTGGAAGGCTCATCTGGATTACAGGCATGGTACGGGTCACGGCATAGGGTATATCCTGAATGTGCATGAGGGTCCCCAGCGGATCAGTTGGCAGTATCGAAAAGAGGCGAAGGAATATGCGCTGAGGGCAGGGATGCTGATCAGCGATGAGCCGGGAATGTACTTTGCGGGAAAATTCGGTGTCCGCACGGAAAATATTCTGGAAGTCGTGAAGGAGGAGGAGAATGAATACGGCACGTTTCTCGGCTTCAGGCATCTGACATTAGTGCCCATCGATAAAGAGGCCCTTGATAAGCGTTTCCTGACGTCTGAGGACGCGGAAAGAATCAACAGGTATCATAAATTGGTGCGTGAGAAGGTGCTGCCGCTTTTAGAACAGGAGGAAAAAGAGTGGCTGCTTGAAGCGACGAAAGAATTGTAATAATTGTAATTTATTTGCAAAAGTTATATTGACTTTTGAGGGGCTATTTGCCATAATAAAAAAGAATGTGTGGAAATTATATTTATATTCCAAGAGGAGGAAAAAATATGTCAACAAAAGCGTTTTACCCCATTTCCGAGATCGGCAAAGATAAGGTAGGTTTTTCCAAAACCCGTTCCATTATCGAAGCAGCTTTCTACGGAAATAACGTAGTGAAGGTGGAGACACTGAAAGAGGCTTATAATTTGGCCAAGAACTCTCCGGGAACCATCGTGACAGACATGCCTGTAAAAGATGGCGAGACTTTCGGTCTTCCGAAGGACGCAAAAGTTCTTCTGTTCAATGACGGCGCAGTGACCGGCCGTTACGCAGCAGCACGCCGCATTAAAGGCGAGCCCGGTGTGGACGAAGCAAAACTTGACAAGGTAGTGATGGACGCTGTCTATAAGACACGCTGGAAAAAGATGTATCATGCAACCTGCTTTGTAGGTCTTGATCCTGAATTCATGGCGAAAGCTCATCTTCTGATTCCGGAAGGAGAGGAGAACCTTCTGTACAACTGGATGATTAACTTCCAGTATATGTCTGACGAATATGTGAAGATGTACGGGAAATCCCTGCCTATCGGTAACGGCAACGAGCCGGATATCTATATTTTCTCCGATCCCCAGTGGGCGCCGGTGGAAGCTCCCGATGTGGACTATAGCTGTCTGAGCGATCCTCTGACACTGTGCTATTTTGATACCAACCAGAACTGTGCGGCTATCCTTGGTATGAAATACTTTGGTGAGCATAAGAAAGGCACACTGACTATGGCTTGGGCTCTGGCTAACAGAAACGGTTATGCGGCATGCCACGGCGGACAGAAAGAGTACACTCTGGCTGACGGTTCCAAGTTCGTTGCATCTGTATACGGTCTGTCCGGATCCGGAAAGTCTACTCTGACTCACGCAAAACACGGCGGCAAGTATCCGATCACTGTTCTGCATGATGACGCGTTCATCATCAACACAGATACCTGTTCTTCCGTAGCGCTTGAGCCTACTTACTTTGATAAGACTGCAGATTATCCGACAGGATGTCCTGACAACGAGTATCTGTTATCCGCTCAGAACTGTTCCGCTACGATGGATGAGGACGGCAAGATTCAGCTTGTAACTGAGGATATCAGAAACGGCAACGGCCGTGCGATCAAGTCCAAACTGTGGTCTCCGAACCGCGTGGATAAGATCGACGCTCCGGTTAACGCTATTTTCTGGATCATGAAAGATCCAACCATCCCGCCTGTAGTAAAATTAAAAGGCGCGGCACTGGCTTCCGTTATGGGCGCTACACTGGCTACAAAGACATCCACAGCAGAACGTGTGGCTGCAGGTACAGACCTGAATGCACTGAGAATCGTCCCTTACGCTAACCCGTTCAGAACGTATCCTCTGGTAAACGACTACGAAAAGTTCAAAAAGCTGGTGGAAGAAAAGAACGTTGACTGCTATATCGTAAACACAGGCGATTTCATGGGTAAGAAAGTTAAACCCGCTGATACTCTCGGCATTCTGGAAACTATCGTGGAAGGAAAGGCTAACTTTGAGAAGTGGGGCAACTTTGAAGATATCGAGATCATGTATGACTGGTCCGGCAAGACAGGTGAC
Source organism: uncultured Lachnospiraceae bacterium (assembly GCA_910577955.1). Classification (GTDB taxonomy): domain Bacteria; phylum Bacillota; class Clostridia; order Lachnospirales; family Lachnospiraceae; genus 1XD8-76. The sequence goes on from CAJTNC010000003.1 coordinate 158,207, forward strand.
TTCACACCTGATCTGAATGACGCTTCCTACATGGCGGCATTGAAGAGCGCTATGCAGAACCGTGTGGACGCAGTGGAAGGCTTCGCTACCAAGAAGGAAGGTTATGATAAGCTTCCGGATGAAGCATTAGCAGCGCTGAAGAAACTGGTTTCCGAGTGCTAAAAGCAGACGGAGAGATCGTTTTTAAAATAGTTTAACAGAAGTATGAGTTGGAGCTGCCGTACTGAGCATGAAAGCCCGGGACGGCAGCTCTTTCGGTTGTATGAAAGGTGTGCCTGCCTACAGTGGGAAGGGCATGGCACGTCAAGGGGGGAAGGGTGAAAAAACAGATGAAACATAAAGCAGAGAACGGAAAATTCTGGACAGCCCGCTATGCGGTGATCAACGCTACTTATTTTATGGGATTTTGCGGAGTCCATGCCTATGCGTCGATCTTTATGCTGGAGAGAGGGTTCACAAATTCCCAGATCGGTATGCTGATCGCTTTTGCCAATATCTTTTCGGTGTTTATCCAGCCGGTGATAGCCGGCCTGATCGATAAACCGGGAAAACTTACAAACCGCAGGACGGCGTCTTTATGTACGGCGATAGTGCTGGTGCTTTCGCTGGCTTTAGCGTTTGTGCGGGAGGGAAAAGCGGCGGTCTTTTTGATATTTATGCTGATCTATATGATTCAGATGGCCTACCAGCCTATCATTATCGCCATGAACTTTGAATATGCCGAAAAGGGCTGTTCCATCAACTTCGGACTGGCCAGAGGCATCGGTTCCATGGGGTTTGCGATTTACTCGCCGATCATCGGAAATCTGTTAGAAAAATACGGTGTGAGCGTGATACATATCGGGGACGCCCTTGCGCTGGCTGTGGGACTGCTGTTCCTTCTGACTTTTAGGCTGCCGGAAAGAGACAGTTCCTCCGTCATGGAAGAAAAAGCAGAAAAGGCGGCTTTGGGGGAAGAGGCAAAAAAGGATTCGGAAGAAGTTTTTCTGGCTCACAACAACTTTTTTGATTTTGTAAAGTATTATCCGATGTTTATATTGTTTTTAGCGGCGACTATCTTTGTGTTTTTTACACATAATATGCTCAACGATTATTTGATTCAGATCATCAGGCCTCTCGGGTGTACGGAGAAGCATGTGGGTTATGCCACAGCTTTGGCGGCGGTGGTGGAGCTGCCGACGATGGCGTTTTTTGCAAAAATGGTAAAAAAAGTGTCCTGTGAAAAGCTGCTGTTTCTCTCCACCGTATTTTTTACGGTGAAGGTGACGGTGCTGCTTTTGGCAAACGGCATTGTCGGAGTTATTATCAGTCAGTTCTGTCAGATTGCGGCTTATGCGCTGTTTATTCCTGCGGCGGCATATTATGCCAATATAGTGATGGAAAAAGCGGATCAGGTGAAAGGGCAGGCCTATGTGAACTGCGCTATCACAATGGGCGGTATGTTCAGCGGTCTTGTCTGCGGCAGGATTCTGGATACGTCCGGGCCGAAGATGATATTGGTCTGGGGAGTTGCCGCGTGTGTGATCGGAGCGGCTATGACAGCCTTTGCCGTGAGAAAGAGGGAGATATCTTCATCCAAAAATTTCTAAAAAATCTCAAGAATTTTTGTTGTAAAAAACAGAGGAAACGGCTATAATATAAATAACCTGAAATGCAATAGGATTCCTGTTATTTTGAACCTACATTTACTTTAAACGGGACACCTACATTATCACATGGATGTCAGGCCTCCGGGCGAAAGCTTAAGCAGTGGAAGGCAGAAGTGTGTTTGCGGTAACCCACCTGGCGTTCGCTAGGAGTCAACTTACAGGGTTCTGCATTTTGGGGGTCAAAAAGAAAAAAGAAGACGAGTAAGAGAATTCTCTTTTGCTCGTCTTTTTTATATTTTATCAGACAGGCTGCATGAAAGCTTCCCTTGTGGAATAAAATGGAATATGAGAAATCGAAGAACTTATATTTTTTTTGCAACATATTTCCTTGTGATTTTTTTCTGGCTTTTCTTTTGTTACAGGCAGGTGCAGAAAGCCTGTCTGGAAGCCGGACATACCGTGCAGAGCGCGATTCTCTTTGTCTCCCCGGTCTGGGAAAATGAGAGGGAGGCCGAGGGAGAAGCTCATACGGAGGAGGTTGAAAAAGCGGATGAAAAGATATCGGAGACTGTAGTGCCGGAAGAAGAGCCTGTAATAGAAGGAGAAAATTTGGGGGAAGGCGAGGAAGCGGACCGGAAAACTGAGACCATACGAGTCGTGCTGCTCGGAGAACAGGGTACAAATCACAAAAAGATTCTTTTGGAAGCGGACGGAGAAAAACTGGAGATCGGACAGGATGCCCCTTATTTTAAGAGGACCGATATTATCAGGATAAGCGTCACGGGAACAAAAGACGGTGTGATACAGGTTCTGAATCTCGATAAGGCCTGCGGACATCCCTCTTATAAAGGGATTCTGGAAATCCGGAAGGAAGAGGAAGGACTTGTGTTAATTAATGAGGTACCCATTGAAGAGTATGTGAAGGGTGTGCTGCCTAGCGAAATGCCGGCCGCTTACCCTCTCGAAGCTCTGAAAGCGCAGGCTGTCTGCGCCCGCACCTACGCAAAAATGAAACAGGAAAGCAAAGCGTACCCGGAATATGATGCGGCGGTGGATGACAGCACCGCCTGTCAGGTATACCGTAATCTGAATACTGCTCCGGAAGGGGATCAGGCCGTGGAAGAAACAACAGGAGAGGTATTGAGAAAGGAAGATGGAAACTTCGTGGATTGCTATTATTATTCCACCTCCTGCGGGCGCAGCGCACAGATTTCAGTCTGGCATGGAGGTGAGACAAAACGGCCTTCGACAACGAAAAGTCAAGAAGAGATAACCGATATGAATAAAGAGTTTTTTGACTTTATAAGTCAATGCCATGAAGAACATGCGGAGTCGGAGGAAGCTTTCTACAGATGGCATTATAGATGCGAGAAAGCGTCGGACAAGACTGTTTTCGCCAGATCTGCGGCCCGCAGGGCGATAAATGATAAACTGGTCTGGGCTCAGAATAGGGAAACCGGGAAAGAGTTGGAAATAAGCGGGAAGGCGCTGGGAAATATCTTGGATATGAGCGTCGTCGAGAGACAGGATGGAGGCGTGGCGGACTGTGTGAAGATCACCTGTGAGAAGGGGGATGTGTATGTATGGGGAGAGTACAATATCCGCTATGTGTTAGCTCAGGGCGGGGAGGTGAAACTGCAAAACGACGCGGTTTATCAGGCGGGTGAATTGCTGCCCAGCGCATTTATTTCTTTGCAAAGTATTTGTAACGATAAAGGAAATATGGTAGGATATATTGTAGAAGGCGGCGGTTTCGGACATGGCGTCGGCATGTCGCAGAACGGGGCAAAACAGATGGCGCTTGCAGGCAGTAGTTATAAAGATATTCTGGAAACATATTATTCGGGGAGTGTGTATTGAAAGAACGCAAAGGATATTCCGTGATCAAAAAAGCATATTTGATTTTTTATAATTTCAACAGACAGATGACGATAAAAAATATCAGTTCTTTTGCGGCCAGCACAGCTTTTTTTCTGTTTATTTCTCTGATCCCGATCCTGTATCTGGTCTGTTCGATCCTGCCTTATGTGAATATTACGCAGGAGTTTTTGCAGGATTCCATCGATGCTGTTTTGCCGGGGGTGATCGGGATGTTTTTAAATTCCATCATCGCCGATGTATACAGGCAGTCTGCCGGAGGGATTTCGTTGGCGGTGCTTGTGATGTTGTGGTCTGCCGGCAAAGGGATGATGGCGCTCATGCGGGGATTAAATGCGGTCAATGAGGTGGAAGAGGGAAAAAATTATTTCTATGTCCGGTTTATTGCGGCATTTTATACGATCCTGCTGATTCTGGCAATCATTATTTCCATCGGTATCAGCGGTTTCGGGAAATATATCGTAAAAATTTTTTTTGATCGTATACCGGGGATGAGCATACTGGCTTCCCTGCTTGGGCGGTTTCAGTTTATTTATTCGTGGATCGTCCTGACTTTGCTGTTTATGTTGATTTACAGTTATGTGCCGGGAAAAAGGCAGAAGTTCCTGATGCAGATGCCAGGAGCTGTTTTTACCGCGGTGATCTGGAACGGCTTTTCCCTTGTTTTTTCGGTATATCTCGAGTATTTCGGGGACTTCGGCATATACGGATCTCTTGCGACGGTGGTCATTGTACTGCTTTGGCTCTACAGTGTGAGTTACATCGCAATGATCGGAGCACATATCAACAGGTATTTTAAGCCGACGAATGAATATATTTGCGGGAGAGTAAGGCGGAAAAGCGGATTGAAGAGAAAAGGATAAAGGAAAAGGGAAGAACATATGAAAGTGGTGATGGCAGGCAGTTTCATAGGCGAGCAGTTGGTGTTCTTCAGTCGAATCGTTTTCGCGATGTTATGCGGAGGGATCATCGGGATTGAGAGACAGCAGAGGATTAAAGTGGCGGGAACAAGAACCCATATGATGATTTCCATGGCCGCAGCGCTGATGATGATCATCTCAAAGTATGGTTTTCTGGATGTGATAGGGACTGCGGGAGTTTCCTGGGATGTGTCCAGAATTGCAGCCAGCATCATTACCGGTATCGGCATTTTGGGCGGCATCATCATCACGGGGAAACAGGGGCATGTCAGCGGCACGACTACGGCGGCGGGGCTGATGGCAACCATCGCGGTCGGGATGGCTTTCGGCGCCGGCATGTACGGGATGGGAATCAGTGTGACCGTACTGATACTGATTATGCAGTATCTGCTGCACCGCAATCTCTGGATCGTCAAACACACGATCAGGGCGCAGGTGGTTTTTCATATAGAACATGATGCGGGAGAGTACGAAAAAGTGTTGGAAAAGCTGGAACAGTACCATATCCATGTACAGCAGTTCAGGTGGGAAAAGATAAACGGTGAATCCTTCCATATCAGCTGCCATGTGACTATTCCGGCCCATTACACAAAAGAAGAAATTATATCTATTTTTGCAGGAATGCCGGAAACGGAAAATTTTGAGATCGTTTACATATAGAATGACTTCTATAATTTGCGGCTTTTAATCTGTTTTGTCAGTAATATCTGAAATGGCAGATATATTTTCTGTATCGCAATTAAAATGATAATGTTTCCGCAGGATATCCAGACCTTCCTCAGGGGTATAAAAGAACTGATTATCGCATTTGTCAGCAACTTTTCTGTCGGAATTTGTGTCGGTATTTCTGAAATCTTTTAAAGTCAGATCATAGACGGCTTTCAGCCGTTTGTTTAAGTATTTACTGTCGGAGAAGCCGCTTTCCAGACAGATATCAGTGACGCTTCTGTCTGTCTTTTTTAACAGAAGGAGAGCATGTTCAAACCGCAAGGAATTGAGATATTCCTGAAAGGACATTTTTGCAGCATCTTTAAACAGGTGAGATAGATAGGTCATAGAGAGGTTTTCGGCTTTAGCTAAGGAGGATAAGGTTATTTTTTCTGTATAATGCTGATGGATATAGTTGATGATTCGTGTAAAACGCCGTTCTTTTTCTTTTGAGTGAAAGACATTTGATTCATTTTCAAGGTGATATGGTACAAACGAGATAAAGTAGGAGAATAAGCGGTAGAGATCGCTCACGCAGCGCAGTTCAAAACCTTCGTTGTTCCGACAGTAATTATATCCAAGATTTAAACAAACATGGATCATATCCAATGCTTTATTAAAAGGAGTTATCGAGGTTACGTTGGCCGTGTCAAACTGAATATGTCGAATAGCCGGATAGTGAGCGGAACAAAAGGAAGGGTCCGCTTGAATGGCAAGCAGAACACAATAGTCTTGCACACTGTACAACATATGAAAAGTATCCGGATTGAACAGCGCGATCTCACCGGGGCCAATAATAAAGTCTTCGGTTAGAGTTTTGACATGTAAGTTCCCTTCGATTACCTGAATGATTTCAAAATCATGGTGAGTGTGCGGCATACGATAGGTTAACCGAGAGAGAAAAAAATTGATGTTGTTTACACGGGTATGGGATATTTTCTCATACTCATTTTTTTGTTGACTATCGAACATGCAAATACCCCCTTCGAAATTGTAACATGTCTTTTTTTATTATAGTACATAAAAGGTTTACCGGGAATATTTTTTGATTAAAAAAGCAAACTTGTCGTAATGTGACAGCAACAAACGCATAGATGAAGAGTCATTTGTCCTATATAGTTTACTTATCGATAAGGATATGATTCATGAATCAATAAAAAGAAAAGGAGAGAGGCGGATGAGGAGCAGATTAAACTATGGAATGGTGGGAGGCGGTCCGGATGCGTTCATAGGGGACGCTCACAGGAAAGCTATCAGTCTGGATAATACGGCAGATCTGGTTGCAGGCTGCTTTTCAAGGACACCGGAAAAAACAAAAAAGCAGGGACAGGTTCTGGGGATAGAGAGTAACCGATGCTATGCAAGCTACAGCGAAATGGCTGAAATGGAGGCGGAGCGGGAAGACGGAATTGACTTTGTGGTTGTGGTGACACCGAACAATACGCATTATGAGGTGTGTAAAGCATTTCTTGAGGCCGGAATTCATGTTGTCTGCGATAAACCTTTGGTGACAGAGAGTAAGCAGGCAGAGGAACTAAAAGCGATTGCGGATGAAAAGGGATTGCTGTTTATGGTTACATACACCTATGTAGGTCATGTCACTGCTAAATACATACGGGATCTGATTGCCGGAGGAGAGATTGGCACAGTGAGGACTGTGATGGCGGAATATCCTCAGGGATGGCTTTATGATGAGAAAGATAACGGAGGAAAACAGGGAGTCTGGAGATGCGATCCCGCTCAATCCGGAAAGGTCAATTGTCTCGGCGATCTCGGGACGCATGTGGAAAATGCGGTTGCTACTATGACTGGGCTGAAAGTAAAGAGAATTCTTGCAAAAATGGATGTTGTTGTGCCGGGAAGAGTTCTGGATGATAATGATCAGGTTCTTGTGGAATACGATAACGGTGCGACAGGTGTGAACTGGACATCACAGTTTGCTATCGGATGCGATAACAGCTTGAGAGTCAGGATCTATGGCTCAAAGGGAACCATTCTCTGGTTTCAGGAGAGATGTGAGGAAGTGACGCTGATCGGCGAAGACGGGGTATCCCGAATCATTCGGAGGGGAAACGGGGCAGTCACTGCGTCGGCAGGAAAATATGGCCGGCTGCCCGCCGGACATACGGAGGGATGGCTGGAATCTATGGGAAATCTGTACGATAGTTATGGAGAATGTGTGAGAGCCAAAAAGGATGGCACATTTAAGCCTGAGATGATCGACTATCCGACGATAGAAGAGGGAATTGCCGGATTAAAGTATGTGGAAGCATGTCTGGAAAGCAACGAAAAGGGTAATATTTGGGTAGAATTATAAAGGAGGGAGAATACAAATGGCCAGACCGGTAACATTATTTACGATTCAATGGGGAGATTTACCGTTGGAAGAGATGTGTAGACAGGCACAGGAGATGGGATATGAAGGGTTAGAGCTGTCTGCGTCACATTTGGATATGAGACGAGCAGCAATAGAACCCGCATATGTGAAAGAAGTACAGGCACTCCTGAAAAAATATGATCTGGGATGCTGGGCGATCAGCAATCACCTCGCGGGACAGTGTGTTGCAGACAGTATCGCCTCCGTATATGATACACGATTAGATGGTTTTGCACCCGCGGAATTTGCAGGAAAACCTGAGGAGATTCAGAAATGGGCGATTGATGAAATGAAGGCTACGGCTCATGCTGCTAAGGCTATGGGAGTGAAGGTGGTAACATTTTTTATGGGATCGCCAATTTGGAAATATTGGTATTCATTTCCTCAGACATCTGAGAAAATGATCGAGGAAGGATATCAGACAATCAAAGAACTTTGGAGCCCCATTATGGATGAATTTGATGCCTGTGGTGTTAAGCTTGCGTTGGAGGTACATCCTACGGAAATTGCGTTTGATTATTGGAGCACAAAGAAATTGCTGGAAGTATTTGATTACAGGCCAACGTTGGGAATCAACTTTGATCCGAGTCATCTGATCTGGCAAGGGCTTGATCCGGCGGTATTTCTGTTTGACTTTGCGGATCGCATTTATCATGTACACGTGAAGGATACAAAATTGAATCTGAACGGAAGAAACGGTATTCTGGGATCTCATATCACATTCGGTGATCAGCGCAGAGGATGGAATTTCGTGTCTCCGGGGCATGGGGATGTAGATTTTGATAATATCATCCGTGTATTGAATCAGATTGAGTATAATGGACCGCTTTCCATAGAATGGGAGGACAGCGGGATGGAGAGAATCTTTGGGGGAACGGAAGCCTGTGCTTTTACTAAAAAGATAAATTTTTCACCATCGGATGTAGCATTTGACGACGCATTAAAGAATAATTAAAAGAACAAATTCCAAAACAAATAAAAAGCAGTGGATTATGAAAGGAGAGATAGCATATGTCAAAATTCAGATTTTCAGTAGGACCGTGGAACGTACATACCGGAGCGGATTCTTATGGCCCCGAGACAAGAGAAGATATCCCGGTGGAAGAGAAATTTAAAAAGTTTGCAGAGATGGGTTTTTCTGCAATTCAGTTTCACGATGATGATGCGGTGCCGAACATCAATGATTACACGGAAGAGGAAATCAAAGAAAAGGCAAGGGAACTGAAAAAGACACTGGATAAATACAACCTGAAAGCGGAATTTGTTGCGCCCCGACTTTGGATGGATGAGCATACGGCGGACGGCGGATTCATGAGCACATCTGAGAAGGACAGGGAGTATGCGATGTGGAGGGCTTATCGCTCCATTGATATTGCAAAGGAACTGGGAACAGATATGATCGTACTGTGGCTCGCGAGAGAGGGCACGCTGTGCGCAGAATCAAAATCGCCGGTTTGGGCAACAGAAATGCTGATTGAAGCGATCAATAAGATGCTTCGTTACGATTCAAAGATCCGCGTATGTATCGAACCCAAACCAAATGAGCCCATTGACAGAAGTATCTGCGGAACAATCGGGCATGTTATGGCAATCTCGGCAGCAACTATCGACCCTTCCCGTGTGGGCGGTAATCTGGAGAGCGCGCATGCGATTCTGGCGGGGCTTGATCCTGCCCATGAGATCGGATTTGCGCTGGCAATGAATAAGCTGATGACTGTTCATTTGAACGATCAGAACGGTATCCGCTATGATCAGGATAAGTCTTTTGGTGTGGAAAACCTCCGTGCAGCGTTTAATCAGGTGAAAGTGCTCAAGGAGAACGGATACGGGGATAACGGCGAGTATGTGGGCCTTGATGTGAAGGCGATGCGCACAACAAAAGACGAGGATTCCTACAAACATCTGGAAAACAGCCTGAAAATATTTAAAGCGTTGGAAAAGAAAGTGGATCGGTTTGACTATGAGTTCCAAAAAAAGTGTGTGGAAAATCGTGATTTTGAGGGACTCGAAATGTATGTGATGAATCTTCTTATGGGGGTGGAATAATTCAGTCGTATGGGAAAGAAAAAAGTAATAGCGGCAGGTCACATCTGTCTGGATATTACGCCTGTTTTTCCGGAAAACGGGGTTTTGCATCTTAAAGATGTTCTGTCGCCGGGAAAATTGGTGGAAGTGAAGGAGGCGGACGTGCATACCGGCGGTTGCGTGGCCAACACGGGACTGGCGATGAAGAAGCTGGGCGCGGATGTCACGCTGATGGGAAAGATCGGAAGAGATGCATTCGGGGATATGATCATGAATATCCTGAGACAGCATGATGCGGAGTCGGGGATGCTGCGCTCGGAGAATTTTTCCACATCTTATTCCGTGGTGATTGCGGTGCCGGGAATCGATAGGATGTTTCTGCACAATCCGGGGGCGAATAATGAATTTCGGGCGGATGATATTCCGGAAGATATCTTAACGGATATCTCGCTGTTTCACTTTGGCTATCCGCCGATTATGAAAGCCATGTATGAAAATAACGGATCGGAGCTGGTGAAGCTGATGAAGCGGATGAAAGCCGCAGGAATCGCCACGTCTATGGATATGGCGGCGGTGGATGCGGCTTCGGAAGCCGGAAGAGCCAACTGGGAGAAAATCTTAGAGCTTACGCTTCCGTTTGTGGATTTCTTTGTGCCCAGTGCAGAAGAATTGTGCTTTATGTTGGATAGAAAACTATTTGAAGAATGGCAGCAAAGGGCAGAGGGCGGAGATATCACAAAATATCTGGATGTGGAGGCGGACATCAGACCCCTTGCGGACAAGTGCTTAAAACTGGGAGCGAAAGTGATTCTGATCAAATGCGGGGCGCCGGGAATTTATTACCGCACAGCAGACAGGAAAACTCTTGAATCTATAGGGGGAGACCTCATACCGGAGCCGGAAAAATGGGCAGATTTGGAAGGGTTTGAGAAAAGCTACGTTCCGGAGAAGATCGTCTCGGGGACAGGAGCCGGGGATACCAGCATCGCCGCTTTTCTGACGGCGGTGTTGGAAGGATTTGAACCGGCGGAATGCCTGCGGTTTGCGACGGCGATGGGAGCCTGCTGCGTTGCGGATTACGACGCTTTGAGCGGTTTAAAGTCCTTTGCTGAACTGCTGGAAAAAATAAAGCAGGGCTGGAAAAAGCAAGGATAGATTTAGAAGAGGTGACACAATGTTAGTCAATATGAATGAGATATTACTTCCTGCAAAGAAAGGCGGTTATGGAGTCGGATTTTTCAATGCGGTGAATGTGGAGATGGCCCGGGCCATCATTGAGACGGCGGAAGAAATGCATGCTCCGGTGATGGTCGGAACGGCGGAAGTCCTTCTGCCTGTCACGGCCTTTGAGAGGGTGGCGGAATATCTGATCCCGATGGCAAAAAAAGCTGCGGTTCCGGTGTGTGTCCACTATGACCACGGTTTGACTTTTGAAAGATGTATGGAAGCACTGCAGCTTGGGTTTACTTCCGTCATGTATGACTGTTCCACCGTTTCCTATGTGGAGAATGTGGAAAAAGTTGCGGAGATGGTGAAAATCTGTCATGCCATGGGCGTGACGGTGGAGGGAGAGCTCGGGCATGTCGGGGATAACGCAGGGGCCGGAAAACTGGAAAATCCCAGTGATTACTTTACGGACCCCGATACTGCCGCGGACTTTGTCACAAAAACCGGTGTGGATGCTCTGGCTGTGGCGGTGGGCAACGCCCACGGGGATTATGCGTTCCCGCCGAAGCTGGACTTTGAGCGGATTCAGGTGATCTCCGAAAAAACTGATCTTCCGCTGGTGCTGCACGGCGGCTCCGGTCTTTCCGATCAGGATTTTAAAAGGGCGGTAAAGCTCGGCGTGTCCAAAGTGAATATTTTTACGGATATCGACAAGGCCGGTAAACGCGGAATTGAGGCCGGTATCGCGGCGGGCGAAAAATCCGTGACTGGTCTTATCCCTTATGAGATTGCGGAGATGAAGAAAGTTGTGAGGGAAAAGATGGAGCTCTTCGGATCGGTTGGGAGAGCATAGCTAGGGTTGTGACCTGCAGAAGCCTGTCAGATGTGAGCGGTCCATATCCTGTTATGGCCGCTCGCATCTGACAGGATGCCGCAGAGCGGAATGTTATTGAAAATGCTGATCAGAAAAATGTCCTGAAGGGTAGAAACTTCGGGGCATTTTTTATGCAGGCCTGAGATTTCTTTACAACTTTGCAACAGTCCTGTGATAAAATATGAAATATCCGGCAGGCGTGTATGAAAGCCTGCGGAATATAGGGAAAGGGATGGTTGTTCAAATGGCTGAGATTCTGATCGTGGAGGACGAACCTTCCATCAACGAACTGATCAAAAAGAATTTATGTCTGGCAGGGCATCACTGCACTCAGGTTTTTGACGGGGATGAGGCGATTGCATTGTCGGGATGTGAGAAATTCGATCTGATCATACTGGATATCATGCTGCCGGGGGCGGACGGCTACGAGGTGCTTGAACAGATCCGTGGAACGCCCGTTATCTTTCTGACCGCAAAAAGCGAACTGTCCGACAAACTGCGGGGGCTGCGCAGAGGGGCGGACGACTATATCACGAAACCGTTCCAGATGCTGGAGCTTGCGGCCAGAGTGGAGGCATTGCTCAGACGAACAAAGAAGACGGAAAAGTATTTTGAACTGGATCATGTCAGAGTGGATTTTGAAAGCAGAATGATCTATGCGGACGGCAGCCCCGTGGACTGTACGCCTAAGGAGTATGAGCTCTTTGAAACTCTTGTGAAAAACCGCAATATAGCGTTATCCAGAGAAAAGCTGCTTGATCTGGTCTGGGGGTTCGACTTTGAGGGAGGCACCCGCACGGTGGATGTGCATATCCAGAGGCTGCGGGCCAAGCTGCGCTTGGAGAAACAGATCGCCACAGTCTACAAGCTGGGCTACCGTCTGGAGGCGCCTTTATGAAGAAGAAAACATTTCTTGTGACTTTGTTTCTTTTCATCGTTTTTATAAATTCCAGCATGCTGATCGTTTCCTTTATCACTCTGAGGGAGAGGCTCGCTGCGGAACGGGAGAAGGTTCTGGCGGAACACTATGTGATCTCCTCCGGTCTGATCAAGGATATGCAGGCGGTGGATAATCGCGGCGGCGATGTGGAGGCTTCCATGGATGAGTTGATGAGAACCTACGCGCGCTATTCCCAGAACAGGGACAATGAGCTTGCGGTGTCCTGCGATGGGAAGTGGATCTGGTGGGCGGGGGAGACTGCGCCGACTGAGAATCCGGGAAGTCTTGCCGGACAGGCTAATCAGTCCGGGCGGATGGTTTTTGTGCGGAGCAAACCGTCATGGAAGCTTTGTGTCTACGGTCGGTTTCCCGCTCCTTTTCAGGCCTACGGGTTCTGGTACTGTACCGGTCTTTCGGATACTCTGAAGGGGTGGAGAGAGATGAAAAACATGCTCTTTGGAGTGAGCGCGGCAGTGACCTTTGTTCTGGCGCTTTTTCTGGTAAAATTTCTGGATATTCTGTTTAAGCCGCTACGGGAAATTTCCGTGGCCTCCCGTGTCATAGCGGAGGGGGATTACCACGCCCGCCTGCAGGTCAGCGGAAAGGATGAGATTGCGGTGATGGCGGACCACTTTAACCGGATGGCCGAACAGGTGGAATCCCATATAAAGCTTCTGCAGGAAACAGCGGACAAAAAGCAGCAGTTTATCGATAATTTTGCTCACGAGCTGAGAACGCCGCTGACCGCTATCTTCGGGTATGCGGAATATCTGCAGAAAGCGCCGGCATCGGAGGAGGAGCGTCTGGAGTGCACACAGTTTATCATGTCCCAGTGCACCAGACTCCAAAATATGGCCTACCAGCTTCTTGATCTGGCTTCGCTGCGGGAGATAGAGATGCAGTTGTGTCCGGTAGAGGAACTGTTTCGGCGGGTATGCGAAATCATGCGGGTGAAGGCGGAGAAAAGCGGGATTGGTTTGACTTACGTCTGCCACGGGGAATGCGCTGCCGGAGACATGGAGCTTCTGATCACTGTTTTCAGCAACCTGATCGACAATGCACTGAAGGCAAGCTCTGCCGGTTCTGCAGTCCGGCTGGAGGCGAAAAAGGCGGGAGAACAAGTGATGTTGGAAGTGAAGGATCAGGGGATCGGCATGACGGCAGAACAGATCGCCCATATTAAAGAGGCTTTTTACCGCGTGGACAGATCCAGAAGCCGAGCGGCGGGCGGAGCGGGACTTGGACTCTCCATCTGTGAGAAGATCGTGCAGCTTCACGGCGGGAGTCTGGAGTTTATTTCTAAGTCCGGGGAGGGAACAACAGCAAGGATTTTTCTTCCCTGCGAAAAGGAGGAAGAAGCAGAATTTCGGACATAGTAAATTTTTTTACAACTCCGTAACAGGATGTATATTTTTTCGTAATATTGTTTCGCTATTCTGGCATTGTAACAGAGAGATGATAGGCAATTGCGGAACGCTGTATTCTACAGTATTGTTTGATAAAAATAATAAAATCAATGTGTTTCGCAGACGCCTGACAGTGCAGAGAGAGTGAGGAGAGAAAATGAAGGCAGACAGAAACAGGAAAAAATCGAATGGAAGAAAAAGCATAAGGTTCGGAAAGATCGCAGCAACGGTCCTTGCGGTCAGCAGTATCAGCGCAGGGGTGTTCGGACTTGTGGCGGAGGTGAGCGCACAGGTCGGAGCAAACGAGATGGAGATGGTTCCGACCAGCTATCATGTGCCGGCGGCGATGTCCGTTCCGGAGATACAGACGGCGGGGGAAATCACAGAGAATACCCGTGAGGCGGGTGATGATGCGGACGGCAAAAGGAATTCTGAGACCGTTGGAACGAAGGCTTATCATATCAGCATGAGCAGTATGAACAAGGGAGAACCCACCTCCATCGATCTGACCATGGAGGAGGCGGCAGCGTTTGGCGTGAAGTATTTGGAAGATATCATGGGGCTTGACGCGGCCGGAATGAATGTCTATATGATGTATAACAGCGGCACCGTCACGTTCCCGCGGGCTTTCTGGTACGGGGATGTGCGGTTTGGTGAGGAGGTTAAGACGGAGGATGACACCTGGAGCTTTTTTATCGATGCGGTCACGGGGGAACTCTTTATGATCAGCTGCGCGGAGACACTGGATGTGGATGTGCCCTTAGCGTATGACGCTTCTCTGGAAGACAATTACGGCGTCTATGCGGAGGCGGCGAAGGAAGTGTCGGAGCGCTGTAATCTGGTGGGCGGTCCTGTGGCGGATGTAAAATACGGCACTCAGGGCTATGGGGGCAACAATCCGGATATCACCATGGAAGTGACGGGAAGTAACGGGCAGATGGCAATTCTGACATTCTCCCGCTATAATCAGAGGCTTCTCGGGATCATCACGGACACCTCCAACGAAATTTCGGAGAAGGCGATGGAGGATCTTGCAAGCGGTAAGGTGACTTCGGAGGATGTGGAGACGATTACAGTACATTTTTAAGGAAGTCACTGCAAAATAAAATACTTGACAGTCCGGGAAAAAGCCACTAGAATGTAGAATAGTTTAAACGCTGTGACGGTGCAAAAGAGTAAGTTATCCCCCACAGAGAGAAAAGGTCATCGGCTGAAAGCCTTTTCGGGTTCCGGCGAAGCTTAATTTCACACCTGAGCGGTTTCCGGGAAAATGATATGACGGATCTGAGGGCAAGTGCATTGAATTGTATAAGATTTTCAGATAAGTCTGAGTGAGTAGCGGAAAACGGTATAAGGCACGTTACGCCAAAAGAGAGTCTGTCACGAATGATCGACAGGAAGCAGGGTGGTACCGCGGAGAGATTTCGTCCCTTGCATGAATATTTCGGAAACGGAATATGCGTGCGGGGGATTTTTTATTTCTCAAAACAGTAGAAATACGGAGAAAGAAACGGAAGGAAAGGGAAGGGAAAATGAAAGAAAAACTGGAACAGATACGGGCAAAGGCGATTGAACAGATTGCGCTGATGGAAAGCGGCGAGGCGTCAGCCGCACTGGAAAAATTGAATGACGTTCGTGTCAATATGCTCGGTAAGAAGGGCGAGTTGACCGCAGTGCTAAAAGGCATGAAAGATGTGGCGCCGGAGGACAGGCCGAAAGTCGGACAGATGGTGAACGATGCCAGAGCTGAGATCGAAGCGGCTCTTGAGAACGCAAAAAAGAAACTGGAGCGGGCCCTCAGGGAGGCTGCCATGAAAGCGGAAGTGATCGACGTGACGCTGCCGGCAAAGAAGAACGAAATGGGCCACAGACATCCGAATTTTATTGTGCTGGAAGAAGTGGAGCGCATTTTCGTCGGTATGGGTTACGAGGTTGTGGAAGGCCCTGAGATCGAGAAGGACTATTATAATTTTGAAGCGCTGAATATTCCGGCGGATCATCCGGCAAAGGATGAACAGGATACTTTTTATATCAATGGAGATATCTTGCTGCGAACTCAGACCTCGCCGGTACAGGTTCGCACAATGGAGCAGAAAAAGCCTCCGATCAGGATGCTTGCGCCGGGCAGAGTGTTCCGTTCCGATGAAGTGGATGCGACCCATTCACCCTCCTTCCACCAGATCGAGGGCATGGTCATCGATAAGGGGATTACCTTTGCGGATCTGAAGGGAACGCTGCAGGAGTTTGCAAAGGAACTTTACGGACCGGAGACTAAGGTAAAATTCCGTCCACATCATTTCCCCTTCACGGAGCCTTCCGCCGAGATGGATGTGAGCTGTTTCAAGTGCGGCGGCAAGGGCTGCCGGTTCTGCAAGGGCGAGGGCTGGATCGAGATTTTGGGCTGCGGTATGGTGCACCCGAAAGTGCTGCGCATGAGCGGCATCGATCCGGAGGAGTATTCCGGTTTTGCTTTCGGTATGGGACTTGAGCGTATCTCCCTGTTGAAGTATGAGATAGACGATATGCGTCTGCTCTACGAAAACGACGTGAGATTCCTGAAACAGTTTTAGCGTTTTGTTTGACAAAGTAAAAATATAATGAAAAAAGCTTATATCAGAATAGGAGATAGTCAAAATGAATACAGCATTATCATGGATCAAAGCTTATGTGCCGGATCTTGCCTGCACGGATCAGGAATTCTGCGATGCGATGACCCTGTCCGGCACAAAGTGTGAAGGATATGAAAGACTGGATAAAAATCTGGAAAAAATCGTGGTGGGGGAGATCAAAGAGATCGCGGCCCATCCCGATGCGGATAAATTGATCGTTTGTCAGGTGAATATCGGCGATAAAACCATTCAGATCGTGACAGGGGCGCCCAACGTGAAAGTGGGCGACAAAGTGCCGGTGGTACTGGACGGCGGCAAGGTGGCGGGAGGCCACGACGGCGGAGCGCTGCCCGAGGATGGAATCGCGATCAAAGCCGGAAAGCTGCGGGGAGTACCTTCCGAAGGGATGATGTGTTCCATAGAGGAGCTGGGTTCCGATCGGAATTTTTATCCGGAAGCGCCGGAATACGGTATCTATATTTTTGATGATTCTGTGAAGGCAGGAGATGATGCCATTGAAGCTCTGGGTCTTAGGGACACAGTGTTTGAGTATGAGATCACCTCCAACCGGGTAGATTGCTACAGCATCATCGGCATTGCCAGAGAGGCGGCAGCTACCTTCCGCAAGCCTTTCCATGGGCCGGTTGTGAAGATTCAAAACGAGACCGGGAATGTAGACGATTATATTAAAGTGGACGTGAAGGATAAAGATCTGTGTACCCGCTATTGCGCAAGAGTATGTACCGACATCAAAATTGCGCCCTCTCCTAAGTGGATGCAGAGAAGGTTAGCGGCCAGCGGCATCAGACCGATCAACAATCTGGTGGATATCACCAACTATGTGATGGAGGAGTACGGCCAGCCTATGCATGCCTACGATCTGGACACTATTGCCGGTCATCAGATCATTGTGAGAAGAGCGAAGGACGGGGATGTGTTCACTACGTTGGACGGTCAGGAGCGGAAGTTGGACAGTGATGTGCTGATGATCTGCGACGGCGAAAAAGAAGTGGGTATTGCCGGTATCATGGGTGGTGAAAACTCCATGATCACAGACGAAGTAAAGACCGTTTTATTTGAAGCCGCTACGTTTAACGGCGCGAATATCAGGAAGTCGGCAAAAAGGATCGGTCTGCGCACGGACGCTTCCGGAAAATTTGAGAAAGGGTTAGATCCCTACAATGCAAAGGCAGCTATCGACAGAGCATGTCAGCTCATTGAAGAGTTAGGCTGCGGCAAAGTAATTGCGGGGACGGCGGATGTGCACGCACCTCTGAAAGAGCCTGTGAGAGTAAAGTTTGAGCCGGAGAAGATCAATGAATTTTTGGGCACTGAAATTCCGGCCGCTGATATGTTGGGATATTTTAAGGCGATTGAACTGGGGTATGATGAAGAGACAAACGAGATCATCTGTCCGTCCTTTAGACAGGATCTGTTGTCCTTTGCAGATATTGCGGAGGAGGCGGCAAGGTTCTACGGATATGATAAGATTCCTACCACGCTGCCGAGTGGATCCGCCACAGCGGGCAAACTGCAATTTAAGATGCGCATAGAGCAGAAAGCAAGGGATATTGCGGAATACTGCGGTTTTTCTCAGGGAATGTGCTACTCCTTCGAGAGTCCCAAAGTGTTTGACAAGCTGCTTCTGCCGGAGGATTCTGCGTTCCGGAAAGCGATCGAGATCTCCAATCCGTTGGGAGAGGATTTCTCTGTTATGAGGACGATCTCCTTAAACGGTATGCTGACCAGTCTCTCCACCAATTTCAACAGAAGGAACAAAGTGTGCAGACTGTACGAACTGGGGAATGTCTATTTGCCGAAGAGTCTGCCGCTTACCGAACTGCCGGAGGAGAGAATGCAGTTTACGTTAGGGTTTTACGGCGAGGGTGATTTCTTCACCTTGAAAGGCGTGGTCGAGGAGTTCTTGGAGAGTGTGGGACTCGCAGAAAAACCGGAATATGACCCGGAGGCCGGCATGAGTTTCCTGCATCCCGGCAGACAGGCGCGCGTTTGTTATGATGGGAAAGTGCTGGGTTATCTTGGCGAGGTTCATCCGGAAGTCTGCGAAAACTATGATATGAAGACAAGGGCTTATGTGGCAGTGCTTGACATGCCGGAGATCGTGCCCCTTGCCACCTTTGACAGGAAGTATGAGGGGATTGCAAAGTTCCCGGCGGTAATGCGTGATATCAGCATGGTGGTTCCCAAAGATATCAGAGTCGGGCAGATCGAGAAAATGTTGTCCCAGCGGGGCGGCAGGATTTTAGAGTCCTACAAACTGTTTGATATTTACGAGGGAAGCCAGATCAAAGAAGGGTTCAAGTCCATAGCTTACAGTATTACGTTCCGGGCGAAAGATAAAACGTTAGAGGAAAACGATATTTCGACAGCCATGAAGAAAATTTTAAACGGGCTGCAGTCCCTTGGAATCGAACTGAGACAGTAATCTGCCGGAAGGCATGGATCGGGCGCAAAGTTTTGCGCCCGATTTCTGATGTAAGAGGGGGTATCTCATATAATTGCATGGACTTGCCTGTGCATTTGTGATAAGATAAAGGCGTCGTATGGAAACATAACATGAAAAAGAGGGAAAGCCTAAGGCGCTTTTACAGATATCATACGGGGGGAGAAAATGAAATATTGGAAGGGGCAGAAAATAAAAGCGATAGTTGTCGTGCTGCTTTTTATGATGGCAGTGAGCGGATGCGGAAATACCGGCAAGCCGGAACAGGCCGTGGAAACCGCAGAACATGCCGCAGAGGAGAAAAATGAAAAGGAAACAGAGGGAGAGAAAGAAGATACTCTGAAAGATTCTGCAAAAGAGGATCCGGAACTGAAGTACATGGAACTTACCGAGGTGGAGGATTACTATGGTGATAAATCTGTGTATAAAGTTTATGCGCCCGGAGGAAACAATATCGAGAACGGCTTGCTTTTTTATTCGGATCACGGACTTACATTCTGTGCGTCTGTATATGGCAGCGATTTGAGCGAATATATGCTGGAAACGCTGGAATCTTCGGTAAAATTTGTGACGGATGAATTGGAGGAGGATTCTGAGTGTACAGATTTTGAGGTCAGTGAGGTATTGAAAAACGGGGAAGACCTATATCAGATCGTCAAGGCTCAAAAAGAGGATTTCATCGGCTTATCTTATGAACTCAACCATATTTATTATATGGATATTCAGGAGGATGGAGCCGGGATATTGTGGGATCTGGAACTGTATGAAATCGGAACGGATGAAGAGACGGATCTCATCATAGATGAATTGGGGGAATGTTATGAAATAGATTTGGATGATATTAAGGCGGGCGGCGAATGGGCTGCGGCAAATGAAGAGTATTACAACAAGAGTAAAGAAAGATTACTACCGGAGACGATTTTGTGGTTCAATGCCACTTATGCGCCGTTAACTTACAGCAATAACTGCGACTGGGAACTGGTGGGAGGAATGGAGCCCACAGAATATAATGCAGACTTTAATAAATATATTTTGGAAAGAGATTGGGGAATAGAGGATAAGGATTCTGCAATAGAGACAATAGAAAACCTGAAGAAAAACGGACACAGGGCGAAATGCCGTGAGTGCATGGGAGAACTGAAAAAGCTGGGGATTCTGGGTGAAAGAAATGAGGAGAAATTGGTGCGCGCGCTTCAGGATGCCGGAATAAAAGAGGATCTTTACCGTTATGTGCTTGCCAACCAGATGTACCGGAGCGGACTGGATGCCGATTATATTGCCGCATGGGATCTGTGCAGGGTCAATCAGTTGTATGCAGATTTTTATATCTGTGAGTATATGACTTATGAGGATGCGATGGATGCGTCTCTTGAAAATTCTCTTATATTGCAGGAGATGTATTCTTCATGGGATGATATGGTGGTCGCCTATCTGATAGGATATCAGTTCTGGCGGAGCGATCCTATGACAACGGAGGATTCGCCGACGGCAAAACGTTATCAATGCTATTTGGATTTGCTAGAGATGGAGGATGGACCCTATACGCTGGACTGGAATATGGAGCTTGAGAAAAGCTGGTAAGTGATGAGGAATGGTCAGTGGTCTGCGTATTAAGTCCGGAAGATGTGGAGAGTATACTAATAAAACAGAAATGGCGGTCTTAAAATATAAAGAGCAAAATTTAATTTTGTATATAGAAACAGGAGGAATAAGAACAATGGAACACAAAAACACATGGTTACTGTATGATGAGAAGCTGACAAAGGAGGCTTATGATTTTGCCGAAGGATACAAGGATTTTTTAAACCGCGGCAAGACGGAGAGGGAATGTATCGACGAGATCGTATATCAGATCGAAAAAGCCGGTTTTTGTGAACTGGAAGAGGCGATTTCGGCGAAAAAGGAGTTGAAGGCCGGAGACAAGGTGTATCATGTTCATATGAATAAGTCCATCGCGATGTTTACGATCGGAACAAAGCCCATGGAGGAAGGTATGAATATTTTGGGGGCTCATATCGATTCTCCCAGATTGGATGTGAAGCAGAATCCCCTTTATGAGGACGGCGGCT
The DNA here is from genome assembly GCA_910577955.1 of uncultured Lachnospiraceae bacterium. Classification (GTDB taxonomy): domain Bacteria; phylum Bacillota; class Clostridia; order Lachnospirales; family Lachnospiraceae; genus 1XD8-76. Next base: position 179,233 of record CAJTNC010000003.1, read on the forward strand.
TTGCGTATCTGGACACTCATTATTATGGCGGTGTGAAAAAATATCAGTGGGTGACGCTTCCGCTTGCGCTCCACGGTGTAGTTGTGAAAAAGGACGGCACTACCGTAGAACTGAATGTGGGTGAGGACGAGGACGATCCGGTATTCTTTATCTCTGATCTTTTGATTCATTTAGCGTCAGAGCAGATGGAGAAAAAAGCCGCGAAGGTGATAGAGGGCGAAGCGCTTGACATTATCGTGGGAAACCGTCCGATCCTGATCGAGCCGGAAAAAGAAGAGGAGAAGAGGGAAGCGGAGGCCGGAAAGGCGGCGAAGGATGCTGTGACAAAGGGGATCCTCGCTATTTTAAAAGAGCAGTATGATATGGAGGAAGATGATTTTGTTTCCGCAGAGTTGGAGGTCGTACCGGCCGGAAAAGCGAGGGATGCGGGATTCGACAGAAGCATGATCTTAGCTTACGGGCATGATGACAGAGTGTGTGCATATCCTTCCCTGAAGGCATTGCTTAAAGTGGAGGCGCCGGAAAGAACTACCTGCTGCATTTTGGTGGACAAGGAAGAAATCGGCTCCGTGGGCGCCACCGGTATGCAGTCGAAATTCTTTGAGAATGCGTTAGTGGAGACGATGGTGCTTGCTGGACAGTATTCGGAGTTAGCTTACAGAAGATGCCTGTCCAATTCCTGTATGCTTTCCTCCGACGTGAGTTCCGCATACGATCCCAGCTATGCATCCAGCTTTGATAAGAAAAACGTAGCCTTTTTGGGCGGCGGCATGGTGTTTAACAAGTTTACGGGAGCCAGAGGAAAATCCGGTTCCAATGACGCCAATGCGGAGTATATCGCATATCTGCGCAGGATTCTGGACGCAGAGAATGTGAATTTCCAGACAGCGGAACTGGGTAAGGTAGATTTGGGCGGCGGCGGAACGATTGCTTATATTCTGGCGCTTTATGGCATGAATGTAATTGACAGCGGTGTGCCTGTTTTGAGCATGCATGGTCCTTGGGAGACGATCAGCAAGGCTGACCTGTATGAGGCGATGCGCGGTTATGTGGCATTTTTACAGGGAGAGAAAAATTTCTGAACATGGAACAATTAAAAAAAAGTGATTTTTATTTTGAGCTGCCGCAGGAGCTGATCGCTCAAGACCCTCTGGAGGACCGGGCGTCCTCCAGAATGCTTGTGCTGAATAAAGAAACCGGAGAGACGAAGCATCATGTATTTCGGGATATTTTACAGTATCTGGTTCCGGGAGATTGTCTTGTGTTAAATAATACAAAGGTGATTCCGGCGAGACTTCTCGGAATAAAGGAGGAGACCGGGGCGGCTGTGGAAGTTCTTTTATTGAAAAGAAAAGAAAAAGATGTTTGGGAGACCTTAGTCCGTCCGGGGAAAAAGATGCGGCCGGGGGCAAAGCTTTCCTTCGGGGACGGTCTGTTGAGAGCGGAAGTTCTGGAAGTGGTGGAGGAGGGAAACAGGCTGGTGCGGTTTGAGTACGACGGCATTTTTGAGGAAGTGCTGGACCGGCTTGGAGAGATGCCTCTTCCCCCTTATATCACACACAAACTGCAGGATAAGAATCGTTATCAGACGGTTTATGCAAAATATGAGGGCTCTGCGGCGGCTCCTACGGCGGGGCTGCATTTTACGACGGAATTGTTAAAAGAGATAGAGGAGATGGGCGTGGAGATCGCCTGTGTGACGCTGCATGTGGGGCTTGGCACTTTCCGGCCTGTGAAAGAGGAAAATGTGCTGGAACATCACATGCACTCCGAGTATTATGAGGTATCCGGAGAGGCCGCCGACAAAATCAACAGGACGAAGGAGCGGGGAGGCAGGGTGATCTGCGTGGGGACCACTTCCGCCCGCACGCTGGAGAGTGCGGCAGATGAAAGCGGATGTCTGCGGGCTTCAAGCGGCAATACGGAGATATTCATCTATCCGGGTTATCGGTTTAAGGTGTTGGATTGCCTGCTGACCAATTTCCATCTGCCGGAATCCACGCTGATCATGCTTGTGTCGGCGCTTGCCGGGCGGGAGCATGTGCTGACAGCGTATGAGGAAGCAGTGCGGGAGAAGTACAGGTTTTTTTCCTTTGGGGATGCGATGTTTATCAAATGACACCAAAATTTAACGATTTAGATATGGATGACGGCAGAGAGAAATCTTTGCCGTTTTTTATTGACTTTCAGACATGCATGTCGCATAATGTTTTCAGACATATATGTCGGAAATGGAAGGGCTTATGAATAGAAGAGGAGAGGAAACGAGGAAACATATAAAGAAATGTGCCTGTTCTTTATTTGCAGAAAAAGGTTTTAAACAAGTGACAATGAAGGATATCTGCGATGCGGCGAAATTAAGCAGAGGCGGGTTGTACTGCCATTACGAAAGCACGCGTCAAATCTTTCAGGAGATTATTGATGATATGACCAGTAAGCAGGATAATGAGATTGATTTAAGAATAGAGCAAAATTGTTCGGCGGTAACTATTTTGGATGAAATTTTAAACAAGTATGAGAATGAAATGCTTGACAGTCAATCTTCATTAAGCATAGCAATATATGAGTATTTTAGCATTCGTGATATTGCAAATCAGAGTAATGCACTATATGAACAATATTTGATTTCGGCAAATACATGGAAGAAGCTAATACAATATGGGATGGACAGGCATGAATTTAATGAAGTGGATATTTCTGCGGTATTCGATTTAATCGTGTTTTCATATCAAGGGGTAAGGATGTACAGCAAACTCATGCCTATGGATAAAGAAACACCTTCCAGAATAATAAAAGAAATAAGAAGAATATTAGTGAAAAGCGGCAGTAATAGCGATATTGTTTAAATATTTAATGAATAAAAACGCATTATG
>CAJTNC010000004.1 GCA_910577955.1 uncultured Lachnospiraceae bacterium
TTTGCCAATTTATCGTAAAACTGGTCTAAATATGCCTTTATAGCGGGATATTGGTTAATATCTATTCTAGGAATACCCTTTCCCTTAATACCGTTATGAGTAGTAATGATCCATTTATCGGCATGGTCATAGGCATACCGTTTAACATCTCTGCCACGTAAAATCGGTCGTATAATTTCAGCGGATTTTTCGTCTTGTTTGATTAGTTGTTTACGAACATTTCCATCAATAATGAACGCATCGTTGTAGCCTGTTAAAATCCCCCGGAATATTTTGATATCCCACTCCTTTAACGGTGTGCCAATAGCTTCTATTTTTTGCTTAATAGATTGCTCCATCGGATTCAATATAATCCACGGTGCGCCATGATAAAATCCGCTGCAAAAACTATTTTGCTTAATAAAAACGCTCCTATATTATATATATAAAAAACAAGGAGTGTGAAGATATGAATTACGGGTACATAAGAGTTAGCAGCGATAAACAAACGGTTGAGAATCAGAGGTTTGAAATTGAAAACTTTTGCCGAAATCAGAAAATAAGGATTGATGGATGGATTGAAGAAACTATAAGTGGTACTCAAAATTATAATAAACGAGAGCTAGGGCAATTGCTTCAAAAAGTGCAGAAAGATGATTTAATTATTTGCGCTGAATTATCGAGACTAGGGCGTAACCTCTTTATGATTATGGAAATATTAAATGTCTGCATGACAAAAGAATGTAAGGTTTGGACAATTAAAGACAATTATCGTCTGGGGGAGGATATCCAGAGTAAAGTTTTGGCCTTTGCATTTGGATTGTCAGCGGAAATCGAGAGAAATTTGATTAGCCAACGTACGAAAGAGGCTCTTGCCCGCAAAAAGGCAGAAGGTGTTATTTTAGGAAGACCAAAGGGCAGAAAATCATCCAAAGTGAAACTGTCAGGAAAAGAAGAAGTTATACGTGTTCTTTTAGAACAGGACGTTTCAAAATCAGAGATAGCACGAATCTTTAAAGTTAATCGAATGACGGTAGATTCGTTTATTAAAACCAGAATGGTCTAAGTAATTGCTGTGCAAATTTCAAGGGAGCTGATCATAATCAGCTCCCTTGAAAAAATCATAGATTTTTAGAATATGCCATTGCTTTTTGACTCAACTCCCTCACGCTCAAATTATTGTCAAGATGTTGCTCGCGCCATTTTGTATAATCAAATGGTTCACGGGACAGCAGGACAATAAATCTTTCAGCATCTACATAGCCAAGCTTAGAGATTAAAGCGTTCATACCTTCTTGTTTAACAATTGTATCTGTTTTCATATTCATTCCTCCAATTCGTTAACAAAAACTATAGGACTTACTATTTTGATTTCCGGTATCGGAGTATTTAATAGTTTTTTATCAGTAGTCAAATAATAATCACAGCCGGCAGATACTGCGCAGGAAATGTGCAGAGCATCAAAAGTCTTAATACCCTTTTCTGCAAGTGATTCAGCGAAAAGCAGGATTTCATTCGTTTCTTCTGACACAGAAAAGTTAGCAATAGATTTCCATGGCGCAATAGCAAGGCGCTTTTCTTCATATGGATTCTTCCCATTTTCGTAATCCAATATGTAAGACCATACTAAGTCATAAACCCCTTCTCGGATTTTAGCTTGAATGTATAATTTAGCTTGTGTTTCTAAATGGATTTTCATTTGTGTCTGATCGTCAAATGGTCTGTTGTAGCAACAATTATCCAGATAAATCCTCAATGCTTTGTTCACCGCCTTTGTTTTTACTAAGTATAACACAAAATATAAAAGCATGAAACGGTAATTTTACATTGCACTGATAAAGGCAAATTATTACTATATTTCTAAACTGTTAGCTGCTTTCACTGTGCAGCAGTGAATAATTCAGGTTTATAAATTTGTTGATAGAGCGGTTTTTGCCGCAGTTGATCTATTTATCCGATTACATATTACGATGATAGATTCAAAATTTACATGATTTAGTGCATACCGCCTGCCCGGCCGCCCAGCACATCTTTGCCTTTTAACATATCCCATGTAAAATCGTCGATCGGTTCTCTGGCCACAAGGAAGTTGCCGGCGCGCTGGGTGAGCTGTGCGAAATTCACGGCGCTGTCCTCGATGCCTTCCGCGTAGCTGTAGATGGTAGCTTCCGCGCCCATAAAACCGATATCGGCATCCCCGGACAGCAGGGCGGTCATAGTCTTGTCGGCGCCGTAACCTGTCACCAGTTCCACATCTAACCCTTCATCCGCAAAATACCCCTCTTCGATGGCCACATACATAGGCGCGTAGAAGATGGAATGCGCCACTTCATTTAGTACGACATGCGTTTTGCCGCCCGCGGCTTCCTGTTTTTCGGATCCACAGCCTGTAGTCAGCGCGGCCGTACTAAAGAGCATCACTGCCGCAAGGGACAGTGCAGTCAGTTTTTTTCTCTTTTTCATAGATTCTCCCATGTTTGGTTTTATACATTATATGCGTGTAAGAAAAAATGTGATAAAAAACTGTTGATTTCACACATAAAAAATGATACGATTACACATAGTATTAAAAACTACATTAAAAAGAAATGAAAACCGCGATCGGAAAAACAGAGAAGAGAGAACAAAGATATCTCTGACAGGGATCTGCGGAGGGAGGGAAGAGATGAACGAAAATATCAGAGTACAAAATGCTTCATTAGGAAATATGCTTGCCAAAGGGATCAGGGTATTAACGGTGCCGCCCCTTTTGATCACGGGGATGCTGATCATACTAACGGTATCCCTCGACAATTTTTTTGACAGCATGACGCAGATGGTGCTGGCCATTGTGCTATTGGGACTTGTGCCGATTCTGGCGTATCCGCTGCAGAAACTCCTTCCGGGAGGCGGAGAAGTGCGGGAAGAACAGCGCAATATAGCCTTTGTGCTGACATTTTCGGGGTATCTGACGGCGCTTTTCTTCTCGATTGCGGGAGACTGCGGCAGAGAACTTCAATTTATCATTGTTTCTTACTTTATTTCCATGGCGCTTTTGGTGATTCTCAACAAGGCGCTGCATATCCGGGCCAGCGGGCATGCCTGCAGCGTGACGGGAACGCTCTATTTCTTATCGTTCTTTTTAGGCGCGCGGGCAGTGGTCCCCTGCCTGATCGTTGCGGCGGCGGTGGTGTGGTCTTCCCTGCGATTAAAAAGGCACACGATACAGGAGATATTCTGGGGGACGGCGGTCTGCCTGCCCTGCATTGCGGCATCTGTCTTTGTACTGTAATTTTGCACTGTAAAAACTAAGCGTAAGATTTTTCACAAGCGGTATTGACAGTTTGGGAAAGTTAAAATAAACTGATTTTATAAAGTAAACTGAAAACAGAAGAAGCCGTGGAGGAAGTTAGATGGGAACAGTCACGGTAGGATTGCTTGTGGCAGCCGCGGCGGCGTTGGCAGTCAGGAGCATGGTGCGCGATAAGAAAAGAGGGAAGTCCCTGCAGTGCGGGGGGGACTGCTCCCGCTGCGGCAGGCATTGCAGTTAAGGAAAGTCTGTACAAGCGTTATTTTGTGTTGTTTGGCATATTAAAATTCCAGACTATTTGAAATTCAGAAGAAAATATCTCATCCCCCATGATGGCAAATCGTTCTTGATCTTCGATCTGGCATTTCTAAGATCTTAATCGGCAGATAGTATTTCAGATCAGCGTCGGGATGTTTTCTTCTATTATTTTTGTCATAATAGGTTCACTATACACAACGCGTTCACAATACGCGATATATTCATTTTCGGAATAGTCAGTCATAATGAAAATGACATAAAAGCTGCGTCACTTGAAAAGGCTGGCGAAGAAAAGGGATATATCATGTATAATTACGACTCTCTTTGGCGCACTATGAAGGAGCGCGGGGTAACGACATACAGTCTGGTTAATCATTACAACATCAGCAGTCATACCATGAGCAATATCAGACGTAATGAAAACATTACGATGGAGACACTGCATAAGTTGTGCCAGATTTTGCGATGTCAGGCAAGCGACGTGGTGGAAATTACATTTGACGAAGAGGAGGAGAAGCACTATAGAGAAATAAGAAAGAAAAAAAGAACAAAGTCGCATTAGTTTACTTTTTTAGCATTTTTATAAAATCATTTCCAAGATCTACGAAAGTTTGATAAAGCAGGGAACAGCATGGACAAATCGGCAAAAGATGAGTTTCTGAAGGAACTTATGGAAGTAGCCTACGAAAAAGTGTATATTTTCATTGAAAGAAGACAAACGGATAAGGGATTTGTTGAGGACGTCGTACAGGAAACTTTTCTGGAAGCTTACAAGAAAGCGGAAGTCCTGATGGAACATCCGAATCCGATGGGCTGGCTGTATGTTACTGCCAGAAATAAGATGATGAGTTTAAGCTCCGGCAAAAAGGATCTCTGCTTATATAAAAACTTGGAAGCTGTTTATCTGAATAGCGCAAAGACCGACGATGTAAAGTATGGTGAGATAGAGCTGGAAGAGTCGATCAAAGCTACGATCAGTGAGAAGGATTATCAGATGCTATGTGATTATTATCTGAACGGATATAATTCGGGGGAGCTAGCAGAGAAGTATGGTGTGGGGCGCAGCAATCTTAGAATGCAGGTGAGCAGACTGAAAAAGAAGTTGAGGAAGGCCTTATGACTGATTATGATAAAGTGTTAATTGAGGAGCTGGAAAGGCGGCTTTTATGGTTCAGGGAAGAGGCTTCGGAGGAGGAGTTTGACGCGGAGGAAGTAGATGCGATCTGTACGATGCTGTCGAAGCTTTCGCCTGAAAATAAGCCGCACAGGACAAAGGAAGAGACATATCAGAATATTTTAAAACAGGTTAGTTTGGAGGAAGAACTTTCACAGGAGAAAAATGCAGAGAAGACCGGAGGGGAAAGGGCCGACGGCGGCAAGAAGAGCGCTTCTTTTGCCGGGAGGCTGGGGCTTCGGGCGGCTACCATTCTTCTTGTGGCAGCCGGTGCGTTGGTATCCTTAAATATGGTCAGTTATGCAAAGGAAAACAAATCCTTGTTTACGATGATCATGGAGAAGGTGGGATGGCTGGAGATCGAGAAGGAGCCGGACACGGAAGGAGAGATACTTAGCGCCACATGGGCATCGGGAGAGTTCTACGAATCTTGGACAGAACTGGATTATGACATAAAAAAAGAGATTACGGCGCCGGGGTACATACCGGAAGGGTATGGATTGTACGGAATAAGAAGCTGGGACTTAAATGACAGAAGGAGTGTGCAGGCGGACTATTACGATCGGGGAAACGGACATATCCTGTTCGAGATCACACTGTGGGAAAACGGCGCGGAACACTACAGGGAAAATGCTATGGAAGAGAACCTATATGAGCTGATTCCCGAGCAGTCTGACGAGAATACTCTGTACTATGTGTACGAGGACGAATATATCTGTCTGGCCTTTATGGAGAACAGTTTTTACAGAATCTCCGGGAACATCGGGCTGGAGGATATGATAAAGATAAGAGGAGGGATATAGAGGGAACGGATATTGGGGCAGGACACAGGATCGGTCGTGTGTTTTGGCAAGGAAAGAAAAGAGGATAAAACATGAAGGGTAGAATGAAAAAGCTGGTTGCCGTTTTGTGCGGCGTTTTTGTGTTGTTTGGCAGCAGCATGGGGTTAGCTGCTCAGGCGGAGGAAGCCGTGAGGGCTTGGATCGTCAGCGAGTACCGTGAGTTAGAGGGAGAAAACGTGGCTCACGGCATCTACGACATCCCGGATACCGCCGGGGCGAGGGCGGCGACATTGACCGGCTGCACGATCGGCATATCCGTAAACGCCGACGGAGTGAGGGGCTCCATCAAAACCGGTTCCACGGTGACAGCAAGCGAGATCGGCATAAAGGACATCAAAGTGGAAAAGTATGTGAACGGGGAGTGGAAACTGGTGGGCTCCAATTCGGGCGGGACCAAATACAATACTAACGCCTGCGCGATGAATGTTTCCACCAGCTCCGCGGAAAAAGGGGTACAGTACAGGATGAGCTGCACCCACTTTGCCGTCTTGGAGGGCGTGCGGCACGAATTATTTAATGTGACCAAAGGTGTAAGCTATTAAGACGTCGTCTCGCTGTAAAAAGAACGAAAGAAGAAAATAATATGTAACATGTAACGACCGATCATATTTATCTGTTTATGTTCCCCTGTTTTTGTCCGAGGAATTTCCAAGGGCAAGGGCGGGGGAATTTTTTTTAAGTTTATGTGCGGCGGGAAAAGGTTTTTGAATATAATAGCCAAAAATGACCTGACGATTTTGTGCAAAATAGCCAAAAATCGGAATGGCAAAAAAAGATAGATGAAATTCACCCGATAATAGGATACACTGTTAAGAGGGTTTTGGAATGAGCCCTTATCAGCGATACATGGGAGAAAGGATGGGACAATATGTCAGAAGTGAAGATCATGCTTGGGAATGAAGCGATCGCCAGAGGCGCTTACGAGGCGGGAGTAAAGGTATCCGCGGCATATCCGGGGACGCCCAGTACGGAGATCAGTGAGAATATTGTAAAATATAAGGATCATATTTATGCGGAGTGGTCGCCCAACGAAAAGGTGGCGGCGGAGGTTGCCATCGGGGCCTCCATCAGCGGCGTGCGAGCCATGTGTTCCATGAAACATGTGGGGGTGAACGTGGCCAGCGACCCGCTCTACACGGTTTCCTACGCGGGGGTGAACGGAGGACTTGTGGTGGTGGCTGCGGATGACCCGGGCCTTTACAGTTCCCAGAACGAACAGGATACGAGGTGCGTGGCGAGAGCGGCCCAGGTGCCGGTTTTGGAACCTTCGGATTCTCAGGAGGCGAAGGATTTTACGAAACTCGCTTTTTCCCTGAGCGAAGAATATGACACTCCCGTCATAGTGAGAACGACGACTCGTCTGTCACATTCTCAGGGGGCCGTGACGCTGGAGGAGCGGGTGGAGCCTGCGGACAAACCCTATGAGAGGAATCCGGCCAAATTCGTGATGATGCCCGCCAATGCCAAAGGGCGTCATGTGTATGTGGAGGAGCGCATGGAGAGGCTGGCGCAGGACGGCTGTCAGATGGAGATCAATCGGGCGGAATACCGGAACAGGACCATAGGCTTCGTGGCCAGCGGTATCGCTTATCAGTATGTCAGGGAGGCTTGTCCGGAGGCGTCGGTGTTAAAGCTTGGCATGGTGCACCCGCTGCCGAGAAAACTGATCGAGGAGTTTGCCGCGAAGGTGGATCGACTGATCATCTTTGAGGAATTAGAGCCTGTTTATGAGGAGCAGATCAAGTCTTGGGGCATTGCCTGCGAGGGAAAAGAACTGTTCACGAGACAGGGGGAATACAGCGCAAACATGCTGCGGGAAGTGATCTTAGGAGAGAAGTTGGAGATAAAGGAGGCGGCGAAAGCGCCGAACCGTCCGCCCATTCTGTGTCCGGGATGCCCTCACAGGAGCACTTTCTTTATTTTAAATAAACTGAAGATCCATGCGGCCGGGGATATCGGCTGCTATACCTTGGGCGCGGTGCCGCCGCTCAACGTGATCGAGACGACGATCTGTATGGGGGCGAGCATTTCCACGCTCCACGGTATGGAGAAGGCCAAGGGGAAAGATTACATAAAGAACTGGGTGGCGGTGATCGGGGATTCCACCTTTATGCACACAGGCGTCAATTCCCTGATGAACATGGTCTATAATCAGGGGACTGGCACGGTGCTCATTCTGGACAACTCCACCACCGGTATGACCGGCCATCAGGATCACGCGGCCACCGGAAAGACGCTGCAGGGGGATGTGGTGCCGGCTCTGAGCATTTACCGTCTCTGCAAAGCTATGGGTATCGAGCATGTGACGGAAGTGAATGCTTTTGATGCGGATACGTTAGAAAAAACCGTCAAAGAAGAGGTGGCGAGGGACGCGGTATCGGTGATCATTGTGACGGCTCCCTGCGCGCTGCTGAAAGGACAGAAATTCCCGAATATATGCGCAGCGGATCCGGAGAAGTGCAAAAAGTGCGGAGCCTGTTTAAGACCCGGCTGTCCGGCGCTGACAAAGAAGGAGGACGGCACGGTGCAGATAGACGCTTCCATGTGCAACGGATGCGGACTGTGCGCGAAACTTTGTAAATTCGGAGCCATCGAAGTGAGAGAAAAGTAAGGGCAGACGGGAGGCATGACTATGACGAAAAATATTATGATCGTAGGCGTGGGCGGGCAGGGAACACTGCTCACCAGCCGGATATTAGGCGGTATTATGGTGGAAGGCGGCTATCAGGTAAAGCTTTCCGAAGTGCACGGGATGGCCCAGCGGGGCGGCAGCGTGGTGACTTTTGTGCGTTACGGCGAGGAAGTGGCGGAACCTATCGTGGAGGAAGGGCAGGCTGATATCCTGATCGCCTTCGAGAGGCTTGAGGCTTTGCGCTACGCGCATTTTCTCAAAAAGGACGGCGTGATCATTGCAAACGACCAGAGGATCGATCCGATGCCTGTGGTGACGGGGGCGGCCGAGTATCCCGAAAATATTCTGGAAGATCTGGCAAAGGAGCACAGGCTCTACCGGATCGACGCTCAGAAGAGGGCGCTGGAACTGGGAAACAGCAGGGTGTTCAATATCATTGTGCTGGGACTTGCGGCAAGGCATATGAATTTTACAAAAGACCAGTGGCTGGCCGTAATCGAAAAGACCGTACCGCAAAAGACGGTGGAGATCAACCGCAAAGCGTTTTTAGCGGGATACGGGGAACAGGAAGGCAGTACGGATGATTATTGATTTTCACACCCATACATTTCCGGACAGGATCGCAAAAGCGAGCATCGAAAGCCTTTCGAAATGTTCGGGGATCACGCCCCATACGGACGGCACGGGGGAGGGCCTTAGGAGGAGCATGGAAGAAGGCGGCGTGGATCTTTCCGTGGTGCTGCCGGTGGTAACGAAGCCCTCCCAGTTTGAGACGGTCAACAAGGTGGCGGCAAAGATATGCGAGGCGGGGGAAGGCCTGCTCTCATTCGGCGGCATTCATCCGGAGTGTTCCGACATCAGACAGAAGGTGCGAGAGATCAAAAATCTCGGATTAAAGGGCATTAAGATCCATCCCGCCTATCAGGAAGTATGCGCGGACGACATCCGTTATCTGCGGATTCTGGACGCGGCCACGGAACAGGGATTGATTATTACGATGCACGCCGGGGTGGACATCGGACTGCCAAACCCGGTCTATGCGTCGGTGGACAGGATCCTGCATGCGGTGAGGGAGACGAAACCGGAAAAGCTGGTGCTGGCCCATCTGGGCGGCTGGAAAGAATGGGATGCGGTGGAGGAGCTGATCGCCGGAGAAAATGTCTGGATGGATACGGCCTTTTTGGAGGATTATATAGACGACGGTCAGTTTTTGCGTATTATCAGGAAACACGGAGTTGAGAAGATCCTGTTCGGCACGGATTGCCCTTGGTCCGGACAGAAAGAAAGCGCGGAGAGGCTTCGCGGGCTGCCCCTGACGGAAGAGGAGAAGGAACGGATCTTTTCGGGGAACGCCGCAAAATTGTTGGGATCAGGTGGTATAAATAATATATGAATGAATGGATGATTTTTGGCGGGATCGCGCTGTGCGCCGTCTTTTTGGTCGGTATACAGGGACGGCGGGAACAAAAAAGACAGCGTGAGCGTGCTGGAAAGCTGATCAGAGATGAATACGGGACTGCACCGAAAGAAAATAAAAGTAGGGAGGAGGCTGCCGCGGAGGGCAGTTTTCTTCACGCGGAGAAGGATTTTTATCTGGATGATATCACATGGAACGATCTGGATATGGATCTTATTTTTAATCGCTTAAACTATGCCAGATGTTCCGCCGGCGCCGGTGAACTTTATCGGATGCTGCGCTGTCCGGCGATGGAGGCGGAGACTTTAAAAGAGCGGGATGCTCTGGCCCGGGGCTTGGCGGAGAGAGAGGGTCTCAGAGAGCAGCTTTCTATGGCGCTGTATGAGATCGGCTTTACCGGAAAGTATGCCTTTGAGGAGTATCTTGACTATCTGGACAATCTGGGGGAGGGAGGAAACGGCAGGCACATCCTGCTTGACTGTCTCTATATTCCTGCCATCCTGCTTTTGTTTGTCAGGCCGGCTTTAGGGGCTCTTTTGCTGTTTGGCGCGCTGGTTGTCAACATCGCGACCTACTTTGGGCAAAAGGCGAAGGTCAATCCCTATCTGGTCAGCTTTGCCTACATTCTGAGGATGCTGCGGGGGGCGGAAAAGATAGAGGGGCTGCTTGGAAGGGCCTGTTCAAACGGAAGCATGCGGGCGCAAAATGCACCGGAGGCGGAGGATATCTTTTTGAAATATCGGGGGATCTTGGAAAAGGATATCAGGGAACTTGAGAGTTTCAGGAGATTTTCCGGCGTGGCGATGTCTATGTCAAATCCCGTCGGGGGTTCCGGACCGTTGGATATCCTGTTCGATTACCTGAAGATGGCGCTCCATCTGGATCTGATCAAATTCAATCAGATGCTTCATATCGTCAGGCAGAAGGACGCGGTCATCAGAGAGCTGGTGAGGGCTGTGGGAACCCTCGACGCCTGCCTTTGCATCGCCTACTACAGGGCTTCCTTAGAAAGCTGGTGCGAGCCTGTCCTCGGGGAGAGTCTGAGTTTGGAGGCTCTCGAGATCTGCCATCCTCTTTTGGCGGCTCCCGTGAAAAACAGCATCCGCACAGAGCGGGGAGTGTTGGTCACAGGCTCCAACGCCTCCGGAAAATCCACGTTTTTAAAGACCGTGGCCTTGGGGGCGGTGTTTGCACAGACGATCTGTACGGTGCCGGCGAAAAGTTTTTCGGCTCCGTTTTGCCGTGTGATGAGTTCTATGTCGCTGCGGGATGATCTGTCGGGCGGCGAGAGTTATTTTATGGCGGAGATCAGGGCTTTGAAGCGGATTCTGGATGCCTGCGCGAAGGGGGAGACAAAGGTGCTTTGTTTTGTGGACGAGGTACTGCGGGGCACAAACACCGTGGAGCGGATCGCGGCATCGAGCCGGATCTTACAGTCTCTGCGCGGAAAGGACGTGTTGTGTTTTGCGGCCACTCACGATATCGAGCTGACCCACCTGTTGGAGGATGTCTATGAGAATTACCATTTCGAGGAGACCATAGAAGAGGGGGATATCAGTTTTAATTATCTGCTGAAAGAGGGCAGGGCCCAGTCGAGGAACGCCATACGTCTGCTGGAAGTGATGGGATATGACGAACGTGTCATAAAAGAGGCGGAAGTCATGGCGGAGCGCTTTATGGAATGCGGGGAGTGGAAAAAGTTATGAGCATGAATGTGACGATCTATACCGACGGCTCAGCCAGAGGGAATCCGGACGGTCCGGGAGGATACGGCGCGGTGGTGCAGTACACGGACGGCAGGGGCAGGCTGCACGAGAGGGAATACAGCGCGGGATACAAAAGGACGACCAACAACCGGATGGAACTGATGGCGGCCATCGCAGGGCTTGAGGCGTTGATAAAGCCCTGTCGGGTGGAACTTGTCTCCGATTCGAAATATCTGGTGGACGCTTTTGAGAAGGACTGGATCGGCGGCTGGCAGAGAAAGAACTGGAAGAAGGCGGACGGCGGCGCAGTGAAAAACGTGGATCTGTGGAAGCGGCTCTTGGAGGCTATGAAGCCCCATCAGGTGCGTTTTGTCTGGGTCAAAGGACACGACGGACATCCGGAAAACGAGCGCTGCGACAAGCTTGCCACGAGCGCTGCGGACGGCGGGGACCTGTTGGAGGATACAGGGGCTGGTACTTGACGATAGGCGGTGGCTGGTGCTATACTTAACATAGTAATGAGCAAAAATATGTATTGCTTTAGTCAGACGTACAATACAGTGGAAAAGAGGGTATGGACAATGAATGCTGGAGTGTCATTCGGAATTTATTTTCTGGCGTATGCCATTGTTTTTGTAATTGTAGCGGCGCTTGTAGTTGCGGCTTGTTTTGTGGGGATCAAATGGAGAAAAAGCAAGGATGCAAAAGCGGCGCTTGAAAGCGGCGCTTCTGCCGAAGAAAGCAAGGCATGACGGAAAAACAGAGGATGTTCATGAAAAACATGGACATCTTTTTGTATTTGCAGATACCTGCAAAAAAGCGCCTCTTTGGCGGTGAAAAGGACGAAGGAAAGACAAATGTTGAAATATGATACGATTTTATGGGATCTGGACGGTACGCTGCTTGATTTCAAGCGGATGGAGCGGTATGCGCTGGAGAAATGTCTGGGATCCGTCGGCGTTGTGATGACACAGGAGAGGTACGCGCTTTATTCGGAGATCAACGAAGGCTACTGGAAGAGACTGGAGCGGGGGGAAGTGAAGATAAAGGAACTGCTTCCCGGACGTTTTGAACAATTTTTCAGGCAGATCGGCGTCGAGGGGATGGATCCGGATGAGATGCAGAAACGCTATGAGCGAGAGCTCGGGGAAAATACCTGCCGCATGGAGGATTCCTATGGGGTCGTTTCAAAGATCAAGGAGATGGGATTAAAACAGCATATCGTGACAAACGGCACGGTGGCTACGCAGCAGGCAAAGATGAAAAACTCGGGCTTTGACAAACTGATAGACCGGGTTTTCATTTCGGAAGCCATCGGGGCGGAGAAGCCCCAGAGAGAGTTTTTCGACAGCGTTTTTGGCGAGCTGACGGACTTAAAAAAGGACAGGACGCTGCTTGTGGGGGATTCTTTGACTTCGGATATGCGCGGAGCATACAATGCCGGCGTGGACGCCTGTTTTTATAACCCGAAGAGAAAAGACCGGCAGACGGGGGAGGGAGATCCGGTCCGTGTGGCTTATGAGATCGCGAGTCTGCATGATATCATTGGCATTTTGGAACAGGGGGACGGGAAAGCGTAGATCCGGAGTAGGGCGCTTGATTTTTACAGGAGGGACCCGTGGCGAGATCAGAGAAGCAAAAACTAAAGTTATTATATCTTTTAAAAATCTTAACCGAACAGACGGACGAAAGGCATCCCATGCCGATGCCTGTCCTGTTGGAAAAGCTGAGGGCGGAGGAGATAAGCGCGGAGCGCAAGAGCGTCTACAGCGATATAGCTTGTCTTTTGGACGTCGGCGTGGATATCGTCTATGATCAGACCAGAGGAAGCGGCGGTTACTATCTTGCTTCGAGAGATTTTGAACTGGCAGAACTCAAACTTTTGGTGGATGCCGTCTCCGCCTCCAGATTCATCACAAAATCCAAATCCGTGCAGCTGATCGGGAAGATCGAGAAGCTTGCCAGCAGGCACGAGGCGGTGCAGCTGCAGCGTCAGGTGTATACGGCGGAGCGGATTAAAAATGATAACGAGAGCATCTACTATCATGTGGACGCGATCCACACGGCGATCCATGAAAACAGGCAGATATCTTTTCCTTATCTGGAGTGGAACTTACAGAAGAAGTTGGTGGCCAGAAAGGGCGGGGAGCCCTACAGGATCAGTCCGTGGTCGCTTATGTGGAACGATGAGAATTATTATCTGATCGGCTACGACGCCGGAGCAGATATGTTAAAGCACTTCCGGGTGGATAAGATCGGGCCTATCGAGATGTTGGAAGAGCGCAGAGAGGGCGGGGAGGTTTTCAAAAAGTGCGACCTGTCGGCCTACTCGGCCAAGACTTTCGGCATGTATGGCGGCGAGGAGGAGACGGTGACGCTCAGCTTTCCCAACACGCTTGTGGGAGTGGTGCTCGACCGCTTCGGGAAAGATGTCCTGCTGCAGAGAATATCACAGGACAGGTTTGCGGTGCATGTGAAGGTGATGGTCAGCAGGCAGTTTTACGGCTGGCTTGCCGGGATCGGAAAAGAGGCGAAGGTCACGGCGCCGGAGCGGGTGAAGGAGGGCTACCGGAATTATCTGACGGAGATTCTCGACAACAGCTGAAGGAAATCGAAAAAAATCGGACCTGACCGGATACGGAAAAGTCGGGGGGTAAGGAGAAGCGGTGAGTATGGAGATCGATTACAACAAAAAATACAGGCCGGCGTATCAAATACACATCATCAAAAAAGACGGAACGAAAGAGCCCTTTCAGGTGAAGAAAGTGGTCAACGCGGTGGGAAAAAGCGCCGAACGCGTACTGGTGGAACTGACGGAAGAAGAGAAGGGGAGGATCTGTGAACTTGTCATCGGTAAGGCGGAGGAAGAGCAGATGACAGAAATCCCCATCGTGGTGATGCATCATGTGGTGGAGTATGCGCTGGAACAGATCAATCCTTCCGTGGCGAAAAGCTATAGGGATTACCGGAATTACAAGCAGGATTTCGTGCAGATGCTGGACGAAGTCTACAAGAAGAGTCAGGCGATCATGTACATCGGGGATAAGGAGAACGCCAACACGGATTCCGCCCTTGTGTCCACGAGGAGGAGTCTGATCTTCAACCAGTTAAACCGCGAGATGTATCAGAAGTTTTTCCTGACGAGGGAGGAGATTCAGGCGGCCAAAGACGGGTATATTTATATCCACGATATGGCGGCCAGACGCGATACGATGAACTGTTGTCTGTTCGACATCGGGGAAGTGCTGCGGGGCGGTTTCGAGATGGGGAACGTCTGGTACAACGAGCCCAAGTCTTTGGACACGGCCTTCGACGTGTTGGGCGACATCGTGCTTTCGGCGGCGAGCCAGCAGTACGGCGGTTTTACGGTGCCGGAGGTGGATAAACTGCTTGTGCCTTACGCGGAGAAATCCTACGACAGATATGTGGAAAAATATAAGGGGCTCGGACTTGCGGAGGAGAGGGCAAAGGAGCAGGCCTTCAAGGATCTGAGCAAGGAGATGGAGCAGGGCTTTCAGGGGTGGGAGTACAAGTTCAACACCGTGGCTTCCAGCAGAGGGGATTATCCCTTCATCACCGTGACCGCGGGGCTCGGCAGGGACCGCTTTGCCAGACTTGCCACGACGACGTTATTGACGGTGCGAAAGGGCGGCCAGGGCAGGAAGGGGCACAAGAAACCGGTGCTGTTCCCGAAGATAGTCTTTTTGTACGATAAAAATCTCCACGGGCCGGGCTGCGAGTTGGAGGAGCTCTTCGAAGCCGGGGTCGCATGCTCGGCGAAAACCATGTACCCTGACTGGCTGTCCCTGACCGGGGAGGGCTACATAGCCGAAATGTACAAAAAATACGGCAGGGTGATCTCACCGATGGGGTGTCGTGCTTTTTTGTCGCCGTGGTATGAGCGGGGCGGTATGGAGCCTGCGGATGAGGAGGATATGCCGGTCTTCGTGGGCAGGTTCAACATCGGCGTGGTATCTCTGCATCTGCCCATGATCCTTGCCAAGGCGAGGCAGGAGGGCGTGGATTTTTATGAGACTTTGGACTATTATCTGGAACTGATCAGGCGGCTGCACTTGAGAACCTACGCTTATCTGGGGGAGATGAAGGCTTCCAACAACCCGTTAGGGTACTGCGAGGGAGGCTTTTACGGCGGACACTTGGACTTCCACGATAAGATTAAGCCGCTTTTAAACGCAGCCACGGCCAGCTTCGGCATCACGGCGCTCAATGAACTGCAGGTGCTCTACAACGGAAAGTCTCTGGTGGAGGACGGCGCTTTTGCCCTTGAGGTGATGCGCCATATCAATGACAAAGTGGGGCAGTTCAAGAAGGAAGATAAGCGTCTCTATGCGATCTACGGCACCCCGGCGGAAAATCTCTGCGGGCTGCAGGTGGAGCAGTTTCGCGCGAAATACGGTATCATTGAAGGGGTTTCCGACAGGGCCTATGTGTCAAACAGCTTTCACTGTCATGTGGCGGAGGATATCACGCCCATCGAAAAGCAGGATCTGGAGAAGCGGTTCTGGGAGCTGTTCAACGGCGGCAAGATCCAGTATGTAAAATATCCTGTGGACTATAATATCGAGGCGATCCGCAGGCTGGTCAGGCGGGCGATGGATATGGGATTTTACGAAGGAGTGAATCTGTCTCTTGCCTACTGCGACGACTGCGGCCATCAGGAACTGGAGATGGATGTGTGCCCCAAGTGCGGCAGCCGGAATCTGACGAAGATCGACCGCATGAACGGCTATCTGGCTTACTCGAGAGTACACGGCGACACGAGGCTTTGCGAGGCAAAGATGGCGGAGATCAGGGAGAGAAAGAGTATGTAGCGCTCGTCGGACAAAAGGGGACTGCGGGCGGATTTTAAAGGAGGATATGAAAAGGTGAGTAATACGGAAAATACGGAAAAGGAAAATCAGGGGCCGAAGGCCATTCGGGAAGAGGACTATCTTTTTGATAAATCATGGACCTGTCCGATCTGCGGGAAGGAATTTAAAGAGCCCACGGTCAAGGGCAGCAAAGTAAAACTGCTCGGGAGCGATCAGGATCTGCGGCCCCGGTACGAACAGTTGGAACTGCTCAAGTATGATGTGGTCTTGTGTCCGGGCTGCGGTTATACGGCCCTCGGCAGATTTTTTGACACGGTCACTCAGGTGCAGACGAAGAATATCAGGGAAAAGATCTGCGAGAATTTTACGGCGCATACGGAGAAGAAGAGTGTATATACTTACAATGAGGCTTTGTGGCGCTACCGGATGGCGTTGGCGAACGCTGTCGTAAAGGGGACAAAGGCCAGTGAGAAGGCCTATATCTGCTTAAAAACAGCGTGGCTTATGCGCAGCAGGGCGGAACATCTGAATCAGGATCTGCCCGACTATGAGGATCAGAAGAAGAAGTGCGTCGAGGAGGAAAGGGAGTTCCTTCTCAAAGCGCTTGACGGTTTTATAGAGGCGAGGGCTTCCGAGAATTTCCCGATGTGCGGCATGGATGAGACTACGATCGACTATCTGATCGCCGCGCTGGCGGTGGAATTTGAACGCTACGATGTGTCGGCCCGTCTCGTGGTGGAAGTGCTGCATTCCACCACCAATCCGCGGATGAAAGACAGGGCGAGGGATCTGAAGGAACTGGTGTCCTCAAAAATGAAAGAGAAGAATGAAGAATAACAAAATTTTGTTTCTTCTTATTTCGGAATATGGTATAATGTCGGGAGATATTATACCGGAAGATATTATACCGGCCATGGAGGAGGGAAAGTGAGCGATGTATTCATTTGATGAGATAAAGGCGGCGGATGCAGAGATTGCCGAAGCCATAGCAGCGGAGCAGGAGAGACAGGAAAGCCATATCGAACTGATAGCTTCCGAAAACTGGGTGAGCAAGGCCGTGATGGCGGCGATGGGAAGCCCGCTGACAAATAAATATGCGGAAGGATATCCGGGAAAACGCTACTACGGCGGCTGCGAGTGCGTGGACGTGGTGGAAAATCTGGCGAGAGAGCGGGCAAAAAAGCTTTTCGGCTGCGATTACGCCAACGTACAGCCCCATTCCGGCGCGCAGGCGAACATGGCGGTATTTTTTGCGATGCTCGAGCCCGGCGAAACCTACATGGGCATGAATCTGGATCACGGCGGGCACTTGTCCCACGGTTCACCGGTCAATATGTCCGGAAAATATTTTAAATGCGTGCCCTACGGCGTGAACGACGAGGGATTCATAGATTACGATAAGGTGAGAGAGACCGCCCTTGCGTGCAGACCGAAGATGATCATCGCGGGAGCTTCCGCTTACGCGAGAACCATTGATTTTAAGAGATTTCGCGAGATAGCCGACGAGGTGGGAGCGGCGCTGATGGTGGATATGGCGCATATCGCAGGCCTTGTGGCGGCGGGAGTTCATCCGAGTCCCATTCCCTACGCCGATGTGGTGACGACCACCACCCATAAGACGCTCAGAGGCCCGAGAGGCGGCCTGATCCTCTGCAATCAGGAGGCGGCCGATAAGTACAACTTTAACAAGGCGATCTTCCCGGGAACGCAGGGCGGCCCGCTGATGCACGTGATCGCGGCCAAAGCGATCTGCTTTAAGGAAGCCCTTGAGCCGGCCTTTCAGGAATATCAGAGACAGATCGTGGACAACGCGCAGGCTCTTTGCAAAGGTTTGATGGACAGAGGCGTGGACATCGTCTCCGGCGGCACGGACAATCATCTGATGCTGGTGGATCTGAGCAAAAAAGGACTGACCGGAAAAGCCATCGAGAAGCTTTTGGACGAAGCGCATATCACGGCGAATAAGAACACGATCCCGAACGATCCCCAGAAGCCTTTTGTCACAAGCGGCATCAGACTGGGAACGCCGGCGGTGACGTCGAGAGGCATGAAATGCGAGGAAATGGACAGGATCGCGGAGGCCATCACGTTGGTCATCGACGGCGGAGAAGAGAAAGTGCCTGAGGCGAGAGCAATTGTTAAGAGTTTAACGGATCAGTATCCGTTATCATAGAAGGAAGAGAAAAAGGAGAAGGAAAAATGACAAACTTAGAACTTCAGAAAACAGCTAATGAGGTTCGTAAAGGAATTGTGAGAGCCGTTCACAGTGCAAAAGCCGGACATCCCGGCGGGTCCCTGTCTGCGGCTGACCTCTTTACCTACCTGTATTTCGAGGAGATGAACATCGATCCGGAGAATCCTAAGATGGAAGACCGCGACCGTTTTGTGCTTTCCAAGGGTCACACGGCGCCGGGGCTTTACTCCGTGCTGGCAAACAGAGGGTATTTTCCGGTGGAGGAGCTTTTGACGCTGCGCCATGTGGGATCCAGACTGCAGGGACATCCCTGTATGCAGGAGACGCCGGGCGTTGATATGTCCTCCGGTTCTCTGGGGCAGGGACTTTCCGCAGCGGTAGGCATGGCCTTGGCAGCTAAGATGGACGGAAAGGATTACAGAACTTACGCTCTGACCGGCGACGGCGAGATTCAGGAGGGCCAGATCTGGGAGGCGGCGATGTTTGCGGGAGCAAGAAAGCTTGACAATCTGGTGGTGATCGTGGACAACAACGGCCTGCAGATCGACGGTAAGATCGAGGACGTATGTTCCCCTTATCCTATTGATAAGAAGTTTGAAGCATTTAACTTCCATGTGATCAATATCGACGCGCACAATTTTGACGAGATCAGAGCGGCCATGAAAGAGGCGAGACAGACAAAGGGCATGCCCACAGCCATCATCATGAAGAGCACAAAGGGCAAAGGCGTATCCTTCATGGAGAACAACGCCGGCTGGCATGGAAAGGCACCCAGCGATGAGGAGCTTGCGGTGGCGATGGCCGACCTCGAAAAAATCGATGAAGAATTGAAGAAAGCAGGTGAATGATCATGGCAGATGTGAAAAAGATTGCAACGAGAGAAAGTTATGGCAATGCGCTTGCGGCATGCGGTGCGAAATATCCGGAGCTGGTAGTGCTTGATTCCGATCTGGCGGGCGCTACGAAGACGGGCGTATTCCAGAAAGCATTCCCGGACAGGCATATCGACTGCGGTATCGCGGAGTGCAACATGACGGGTATTGCGGCCGGCCTTGCCACCTGCGGCAAGATTCCGTTTATCAGTTCCTTTGCCATGTTTGCAGCGGGAAGAAACTTTGAGCAGGTCCGCAACTCCATAGGTTATCCCCATCTGAACGTAAAGATCGGCGCAACCCACGCCGGCATCACGGTGGGAGAGGACGGGGCTACTCATCAGTGCAACGAGGACGTCGCTCTGATGCGGACGATTCCGGGCATGACAGTTATCGTTCCGGCGGACGATGTGGAGGCGAAAGCGGCTGTGGAAGCTGCCATCGAACACGAAGGCCCCGTGTATCTGCGTTTCGGCCGTGCTGCGGTTCCGGTGATCAACGATAAACCGGATTATAAGTTTGAGATGGGCAAGGGCGTAGTATTAAAAGAAGGAAAAGACGTGACTATCGTCGCTTCCGGCATCTGTGTGGCGGAGGCCCTTGATGCGGCAGAGAAACTGGCTGGGGAAGGCGTGGACGCAGAGGTTATCAACATTCATACGATCAAACCTTTGGATGAGGACCTGATCGTGGCTTCCGCAAAGAAAACCGGAAAGGTTGTCACGGTGGAAGAGCATTCCGTGATCGGGGGCTTAGGCAGTGCGGTCTGCGATGCACTGTGTGCAAAACAGCCTGTACCGGTATGTAAAATCGGCGTCAACGATACTTTCGGCGAATCCGGCCCGGCAGGCGCACTGGTGAAAAAGTACGGTCTGGACAGCGAGAGTATCTATGAGAAAGTGAAAGCATTTCTGGCATAAACAGTAGAAGATAAAACGGAAGAGACTGCCGCATTAGCGATGATCGTGAATGCGGCAGTTTTTTTATGAGCCCGCGCGGGCGTCCTCCCTGCACTGTCTGCGGTACTCCATGGGGCTGATCCCCTGAAGTCGTCTGAAACTCTGGGAGAAATAGCTGGGGGAAGAAAAGCCTAAGGTGGCGGAGATCTGGGACAGAGGCATTTGGGTTTTGGACAGCAGGTACAGACTCTCCTGAATGCGGCAGGAAAGCAGATAGCTGATGGGGGAGACGCCGTACTCGCGGCTGAAGGTGTGAGCCAGATAATATTTGCTGACATGGGCTGCGGCGGCGAGATCATCGAGGGTTATATTCTCCTTAAAGTGGTTTTCAATGTAGCGGCGGGCGATGGAACACTCTCTGCTGGATCTGTGGGCGGCGGGAACGAAGGTCACGGTGAAGCGGCTGTGGCGCATCAGAAGAAGCAGCACCACTTCCAGCAGGTCCTGACAGATCGTATGATAACCGGGGTGCTTGTTTTCCATTTCGGTGAGCATGCAGCGCAGATAAAAGAGAATCTGTTCGCCGCCCGTCCGGAAAGGTATGACCGAGTAGCCGTTCCCGGATTCCTCGTTTCGTTCGTCGTTTGACACCGCCTCGAGGCCGTCCACCCCCATGACAATGTATTCGAGAGGTCTGTTTTCCGAGCTGACTTCCGTGTGCTCGATGCCGGAGTTGACTATGATGACGTCGTTCATGCTGATGGGCACGGTTTTGTTATTCGTCCGCAGGTGGCCGGAGCCGCCGGTGACGAAAAAAACTTCGGCGCAGGGATGAGTGTGCAGCGTGGAGTTCCACTCGGCGCTGTAGCGCGCAATGCTTAAATAGAGAAGTTTGGTTGCGGAACGATCCACCGGTGTGACGGCCGGGGGATCCAAAACATAGCGGTTGGTGCTCATAAAACGTGATCTCCTTCTTGAAACGTGCCGCAGGTAAAATAGCAATAATTATAAAGTGCAGAACAAGATATCAAAATGAGTAACGTTCTTCTTTCTTTCTATCATAAATCCTTTTTGCCGCCGGAACAAGCGAATTTTAAGAAAACAAAACTGAGAACAGTGAAATTGTGAAAAAAAGAAAATGCAGAATTAGTCAACTTGTATAAGAAAAGCGTCATAACCGTAAAAAATAGCACAAAAATAACCTAAATGGACAATATCTATAAAAAAGAGAGCAATATTGAAGTAGGAAATGGGAATGGATACTGTTATACTTAGAAGCAGGTAAGTGGAAACGAACCTAAAATTACTCACAAAATTATACTAGGAGGTAAACCATTATGAGAAAGGTACTTAGTATCCTTCTGACAGCAACTATGCTGGCGACAGTGTTAGTGGGCTGCGGCAACAATGCGGCGGAGACGCCTGCACCTGAAGCTCCGGCAGAGACCGAAGCACCGGCGGAAGAGCCCGCTGAGGAGCCGGCAGAGACCGAAGCACCGGCAGAAGGAGGAAGCATTACTGTAGCTGCCATCGAGACAGCATACGGCAGTGACATGTGGAAAGAAGTTTGTGACGCTTTTACGGCCGAGACCGGCATTGCAGTAGAGCTGATCACAGACAAGAATCTGGAAGACGTGATCGGACCTTCCATGCAGGGGGGTGAATTCCCTGATGTGATCCATCTGGCAACAGGACGTGAAAAAGCGTTGACAGAGACATTTATCAAGGATCAGAACATTACCGATATCACAGATGTACTTAGCATGACAGTGCCCGGCGAGGACAAAAAAGTCAGCGACAAGATCGCAGGCGGCTTCACAGAGACCAGCCTGACGAACCCTTACGGCGACGGCAAGACATATCTTGCTCCGATGTTCTACTCCCCTTGCGGACTGTTCTACAATGCAGGCCTGTTTGAAGAAAAAGGCTGGAGCGTACCGACTACATGGGATGAGATGTGGGAACTGGGCGACAAGGCGAAAGAGGAAGGCATTTCTCTGTTCACATACCCGACCACAGGTTACTTTGACGCATTCTTCTATGCTCTGATGTACTCCGCAGGCGGCGCAGACTTCTTTACAAAAGCGACTACCTACGAAGAGGGCATCTGGGATACACCGGAAGCACAGACCTGTTTCGATATCGTGGCAAAACTCGCTGAGTATACCGAGCCCACGACACCGGCACAGGCAAACGATCAGGATTTCACAAAGAACCAGCAGTTAGTTCTGGACAACAAAGCATTATTCATGCCCAACGGCACATGGATCGTAGGCGAGATGGCTGAAGCTCCCAGAGCAGACGGTTTTGAGTGGGGCATGACGGCTCTTCCGGCTATCAAGGCAGGCGGAGACGGCTACAGCTACACATGGTTTGAGCAGGCATGGATTCCGGCAGGCGCAGCAAATCAGGACGCAGCGAAGCAGTTCGTAGCATTCCTGTACAGCGATGCAGCATGTGCAGCATTTGCAAAAGCAGGCGCGATCCAGCCGGTACTGGGAATCGCTGATACACTCGAAGGCGACAACCAGATGTTCTACGCGATCTATGACAACGGCGCTAAGGCTGCTATGGGTAACTTCGCAGCATACGACGGTCAGGTGATCAGCGTGACCAACCGTGAAGTATGGTTCGATCCCGTAAACTCTCTGGTATCCGGCAACATGACCAAAGAAGACTGGATTAACGGTATCAAAGAGTACAACGATCAGATGCGTGAGAATCTGGTACAGTAACGAGGAAAGTTATAACTTATGACAAGTGAATGAGGAAACGGCGGTAGCAGCAGGCTGCTTACCGCCGTTTTTAATAAGAAGGGGGTGCTCTGTTCTATGAAGAAACGATCTGGCCGTAACGGGTTTATTTTTCTGTGTGCGGCGCCTGCAGTGATTTTGTTCACTGTTTTTATGGTGATTCCTACGATCAATGTATTCAGAATGTCGCTGTTTAAACGAAGCGCCTATTCTCCTACGGAAGATTTTGTGGGATTTGAAAATTTTACCCGTCTGCTGAAAGATGCAAACTTTATACGTTCGATGCAGAATACGATATTGTTGATCGTGGTTGTGACGATCATCACATTTGGTTTTGCGCTGGTATTCGCGGCGATCCTGACAAGGGAAGAGATCAAAGGACAGAATTTTTTCCGCGTTATTTTTTACATACCGAATATTCTGTCGGTGGTGGTCATCTCCGCTATCTTCAGTGCGATCTATGATACGAACAACGGTACGTTGAACAGTCTGCTGTCGCTGTTTTCAAAGGAGAGAGTATCGATCCTCTGGAAAGGGGAAAACATGGTTATGACCAGCCTGATCATTGCCATGATCTGGCAGGCCATCGGTTATTATATGGTCATGTATATGGCGTCTATGGCCAGCATACCGGTAAGTCTGTATGAGAGCACCAGCTTGGACGGCGCAGGAAGGATCACACAGTTTTTCCAGATCACACTGCCGCTCATTTGGACGAACATCCGTACAACGCTGACATTTTTTATCATCAGTACGATCAACATGGCGTTCCTGTTTGTAAAGGCTATGACCTCGGGCGGCCCCAACGGCGCATCGGAGGTGGCGCTTTCCTACATGTATAAGCAGGCGTACACCAACTCTTCCTACGGTTACGGCATGGCGATCGGCGCGTTGGTGTTTGTGTTCTCCTTTGCTCTGTCGGCGTTAGTCAATGCGGTCACAAAGCGGGAACCGCTGGAATTTTAAGGAGGGCAGGCAATGGAAAAGACGAAAACATCATCAGCCGACAGGCTGTACAAGATATTTATCTATGTGGCGCTTTTGACGTTGGCCATCACGATCATTGTTCCGGTGGCTTGGGTGTTCATGGCGTCCATCAAGGAAAACAGCGAGTTTTACGGCAATCCGTGGGCAATGCCCGCAGGGTTTTATATCCAGAACTTTGCCGACGCGTGGGGAAAAGCGCGCATGGGCGAGTATATGTTGAACTCTGTTGTTGTTACGGCGCTTGCCCTGCTGATTTTGCTTGTGGTGGCGCTCCCGGCGGCTTATGTGCTGTCCCGATTCAACTTTAAAGGCAAAAAGTTTTTGAATGTAGCATTTATGGCCGGACTGTTTATCAACGTGAACTATATCGTTGTACCGATCTTTTTGATGTTGGTGGACGGCGACAAATTTTTGAAAACAACCGTAGGAAACGGCTTTTTCTTAAATAATATTTTTGTGCTGGCATTGGTATATGCTTCCACGGCGCTGCCTTTCACGATCTATCTGCTGTCGGGCTACTTTTCTACGCTGGCTCACGACTATGAGGAGGCGGCTTATATCGATGGAGCAGGCTACGGCACGACCATGTTAAAGATCATTTTCCCGATGGCGCAGCCTTCGATTATTACGGTCATCCTGTTTAATTTCCTCTCCTTCTGGAATGAGTATATTATCGCGATGACACTGCTGTCAGATCCGAAAGGAAGCAAGACGCTGCCGGTAGGTCTGATGCAGCTTACGCAGGCCCAGCAGTCGGCTGCCCAGTATGGCCAGCTCTATGCAGGTCTGGTATTGGTAATGCTGCCGACGTTGATCCTCTATATCTGTGTGCAGAAGAAGCTGACGCAGGGCATGACCCTCGGCGGTCTGAAAGGGTAAGGTGAGACCATGAATTTTTGGAAAGAACATGTGGGTTTAAGGATTTCGATCATCGGCGCGTTTTTTGTAATAGGCCTTATCCTCGTGACGGCAGGCTGGAAAATGACCGGAAAACTGTCCGGACTTTTGATCATGCTGGTAGGTTTGGTGTTGCTTTTGGCGGCGTTGATGATATATAATAAACCTTTTGGAGACCCGAAAAAATAAGAACTGAGGAATTATAGAATGACAGAAAATAAACGAAGCAGAGGACGGGTTACGATTCCCACTGATGTGGACGTAGTGCCGGAAACTCTGGAACTGCTTGAGCGTTTCGGGGCGGATGCGATCCGCGACTGCGATGGAACGGATTACCCCGAGGCGTTAAAAGCGGTAGATGCAAAAGTATACTCTACTTATTACACGACCAGAAAAGATAATGACTGGGCAAAGGCAAACCCGGACGAGGTACAGCAGTGCTATATTATGACGGGGTTTCATATGGCAAAGGAGGAGCCTTTGAGGATTCCTTTGATGTCAGGGATCAGTCAGGAACTTTTAAAGGTCAATACCAGAGACGATATAAAACGCTGGTGGGAAGTTATAGACCGGACGGCGGGCGACATAGTAGCGGTTGCGGATTGGGAGTACGAGGAGGAGAGCGGCTGTGTAGTTTTAAAAGAGCCTGTGGCATGGCACGAGTACACGGTCAGCTTTCTGGCCTATCTTATCTGGGATCCCGTGCATATGTACAACGCGGTGGTCAATGACTGGCAGGGAGTGGAGCATCAGATCACTTTTGATGTGCGCCAGCCGAAGACCCACGCGCATACGATCAAACGGCTGCGTAAGTTTGTGGAGGAGCACCCTTATGTGGATGTGATCCGCTATACCACATTTTTCCACCAGTTTACGTTAGTCTTTGATGAACTGAAACGGGAAAAATATGTGGACTGGTACGGATATTCCGCGTCGGTTTCCCCGTATATTCTGGAAAAATTTGAGCGGGAGGCAGGGTATCCTTTCCGGCCCGAGTACATTATCGATCAGGGTTATTACAATAACCAGTACAGGGAACCGAGCCGTGAGTACAAAGACTTTATGGCATTCCAGCGGCGAGAAGTGGCTGCCCTTGTGAAAGAGATCGTAGAACTGACTCATGAACTGGGCAAGGAAGCCATGATGTTTTTGGGGGATCACTGGATCGGCACGGAACCCTTTATGGAGGAGTTTCAGAGTACGGGGCTGGATGCGGTGGTAGGTTCCGTGGGAAACGGTTCCACTCTGCGCCTGATCTCCGACATTCCCGGCGTGCGGTATACGGAAGGGCGTTTTCTGCCTTATTTCTTCCCGGATACCTTTCACGAAGGCGGCGATCCCGTGCGGGAGGCCAAAGAGAACTGGGTTACGGCGAGAAGGGCTATTTTGCGCAAGCCTATCGATAGGATCGGCTACGGCGGTTATCTGAAACTTGCCTGTCAGTTCCCGGAGTTCATAGAATATGTGGAAAGTGTGTGCGAGGAATTCAGGGAGCTTTATGAGAGTATGAAAGGGACGGAAGCTTTCTGCCTGAAAAAAGTGGCGGTGTTAAACTGCTGGGGCAAGATGCGTTCATGGGGTTGCCATATGGTACATCATGCGCTCTACCAGAAGCAGAATTACAGCTATGCGGGAGTCATAGAAAGTCTTTCGGGCGCGCCCTTTGAGGTGGTATTTTTGTCCTTTGACGATATCATGGAAAATCCGGAGATCCTGAATGGGATCGACGTGATACTCAATATCGGGGACGGCGATACGGCACATACCGGAGGGGCGGTCTGGGAGAATCCTGTGATCTCTTCGGCGCTGCGGCGTTTCATCTATGAAGGCGGCGGCTTTATCGGTGTCGGCGAACCCTCCGGCCATCAGTATCAGGGACACTTTATGCAGCTTTCCGCAGCTCTCGGCGTGGAAAAAGAAACCGGATATACTTTGGGGTATGATAAATATAACTGGGAAGAGCACAGAGAGCATTTTATTCTGAAAGACTGTCAGAGAGACGTTGACTTCGGCGAAGGGAAAAAGAGCATTTATGCGCTGGAAGGAACACAGATTCTGGTGCAGCGCGACAAAGAAGTGCAGATGGCGGTAAACAGCTACGGTAAGGGCCGGACGGTCTATATCTCCGGGCTGCCTTACAGCTTTGAGAACAGTCGGATCCTCTACCGCGCCGTGCTGTGGAGCAGTCACAGTGAGGACAAGCTGCAGCAGTGGTTTTCCGATAATTATAATGTGGATGTGCACGCCTATGTGAAAAACGGAAAGTTCTGTGTGGTAAATAACACATACGAGCCTCAGAACACTGTGGTGTATAAAGGGGACGGGGAGAGTTTTCCGCTGGCGTTACAGGCTAACGAGATCAGATGGTTTGCCATATAAGGGCTGTCTGATTCATGAATGATATTTCAGGTGATTGCGAAACTTCGCTTTCTTGCGTATTACCTGTGCAGAACATACGATCCACACGCAGGCACGCTCTCGCTGCGGTTCGACCGTAGCGGACACATAAGGAGCCAAAGTACGGCTCCTAAGTGCCGACGGTCTCACAGCACCTGCGTATGGATGCGTAAATTTTGCACAGGTAATACGTCAGAATCAAGAAGTTTCGCAATTGACTGTGTAATTTTATAGGTGTTTTCGAGCTTACTGCCGCTACGGTCAAGCCGCAGCGAAAGCGTGTCTGCTTTGGATTGAAAATTTTATACAAGCAATACGAAAGAAGGCAGAGTTTCGCAATTACCTATGTATAATTTTATAAGATGAGGATTGGTATGGAAAAATATTTATCCGGAGAATTTACATACGAAATGGTGAGGGATCCGGCCTGCTTTGCGCTAAACAGAGAGAAGGCCCACGCGGATCATCTTCCCTGCAGGAATCTTGAGGAAGCGCTGGAGGAAAAGAGCAGTTTTCGGTTTTCTCTGAACGGGATATGGAAATTTCATTATGCGGGAAATTACAGGGAGACGATCGCCGGGTTCGAGAGGCCGGAATATAGCTGTGAGGGCTGGAAAGATATCCGGGTGCCTGCCCATATCCAGTTAGAGGGATATGGCGCGCCGCAGTACGTGAATACGCAGTATCCGTGGGACGGCAGAGAAGAACTTTCCCCGGGGCAAGCGCCGGAGCGCTTTAATCCGGTGGCCAGTTATGTGACTTATTTTGAGGTGCCGGAACATTTTGACAGAGAGCGGCTTTATATTTCCTTTCAGGGGGCGGAAAGCGGATTGGCACTCTGGCTGAACGGGCAGTTTGTCGGATATGCGGAGGACAGCTTTACGCCCTCGGAATTTTTTTTGAGTCCCTATCTAAGGGAGGGGAAAAATAAGCTGGCGGTGCAGGTTTTCCGGTGGACTTCCGGAAGCTGGTGCGAGGATCAGGATTTCTTTCGGTTTTCCGGGATTTTTCGGGAGGTCTATCTCTATACTACGCCGCAGACCCATGTCAGGGATATGAAAGTGGAGACAGAGCTTGAGGATGGGTATGCGGAGGGCTGTTTGAATTTGACGCTTGAGGTTGCAGCGGAAAAAAAGAACCGGGCGGCCGGTTTTGTCAGCCTGTCTCTCTATGCGCCGAGGAAGGGGCTTGGGAGAGAACGGATTTCGGAGGAGTTGTGTCTGCTTGTTAAAAAGGAAGAGCTGGCGGCGGGAGCTAACCGGTTTGGACTGCAGGTGAGGGAGCCGAAGCTTTGGAGCGCGGAGGAACCGAACCTGTATCAGCTTTTGATCCAGATATTCGATGAAAATATGATGCTGCAGGAAGTGATTTTGCAGGATGTCGGATTTCGGAGCTTTGAACTGCGGGACAGCATCATGTATCTGAACGGAAAGCGGATCGTTTTTCACGGCGTCAATCGGCATGAGTTTTGCAGCGGGAGCGGACGGGTGGTCTCCAACGAGGATACGCTGACGGATATACTGACGATGAAGCGCAACAATATCAATGCGGTCCGCACAAGCCACTATCCCAATAGTTCCGCTGTCTATAAACTGTGCGACAGATACGGTCTGTATATGATCGCGGAAAATAATATGGAATCCCACGGGAGTTGGGATGCGGTGGAAAAGAAAGCGGCGGGACCCGAAAATATTGTGCCCGGAGACAAAGACGAGTGGTTGGGCGCCATGCTGGACCGGGTGGATTCCTGCTATGAGCGGGATAAGAACCATCCGGCTATCCTGATCTGGTCCTGCGGAAACGAGTCCTTCGGGGGAAGTGTGATCTATGAGATGGCGCAGAGATTCAGGACGTTGGATCAAAGCAGGCTTGTCCATTATGAGGGGATATTTCACGATAGAAGATATCCTGAGACTTCCGATATGGAAAGCCAGATGTATTCTTCGGTGGCGGATATCAAGGAATTTTTAAAAGAGCACAGAGATAAACCGTTTATCTGCTGTGAGTACAGCCACGCCATGGGAAATTCCTGCGGCGGCATGGAACTGTACACCGATTTGGAGGAGGAGGAACCTCTGTATCAGGGCGGTTTTCTCTGGGATTATATCGATCAGTCTTTGACAAAAAAGGATCGGTACGGCAGGGAATTTCAGGCCTACGGCGGGGACTTTGACGACAGGCCTACGGATTTTTCCTTCAGCGGCAACGGCATCGTCTACGGCGGCGATAGAAAGCCCTCCCCCAAAATGCAGTATGTCAAATACAATTACCAAAATATCCGCATTTCGGTGGATGAAAAAGCCGGCTCCTTTACGGTGCGAAACAGGAACCTTTTTGTAAATACGGACAGGTTCGACTGTGTCATCGAGCTCTTTCGCAATGGAGAAGCGGAGGGGGAAGAGAAGAGGATCGTCAGCGTTGCACCTTTAGAGACAGGGAGTTTTTCTCTGCCGGAGGCTTTTTGCAGAAAAAATATCGATAATAATAAGAGATCCGGCGTTTACAGTATTGTCGTTTCTTTCAGGCTGAGGGAGAATACCTCTTGGGCGACGGCGGGGCATGAGACGGCTTTTGGCGAGAGGAGTTTTCTTGTGGAAGAGGAGGCCTTGAGCAGATCCGGCATTCCGGTTTACGGAGCGGGTCTTAGGATCTGCGAGGAAAAGCCTTTCAGAGTAGTGCGCGGTTTCAACAATATCGGCGTTCGCGGAGAGGGGTTTTCGGTGCTGTTTTCCACGCTGTACGGGGGACTGGTCTCCTACCGTTATGCGGGCAGGGAACTGCTTGCACAGATGCCGCTGCCGAACTTCTGGCGGGCATTGACAGAAAATGACAAGGGGAACCTCATGGCCTGCCGGTATGCCCAGTGGAAGATCGCAAGTCTGTACTTGACTGCCAAAGAGGAGAGCACAGATGGGCAGCATCATTACTATAACAGCTCTCTGCCTGCGGTGAAGGAAGAAGAGGGCGCCGTGACGGTGACTTACACCTACCACATGCCGACCACGCCTAAGAGCGATTGTGAGCTGGCCTATACAGTTTACGGAGACGGCACGGTGGGAGTTTTGCTCTCCTATGATCCGTTGCCGGAACTGGGAGATATGCCGGAGTTTGGCGTGCTGTTTAAATTGTCTGCGGATTACGACAACGTGACATGGTTCGGTCAGGGGCCGGAGGAGACCTACGCCGACAAACAGCGGGGCTCAAAGCTTGGAATCTATAAAAACAAGGTGGAGGACAACTTGGCGAAATATCTTGTGCCGCAGGAGTGCGGCAATAAGATGGGAGTCTACTGCGCTTCGGTGACGGACGAAAAAGGCAGGGGACTTTTGTTTGCAGGGGACAGGATGAATTTTTCGGCGCTGCCCTTTACGCCTCATGAGATGGAGAATGCGGCTCATCCCCATGAACTGCCAAAGAGGCACTATACGGTGGTGCGTGCGGCGGCAGGACAGATGGGCGTGGGCGGAGACGACAGTTGGGGCGCATGGCCGAAGGCGGATACGCTGCTTGATGTGAGCGAAAGAATGGAATTCGGGTTCTTTTTTAAGGGGATCTGAGGGGGGTGTGAAACATTCCGACATATGAATTGAACGTACAAAACGGAAGAGGTAGGGGAATTTATGGAAGTGCAGAATCTGCTGATTTTTTGTATGGAACTGGCAGGCACCATTGCTTTTGCGGCTTCGGGGGCGATGGTTGGAATTCACTGCGGTATGGATATATTCGGAGTATGCGTGTTAGGGGTAGTGACCGCTGTGGGCGGCGGAATGACCAGAGATATTATGATAGGAAATGTGCCCGGAGCTTTGACTGAGCCGGTTTATGTAATGGCGGCGGTGGTCACGGCGCTTCTGGTATTCGCCATTTTATACTACCGGAAAAATGCTCTGCAGGGCAGATTCGGCTTGGTGTACAACGGCATCATGCTTGTGATGGATTCTGTGGGGCTTGGTATATTCACTGTCATGGGTGTGATGACCGGAATCAACGAAGGGTATATGGAAAATACATTCCTTTTGACGGTGCTCGGCACGCTGACCGGTGTGGGCGGCGGTCTTTTGCGGGATATGATGGCCGGACAACCTCCGTACATTTTTGTCAAACACGTTTATGCGTGCGCGTCTGTGGTTGGCGCGGTGAGCTGTGTGTGGATCTATCGTATATTCGGACAGCTCCCGGCGATGATCACAGCTTCCCTGCTGATCATCGTCATCCGGTTTCTGGCGGCTCATTACCGCTGGAATCTTCCGCGTATCCGGATGGGAAACGAAAGGTCTGAATAATACTTTTTCTTGCATATCTGCGGTATTCATGGTACGATAAAAAACGCGAAGAAAAACAAAACGCAAAGTTTGACACCATGCGTTTGTTTTTTGTGATTGCGTCACAGACGATACCTCAAAATACTCAGCATCAGAAATTTAAAAAATTCAGAAAGGCGTGGACATTGACATGATAGAGGCGGCAATATACGGATATGGCAACATCGGCAGCGGCGTGGCGGAGGTGATCGAAAAAAATCAGGACAGGATCAGGAAAGCCACAGGAGAAGGCGTTCATGTGAAATATGTGTTGGATCTGAGGGAGTTTGAGGGCGATCCGGTGCGGGAAAAGCTGGTGCACGATGTGGACGTTATTGTGAACGATCCGGAAGTGAAGATCATCTGCGAGACTATGGGCGGAAACGAGCCGGCTTATACTTTTACCAAAAAAGCGCTGCTCGCGGGAAAGAGCGTCTGCACATCCAACAAGGAACTTGTGGCAAATCACGGCGCGGAGTTGATCCGGATCGCGAAAGAACACGGGTGCAACTATTTCTTTGAGGCCAGCGTGGGCGGCGGTATTCCGGTGATTCGGACGATCAATAACGCGTTAAGGCAGGAACACATTTTAAATATCAGCGGTATCGTCAACGGTACTACAAACTATATCCTGACAAAAATGGAAAAAAATGGAGCGGCTTTCGAAGAGGCGCTGAAAGAGGCGCAGGAAAAAGGCTTTGCGGAGAGAAATCCGGAGGCTGATGTGGAGGGCTATGACGCCTGCAGGAAGATCGCGATTTTGTCTTCCCTGATGAGCGGAAAAACCGTGGACTACCGGGAGATTTATACGGAAGGCATCACAAAGCTGACCAGAGAAGATCTGCTGTATGCAAAGAAGATGGAAAGATGCGTGAAACTGCTTGCCGTGAGCAAACTGACGCAGGACGGATATCTTGCGATGGTGGCGCCGGTGCTTGTGGGGCGGGAGAATCCGCTTTACAACGTGGAAGGCGTATTCAATGCTGTTTCCGTAAAGGGAAATATGCTTGGAGACACCATGTACTATGGCAGCGGCGCGGGGAAACTGCCTACGGCCAGCGCGGTGGTGGCGGACGTGGTGGAAGCGGCCTGCTTTATGGGAAGGCATCTGACGATAGAGTGGGAGGAGGAGAAGGCTGTGCTTGCGGACATGCCCTCCTCGAGAAGGCGTTTCTTTGTGCGGCTTGAGAAAGATAAAGTTTCCGAGTCCGAGGCTGCGGCCATGTTCGGAGTGGGCACTGTGGTGTGCTTGGAAGAGCTTCCGGCGGAGTACGGGTACATCACGCCGGAGATGAGCGAGCGGGAATTTGCTGAGAAGTTTGAAAAGCTGGACGGGGCTGTGGCGCGTATCAGGATGGAAGATTAGGAGGCTGTCACAGAAGAAAGTCCGGCTGCATATAAATATAGAAGAAACGGAGAGGCAATAAATTTTATGAAATATATTGTTGTTCTCGGCGACGGAATGGCCGACGAGCCGTTAGAGGAGTTGGGCGGAAAAACTCCGCTTGAATACGCCGATACGAAAAGGATGGATATGCTGAGTGGGAAGAGCGAGATCGGCATGGTGCACACGATCCCGGAAGGCATGAAGCCCGGGTCGGATACGGCGAATCTGTCTGTGCTCGGATACGATCCGAAAAAATATTACTCCGGCCGTTCTCCTCTGGAGGCGCTGTCCATCGGTGTGCCTATGAAAGATACGGATATTGCGATTCGCTGCAATATTGTGACCATTTCCGACGAGGAAGAGGAGTTCGGGGAAAAGACGATCATCGATCACAGTTCCGATGAGATAAGCACGGAGGATTGTGCCGTGCTGCTTGACGCCGTGCGGGAAAAACTGCAAAATGAGACGTATCGGTTTTACACGGGAACCAGTTACAGGCATTGCCTGATCTGGGATAAAGGACAGGTGGCGGAACTTACGCCGCCCCACGACGTGTTAGGACAAAAGATCGGGCAGCACTTGCCGAAAGATGTCTTTCTGCGGCGGATGATGGAGGAAAGTTACGAAATTTTAAAAGATCATCCGATGAATCTTGAGAGAAAGAAAAAAGGACTGCGCCCGGCGAACTGTTGTTGGTTCTGGGGTGCGGGGACAAAGCCGGCGCTCTCAGACTTTGAGAAAAAGACCGGGAAAAAAGGGCTGATGATCTCCGCGGTGGATCTGTTAAAGGGGATCGCCGTCGGAGCAGGCATGGGAGTGGCCGAAGTGGAAGGCGCAAACGGCGGCCTGCATACCAACTATGAGGGGAAGGCGCAGGCGGCGGTGAAGGGTCTGTTGGAACAGGGCTATGACTTCGTCTATATACATGTGGAGGCGCCGGACGAGATGGGGCATCAGGGCAGCGCGGAAAAGAAAGTGCAGGCCATTGAATATCTGGATGACCGAGTGATTCGGCCGGTGGCGGAAGCTATGGACGCATCGGGCGAGGATTACAGATTGTTGATCCTGCCGGATCATCCGACGCCGGTCAGAGTCAGGACCCATACGGCGGACAGCGTGCCTTATCTGCTCTATGACAGCAGAAAAGACAGGCAGTCAACGCGCTTTTACAATGAGAAAGAGGCGGAAACAGGGCCCTTTGTGAAGGAAGGCTGTGAACTGATAAATTATCTGTTTTCGGAGTGAGGGGAAGTATGATGAAAGTTGTCAAATTCGGCGGGAGCTCTCTTGCAAACGCCGAGCAGTTTGAAAAAGTAGGTAATATTGTCCGGGCGGATAAAGACAGGCGCTTCGTGGTGCCTTCCGCACCGGGAAAACGCAATTCCAAAGATACCAAAGTGACGGATATGCTCTATGAGTGCTATGGACTGGCGGAGGCGGACAGCGATTTCGGCGGAGTCTTTCAGGCGATAAAAGAACGTTATCAGGAGATCATAGACGGGCTTTCTCTGGAACTTTCTTTGGAGAAAGAGTTTCAGGTGATTGAGGAGCACTTCAGAGAGAAGGCGGGAAGCGATTACGCGGCCTCCAGAGGAGAGTATTTGAACGGCATTATCATGGCTCATTATCTGGGTTATGAGTTCATCGATGCCGCAGAGGTGATCCGTTTTAGCGAAAACGGAGAGTTCGATGCGGAGACGACCAACCGGATTTTGGAAAAGCGGCTGGATAGGACATCGTACGCGGTGATTCCGGGATTTTACGGTGCGAAGAAGGATGGAAAGGTGAAGACTTTTTCCAGAGGCGGTTCCGATGTGACGGGCTCTATCATAGCCAGAGCTGTGCAGGCGGATGCCTACGAGAACTGGACCGATGTGTCCGGCTTCCTGATCGCGGATCCCCGCATTATCTATAAGCCGGAGCGCATTGAGATGATCACCTACAAGGAACTGCGGGAGCTTTCCTATATGGGGGCTTCGGTTTTGCACGAGGATGCTATCTTTCCGGTGAGAAAAGAGGGGATCCCGATCAATATCCGCAACACCAACATGCCGGAGGACGAGGGGACTTGGATCGTGGGGAGCACCTGCCAAAAATCCAAATATACGATCACGGGCATCGCGGGAAAGAAAGGATTCTGTTCCGTTATTCTGGAGAAGGACATGATGAATGCGGAGATCGGTTTCGGCAGAAAAGTATTGCAGGCTTTTGAGGACAACGATATCTCCTTTGAGCATATGCCTTCCGGTATTGATACGATGACGATACTGGTTCATCAGGACGAGTTTGTGCACAAAGAGCAGTCGGTGGTTTCTGCTATTCACAGGCTGGCAGGGCCCGATCATATTGAGATCGAGGCGGATCTGGCGCTGATCGCCGTGGTGGGGCGGAGCATGAAATCCTCCAGAGGAACGGCGGGCAGGATATTCTCGGCGTTAGCCCATGCCAACGTCAACGTTAAGATGATCGATCAGGGGTCCTCGGAGCTCAACATCATCATCGGCGTTAAGAACGAAGATTTTGAGGTGGCGATCAAGGCGATCTACGATATTTTTGTGCTGGCGCGGATCTGACCGCAAATATTACAAAAAAATAAAACCGTATTGTTAAGGACAGCAGGCGATGAACCTGCTGTTTTCGGTTTTACCTAAAAAATACAACCAAAGTAGTATGGTATTTTGCGCCGAAATGTGCTGATAATGAGTCAAGAAGCATTTCAAAAAACAAAATAAAAAATTTCAAAAAGGAGGTTTTGCGTATGTATCTGTTATCGGTGTTGTCAATCATTTTATGTTTTGGGCTGCTTTATTTGGAAACATCCTTTGGAATGTATGGTTTCGTAGATGTCATGAGCATTTTTTTTCTTGTGGTGCTGGTGTTTCCGATCATGTTTTCCGCCGGACTGCTTGGGGATCTGAACAACGGGATACGGCTGGTGCTCGGAAAGAGGAAAGAGGCAGGGATGTTGGAATTAAAAAGAGCAAAACTGGCCGTGGGGATGATGATGAAGGTCTCCGTTTACAGCAGTGTATTTGTGACAATGATAGAGCTGGTGGTAGTCCTGCACAATATGAATGATCCGGCTTATCTCGGCCCCATGATTTCTACGGCGCTCCTGACCATTTTATATGCGGTGGTGATCAGCCTGCTTCTTCTGCCGATCCGTGCAAAACTGGAGCAGCGGATTTTGGAGTATATGCCTTCGGAGACGGAAGCGGCTGAGGGGGAGAAAGAGGGCATATCCTGACAGAGGAAGGGGCGAAGAAAGGCATGGTGCTATGATGAAGATTTTGAAAAAATTTGCGGCTCTTGCCGGTTATCTTCTGCTGATGTCATTTTTTCTCGGGTTCCAAATAGGGAAATTGTTTGATCTGAAACAATTTTTGATATGGCTGTTGGGGACAGGACTTTTG
This sequence comes from uncultured Lachnospiraceae bacterium, assembly GCA_910577955.1. Classification (GTDB taxonomy): domain Bacteria; phylum Bacillota; class Clostridia; order Lachnospirales; family Lachnospiraceae; genus 1XD8-76. The sequence goes on from CAJTNC010000004.1 coordinate 36,230, forward strand.
ATGCTGCCGTCTTTTCTTGAGAAGACTGTGGAGGAGACAAGGGGACAGAAATTGCAGCGAATTGCCTGGTGCAGCTTTTGGGCGGGATTTTTAGAAAGTTTTCTGTTGTGTCTCGGGGCGATGGAACAGATCAGGGAAACGGAGGAGATCCTGAAAGAATTTGCGCTGTGTTTAAGACCTGTTTTATACAGCGTCTGTGTCCGGATCATCTTTGCGGAGCAGCAGGAGCAGGAGGGAAAACCGGAGGAATGTGGGGGACGCGGTGCGTTTTTTGAGATCACGGCGAGCGAGAGTTACGTGCTTTTTCAGGAAATGGGATTGACAAAGCGGGAGTGTGAGATAGCGATCCTCGTCTGTCAGGGGATGAGCAACGGGGAGATTGCGGAAGATCTGTGCATTTCGGAAGCGACGGTAAAAAAACATATATCCAATATTTTTGAGAAACTGGGCTGCAGCAGGCGTGAGCAGATCAGGAAGAAACTTTTTTTAAAGAATACTTCTTGATAATATGCCTGCTTCGAATAGGCAGGTCGTGAAAGAAAAAGGAGAATATAGAGGGCAGGTGACTGAAAAACAGTCGCCTGCTCTTTTTATATCCTCTGTTTCGCAGTATGATTAAAATTTTTGAAACGGCAATTGAAACGACAAAAAGTGATGATTTGGTTTGAAAAATAGTGATTAAATGTCAAAACAACAGAAAAAACATCAAAATAACAAAAATAATATTGCAAAACGACAAAAAATGTGTTAAATTAAGAACACAAAATGAAGAAAGGAGGAACAAAGGGGTATGAAGGCAAAAAACCCGGTAACGCTGCTGACGGCACAATGGGGCGATCTTCCCTTTGAGGAAATCTGCAGGCTTGCATCGGAGATGGGGTACGACGGATTGGAGATAGGATGCGGCGGAGATCATATGGACGTGGTAAAAGCTGCCACGGATATGTCCTATGCGGAAGAGAAGAAAGCGCTGTTGGAAAAGTACCATCTGAAAGCATATGCGATCGCGAGCCATATTGCAGGAAAGATAGTCGGGGATACCTATGATGAAAGGCATGATAATCTGGTGCCGCCCGAAGTGAAAGGAAAGCCGGAGGAAATGAGAGCCTGGGCTATCGATCAGATGCTGCATGTGCCGGAGGCCTGCAAAAACATGGGCTGTACGGTGAGCACAAGCTTTCTCGGTTCTCCGATCTGGAATTACTGGTATTCTTTCCCGCAGACCACCGAAGAAATGGTGGAGAGGGGATACGCCAGAATCAAGGAACTCTGGACGCCGATTTTCGATGAGTTTGACCGGTTCGGGATAAAGTATGCGCTGGAGGTACATTCTACGGAGATCGCCTACGATATCTGGACTGCAAAAAAACTTTTGGAAGTATTGGATAACCGTGAGACTTTCGGATTTAACTTTGATCCGAGCCATCTGTTGTGGCAGGGGATAAAACCGCATATTTTCATTCGGAATTTCCCGGATAAAATTTATCACTGCCATATGAAAGACGTCTACGTTTCCAATGATGATACGGCCAGTATCATCGGTTCCCATCTTGTATTCGGGGATCCGAGAAGAAAGTGGAACTTCAGAAGTATCGGACGCGGCATGGTGAACTTTGAGGACATCATCAGAGAACTGAATTTTATCCGGTATGAAGGACCTTACTCCATCGAGTGGGAAGACAGCGGTATGGAGAGAGTGCAGGGGGCTTCGGAGTCCTGCAGGTATATTAAAAATCTGCAGATCAAACCCTCTGACGTGGCTTTTGATGCCGCACTGAAGAATTAGGAGGGACAGATGAAAAAATACAGAGCGGGTATCGTAGGTATGGGATTTATCGGCGCCGCCCATCTGGAGGCTTTGAGACGCCTTGGCACAGTGGATGTCGTTGCGGTTGCAGACGCTTTTCAGGGTGAGGAAAAAGCGGAAAGTTACGGCGTGGCGCGAGGTTATTCCGACTACAGAGAGATGATCGAAAAAGAAGATCTGGATGTTCTGCATATCTGCACGCCGAATGTTACACATTGTGAGATCGCGCTCTATGCCATGGAGCGGGATGTCAACATCGTCTGCGAGAAGCCGATGTGCTGCAGTGTGGAAGAGGCGGATAAAATGATCGATATGGCAAGGAAAAAAGGCCTGATGCATGGCGTGAATTACCACAATCGCTGGTATCCGATGACGGCGCAGCTTCATGAGATGGCAAAGAGAGGCGAGTTTGGGGATATACATGCGGTGTACGGGGAATTTTCACAGGACTGGCTGTTATATGACAGTGATTACAGTTGGCGGATTGAAGCCTCCGACGCCGGAAAGACAAGGGCAGTTTCCGATATAGGAACCCACTGGCTGGATCTTTGCGAGTACATCACTGGGTTGAGAGTGACGGAGGTCTGTGCAGATTTCAAGATACTCCATGAGACGAGAAAGAAGCCTTTAGGGGAAGCGCTGACATTCGGAGGATCGAAAGGGGAAAGCGCTTACGAAGAAATCCGGGTGACGACAGAGGATCATGCAAATCTCATGTTCCGGCTGAGCAATGGAGCGCTCGGTTCGGCGGTTTTCAGTCAGATCATACCGGGCAGAAACGCAAAGCTGGAAATGACTGTCGCCGGCATAAAACAATCGGCCGTTTGGTGCTGCGATACCTGTAACGAGGTACGTCTGGGAAGACGGGGAGAGTACAGTTGTCTGTTTGAGAAAAATCCGGGGCTGATGGATGAGAAAGTGAGAGTGAACGCCGGATATCCCGGCGGACACGGCGAGGGTTTCCCGGATGCTTTCAAGAACAGTTTCCGCGCGATGTACAGCGCCATCGGGAAAGTGAAAGAGAACCCGGAGTATGCTGACTTTGAGACGGGCAAACGGGAAGTGATATTATGTGACAGAATATTGGAGAGTGCACAGAAGAGACAATGGATCACAGTATAGGGAGGATAAAAACATGAAAAAAATATTGGCAGTATTATTGTGTACGATGATGGTATTAGGGCTTGTTGCCTGTGGGAACAGTGCGCCGGAAACACCCGCCGAGACGGAGGCGCCGGCGGCAGAAGAGGAAACTTCGGAGAAGGAGGATACCCCGGAAGAATCCGGAGAAGGAATGCTGCTCGGTGTGTTTATGCCCAGTGCCGACCACGGTTTTACAGCGGAGTCCATTGAGCAGGCTATCGGAGCGCTGGATGAAGTCAAAGCTTCCAGAGATGATTTTGACTATGTGCTCTATAACACAGAGGAGGCATCAGAACAGACAAACCAGATCGCGACAGCATTGGATATGTATGAGTTTGACGCGGTGATGTTGTGGCCTATCGACGGTGCGCCTCTCTACAATGCGGCACAGTCCATACTGGACGCGGGCGTGACATTGGTGGTGTACGATCGTCTGATTCCCGATTTTGAGCCTACGGCGGAAATGTGCGGTGACAATACGGCAATCGGCAAAAATACGGCACAGTACATGAATGAATACTTTGCGGAAGAACTGGGAGCAGGGGAGACGATTTCTATTCTGGAGTTTCAGGGAGATACATCGGAGGCTACTGCTGAGAGAACAAATTCCTTTATGGCAGCCAAGGATGACAAAATCGAAGTGGTGCAGTCCTTTGTGACAAACTGGTCCCGTGAGACAGCCTTTAACGATATGACAAACTGGCTTGCGAACTCTTCCAAAGAAGATATTGAAAAAATTTCAGCGCTCTATATTCACGATGACGAACCGCTGCTCGGCATTCTGGATGCTATCGCGCAGTACGACGGACCGGCGACGGTCAATATCAAGGTGGTGTCCGGCGTAGGAGCACAGAAAGATGTTCTGGATGCTATGCAGCCCACATTGGACGAGTACGGAATCAGTGTTGTGACCAACACATTTGCTCCCGGCATGATCAGACAGTGTGTAGATTTGACAGTAGGTATTATGGATGGCTCCGGCGAGAGCGGTCTCCACTATGTACCTGTTGAGACGATCACATTGGAAAATGCGGATGAGTACCGCCAGTCGGATGAATATAAATATCGTTATCCGGAAGGCTGACGGAGACATGGACAGGGAGGACTGCCGCCGAATTGTGCGGCAGCCCTGTCTTTGGAGGCACCCGCGCACGGGGCGTGTAAAGGAGAAAGCAGTATGTTTCTTGAAATGAAGAATATCACAAAATGCTTTGATGCGACGAAAGCTCTGGACGATGTCAGTTTTTCCTGTGAAAAGGGGGAGATTTGCGGCCTGCTCGGAGAGAACGGTGCGGGAAAATCCACTCTGATGAATATACTGGGAGGTGTATTTTCGCCCACAGAAGGAAAGGTGATCATAGCGGGGGAGGACATTACCGGGAGCGATGAAAGAAAAGCTTCGGGAGCAGGTATTCGTTTTGTACATCAGGAATTGAATATCATCAATGATCTGAGAGTGTATGAGAACCTTTTTCTGGGGGAGGAACTCGTCAGAGGTTTCGGATTTACAGATAAGAAGGCCATGCGTGAGAAGACCAGACAGGTTCTGGAAAAAGTAAATCTGGGAGATGTGGATCCCGATCTGTATGCGAGGGAGCTGGACACATCCCATAAACAGCTTCTGGAAATTGCAAGGGCGCTGTTGTTCGATGCGAGGATCATTATTTTGGATGAGCCCACAACGGCGTTGTCTGAGGAGGAGATCAAAAATCTTTTCGGCATTATGAGAAATTTGAAAGCCGACGGAGTGTCGATGATCTATATTTCTCATAAGATGGCGGAACTGTTTGAAATATGCGATACCTATACGGTGCTGAGGGACGGAAAATTTATCGCTTCGGGACAGATGCAGGATGTTGATGAAAAACAGATCACGACCATGCTGACCGGCCGGACGGTAAAGAAGATCGAGGAGAAAGAAAATCATAGCAAAGAGGTGATCTTCAGGGCCGAAAATATAAGCTGCGGGAAGTATTTCAGGAATGTCAGTTTTGAACTGCGAAAAGGCGAAGTTCTTGTTTTCACAGGTCTGCAGGGAGATGGCAGAGGAGAATTGGCGGAAGCGCTGTTCGGCATCCGGAAGATGACGGGAGGCAAAACTTTTCTGGAGGGCAGAGAGATGAAGTATACCTCCATCAAAACCGTCATGAGAAGCGGGATCGGGATGATTCCGAGAAACAGGAAAGAGAGAGGGATCATCAAGGATCTGAACATTTTGGACAATCTGTCGGTGGCAGGCTATGCAAGAGACAAAGGCGGCTTTTTTGTGGACAGGAAAAAACAGATTAGGTCCTTCGAGGAATGCAAGACAAAACTGAATTTGAAGGCGGGAAATCCGAAGGATGCGATCACTTCCCTCTCGGGAGGCAATCAGCAGAAGGTGGTGATCAAGCGCTGGATCTCGTTGAAATCCAGAGTTTATATCTTTGATAATCCGACACAGGGTGTCGATGTCGGTGCAAAATTTGAGATCTATAAACTGATCAATGAGCTGGCCAAGGAAGGGATCAGTATTATTGTGTTTACGTCGGAATATCCGGAGATACAGCAGGTAGGAGACAGACTTATCATCATGTATGACGGGGAAGTGAATCGGGTAATGAAGCGGGAGGAGTTTGATGAGAATCAGATCATGTATTATGCGACCGGCGGAGACAGGAGGAAAGGATCATGAATAAGAAAATAATAACGAGACAGAACATCCGGAAAATACAGAGCGAATACAGCTATTTGGTGTCATTCATCATTCTGGTGCTGATCGCACTGTATTTCAACCATAGTTTTTTGTCCTATTCCAGTATTATCACATTGATCTCCAATGCAACAATAACAGGTGTTATAGCATGTGGAATGACATTAGTCATTATTGCGGGAATGATCGATCTGTCGGTGGGATCTATTGTGGCGCTGACTGCTGGGCTGGGTATTTTGGTGTTGAACAAAACCGGAAGCATTGCGCTGTGTATCCTGTTTTGTCTTGGCATGGGGCTTGTTTTGGGACTGTTAAACGGTGTGCTGACTGCCTATGCAGGGATGGCGGCGTTTATCGCCACTCTGGCGACCCAGTGCGCATATCGTTCCGTGATCACACAGATCGGGCAGGGCGGTCCCTTCTCCGTGGACAGAGGCATTCTCAAAAGCTTCAGCAAAATCGCCACCGGAAAATTGTTTGGAAGTTTGCCGGTGTTAGTGATCTTTTTGATTGCGGCGGCGGTTATTACCTGGGTGCTTCTCACAAAGACGAAGTTTGGCTGCTATGTATTTGCTACGGGTTCCAATGAACATGCGGCGATTCTTTCCGGTATAGATGTGAGAAAAGTAAAACTGGCAATTATGGGATACGTAGGTCTTTTGTGCGGCCTGTCATCGGTGCTGCTGGCCTCCAGAATGTCCTCTGTGACAGCGTCCAACGCGGGATCGGGATATGAGTTGGACTGTATAGCGGCAGTAGCCATAGGCGGGACGCCGATGAGCGGCGGAAGAGGAAAAATAATAGGGACTTTTCTCGGAGCGCTGATGATGCAGATGATCTCCACCATATTGATCGCGGCAAAAATAGATCCTTTTTTAACAGGACTGGTGAAAGGCATTATTATTATTGTCGCCGTGATATTCCAGAAGGACACTAGAAACGGATGATAAAAGAAAGGTGTGATGACAATGAAGAAGAAACTGGAGCATTCAGGTTTGCCGATCTATTATGACGATCAGTATGTGCTGCATTTTGAGGAAGGGCTTACCTGCGGAGGAGGCGGTACCAAGGAAGCGGAAAAGATGAGAGGGCTTTTGTACCGGGAAGAAAATCTGGACGGCAATGAAATCTGTTACAGTTTTTACAGGGATATTGTTTTTGAGAAAGACAGAGGACTGTTTGAGAGCCGGGATTACAGATATGATATCACAGTGATCATGCCGGGCGAAATCAACGGGGAATGCAAGAAAACGTCAGGGCATTTTCACGGAGAGATACAGGGACAGATCTGGACCTATCCGGAAATATACGAAGTGCTGGAAGGAGAAATCACTTTCCTTCTGCAGAAAACGCGCGATTTTGAGAGAGAAGATCCTGAATTTGAGAGAATCAGTGCAGTGAAGGTCAAGGCAGGGCAGGCGATCGTAATTCCGCCCTTCTGTGGTCACGGTTCTGTGAATACGGGGGACGGAGTGGGGATATTCAGCAATATTGCGGTGGTGAGTTGTCCGCTGTTCTACGAACCGGTCAAAAAGAAACACGGTCTTTCCTATTACATAGTAAAGGAGAAGGGGCAGATAACCTATATCAAAAACGACGCTTATGCCGATCTGCCGAAACTGGAAGTTGTGTTGCCGGAGGAGGAGAGAGAGCTTGGTATTGTATTTGGAAAGCCGGTCTATCAGGAATTTGTGAAAGCGCCGGAGAAATTTGAATATCTGCGCGATCCGGGTGAATATGTTGACAGAATGGAAAGCATGACAGCGGGAAGTCAGAGTGGAAGATAGAAAAATAGAGTTGAGCATCAAAAGCAATGCAGAAATGAGGAGAGAACATGAAACTTCAGATAGCAATTGATTTAGCTGACAGCAGTACGGTACTTGATATTGTAGACCGGATTTACGATGTGATAGATATTGTAGAGATTGGGACGCCTATGGTGATGAAAGAGGGAATGGCCGCGGTAAAGAGGGTGAAAGAGAAATATCCTGAGATTACCGTGTTGGCTGACACAAAAATCGTGGACGGAGGCGCTCTGGAATGCGGAGATGCCTGTAAAGCGGGGGCAGATATTGTCACAGTGTTGGCCCTTTCCGACGACGAGACGATCTCAGATGTAGTGAAAACGGCGCATCAATATGGAAAAAAGACCATGGCAGATCTGATCAGTGTGGAGGATATCGGGACAAGGGCAAAGGAATTGAAGGAACTCGGTATTGACTATATAGCGGTGCATACCGGTGTGGATATGCAGAAACGGGGGAAGACGCCGTTAGGTGACCTGAGGGAACTTGTGCAGGCGATCCCTTCTTCCATGTGCGCGGTGGCAGGCGGCGTCAAACTGGAGACATTGGAAGAGTATGTGCGGGAGAGGCCGGAGATTATTATTGCCGGCGGCTCACTGGCCGGAGCGCCGGATGTCAGAAAGGCTGTGCTTGACATGAAGCGGAAAATGAGTGAACAGGGGTGAAACATTAAAATGAATACGAATGATATCTGTAAAAAGATTGTTGAGGAATTGGATTTTGCTCTGGGCAGTATCGGAGAGGCCGAAGGGGAACAGTTTGTGAAGGAAGTGCTGGAGGCGGAAAAGATATTTGTGGCCGGAGCGGGCAGATCTCTTCTGATGATCAGGGGGTTCGCCATGCGGCTGATGCATCTGGGATTTCAGGCATATGTGGTGGGAGAAACTGTTACACCGGCGATCGGGGAGAAGGATCTGTTGGTGATCGCATCGGGAAGCGGGGAGACCGGTACGCTGACGGTTATGGCAAACAAGGCAAAGAAGGCAGGGGCCAGACTGGCGGCCATCACGATTTATCCGGAATCCACCATAGGGAAGCTGGCAGATCGAGTTGTACAGATCAAGGCGGCTACCACCAAAGGAGAGCGGGACAGTGTGCGGTCTTTTCAGCCGGGGGCTAATATGTTTGAGCAGAGCCTGCTGCTTTTTGGCGATGCGGTCATAATTCAGATAATCAGGGAGTGTCACATCGAAGAAGAAAATAAAAAGCTGATGCAGAGACATGCGAATTTGGAGTAGAGACGAAGGAAGGGCGGAGAAGAAAAGATCATGGGATGTGTAGCTGGAATCGATATCGGCGGAACAAATATAAAATGTATCATGATGTCCGAGGCGGATGAGGTGCTCATACAAAAGACTGTGGACACTCCCTACAGAAGACCGGTTTCCGAAGTGGTGGATCTGATAGAGGAAGTGATCTGCCGGATGTTAAAAGAGTGCGGGCAAAGACATGAAGAACTGTTGGGAATTGGTCTGGGGATTCCGGGGCCGACGAATTTTAAAACGGGAATCGCTTACGCGGTTCCCTTCCTTGGCTGGAATAATGTAAATATCTGTGAAATGTTGGAGGAACGTTTTCACGTGCCGGTATCATGTGATAACGATGCCAATCTGAACGCCCTCGGAGAGATGTATTTTGGGGCGGGAAAAGGGAGACGGAATATTATTCTTCTGACATTGGGAACCGGGCTTGGCTGTGGAATCATTGTAGACGGCCGGATATTGCGGGGCGCAAACAATGTGGCGGCGGAGGCCGGACATATGGTGATAGAGGGTGACGGTGAGTTGTGTGCCTGCGGCAAAAGGGGATGTTTTGAGAGCTATTGCAGCGCCACAGCTTTGGTGAGATATGCAAAAGGCTTTGTGAGACAATACCAGGACAGCGCTTTGCTGCGGTATGCCGGTGGGGAGGCAGAGAAAATTGACGGAAAAATGATTTACAGAGGTTGTCTGGAAGGAGATGAGGCCAGCCTGAAAACCAGAGATATTTTTGTGGAAAAGTTGTCCGTCGGACTGGTCAATATGATCAATCTGCTGAATCCGGAATGTATTATTTTAAGCGGCGGAGTATCCGGTATGGGCGATATGCTGTTAGGCCCGCTAAAAAAGTCCGTGGAAAATTTATTGATGCACAAAGTGCAGGAATGTGATATGATAATAGGTAAGTTATACACAATGGCGGGGGTCATGGGAGCCTGCCGTATGGTGAAAGAAAACGGGATAAAGCGGGAGTCATAAATCCAAATGTTGATGGAGAAGAACAAAGCGGAGATAAGAAGGGAGAGAATACTGGAACTATTGGATGGCCTTGGGTCGGTATCGGTCAGTGAGTTTTGCGCGAAGCTCGGATGCAGTGAATCAACCATGCGAAATGATTTGACATATCTTGAGTCTCTGGGAAAATTATACCGTACTTTTGGCGGGGCGGTCAGAGTGGAAAAGGCGCCTTATATTTCCATACATAACCGGAAAATACTTTATGCACAGGAAAAGAAAGAGATAGCCGAATACATTGTGAATCATATGATACGTTCCAATGATACGATTATTCTGGACACGGGATCGACTTGTGCGGAGATAGCGAGAGCTATTGTGGAGGGAAAGATACCGGTCACCATTATCTCTTCTTCTCTTGACATTGTGAATATCACTTCCGCATCGGAATTGGTGAATGTATACTGTATCGGCGGATTTTATAATGCACAGCAGGGAGCCTTTACAGGAGAGTCTTACAGGAGCGCTCTGAAGGATATCCATGCGGATATTTACTTTGCCGGAGTGACGGGGATCGATAAAGAAGGGGGAATCACCATTCCTTTGGGCGAGGAAGTAAACATGAAAAATCTGTATGCGGAGGTAGCCTCCAAAATATGTGCAGTGGCGGATTTTTCAAAGTTTGGAAAGGCGTCTCCCAGAAAGGTGCTGAATCATGTAGATAATGTGACGATTATTACAGATAGTTCGATAAGCAGGGAGTACGTGGAGGAGATGCAGGAAGCAGGATATCATATTCTTGTGGCGGATGGAAAAAAAGCGGAAATGTAGACGGCGGAAATTATGATACGGAGACAGGCAGGGAATTTAAAAGTTTTCCCTGCTGTTTTTATTTAAAGCAGACGGAAAATCCCTTGACAAAATCGAACGAATGTTCTAATATAAACTTATGGATACGGAGAAAAATCAGAAAACCGCAGAAAACAGAATAAAGGAAAAAACGGAATATCCGGCTGTGGGAACCGTGAGTATAGCGGGGAAAGTGGGAACCAGTGAAATATTTCCGGCTAAAAAAGCAGTGCTGTCTGAAGCAGGAAGCGGGCAGCTCTCCGTGATGGAGAAACTGCGTATTCTCACCGACGCGGCGAAGTACGATGTGGCCTGTACCAGCAGCGGCGTGGAGAGAAAGGGCAGCGGAAAAGGGATGGGAAATACGAAGCTTGCCGGTATCTGCCATAGTTTTGCCGCCGACGGAAGGTGTATTTCCCTCTTAAAAATTCTGTTCACGAATTACTGCATTTATGACTGTAAATATTGTATCAACAGAAGCAGCAACGATGTGGAGAGGACGGCCTTCACGCCGGAGGAGATCTGCGAGCTGACCATGAATTTTTATAAGCGCAATTACATTGAAGGACTGTTTTTGAGTTCCGGTATTATCAAAGACCCTACCTATACGATGGAACTGATCTACACGGCGATCTGGAAACTGCGCAATGTGCACCGGTTTGAGGGGTATATCCATGTGAAGGCGATCCCCGGCGCGGATGCGGAGATCGTCTATAGACTGGGACTTTTAGTAGATAGGATGAGTGTGAATCTGGAATTGCCCACGGCCGAGGGGCTGCGCAATCTTGCCCCCAATAAAAACAGGACTACGATCTTAAAACCCATGCGCCAGATTCAGAACGGAATCATAAACAGTAAGGAGGAGGTGGCCCTCTATCGCCATGCGCCTCAGTTCGTACCGGCGGGACAGTCCACTCAGATGATCATCGGCGCCACGCCGGAAAACGACTATCAGATTGTTACCGTGGCGGAATCCTTGTATAAGAAGTTTGCCTTAAAGAGAGTCTTTTACTCTGCTTTTGTCAGGGTAAACGAGGATAAGATGCTGCCGGCTCTGCCCGGAGGACCGCCGCTTTTGCGGGAACACAGACTGTATCAAGCCGATTTTTTGTTGCGGTATTACGGCTTTGAAGCGGGAGAGCTGCTGTCGGAATCCAGACCGTATTTTAACGTGCTGTTGGACCCGAAATGCGACTGGGCGCTGAGACATTTAGAGCTGTTTCCTCTGGAGGTAAACAGAGCTCCCTATGAGATGCTTTTGCGGGTGCCGGGGATCGGGGTGAAGTCCGCCCAGAGGATCGTGAAGGGCAGGCGTCTGGGGACGCTGCAGTTTGAGGACTTAAAGAAGATCGGCGTGGTATTGAAGCGGGCGCTCTATTTTATCTGCTGCAACGGAAGGATGATGTACCGCACAAAGATAGAGGAAGACTACATTACGAGGAACCTGTTGGATGCGGACAGAAAATTTCCGCAGCAGACGGATATGATAGACGGCAGGGAAGTTACCTATAAACAATTATCGTTGTTTGATGAATCGTTGTTTAACAAATCGTTAAACAACGATAGGGGGATTGCCGCGGGAGGTGCTGGCTGAGAGATGGAAACAGTGGTATTTCTTTGTGAAAACAGTATAGAAGGGATTTTGACAGGGGTCTATGACGCATGGAAAGAGGCAGTTTCCTCCGGGCTTGGGCACGGACACTGTAAGCTGGCGGTATCCGTGGAACAGCCGGAACTGTTCTGCACTTACCGGGAGATAGACGCAGAGCCTGATAAGGCGGAGAAAGTGATCCGGACGCTGCGCAGGCGGCTGGGGGAAGAGGCTTACGCGTGGCTTTGTTACGCTATGGCATCCTGTGAGTCCGATAAGGCGGAAACCGTCTATAAAACTATCGTAGCGGGACTTTCCATGGAGAAGGGATTCAGGGTGTTTGACAAAGTGACGGATCCCTATGTGGCAAGGTGTTTTGAGTTAAAGAGGAATGTGGGGTGCGAGATCCACAGGGAAGTGGAATTTCTGAGATTCCGGGAGTTGAAAAACGGAGTGCTTTTGGCAAAGATCCACCCCAAGAACGATGTTTTGATGTATCTGGGACCGCATTTTTCGGACAGACTGCCCCTTGAGGATTTCCTGATCTACGATATGAATCGAAGGAAAGCGCTCTTTCATGAAAAGCAAAAAGAATGGTATATGATGGAAGCGCTGGAACTGGATGGTGCGGCGGCAGAAAATATCAGCACAGAGGAAGAGTATTATCAGGATCTCTTCAGAATGTTCTGCCGGACCATCGCCATAGAGAGCAGGAAAAACAAGGCTCTGCAAAGACAGTTCCTGCCGTTGTATTACAGGGATCTGATGCCGGAGTTTGCGTGAGGAAAGAAAATGCGCTCAATCCAGATTCAGTTTTCGGCTCATGATATATGAACAGATCCAGTAGAGGCCGACGCACAGACCGCCCATGATGAGCAGTGAGATAAACATGCCAAAGAGCCATGTTCCCGTGGAGATGTTGTCAAAATCATAGTAGGATGAATAGAAGTTGGAAAGCGGGATGGAAAGGATTTGGCGAAACATCCGCAATACAAAGCGGAGTCCGAAATAGGCCACAATGGCGCCGCCGATCTTGTGTTTGTTCCAAAGCTGCCCGAGACAGATGCAGGCGTAGATAAACAGGATATTGTAGAACAGTGAACATATCCCGAGCAAGATCAGCCAGAGGAAAAACATGGAAACAGGAATGGCAAGCGCGTCCCTCATTTCTTCGATGGCGAGGGCAAACAGATCAAAAAACTCTTCAAAAAAACGAATGACACTCGTGTCAGATAAATAGGAAAAACCGACGGTGGCAATCACCAGAACACTGATCGTGATAGCGGCGACGGAAACTAACTTCCAGAGGGCGGCGACGAAGATCTTGGACAGCAGGAGGTCGGAAGTCTTGACCGGCAGAGTGAACATCAGGTATCCTTCGTCGGTAAAAAAATTTTTATAGAAGCGTATGGCAGTGCAGAGAGTGACGCAGAAAGAAAGCGCTGCCAGCGCGAAAGCATATGCGAGAAACGTCAGGCTGGCAAACAGATTCACAAAAATATTATCCTGCTCCCAGAAGGACGTCATGAAACTGCTCATCAGGATCAGAGTGACAACGGCCAGAACGATCATGGCAATCATCGGAGCAAAAGAAAAACTTTTCCATTCTTGTCTGAATAATTTTTTTAACATGCAAATACCTCCCGAAAATAAGCGTCTACCGATTTGCCGTGTGCTCTGCGCACCGCTTCCGCCGGCGCATGCATGATAGCCTGTCCGTAGCGGATAAAGATCACTTCATCCAAGATCTGCTCGATATCCGAGATGAGGTGGGTGGAGAGCAGAATGGAGGACTGCGGATTGTAATTTGTCATGATCGTATGTAAAATATAGTCTCTGGCCGCCGGATCCACACCCGCGATCGGCTCATCCAGAATATATAATTCGGCCTGCCTGCTCATCACAAGAATAAGCTGGATCTTCTCTTTCGTGCCTTTAGACAGTGTCTTTAACTGTGCGGCAGGCGGAATAGCCAACATCTGCAGCATATTGTAGGCGCGCTCAATGGAGAAGTCCTGATAAAACTGCGCAAAAAAGGAGATGATGTCTTTCACCTTCATACCTGCGGGCAGATAGGTGCGCTCCGGCAGGTAGGAGATGACCGCTTTGGACGCCGGGCCGGGAGGCATGCCGTTTATGAGGATGTTCCCGCTTGTGGGCGTCAGCAGTCCGTTGATCATTTTTATCATGGTCGTCTTGCCGCTGCCGTTTGGGCCGAGAAGCCCGATGATGCGTCCCCTCGGGATAATCAGATTCATTCGGTTCACTGCCAGTTTGGAACCGTTATATATTTTTGTCAATCCTTGCAATTCAACTAAAGGTTTCGATAGATCCATGGCGATTTCTCCAGACTGTATCACAAATGTGCCGGGTTTTCAAGTTAACAGAATGAATCCTGCGGAAAAACGTTCTCCGCAGACAGGCAAAGCCTGTTTTCAGTATACCGCATTTTTTGATTTTAGACAACTATTGTTGCGAAACCTTGTTGCTTGATATATACTTAGAAGAAGAGGTTAACAGCTATGCGCGAAGTAATTGACAGAATTTTAGACGGAAAATTTGAATATGATAGGGGCGAGTTGTCTTTTTCCGAGAGCAGGATCGAGATCGATCTGCGGGCGGGAGAAGACTATGAGGGCTGCTTTTATTTGAACGGGGATCCCGAATATATTGTAAACGGATATATATATACCTCGGACAGCAGGATGGAGTGCCTGACGAAGCAGTTTTCCGGTACAGGGGAGGAGATCGGCTATCTGTTCCACGGGAAAGGTATGGAGGCCGGTGATGTGCTGCAGGGGAGTTTTTATGTTGTCAGCAATCAGGGAGAGTACGAACTGCCTTTTGTAGTGATGACCGCCGGAAAAACGATGACGACCAGCCTCGGGGAGATGAAGAACCTGTTTCATTTTGCGAATTTGGCAAAAAGCAGCTGGGAGGAGGGCGTACGGCTTTTTTACCATCCGGACTTTGTAAAAATATTTGAAAACAGCGACAGGAAATATAAGAGTCTGTACAGAGGACTTTCCAGGCAGTATGGAAATGAGCGCAATGTGGAGGAATTTCTGATTGCGATCCATAAAAAGCAGAAAGTCAATTATATTATTGATGAAGATAAACTGCGCCTTGCGGACGTGGAGGAGGGGATAAGCCGCCACGAAGTGCTCCTCACTAAAAACGGATGGGGCTACAGTTACCTTCAGGTGGAGGTGAACGGAGATTTCCTGTCTGTGGATAAGACAGCTCTCTGCGACGATGATTTTCTGGGAAACCGCTGTCATTTTCACTATTATGTAAATCGGGAAAAACTTCATAAAGGGATCAATTACGGGAATCTGCGGTTTTTTAACTGTTTTATGGAGACGTCGATTCCGATTGAAGTGAAGATGACGGATGATAGCTATAAGGAAGGGATTTTAGAGCGAAAAAAGAAGGAACTCCATGTCCGGGTGATGGAATACTACGGGGCTTTCCGAATGAGAAAGATCAGTACAAAGACATGGCTTGCCAGAAACTATGAACTGATGGACCAGTGGGGCGAACTGGATACGGCGGATCCGGAACCGAAGTTATACCGCGCCCACCTGCTGCTCACGGAGGGCAGAACAAATGAGGCGGGGTGGATGTTGGAGCAGGCGCACAATGCGATCCTTCAAAGCGACAGGATGGAGCGCGCTCTCTGGTGCTATTACCTGTATCTGAGTACGCTGCGCGGAAAAGATGAGCGCTATGTGAATCATATTGCGGAGGAGGTGGCTTTTTCCTATGAGAAAGAGCCGGACAACTGGCGTATAGGATGGCTTTTGCTCTATCTGGCGCCGGAGTACAGCATGTCCTACGCGAAAAAATGGATGTTTATCAAGGAGCAATTTGAGAGAGGATGTACCAGTCCGGTATTTTATATTGAAGCGCTTTTGCTCATAAAAGCGGAGCCTTCCCTCTTTATGGAGCTGGGGGACTTTGAAGTGCAGATGCTGCGCTACGCGGCAAAGCATGATTTGCTGACCGACGAGATCGTCATGCAGCTGCATTATCTGATACCGAGAAAGACGGGGTATGAGGAAGGACTTTTGGAGATTCTGGGGAAGAGCTATGATTGGAAACCGGACTCCGAGACATTGCAGAATATCTGTACACTGCTTATCAGGACAAATCGCAGGGGACCCGAGGATTTTCGTTTCTATGCCGCAGGGGTGGAGGAGAATCTGCGGATCACAAAATTGTACGAGTATTATATGTACAGTCTGGATATGAAGGAAATTGTCAGATTACCGAAAGTGATCTATATGTATTTTGCCTACCATAATAATCTGGACTGGGAAAGAAGCGCGTATCTGTATGCGTCTTTGTTGAAATTCCGGACGGAGCTGCCGGATCTGTACGAGAAAGAGCGTTTCCATATACAGGAATTTGCGGTGCAGATGATCCAGAAGGGGCTTATCAACAAACATCTCGCTTTTTTGTATAAACAGGTGGTGGCCGGAGATGTCATGTTGGAGAAGACGGACGGGAAGCTGGCGCCGCTGTTGTTTTCGGTGCATGTAAGAACAACGGACCCGCGGATGCGCAAGCTGATCGTGCTGTATGCAAAAGAAAAAGAAGAAAAAAGCGCAGTATTAACCGACGGGCAGGCGGTGCTGCCGCTTTACGGGGAAGATTATACGCTGTTTTTGGAGGACGGTGCAGGAAACCGTCATGTTCCTTTTGAGGAGTTGATGAAGGAACGTCTCTTTACGGAGGAGGGGCTTTTGGAGAAGGCGAAAGAGAGAGATTTCCAGACTCTTCCGTTGCAGATCAGTCTCTGCGAAGAGTACAGGATGGGCATGACCGCAGAAAATATCAGGCGTTATGAGAGGATATTTGAAAGCGGCGAAGTGACACCCGAGTACAAACGGACGATCATACCGGGGATGGCAAAATTCTATTTTGATAACGATAAGATAGAGGAGTTGGATGCGTTTCTTGAAAAAATTTCTCCTGAGCTGTTAGATGCGGAGAGACGGGGGGAGATGATACAGTATCTGACTTTGCGGGAGAAGCAGGAGACAGCCCTCGAGTGGATCAAAGAGTACGGCGTAAACGGTATCGCACCAAAGATCCTGATGAGGCTGGCTTCCAAAATGATCGAGAGCTTGAACCGGACGGAAGAGCAAACCGTGCTGTCTATGTGCTTTTATGCATTCCGCAAGGGCAAGGCGGATATGACGACGCTCCTCTATCTGATGGAATATTATGAAAGCGGTACAAAGCAGCTGAGGGATATTTGGAAAGCGGCGCTGGAAAAAGGGATAGACGTACATAGTTTCAGTGAACGGATCCTGACACAGATGTTATATTCCGGCGGCTTTGTGGGGGAAGTGGCGGATATATTCAGCAAAGCGGTGGAGAGGGATGCGGACATTTCTCTGGAAAAGGCGTTCATTTCCAAATGTGCCTACGATTATTTTGTGAAAAATCAGGTGACAGAGGACGTGGTCTTTGAGGAGATCGGAAGATTTTTGAGATTGGGGGAGCAGATGCAGAGAATCTGCGTCCTCGCCTATACGAGATATTATGCGGAAAACAGATATAAAATGAGGCGGGGGACGGAGAAGATTTTGTCGGACTGTATGAAACGGCTGTCGGAGGAGGGGATCGTTTTGCCCTGCTTTCCGGCATGTGCGGATATCTGTCCGGCGTTGCGGCGCTTTAGCGACAAGACCATACTGGAACACAGGGCAAAGCCGGGACGCAGAGCGTATTTGTATTATATGATCGAACCCGGGGAGGAGGATTACCGAAAAATAGAGATGAAAGAGATCTATGAGGGAGTCTTTGTCAACATGTTTGTACTGTTTTTCGGGGAGAAATTATTTTATTATATCGGGGAGTCGGACGGAGAAGAAAACGGGGGAAAAGAAGAGATCACCGGCAGCGGCTGTATCTCCGGCAGCGATCTGGAAAGCGATGTGCTGGGGAGCCGTTTTCGCATGCTGAACGATACGGTCATCGCTGAAGCGCTGCAGGACTATGATACTGTGGAGCAGATGCTGATGGCATATGAAAAAACAGACAGGATGCAGAAAGAGTTGTTTAACCTATGCAAATAAAAAATCTTGCGGAGAAAAACAATAAATATATGGTCGGATTTGATCTGGGAGACAGGGACGCCCAGATCAGTTTCTGCAGCGTGCAGCAGCCGGAGGCGGAGACATTGCCCGCGGTGGCCGGGACAAAGCGCTACAACATTCCTGTTGTGCTTTGTAAACGAAAAGGCGTAAATCAGTGGGTTTACGGCAGAGAGGCGCTGCGCCTTGCCGGGGAGGGGGAGGGAACCCTCGCTGAAAATTTGTTTTTCGGAGCTCTGGAGGATAAAAATACCGTGATAGAAGGCGTATCTTACGATGCGCTGACATTGCTCGCACTCTTTGTGAAAAAATGTTTCGGGCTTTTTAGTACGGTGGCTCCCCTTGATAAAATAGAAGTGTTGATGTTTACGGCGGGAGAATCTGACGGACGTGTCATTGAAGTGATGAAGCAGGTGGTGGAAACGCTGGGGTTTGCCAATACAAAAGTATACTTTCAAAATCATGAGGAAAGCTACTATTATTACTTGCTGCATCAGCCGCCCGAGTTTAGGTTTTCGGGTTCTCTGATACTGGATTTTGAGGAGAGCCTCAGGGCTTATCTGTTAGAATGGAACAAGCGGACGACGCCGGTGGTATCTTTTGTGACAAAAGCAGAATTTCAGGATTGCAGAGAACCTTTCTGGTCGGAGGATGAGACGCTGAAAAAGCGGCAGATGGAGGAATTAGATCAGTATTTTCTGGACAACGTGATAGGGATATTCCAGAACAGGAATATCGGATCGGTATATTTGGTCGGAAGCGGTTTTCAGGAGGAGTGGGCGGATCGGAGCCTACAGTATATCTGCAGGGGGCGCAGAGTTTTTAAGGGGAACAATCTTTACAGCAGAGGTGCGGCTTTCGGAGCTTTTGAAAGACTATGTCCTACAAAAGAGGGAAAAGAACACATCTTTTTGGGGAGAGACAAGTTAAAGACTAATATCGGCCTGCAGGTGCTCAGAGAGGGGAAAGAAGTGTATCTGGCGCTTTTGGATGCCGGAATCAACTGGTATGACGCGTTGTGCGAGAAAGAGTTTTATCTGGAATCGGGAAACAGTTTTCAGATTACGCTCACCCCTTTGACGAACGTGTTTCCGGAGGGGGAAGCGGCCGGAAAATATCCTGTCCGCTGTGAAATGATAGAATTGCCGGAACTGCCGGAGAGGCCTGACGGCGTCACAAGACTGCGGATCACAATGACCATGCGGGACGCGGAGACTCTCTGTGTTAGGATGGAGGATCTGGGGTTCGGAGAGATTTATAAGACGTCGGGGAAAGTATGGGAAGTTGATATCCTGTTGTAGGAATGAGGAAAAAATGGGAAGATTAGTGGAAACGACGGGGAACTATGCAGAGGTTCCTTACTACATTGCACAGACGGACACGTCGGTATATTGTCTGGAGGAACTGTGTTTTGTGCTCTGTCAGAATACTTTTTTGTTGGACAGAGGGCTTTTGGATCAGAGGCTGGTGAGATGGCTGGAGGTGGAGTGCGGGTTAAAGGAGTTGGCCAGACTGCTTTACGGCCTGATTAGCGGGAATGCATCCCCCAGCGCTTTTGTAGGGGTGATACTGGAGCATGCTCATTTTGGTACGGAAAAACAGAGAAGGGAGACAGAGGAACAGCTGCGCCTCGGAGCGGATGTGGACGCTTCTGTCAGAAGAAAGAATTTTGCCGATTATCTGGTGGAGCATGAACGTTATATACAGGCTGTCATGGAATATGAGAAGGTGTTGGAGGAGATACCTGACATGAACCATGTGATGCGTTCACAGTTGTTGTACAATAAGGGAGTGGCGCTCTGCCGGCTGTTTTCCTTCGAGGAGGCGGCGGAGGCATTTTTTGCAGCGTATCAGGAAAATCCGGAAAATGAGCCGGCTGCCGTTTCCTATCTTGAGGCCCTTAGAATGAGTCTTCCGGAGACAGACTATATCGCTTTTATCGCAGGCAATCCGGAATGGCACGAACAGTCGCTGGAGGTGGAAAAACGGATGGATGCGGCGCAGACGGAGTACGAAAACTCCGGGGAATATCTGGAACTGAGAGAACTTTTGAAGGAGCGGGACGCCGTTTATTATGAGACGGTTTCAGGGAAGCTTGTCCGGATGCAGAAAAAATACAGAGAGATGGTGGCACAGCCATGAGTTTAAAAGAAAAGATCAGATTTCCGTGGGGGAGATTCTTTGGGAAAAAGGATAGAGAGTGGGTCCCGGTTTGGCAGGAAGACGAGGCAGAGCAGACGCTTCCCGTTTTTCAGCGGAAAAATATCAATATGCACCACAAAGGCGAACGGGAGCAGTATATCAGAAGCTGTCTGGAGCAGATCGCGGATGCGGAGAAGGAGCTGCACCATCTGGAATATGAATATAATATGGTGACTTCCCACCTCACGGACATTGAAGAGTTAGAGCGTTCGCCGGAAGAGATGCGTCTGGAAATTCTGGAGGCGGCGGAAAAGCTGGACTCGCTGAAAGACGTACAGGAGGATTACAACAACAGAAAAAGTCGTATATCGGAAGCGGATTTTGCAAGAATGGAAAAGGTGGAGGCTGAAGTCGAGGACGGCATCAAAAAGCTGCGGGAGGCGGAGGACTATCAGAAACTGGTGAAGGGTGACATGCGGCGCTTAAACGGCGAGCGGCACGCCTATGAATACAGGAGAGAGGAACTGGAGCAGGAATTGAAGAACGCTTCGGGACTTGCGGGGATCTGCTTTATTGCGCTGGTAAGCGCCTTGATCGTGCTTTTTATTTTGCAGATAACACTGCAGTTTGATACGAAGATCGGATATGTGTTTGCGGTCTTTCTGGCGGCTGTGGCGATTGTCAAATTATTTTTGAATCACGGAAATGCAGGGCGGGAGATCGCGAGGGTGGAAAAGGATATCAACCGCCTGATCCTGCTTCAAAACACAGTGAAAATACGTTATGTAAATAACAGAAATCTGTTAAATTATCTGTGTATGAAGTTTCGTGTGAAAAATTCCGGGGAATTGGAATCCCTCTGGATCAGATACGGGGAGGAGCGGGAGGAGCAGGAGCGGCTCGCCAAAGCCTCCAAAGATTTTGTCTACTATCAGAAAGAGTATTTGAGGCTTTTGCGGCAGGCGAGGATCCGGGATACCAGCGTTTGGCTCCATCAGGTGGGGGCGGTGCTGCATGAGAGGGAGATGACGGAACTGCGTCAGAGCCTTGTGGCCCGCAGAAAGATACTCAGGGAACAGATGGATTACAACAGGCAGCTTGCGGCCGCGGCCCAGAAAGAAGTGACGGATCTGAGCGGGAAATACCCCAGATACAAAGAGGAGATTCTGGGGTTGATTGCCGAGTATGAACAGAGACAGAAATCCGGCAAGGCGGGAGTCCGCAAAAAAAGGATGAACTGAGATGCCGGATCGATGGAGGAATGAACAATTGCCCATGTACAATTTTCATTGCATTCAGATCGTTCATGGGGTATGATAAAGGGTGGGTGCAGGAGAGTGAAAGAGACATCCGCCCAAGGAGCACAATGCGAGGAGAAAAGAGGAGAAAACATGAAGAAACTTGAGCAGCTTTACGAAGGAAAGGCAAAAAAAGTATTTCTGACGGACGATGCCGACCGGTTGATCGTGGACTACAAAGATGATGCCACCGCTTTTAACGGAGAGAAAAAAGGAACTATCGTCGGAAAAGGCGCAATCAACAACCGCATGACGAACAAAGTATTCCAGATGTTGGAGAATGAGGGTGTTCCCACACATTATATCGAAGAGCTGAGTGACACAGAGACGCTTGTTAAGAAAGTGGAGATCGTGCCCCTCGAGGTGATCATCCGGAATGTGGCGGCAGGTTCCTTTTCTAAAAGACTGGGAGTGGAAGAGGGGACGCAGTTAGCGATTCCCACGATTGAATTTTCCTATAAAAACGATGATCTGGGCGATCCGCTCATCAACAGTTATTTTGCCGTGGCGCTCAATCTGGCTGATTGGGAGGAGATTGAGACGATCAAAAAGTATGCGTTCAAGGTGAACGATGTGCTCAAAGCATATTTTCTGCAGGCGGATATGAAGCTGATCGACTTTAAGATCGAATTCGGCCGCCATCACGGGGAGATCATTTTAGCGGATGAGGTGAGTCCCGATACCTGCAGGCTGTGGGACGTGCATACAAATGAGAAACTGGATAAAGATCGTTTCCGCAGAGATTTGGGAAACGTGGAAGAAGCTTATAACGAAGTGTTTAAAAGATTGGGATTGGAATAATGCCGGGAGATATTTTTGTACAGGAAGAGTTGAATGATAATCTGCGGGAGGAGTGCGGCGTTTTCGGTATCTATGATTTTGACGGCGGAAATGTGGCGGAGACGATCTATTACGGTCTTTTATCCCTGCAGCACAGAGGGCAGGAGAGCTGCGGTATTGCAGTCTCTGACACGAACGGCCCGAAGGGAAAAGTTCTTTCCAGCAGGGATATGGGGCTTGTAAATGAGTCTTTCAGCGCCAAAAAGCTGGGGAAACTGGTGGGTGATATCGGCGTGGGACATGTGCGGTATTCCACAGCGGGTTCCTCCACAAGGGAGAATGCCCAGCCCCTCGTGCTGAATTATGTGAAAGGAACGTTGGGATTTGCCCATAACGGCAATTTGGTGAATGCGCCGGAGCTGCGGCGGGAACTTGAGTATACCGGGGCGATTTTTCAGACCACCATCGATTCCGAGGTGATTGCTTACCACGTGGCCAGAGAGCGGCTTAACTCCAAAACCGTGGAGGAAGCGGTAGGACGTGCGATGGCGAAGATAAAGGGCGCCTATGCGTTAGTGATCATGTCCCCCAGAAAGCTGATCGGGGCCAGAGATCCTTTCGGATTCAGACCGCTTTGCATCGGGAAGAGAGAAAACACCTATATTCTCGCTTCGGAAAGCTGTGCCCTTGACACCATCAATGCGGAGTTCATCAGGGACGTGGAACCGGGAGAGATCGTGACGATTTCTCCGGAGAGAGGAATCGAATCAGATAAGAGCATGTGCATCAGCAAGGAAAAGCAGGGCAGATGTATCTTTGAATATATCTATTTTGCGAGGCCGGACAGCAGACTTGACGGTGTCAGCGTCTATCAGGCTAGGATCCTGTCAGGAAAATATCTGGCGATGGATTCGCCGGTGGATGCGGATCTTGTGGTGGGTGTGCCGGAATCGGGAAATGTGGCGGCGCTGGGATATTCCCTGCAGTCGGGAATACCCTACGGACAGGCTTTTGTAAAGAATAACTATATAGGCAGGACTTTTATCAAGCCGGGGCAAAAGAGCAGAGAGAGCAGCGTGCAGGTAAAGTTAAACGCCATCAGGGAAGCGGTGGACGGAAAGCGGATCGTGATGATAGACGATTCCATTGTCCGGGGAACCACTTCCGACAGGATAGTGCGCATGCTGCGGGATGCCGGAGCGAAGGAAGTGCATATGCGTGTCAGTGCTCCGCCGTTTTTGTGGCCCTGCTATTTCGGGACCGATGTGCCCGCCAGAGACAATCTGATTGCTTATGAGCGCAGTATAGAGGATATCAGGAAGATCATCGGCGCCGATACTCTTGGGTATCTGCGCATTGAAAGACTCAAAGAGATGGTAGGGGGACTTGGCATCTGCGAGGGCTGCTTTACCGGGAAATATCCGATCGATCCTCCGGGAGAAGATATCCGGGGAGAATATACAGAGTAAAGAAACTAAATGGTCTGAAGAAGAACATGGTTTTGTACCTGATGCAGAGATGTAAAAAACGGAATAGGAGATGGAGATGGCGACAGACAGATATGTAAGCCCGCTCTCGGAGCGGTATGCCAGCAAAGAAATGCAGTATATTTTTTCGCCGGACAAGAAGTTTAAGACATGGAGAAAACTCTGGATCGCTCTCGCGGAAACGGAGAAGGAACTGGGGTTGGATATCACGCAGGAGCAAATCGACGAACTGAAAGCGAATGCGGATAACATCAACTATGATGTGGCGAAGGAGCGGGAGAAAAAGGTCCGCCACGACGTGATGAGCCATGTGTATGCTTACGGGCAGCAGTGTCCGAAGGCCAAGGGGATCATACATCTGGGAGCGACTTCCTGTTATGTGGGAGACAACACAGACATTATTGTAATGACCGAGGCGCTGCGTCTTGTGAAGAAAAAACTGCTCAATGTGTTGGACGAGTTGGCACAGTTTGCAGATAATTATAAAGATCTGCCCACGCTTGCGTTCACGCATTTTCAGCCGGCTCAGCCCACTACGGTGGGGAAGAGGGCCACTCTGTGGATGCAGGAATTTTGTCTGGATCTGGAGGATCTTGATCATGTGCTCGACGGGATGAAACTGCTTGGTTCCAAAGGAACTACCGGAACGCAGGCGTCCTTTATGGAACTGTTTGACGGCGACCGGAAGATCATCGATATGATCGATCCGATGATAGCGAAGAAGATGGGATTTAAGGAGTGCTATCCGGTTTCCGGACAGACCTACTCCAGAAAAGTGGACACAAGAGTATGCAATGTGTTGGCGGGGATTGCGGCGTCCGCCCACAAGATGAGCAATGATATCAGGCTTTTGCAGCATTTGAAAGAGGTGGAAGAACCCTTTGAAAAAAATCAGATCGGTTCCTCCGCTATGGCTTATAAGAGAAACCCGATGCGGAGTGAAAGGATTGCTTCCCTTTCCAGATATGTGATGGCGGAAGCTTTGAATCCGGCGATGACATCCGCGACACAGTGGTTTGAGAGAACGCTTGATGATTCCGCCAACAAAAGGCTTTCCGTTCCGGAGGCTTTTCTCGCCGTAGACGGGGTGTTGGATCTGTGCTTAAATGTGGTGGACGGACTGGTGGTGTACCCGAAGGTGATCGAGAAGCGTCTGATGAGCGAACTGCCTTTTATGGCCACTGAAAATATTATGATGGATGCGGTGAAAGCCGGAGGCGACAGACAGGAGATCCACGAGAAGATCCGCAAGCTCTCCATGGAAGCCGGTAAGAATGTGAAGATAGAGGGAGGAGAAAATAACCTGTTAGATCTGATTGCGGCGGACGAAAGCTTCGGCCTGACAAGGGAGGAACTTGAAGCCTGCATGGAGCCCTCCAGATATATCGGGCGGGCGCCGGAACAGGTAGACGCCTTTCTTAGCAAAGTAGTCCTTCCCATCATGGAAGAGAACAGAGAACTGCTCGGTATGAAAGCGGAAATTACCGTGTAAATAGGAGGAAGAATTATGGTTAAAGCGGTTGTAGGAGCAAACTGGGGTGATGAGGGAAAAGGCAAGATCACGGATATGATGGCGGAGAATGCGGATATTATCATCCGTTTTCAAGGCGGCGCCAACGCGGGACATACGATCATCAATGAGTACGGCAAATTTGCGCTGCACACACTGCCTTCCGGCGTGTTCTATAAACATACGACGAGTATTATCGGAAACGGTGTGGCTCTCAATATTCCCGTGCTGTTCGAGGAAGTGAAATCCATCACGGAAAAGGGAGTGCCTGCGCCGAAGCTTCTTGTCTCAGACCGGGCACAGATTGTGATGCCTTATCATATTTTGTTTGACCAGTATGAGGAAGAGCGGCTTGCGGGAAAGTCTTTCGGTTCCACAAAGTCCGGTATTGCGCCGTTTTATTCAGATAAATATGCGAAGATCGGCATTCAGGTGAGCGATCTGTTCGATGAGAAACTGCTGTTGGAAAAATTGCAGAAAGTCTGCGAACTCAAGAATGTGATGTTGGAGCATTTGTATCACAAACCGCTTTTGAAGGCCGAAGAACTGCTTGTCACACTGCGGGAATACAAGAGGATGGTGGAACCTTATGTGTGCGATGTATCTTTGTACCTGCACAAGGCGCTGAAAGAGGGAAAGACCATACTGTTGGAAGGACAGTTGGGGACTTTAAAAGATACGGATCACGGCATTTATCCCATGGTCACAAGTTCCTCCACGCTGGCGGCTTACGGCGCTATAGGCGCAGGGATCCCGCCCTATGAGATCAAACAGATCGTGACGGTATGTAAGGCTTATTCTTCAGCGGTAGGTGCCGGAGCTTTTGTTTCCGAGATATTTGGGGAGGAAGCGGATGAACTGAGACGCCGGGGCGGCGATGGAGGAGAGTATGGCGCTACCACGGGGCGTCCCCGCCGGATGGGCTGGTTTGACTGCGTGGCATCCAAATACGGCTGCCGTCTGCAGGGAACGACGGATGTGGCTTTTACGGTACTCGATGTGTTAGGGTATCTGGACGAGATCCCGGTCTGCGTAGGCTATGAGATCGACGGTGAAGTGACTACTGATTTCCCGGTGACTTATAAATTGGAGCGGGCGAAGCCTGTGCTGCAGACACTGCCCGGCTGGAAGAGCGATATCAGGGGGATCAGAAAGTATGAGGACCTGCCTGAGAACTGCAGAAATTACATTGAGTTTATTGAGAGGCAGATCAAGTATCCGATCACTATGGTCAGCAACGGGCCGGGCAGAGAGGATATCATCTACAGGGAGAGTTCTTTGAAATGATAAAAAATATTATATTTGATATTGGCAACGTGCTCGCCGGTTTTACATGGAGGGATTTTTTTGCAGGTTTTGGCTACGGTGAGGAGACGATAGAAAGACTGGCGGCGGCCACTGTGAAAGATCCGATGTGGAATGAGATAGACAGAGGAGCGTGGAGCGATAAAGAGCTGTTGGAAGGCTTTATCCGAAACGATCCGCCTCTGGAGAAGGAACTGGGCAGAGTCTTCGAGAATATTCATGGCATAGTGGTGAAATACGACTATGCGATTCCGTGGGTTCTGAGTTTGAAAGAAGCGGGATACCGCTGTTATTATCTGTCTAACTTCAGCCGCAAGGCTCATGCGGAATGCGCCGATGCGCTGGATTTTTTGAAGTATATGGACGGCGGGATTTTGTCTTATCAGGATAAATTGATCAAACCGGATCCAAAGATTTATGAACTGCTGTTGGATAGATTCGATCTTCGGGCGGAGGAGTGCGTTTTTATGGACGATACGAAGAAGAACCTTTTGCCGGCGGAACAATTAGGGATCCATACGATCCTGTTTCTGGACAGGGAACAGGCAGTTACGGAACTTAAAAAACTGGGCGTGCAGGCGCAGATATCAGGCCGGCGCGGCTAGAAGCGAGAGATGAGAGTAAGTAAAAAATAAAAATAAGTTAAAAATAAGGAGTGAAACGATATGGCTTTATTAAAAAAATGGCGGGATATGGCGTATTCAGAGACTGCGAATAGGGGAGACCTGCAGAGATTATGGAATCAGTATTTCGAGGATGAGAGAGGCATTTATGCTGAACTTTTGAAAAGCCCCGACGAAGTGGTGACGGGAACTGTAAAGGAACTTGCGGAAAAATATGATGTGACGATCATGACCATGACGGGATTTCTGGATGGTATCAACGACAGCCTGAAAGAGCAAAATCCCATCGAAGAGATGGAGGAGGATACGGTCGTCAATCTCGGTTTTGAGAAGGAACTGCTCTACAAGAACATGGTGGCGGCAGGCGCTGATTGGCTTTACAATCTGGAGGAGTGGGAGCCCATCTTTGATGAGAACAGGAGAAAAGAGCTCTACAAGGAGCAGAAATCATCCATGACCGTGGTAAAAGGTGAGAAAATTTATCCCAACGATCCCTGTCCCTGCGGCAGTGGTAAGAAATACAAAAAGTGCTGTGGAAAAGGGAAATAAAGAAAAAGGGGAGAAACTATGCCGGAATTAGGAAAAAAGGAGCAGCTTGTTTTTGAGATCACACAGCTTGAGTGGGATATGTTCCAGCATGTGTACAATACGGGGGGCAGAGCATCCTGTCAGGATAATCCGGACACTTTTTTTAAGATGCGCATGAGCCAGTGGTTAGCTTATTCCGAGGAAGTATTAGAAAGCTATAGAGATGACTGTGTGAAAGCGATAGAGAACGGAGATAATCTGCTGTGGCAAAAGTATGCCCGCATGATGGAAACGACTTATCCGGAGGAATACGAGAATGTAAAGCAGTACCTGCCGGAAATCTCTGAGGAGAGCATGGAAAAGATCGAGGAGATCGTCAAGATCCATTTGGGGTGGGATGCCTTTATGGCGGAGCATTATCCCAATATCAGAAAGCGCGGCAGAGCGGCTACCACAGGGGAAGATAATGTGGCGGCCGGTTCTTCTATGGAGAGTTATCTGCGCTGCGAACTGATGTCCTATTCGGAGAGAACGAGAGAATTGATCTACCGGGAGACGAAAGCGGCCTTCGCAGCAGGGGAGAATACCCTGCAGGACATCATAGCCAATGAGACAAGATTTTACGGCTATG
Organism: uncultured Lachnospiraceae bacterium; assembly: GCA_910577955.1. Taxonomy (GTDB): domain Bacteria; phylum Bacillota; class Clostridia; order Lachnospirales; family Lachnospiraceae; genus 1XD8-76. Next base: position 64,741 of record CAJTNC010000004.1, read on the forward strand.
AGACATTGGAGGAGGCGGAGAAAAAGCACGGGGAGATAAAAATCTGAGTGATATCTTAAAAGTGCAGTCTCCGTCTCGCTTCCTCCCTCACTCTGGGCAGCAGCAGGATCGTGACGATAGCTATGATGAACACAATACATACGGTGAGCACAATGGCCGACCAAGTAATGCGCAGCGGATCCTCCAGAAAATTTCTGCACAACAGTTCAATACCGATGCAGGATAGTGAGACTAAAGAGAGGATATAAAGGGTTACAGCAAAGAAAGAATGATTCACTTTCAGGATAAACAGCATAAGAATCTCCAGTAAAACCGTGAACATGGCTGCGATCGGGAGTCCCAGATAAAAAAGCCAGTCCGTAGAACCGGTCAAACGGGAGATCAGGTACAGATAGAAGGAGACCGCCATTCCGTCAAACAGGACGGCAAGATAAGGCGAAAGTTTCTGATAAAAGATAAAGGGGACACAGATCACCCAGATAACGACGCAAAAACCGATCACAAGTAAGGACCACGGAACTCTCGGAAAAACCAGCCAGTTCAAAGTGCCGCAGGTAATACTGATCGTGAGAAGCAGGACGCTGACAAAAATGGCAGCGTCTTTTTTGCGGGCAGGTTCCACCTTTCCTTTTTTGGAAGGATAGGGTGATGTGGCTTCAAAATAGGGGATATTATTCGGATCAAGCACCGGAGTATTGCAAAGGGGGCACTTCTTTAAGGAAGCATCCAGTTCTACTCCGCAGTGTACACAATATGACATATCAATACGACCTTTCTTATAAATTGGAGGGAGAAGGAGCCTCCCGATTGCTTTCTACCGTTACGTGAATGCCGTCCTGCACCAGTTTCCGAAAAAAGTATCGTTCCACATCGGCTTCCTTGATACTGCTGGCAAAACCGATCGTCAAAGTATCCTGAAAACTGATGATGGCGCAGTTGGTCCTGCTGGAAAAAGGCTGTCCCATACAGATGTCAAAACGATCCAGATAGGGAGCCATATCTTCCGGAACTTTAAGAACCCCCATATTTGTCAGTCCGGCGGAAGAATTTTTATCCTGCACTCTTGTATAAAAAGACCTGACCACAAAGTCCTTTAAAAACAGGGGGACGATTCGGATAAAGGGATTGCGCTGAGTGGCGGCGTTGGTAGTGATGTCTCCGCGCAGGAATTTTTCGTTGATATAATACTGCATATAGTTGTGGACATGCAGGACTATCTCTTCAAAGCTGTAGGTTCCGAGTCTCGGATCCACGGAAGGATAGATCATAGTAATAAAATTCCGCAGCGTTTTGGAAGGAAAAAATCTGCGCAGGTTTACCGGCATGGCAATCCTGACCGGCAGGAGTCTCCAGGGATTCTCACTTTCCTGTTTTTGCAGCAGAGCATAGAGCAGTACGGCATTCAGATATTCTGTGATTGTCACGTTATACCGGCCGGCCGCTTTTTTGACTTCGGATGCAGAGAGGATTCCGTTTATGATATTCAGCGTGTAAAAGGGCTCTTTGGTTCCCCGCACTCTGTAAGTCTTTTCGCTGGGGCGGGGCGGGCGCACTCTGGCGTTAGAGTAGCGCATGTAGGCATCCTCAAGCTCTTCCGGTTCCGGCGCCTCGTTTATGTCCAACACAAAACCGCCGCAGGAGATAGACGCCCCAAGCAGTCTTAAATATTGTGCGGTGATCGTCTGCAAAACATACATGCCGCCTGTGCCGTCGCCGAGGGAATGGTGGGCTTCTAAAGAGATCCTGCACCCATAATAGTAGACGCGTAAAAGATAACGGTTGTTTTGTTTAAATGGCATAGGCATACAGGGGTTTTTGATATCCCGCTGCACAAAAGGCCCGGGTCTGTTGTTGGGTTCCAGATAGCGCCAAAACAGTCCCTTTCTGATGGCTGATTTGTAGGTAGGGAAGCGAGGGAGAACCATATCCACCGCTTTTTGCAGAATATCCGGTTTTACAGGCTCCTTTAAAAGGACGGAAAGTCTGTACACGGAAGAAAAGTCCCGCCGCTGCAGCGTGGGATAGACAATCGCCGATAAATCCAGTTTATACCATGTGTCTCGCACAGGAAGTTTTGTTTTGTCTGTCTTCTTCATAATTATAAAATAGTATACTCCAAAACAGGAGCAGTTAGCAATACGAAATTTTTTTTGGAAATTTTTTAAAATATGTCAAAAGCTATTGAAATTAGTAAGAAAATCATACATACTAACATATGGTAGAAGAAAAATAAACAATAACATGCGTTACGAATAGAATGGAAAGAGCGGTATGGCGGTCAGTAAAAAAAATCAGGGGCTGTTAAATCTTGTAAAAAGAGTACACGGCGTTGTAGAAAATGTTGACATAGAAAAACACAGGCAGTCTCAGGATCAGATTGGCGCGCTGTTCGGACAAAACAGGGCGATTTTGATCAGAGAATTGGATATCAGCGGTATGTATGGCGAGTGGCTGTGTGTGAACAGGGCGCATATGAAAAAGTATGTGCTTTTGTATTGCCACGGGGGCGGATACTCCACCGGCAGCAGCCTTTACGGCAGGACGCTGACGACGAGGCTGGCGTCCTCCACGTCTATGGATGTGCTCAGTTTTGATTACAGGCTGGCTCCGGAACACCCGTATCCGGCGGCCATTGAGGATGCGCTGAAGGCTTGGGATCATCTGATGATGTTCGGTTATGGGGCCAGAGATGTGATTTTAGTGGGGGACTCCGCAGGGGGAAATCTGGCGTTAGCGCTCTGCCATCAGCTCAAAAAAGCGGGTAGACTTTTACCCAGAGGGATCGTGCTGCTTTCGCCGTGGACGGATATGACATCCTCGGGAAAGTCTCACCGGACGAAGGAAGGTGCGGATCCGGTTCTGAGTGCGGCGTATCTGGCGGAAGCGATAGAGAATTATCTCGGGAAAGACTGCGATGATGCAATGCTCCAAGATCCGACGGTCTCTCCTATATTCGGAGATTTTGAAGGATTTCCGCCGACCTACATTCAGGTGGGGGATCAGGAGATTTTGCTGAGCGACAGCGAGCTTTTGTACAAGAAGATGCGTCAGTCCGGCGTGAATGTAACGTTGGATGTTTTTAAGGATATGTGGCATGTGTTCCAGATGTCGCCCTTTAAGACGGCGGCGGAGGCGATGGATAAAAACGCCGAGTTTATTTTCAGTATTTGCAGATAAGTATAGCGGATAAAGCGTTAAGGCGGTATGTGACAGAAAAGAGGTTGCTTATTATTTATGGAAATGGAATTTAAAAGGAAGCTCCCGACTCCTTTGGAGATCAAGGAGCAGTTTCCCCTGTCGGCAGAGATTGAACGTTTGAAGGTACAGAGGGATCAGAGTTTAAAAGATATTTTTGAGGGAAAGGATGGCAGGCTTATTTTGCTCATCGGCCCCTGTTCAGCGGATAATGAGGATGCGGTTTTAGATTATCTCGACAGGCTGCGGAAGGCAGCGGAAAGGGTGGCGGATAAGCTTTTTATCGTGCCCAGAATTTACACGAACAAGCCGCGGACCATAGGAGCGGGCTACAAGGGAATGCTGCATCAGCCGGATCCGGAGCAGGGGACGGATATGTTAAAAGGCATCATCGCCATCAGAGAACTGCATACAAGGGCGGCGAGAGAAACAGGTTTTACCTGTGCGGATGAGATGCTTTATCCGGAGAACCATCGTTATCTGTCGGATCTTTTGGCCTATGTTGCGGTGGGAGCGCGCTCCGTTGAGGATCAGCAGCATAGACTGACAGCCAGCGGACTTGGGATTCCGGCCGGAATGAAAAACCCTACCGGCGGTGATCTGACAGTTATGATGAACTCGATCATCGCGGCCCAGAGCGGCCACACTTTTCTCTACAGAGGCTGGGAAGTACAGACCAAGGGGAATCCTTATGCCCATGGGATTCTGCGCGGTTATGTGGATAAATTCGGCAGGAATATGCCCAATTATCATTACGAGGATCTGCGGCATGTTCTGGAACTATACCATGAGAGGGAGTTTGAAAATCCGGCGGTGATCGTAGACACGAACCATTCAAATTCCGGCAAAGAATACATAGAACAGATCCGTATCAGCAAGGACGTGGTTCATAGCTGCCGTATGTCGGGGGACATCAGGCGGTTAGTAAAAGGACTCATGATAGAGAGTTATATTGAGGACGGGGCCCAGAAGATCGGTTCGCATTGCTATGGAAAATCGATCACGGATCCCTGTCTCGGATGGGATAAAACGCAACGGCTGATCTGTGAATTGGCGGAAGCGTGGTGAGAGATGACGGCTAAAGAGGAGCGAAGAGGAAATGGTATTTAGCAGTTTAGAGTTTATATTCCTGTTTCTGCCCTTGTTTCTACTGATATATTACCTGCTGCCGCTGCGGGGAAAGAACGGATTCCTGTTTTTGGGCAGTCTGGTTTTTTACGGTTTCGGGATAGAATGGAATTTATATTATATGGGGCTCATCATTATCTCGGTGTTGCTTAATTTTCTGGCGGCGAAGGGGATAGAGCATTACAGGAGAAAAAATAGAATACGAAACGGTGAGGAAAACGCGGAACATAAAAGTGCGGGCGAGAAGACGATGTTGATTCTGGGGCTGTGCTATGATTTCGGCGTATTGCTGTTCTTCAAATACGCAGGATTTTTTATGGAGAATCTCATCCTGCCCGTAGGCATCAGTTTTTACACCTTCCAGATCACTTCGTATCTGGTCGACGTGTACAGGCGCAGGACGAGGGCGGAACAGGATATGGTGCGTCTGGGAGGCTATCTCACTATGTTTCCGCAGTTGATAGCCGGTCCTATCGTAACCTACAGCGAGGTGCACAAGCAGTTCAGGCGCAGAAGGATCACACTTATCGGCTGTAATCACGGCGTGCAGTTTTTTACGCTGGGACTGGGCTTCAAGGTTCTCTTGGCCAATCAGCTCGGAAATCTGTGGGAGGATATTCAGACCATCGGTTTTGAGAGTATATCAACGCCGCTTGCATGGCTTGGGATCGTTGCTTACAGCTTGCAGATATATTTTGATTTTTACGGATATTCTCTGATGGCGGTGGGGCTTGGAAAACTTTTGGGATTTCGGATTCCCGACAACTTTAGGCAGCCGTATATGTCCCTTTCCATGACGGAATTCTGGCGGCGCTGGCACATCACGCTGGGGCGTTGGTTCAGAGAGTATGTTTACATTCCTTTGGGAGGCAACAGAAAAGGAAAAGTCAGAAGGTTTTTTAATCTGCTTATCGTCTGGCTTTTGACCGGACTGTGGCATGGGGCAAACTGGAATTTTATCTTCTGGGGACTCTTCCTGTTTGTCATCCTGACTGTGGAGAAAGCGGGGCTGCTGAAAGTGCTGGAGAGGTGGAAAGTTGTCGGACATCTCTATATGTGCATCCTCATTCCGGTGAGTTGGACATTGTTTGCGATCACAGACTTCTTTCAGTTAAAGGTTTATCTGTTGAAGCTGTTTCCCTTTTTTGCGGGAAGCGGCGGGCAGGCGGTCGTATTCGCAGGGGATTTTGAAAAGTATCTCGGCATGTATGGTGTCGGACTGACGGTTGGACTTGTCTGCTGTACCGGCTTTGTGGAGAAGATTTTTATCCGATGGCGGAATAAATTTTGGATGTCCTTTTTGCTGCTTTGCATTTTCGGGGCTTCAGTTTACTGTATGTATAAAGGGTTGAATGATCCGTTTTTGTATTATAGATTTTAGAAGGAAAACATAATATGCGGAAATATCATTATCTGGTGTTATTTTTGGTTGGCTTTCTTTTGGTGTGGCCGTTTGTGCTGCACAAATTGTATATAGAACAGAAAAAGGGTGCGGAGGCATTTATGCAGCGGGAGGCGGAGAAGCTTCCGGAAGAGGAGACAGTCTCCGGCAACAAAACGGTATCCGGAGATGATACGGTGTCAGGGAACGGAACGCTATCCGGGAATGATACGGTGTCAGGAAACAGTACGGTATCCGGAAATGAAGCGCCTGAAGGTGGAGAAGCGGCGGATGGGGAAACGAAACAGGATGCAGAGGAAGCGCCTGAGAGGGAACTGTCGCCGGAAGAATTTTTTAAAGATACGCTGTTTATCGGGGATTCCCGTACCATGGGGTTGGTAGAATATGCGGATCTGGGAGATGCGGCAGTGTTTGCCAATACCGGCATGAATGTCTACAGGCTTTACACGATGAAAAACGCGGTGCGTGAGCAGGAGATATATCTTGAGGATATTCTGGCAAAAAAGCGCTACCGCAAGATTTATCTGATGTCAGGGATCAACGAGCTTGGGTACAGTGAGGCGCAGACCATCGAACGCTTTGAGGAGGAGGTTTTGAAACTGCGGGAACTTCAGCCCGATGCAAAGATCATTTTGCAGGCGAACCTGCATGTGACAACAGCCAGATCTGAAAAGGAAGCGATCTTTAACAATGAAGGCATCGACAGGATCAATGAAAATATCAGACAGATCGCGGAAAAGTACGGTTTTTCTTATATCGATGTGAATGAGGTGTTCGATGATGATACCGGCGGGCTGAGGACGGAATGCACTCATGATCAGGTGCATGTGCTTGGGAAATATTATCAGGAGTGGGCGGACTGGATCAGGAAAAACGGAGTTTAAAAAATTCCGAAATTATAAAAATCTTTTTGAAACTTTTTACGGCAGGCATTTGTCTAATCGGTACAAACCGGAAAGAGTTTTGAAAAGATTTTTTGTTTGTAGAAAAAAGGAAGCGGGAGCGGAGGTTAAAATGTGGGCAAAGAAGGATAAGGATAAAGGAGAAGCGGTCCGGAAGGTTCTGTTAGATAACTATGAAAGTTATTACAGACTGGCTTTCGCCTATGTACACAACGAGGCAGATGCCATGGATATCGTGCAGGAAGGGGCGTACAGGGCGATGCTCAAGGCCGACGATCTGCGGGAGATAAGTTTCGCGGGGACATGGGTGTACCGGATCATGATCAATGAGGCTAAGGGGTATCTGAGGAAAAACAGAAAAGAGACCGGTGAACTGGATGAAAATCTGGCGGCCGAGGAAGTTTACAGGGATATTGATCTGGAGAAGGCGGTGGAGAAACTGCCTGAGGCGGAAAGAACGCTTATTATTTTGCGATTTTACGAGGATAAGCAGCTTTCGGAGATCGCGGAGATATTACAGGAGAATTTGAATACAGTGAAAAGCAGGCTCTACAGAGTTCTTAGGAAACTGCGGGAAGAGTTAGCAGAGCAGACGTAGAGGAAAAGTGATGCTGTATACAGTGATGTGCCGATGAGCGGCGGAAAGGCAGGAGCGAAAAATGAAAGAGTTTGAGACGGAAGATTACAGGGATATGGAAAAAAAATTTTCGGTTGCGGGGGAGGATCATCGGAAAATTCCGGTGCCGGAAGAGATGAGGGCGAGGGTGGAAGCTGGGATCGCCAGAGCGGAGACGGAAAAGAAAAAGACAGCACAGAAAATAGGAGGTTTTCGTATCGGGATGGCAGCAGCCGCGGTGGCGATGCTTGTGATCCTGCCGAATACGGGGGCGGGCGCAGCCCATGCAATGGGGTCTCTCCCCGTGGTGGGAAAACTGTTTCAGGCGGTAACGTTCAGAGATTACCGGTATGAGAGTGACAGATTCGACGCCGATGTGGAAGTGCCTAAGATTCAGGTGGAGGATATGGACGATGCGGAAAGTCAGAATGGGGAGGATACTTCCGGACAGCTGCAGGAGACGGTGGAACAGATCAATTTTGACATTGAGGAAGTGACAAATCGGCTGGTCGAGGAATTTAAGAAAGCGGCGGATGCCGGGGAAAGCTATGGATCTTTAGATATCCATCATGAGACGGTTACGGATAACGAGCAATATTTTACGTTAAAGCTGTCTCTGTATCAGGGCGCCGGCAGCGGTTATCAAAGCTATAAATATTATACTATAGACAAAAAGACAGGAAAGCAGGTACAGATCGGAGATCTGTTCAGGACGGACAGCAGCTATAACGAGATACTCAGCGAAAATATCAGAGAGCAGATGCGGGCGAGAATGGCGGAAGATGAGATGAAAGTATACTGGGTGGACTACGAGGAAGTGCCGGAATGGAATTTTGAGAAGCTCAAGGAAAATCAGAATTTCTACTTTGACGGGTCGGAGAATCTGGTGATCGTGTTCGACGAGTATGAAGTGGCGCCGGGCTATATGGGGGCTCAGGAGTTTACGGTGGAGAAAGATGTGTTTGAGGGATTGTTGAAATAGAGGAACAAGTCACGGCAGGTGTGCCGTGATCTGAAGACGAGGAACATCCGGGGCTATGTTCGGCCCCGGATGTTTCTTTGAAAACTCACATAAGTTACGGCAAAATAGATTAGATAGACACCAAAAAACAGGACGGCGCTTTTTAAGAAAAAGAAACCGGAGGAAACCGGCACGCCGGTGGCCGTCACAAAGCGGTTGCCCGCAAAAAGCATCAGTTTTCCGCTGATTATAATGCTGAACAGGGCGGGACAGAGATAGTATGCAGTCAGTTGTTTAAAGATCAGTCCGCGCAGTTCGGATTCCTTCAATCCAAGTTTGGAGAGTACATCATAGCGGAAGCGGTAGGATGCAGAGTCGGAAAGCTGTTGTACGGACAATACGGTAACAGCGACGCATAGGAATACCAGTCCAATGTAAAATAGGGGGATCATCAGGGAAGCCATCATATAGGAGAGGGCTGGCAGCAGGTTGTCTTTCACTTCGTTGACGGAGCTGGTATTCATCATAATATCGGAACCGTGCCCCCGGAAGCTTTGAGCGAAGAAGTCATCCGGGCTTGTATATCCGGCGTTTTCGCTTCGCAGGGCATTCAGTTCGTTCCGCAGATTGGGCGGTGCAGTGCCGTCGATATCTATGGCCAGTTCCGAATGGTAGGGCTGCATGCGGGAGAGCGTTTCATCAGGTACAATGATCAGATAATCGCAGCCGTTGTGCCCATCCTGAGAAAAGGGATCCGCGTAAATGCCGGACAGAGACAAAAGGAGCGGCTCTGTGCGGGCGCCTTCCCCGGATGAGGAAGGGGCGGAAGAGATACCGCAAATCTTCAGATCGTCCCCGATGGCCTGCACTTCCTGCTCCAGACGAGGTTTGATCTGCACTGCGTATTCCGTGCTTTCAAGCGTTATTTTTTCGTACCCAAGCATACCGCGCAGGCGGTTATAATCGGAAAGCCCCATGTAAGTGTCGAAAGGACAATAGACGTTGTTATTTTCCAAAAAATATTCAATTTCCGTCATATCCGGACGGCCGTCCGGTGTCTGATACATGGTGCCCCATGCGCTGAGATGCGTTAGCATCCATGTATTGACTTGATTGTCCCCGTCGGTATAAATGTGATAGGGAATGATGTCAAGAGGCGTCACCCGGTTTTTCAGAAACTCTATTTCTTCTTCAAAAGTGTCCGCAGGATCCGGACTGTAAAGCAGGATGTCAAAGGGAAATTTGTGATGAAGAAGCGTGTTCTGCCAAGTGCTGAACATCAGGGCGATGGAGGAGCCCATCAGCGCCAGTGTGAGCAGGACGGTGAGCGTTCCGAGAGTAAATTGCATGGTGCGGATTTTGGAGGAAAACTGCCGCATCAAAAACAGGTTCTGGCCTCTGTAGATAAATTTCCCGCCTTTTCGGATATAGCAGATGATGTAGGCGGAAAGCCCGGTATAAAACAGATAGATCGTTAAAACCAGACCGATCAGAAATAAGGCCACGCCGCCGCTGCTTTGCAGGGAGCCGAAAATGAGCCAGAAAAACAGGAGGAACAGGATGGACAGCGGCAGAAGAAGTTTTTTTGCCGGTTCATGCTTTTCTGCGATCTCTTCATTTTTTCGCTCCGCTTCCATCAGGTCGTGAATATTCATCTTCCTAAATTTCTTCCGGCAGCGGGATAACGACAATAGATAGCAAATGCTGAAACAAAATGCCGTCATAAGGAAGGTGCCCGGATGGAAGTATAGGTGGAGACGGTAAGTCATGTTTAGGAGAGAGAACAAAATAGCCATTAACACCTGTTGCAGCAGGGTGCCGAGGAGTATGCCGAAAAACAGGGCGATGACGCCCAACAAAATATTTTCCAGCAGGTACAGTATGGAGACGGCGCTTTTTTTCATGCCGAGTAAAAGATAGGTGCCGAATTCTTTGCTGCGTTTTGCCATCATAAAGCGAACCATATAGCTGATCAGCCAAGCGGTGATAAACATGATCAATATGGTGGCAAGAAAAACCATCATCTCCATCATGTCTTCCGTATCCCAGTATTTTTTCAGATCATTCTGGAAGAGAAGGCTGTTGAAAGCGTACAGCAGCGCACTGATCAGAGTGATGGTGATAAGATAGACCAGATAGTCTCTGGCGCAGCGTTTCATGTTGCGTATGGCAAGTTTGAAAAGCATGATGATACCTCGTTTCTCAATGTATTGTTTTTCCGCCGGCCGAAGCCAGCACGTCAAGGATTTCCTGCAAAAACAGTTGTCTTGATTTTTCACCCCGGAACAGTTCATGGAAGATCTTTCCGTCTCTCAAAAATAAAATGCGGCTGCAGTAGCTGGCGGAGAAGGCGTCGTGGGTCACCATCAGGATGGTAGTGCCGAGGGTTTGGTTGAGACTTGTGAAAGTTTCAAGCAGCGTCTGGGAAGAGAGGGAATCTAAAGCTCCGGTGGGCTCGTCCGCCAGCAGGAGTTTGGGATCGTTCGCCAGCGCTCTGGCACAGGCGCAGCGCTGTTTTTGCCCTCCGGAAACCTGATAGGGGAAACGGTCTTTGATTTCTCTGATGTCGAGAAGATTTAACAGCTTTTCTGCGGTTTCCTGCACTTCTGCTCTGGTCCGTCCAAGCAGAGTCAGGGCGAGAGAGATATTCTCCTCTATGGTTAAAGTGTCGAGCAGATTGTATTCCTGAAAAACAAATCCGAGGTTGTTTTTGCGAAACTCAGACAGGGCGTCTTCGGACAGGGCGGTGATGTCGGTTTCCCCGTAAAAGATATGCCCGGCGCTTACCCGGTCTATGGTGGCAAGGAGGTTTAACAGTGTGGTCTTGCCGGAACCGGAAGCGCCCATGATGCCCATGAATTCGCCCTTGTCCACACTGAAAGTAAGGCGGTCTATGGCCTTTGTGATCTGGGAGCCGTTTCCGTAATATTTTTCGATGTCGCATATTTTGATATAGTCATTCATAGCGGACCTCATTTCTGTACGAAGTTTTAGGTGGGGCTTTAAACCGGACTGCTGCCCGGTTTTGGTATGAAATTATGATAACATAGGAGAGGGGATCAAGGTATCAAAGTCGTTTAAAGTTTTCTTACATTTTTGAAAGGATTGCGTTTTTGTCAGAGGGCGCGCTATGAGAAAGGCTTTTATTTGGACGGAGGCAGAGGCTTGGCGTCCGTGATATAACTGCTGCGGGGAAAGGTGAGAATCATTTTTGTGCCTTTTCCGTACTCGGACTGTGCCGAGAGAAAGATCCCCAATCTGTCTGAGAGCTTTTTGCACAGGTACAGTCCCATGCCGGTAGCTTTCTCATGGGAGCGCCCGTTGCTGCCGGTAAATCCCTTTTCAAAGATTCTCGGCAGGTCCTGAGTAGGGATACCGGTGCCGTTGTCCTCCAATGTCAGGACGATATTATTGTTGTCCCGGTGCGTATAGAAGCGCAGAATGGATGAATCGTTCCGGTATTTTACACTGTTTAAAATCAGCTGGTTTAGAATGAAGACGATCCACTTCTTATCGGTATAGGCGGTCCCGCTGCAGGAAACTTCCGCCTGTATGTGATTTTGGATGAGCAGCAAGCGCTCTTTCTCTAAAGCCTCATACACGATATCCTCCAAAAGGGTCTCACAGATCAGATAATCCTGATAGACCTGCTCCGAGCGAGCACGGTAGAGCACCATATCCACATAATTTTCAATTTTTCTGTTTTCAAGACGGATGTTTCGGAAAGTCTGGTTCAAAGCGGGCTCGGCGGTCTTTCCGTTTTCACAGGACAGCGTGATAACGGAGATGGGGGTCTTGATCTCATGCACCCAGCTCTCCAGATAGTCCCGGTATTCTTCCTGCGTATCCTCCAAGCGGCGTATCGTTTCAATCACGGACTTGTTGGATATGCGGAGCATATCGCGATACAGTCTGTCTTCCAGAGAAAAGGAGTCCGGCAGCATTTCTCCGAGGAGATAGCGGTCTTCCATGTGATCCAGAATCCGAAAGGCCTCGTCAAAGTAATTTTTGCGCTGCAGATAAGCTGTAAAAAACCATGCGGCAAGAATCAGGAACCAGAAGATGCAGATCAGCGTGATGTGAGAGGCGGGATAGCCGGTGATATGTAAAAAAGCGGTCAAAGAGCCCATGCATGCCAGATGCAGCAGCAAAAGCAGCGATTTGTCATGAAAATAGGCGGTCAGTTTCATATGCGATATCCCATCCCTCTCTTTGTCTCAATAAAATCATAGATTCCTGCCTCCTTCAGTTTTTCACGGAGTCTGGTGATGTGCACACTTAAAGTATTGTCATCTAAAAAGATACGGTTTTCCCAGAGATATTCGATCAGATCTTCTCTGGCAACAAAAGTATCTGCATGCAGAAAGAGAAGGTGCAGGATCTTCATCTCGGTTTTTGTCAGATCGGTGGTCTGTCCTTTGAAAAGCAGACGGCAGGCGGCAATATCCAGCGTCACATCTTTGCGGGAAACGCGGGAAGCATCTTCGGTATCAATGTTTTTGGCAGTGCGTTTCAAGACAGCGGAGATCCGGGCTAACACAATGGCGGGATCAAAGGGTTTGGTTATATAATCGTCGGCGCCCCGCAGCATGCCGGCCAGCTCGTCCGCCGTGTCAGTACGGGCGGTGAGAAAAATCACAGGAACGTCGGTATTTTTGCGGATCTCCGTACAGATGTCAAAGCCGGAACAGTCCCGCAGGTTGATATCAAGCAGAACAAGGTCTGTTTTTTCAGAAAGAACAGCCTGCGGGATCCGATGGAAAGTATCAGGCGCGGCGACCTGATACAAGGCGTTCTCCAACAGGATTTTCAGCTCGTTCCGCAGCGGTTCGTCATCTTCGGCAAGTAAAATTTTGTAAGCCATGATCTCCTCCTCCTTACAACACATTCCGGCAGAGCTCCAATCAATTTATATATCGGATCTGCTGGGTATCGATCAGTTCATGGATGCAGAGTGTATTTCTGCACATTTCCCGCCTAGTCATGCGGATAGCTGTGATCTGGCTGTTGTTGTAGGTCTTGTAGTAATAGATTCCTCTGGTTGCGTTTATGCAGCACGCATAGGTGGTGAGATCATCCAGACCGTCCTTTGTCAGAGTGGAGCCCTTTACAATGGAAACAGAGTCCAGAATATGAAAAAACTGGGTGACAGAACTTATCTCGTCGTCCTCACAGACGGAATTCAACTTGGTGAAAGAGGCTTTTATAAACCGGGAGGAGGGAGAGAAGTCTCCCGGCAGACCGATGGCTCCCATTCCCATGCCGTACTGCTGCAGGTTCAGTTTGTCGGAAAATCTGTTTTGCGGGCAGCAGGGCGTCAGGTTCATGTAATTGTTCAGGTTGGCGAGATGGTAGGAGAAGGGCGGATTATTTGTCAGGATCCCCACCGGATTATCATAGACTTTCAGTCCGTCTTCCATCTGTTCCAGAATAATGCATTCGGTACCGTCGCTGATCATCCAATGAAGCTCGGCTACAGGAATCCCCTCTGAGAGAGGGATGTTTGTAATATTAAGGTCAAAAAGCGCCTCCCTCAGATCTGAGACAGTGGAATAGAGTCCTAAAAAATAAGGAAACAGTTCATAAGGGGCAAGGTTGAGGCGGGATTTGTCTTCCGGGAAAAAGCAGGCGTTTTTCGGAAAATTCAACCCAGCCATGGAAAGACCTTTTTCGTTGGTGGCTTCCGCATACAGCGGGTAGCCGTCCGAAACCGAAGCCATGCCGATCATTGCGTATTTTGTACAGATTGAAGTATTGTTTTTTAAGGTAAACCGATAGTTTCTCGGCGTGATAACGACTTTTTCGCTAAATCGGTATTCCAGATCCAGAGTTCTTCCGAAATAATGGTCTTTTGTCATGAAATCGATGCAGGTACACATAATAAACCCCTTTCTGTATTATAATCCCGGAGAGATCATACTCTATTATATGACCTTTCCGGGATTATATTTATACGGATTCTTTCGGTTTATTCTGATAAAACTGATTGGAATGGATCAGTTTTGACTTTTGGACAGAGGTAATATGGTCAGTGATGTCCTTGATAAATACATAGAACAGGCGGTGTTCTTCACCCCATTTGGATGTTTCCAGATGGCCGTAGTCGTCCACCCAGCGAATCTGTCCGTCTTTGCGGATGATCCGGTACTGTACATAGTCCATATTTTCATCGGAGTGCTTGATTTGGTTTTCAATCTCCCATTCGACCCTTTCCAGATCTTCAGGGTGAACTATGCCGCGGAAGGAGTGTCCCACAAGTTCCATAAACTCACTCATTGTTTCACAGCCGTAAAGTTCCATGACTGCCGGATTGGCGTACAGGATGCGTTCATCCTCCAAAGCACGGTAGATAAAGAATGCATCCGACATGTTGGCCAGAGATTCGGCCATATGAACCTGACGCTGTTCCGCTTCTTCTCTGATGATATTGTCAATGCTTCGGATCGTCATGACGGCGGTCAGAGGGACTCCTTTTTTACATTCGTCGATAGTCACGCTGGTCAGACACCATTCGTCAGGAGACTCTCTGGTGCACCGGCGGTAACGGTATTCTACGGAGTTTTGCTTCTGCAGGGAAGTGCGCAGGTTTTCCAGAGACAGGAAATTACGCACGCTCTTTTCGTCGGGACCCAGAATCCTACCGGTGCCGAAATGTCTGTCCACCATAGCTTCGTAATTGCCTCGTTCCGTGATAAGGGATTCATCGGGGTAAAGCATTCGGCAATGGTTATCCTGCAGATGTATATAATAAACTTCTCGGTAGGACAAAACCATACTGTTGAAAGCGCCCTCACGCAGCTGCATATGCGTTACATCCCGCAGCAGGCACCCTACATAGCCGTACTCGTGTTGGAACAGAGTAAGCTGCAGGTAATGGTTGGAGAGGGAACTGTAGGCGTAATGATTTAAAGTTTCCCCCAAAAACGCAGCCTGATAGGCTTTTTGGAGCAGTTCCACAGAATTATCTCCGAAAGCCTTCAGGATCAGATAGTGAAGACGGTTGAAATCCCGGCCGCACATCCTTTCCATTTCCTGATTGATGTAGATGATTTTATACTCGGCGGGCTCGCCGTTTTTGTCTAAGATCACTTTGGAGAGGCCGTAACCGCAGGGAAGGTTGCCGTAATGTTTCTCTAACTGGCGGCGTTCCTGATCGCCCAGCTCCGGAGCCGGAAGCTCTGTCCGCGCCTGCTCTTTGCGTTTTTCCCGCAGGTAAGTGAGGTCTGAAAGAGAGACGAAAAAAATTCGGTGTCCTTCTTTTTCACGCAGGAAAAAGATCCGGTTATGGAGCCAGAGCACCTTGCCGTCTATTTTCAGATAGTGTATATTTCCCTCCGCGGGAATCGAGCGCTGTTCGTAGGCCCGCTCAAGGAGCGATAAAAGCAGAGGTCTGTCGTCGTCTCTGACACTGTTCCAGAGTTTTTGCCCGAGAGATTCGCTGTCGGGTACATTCAGACCAAAAAGCTGGTAGCATTGCTCGTTGACTCTGGTCATGTCAACCTGATTGTCGTGAACGTCATAGATGGCCGATGGGCCGAGGAGACTGTTGATCATCGTATCCGTAAACACATTGCCGTCCATAAATTCCCGCATGTGGAAAGACTCTACCTGTTTGCAGTGCAGACCGGTGAGATCCAGACGTCGTTCGTCAGCGAGGAGGTTTTCAAACTGCTCGACAGGCAGGGGCTTAAAATAGTAAAAACCCTGTGTGTACCGGCAGCCCAGATTCCGTAAAATATTTTCCTGATTCAAGGTCTCCACGCCCTCCACGATAATGGGGAGATGCATCAGACGCGCCATGTTGATAATGGACTCTAAGATGCCGATTCCTTTTTGAGTCTCGTCCTCGCTGATCTCCAGAAAACGCATATCTATTTTCAGGACGTTCACAGGAATGCTTTTGAGCATGTTTAGGGAAGAGTAACCGCTGCCGAAGTCGTCCATCATGACAAGGAAACCGGCTTCCTGAAGACGGCTTACGGCGCTGTTGATGGGCTGGCTTTCCTCCGCGTAGGCGCTCTCCGTAATCTCTGCTTTGATATATTTTGCGGGGAGATCGTATTTTTTTAACAGTTCGATCAAATACTCGGGCACATCGAAAGACATGATATCTATGCGGGAGATGTTGATGGAGATGGGAACCGGATGATACCCTTTGTCGAGCCAGCTTCTGAGCCACTGACATACCTTTTCCCAAATCTGTCTGTCCAGAAGATAGATCATGTTGCTGCGCTCTAAAGCCGGAATAAAATTAGCGGGGGAGATAAGGCCTTTGCTGCCGTGCCTCCAGCGCACAAGGGCTTCCGCACCCACGATTTTTCCGGTAAAGATATCAACCTGAGGCTGGGCGAAAAAAGTAAATTCATTCAGTTCCAGAGCCTCCGTAATTTCTATCAGCAGCTGCATTTCTTCTTCCAGAAAAGCTTCCATTTCCGTGCGGTAATGGACGATGCAGGCGTTCGGCGGTACTGTGTTGGACAGCGCAAGCATCGCGCGGTCATAAAATATTTCGGGAGCCAGCGTCGGATCGTCGATCAGGCATACCCCGATAATTGGAAGGACTCCCAGCGTATCGGAAATGCCGCTGAGCTCATTGATATGAATATGGATGTTATCCCAAAGCTCTGTGACCAGTTCCGGTCTGGAGGGCATGACAATACAAAAGTTGTCGCCCTCGAAATAACCGGTCACGCCTCCGTATTCCCTCTGCATGGATTCCAGACAGTCTGCAATAAACTGCAAGAGTTTCGTGCCGATATCGCGTCCGAGAAATTTGTTAAAGAGACGGAAGTGCAGGATATCGATGGCCGCCATATAGTAGTCGTCAGAAGAAACCTGTGTGAGAAACTGTTTTGTCTCTTCTATGAAAACACGCAGGGATGAAGCGCTGGAAAGCAGATTTTGCGTGATGTTTTTTTGGCGCCGGTTGACGGAAAGAAATGGGAATAATTTTTCCATGTGTATTTCTCCATTTTTCTGGGTGGATATACCAAAATCAGTAGATTTCAGCGTGTTGCAAGTATAATTTAAAATAACACAGATCCCTTTGAACGTCAAGGAAAACGGGGGATTTCGGAGGGGGAACAAAATTAAGGTGACGAGTGTTTGGCTGCTCTGTCCAAGCGGTAAACTTTTTATTTGAAAATTTCTGATTTTTTGCTATACTGATAAAAGCAGAAGTATGGAGACGAGATGAATAACGGTACGATAGATGAAAAAAAAGAGAAAAACAATGCTGTTTGCGGTTTTGTGTGCGGGGATGCTTGTCACCGGCTGCGGCAGCGAGAAAAAAGTTTCGCATATTGACGAGGGGATGACGGCAATCGAAGAACTGCGCTATGAGGATGCCCTTGTCTGCTTTGAGCAGGCCCTTGTGTCCGGCGAGGATAAACAGCTGGTTTACAGGGGGCAGGGGCTTGCGAATCTGGGGCTGACAAAGTATGACGAGGCTGCCGCCGCGCTGGAGAAGAGTCTCGCTTCCGGTGACAGTGTTCCGGATGAATTGGACTATGACGTAAATTACTACCTTGCCACCGCTTATTATAAAGCCGGGAGGCTTGAGGAGGCAAAACAGATTTACGATACGATTCTGGCGCTGCGCAAAGATGCCAGAGAGGCATATTTCATGCGCGGCATCGTGCATCTGCAGATGGGGAACTATGAACTCGGAAGACCGGATTTCGACAAGGCGATAGAGCTTGCGCCCGGAGATTACGACCAGCTTGTGGAAATCTATAAAGTGATGGACGAGACAGGTTATAAGGAAGCGGGAGCCGCCTATCTGGAATCGGCGCTGAAAAATGCACCGAAAGATATGAGCAATTATGACAAAGGGCGGATATACTTTTATCTGGCGGATTTCGAGGCGGCGAGAAATTATCTGGAACAGGCAAGAGACGCCGGAGATGATAAAGCGGCCTACTATCTCGGAAAAACTTGGGAGAATCTGGGCGAGTACAACTATGCTGCCAGCGTTTATGTTTCTTATCTGCAGGATCAGGGGGAAAGCGCGCTGATCTACAACCAGTTGGCATTATGCAATATGCAGCTGGGGGATTATGACGCGGCGCTGTCGGCGTTACAGTCGGGATTGGCGTTAGAGGACGCTACCCTCAGGCAGACCCTTGCTTTTAACCAGATCGTAGTCTATGAGAAGCAGGGGAATTTTAAACAGGCGTCGCAGCTTATGAACAAGTATGTGCAGGATTATCCGGACGATACTGCGGCGGCCAGAGAGCATGAATTTTTGAGATCGAGATAGAGAGCGAGGAGGAAACTATGATCAACAAACTGGTAAATAAGATTAAAGCGACAGGGGCTCCCATTGTGGCGGGACTTGATCCCATGTTGAGTTACATACCGGAGTCTGTCTTAAAAAAGGCTTTTTCGGAGTATGGGGAGACACTGGAGGGCGCTGCGGAGGCCATCTGGCAGTTCAATCGAGAGATCATAGACAACATTTGTGATCTGGTTCCGGCAGTGAAGCCTCAGATCGCCATGTACGAGCAGTTCGGCGTGGAGGGGCTGAAAGCTTTTCAGAGGACCGTGAACTATTGTAAAGAGAAGGATCTGGTGGTGATAGGAGACGTTAAAAGAGGGGATATCGGCTCCACCTCGGCTGCTTACGCGGCGGCTCATCTGGGGAAGGTGACAGTAGGCGGAAACAGACTTTCGGCTTTTGACGAAGACTTTGCCACGGTGAATCCTTATCTGGGTTCGGACGGCATAAAACCTTTTGTGAAAGTATGTCAGGAGGAGAAGAAGGGTATTTTCGTGTTGGTGAAGACGTCCAATCCCAGCAGCGGGGAATTTCAGGACAGGCTGATAGACGGCAGCCCCCTCTACGAGTATGTGGGCGAGAAAGTGGACGAGTGGGGAAAAGAATGTATGGGAGAATCCTACAGCTACGTAGGCGCAGTGGTAGGGGCGACTTATCCGGAGACGGGAAAGATCTTGCGAAAGATCATGCCGAAGGCTTATATCCTTGTACCGGGGTACGGGGCGCAGGGCGGCAGGGGAGCCGATCTTGTACATTTCTTCAACGAGGACGGTCTGGGTGCTATCGTCAATTCCTCCAGAGGAATCATCGCAGCATGGCAGCAGGAGAAGTATGAGAAGTTCGGCCCCGGGCATTTCGGGGAGGCCGCCAGAGCGGCGGTGCTTGATATGAGGGAAGATATCGCAGGGGCGCTGGGAAACAGCTGAAAACAGGGCGGATGGAACCGGAGCGGCAAGGATCAGTTTTTGCCGTTCCGGTTTTTTAAATTCCGGCGGTAAGCAGCCGGGGTATCTCCGTATTTTTCCGCGAACACCCTGTAAAAAAATCCTTTGTTGTGGTATCCGATCTGTTCCATGATATCGTCAATTCTCTCGGAGGTATATTCCAGCATATCCCTCGCGGTTTCCAGACGGATCTGTATCAGGTAGGATGAGTAGTTTTCACCGGTAAAGCTCTGAATGAGGCGGTTAAAGTAACTTCCGCTATAGTGGAAAGTCTCTACAAGATCCTGCAGCCTGATCATCTGGTAATGATTGTACATATATTTTTTGACTTCCTGAAACATATATTCTTTGTATTTGTTTTTTGCATCTTCCGAGAAGGAAAACTGATAGTTTGAGACCAGATGATCCAACAGTCTTGTAAAATATCCCTGAATCACAAAGATGTAACCGGCCTCACGAAGGTTGTACTCTTTTAAGATGAGAGAATAGACATCGTTGATCTTTTTTTGTACGGAATGAGTGGAAGGCGTGAAACGCAGCATTCTTGCGCTGTTTTTTTCTTTTAAAAGACATTTTCGCAGAAAGCCCTGAAGGGAATCCTCGGGAATACTGGACAGCAGGATCTCATTAAAGAATGAGGAGCGCAGGCTGATATTGAAAACCAGCGCGTCGGACAGATTTTTCTTTTCCTGATAGGGAACGTTTGGGTTGATAAGATACAGTTCATTTTCCGAAAAGGTCATCAGTTCCTGATCAACTATGACGGACAGTGAGCCCTGTAGCACATAAGTCAATTCGATGAAATCATTCTGATGGCGGGGCATTTCCGGATCTGATACCTCATGTCTGAAGAGGACGTCGTTCATATACATGTTAATCTTTACATTTTTTTCGCGCTGATACTGCAATATAGAAATCATCATATCCTGATCCAGACAGTGATACAAAGAGCCGTTTCTGTTTTCCGAGTGATAGCCCATGTGGGAGTTGCTGCGGATATACTGGTAAGAATATGCAGAACGTCTTGATTTTTCTTCCTCATTCCAAATCGTACTAAAATTGTTCATTTCCTATTTCCTCATCTGTTGGCAAGAAAATTACTGATATAGTCTATTTTAAAATATAAAGTTACTAAAATCAACAGATAATAGGTCTGATTATGATGTTTGGCTGCTTTTAACAGTTGTTTTGTCGAATATAAGCGAAAAACGGAGAAATAGATGAATGAATAGGTAACAAAATAGAGTACAGATAGATGCTTAGGTTATGGATTTTGGACGGCTGGCAATTTAAAATATGAACTATAAGGAGGCGGAATATGAAATCGAAAACAAGAAAAAAGATTCTACAGTACAAATATCTCTATCTGATGCTGCTGCCCGGCTTGCTTTATCTTCTGATCAATAATTATATTCCGATGGCGGGGTTGGTAATAGCATTTAAAAAGGTGAATTTTCAGACGGGTATTTTCAAAAGTCCCTGGTGCGGTTTTGACAATTTTAAATACCTGTTCCACACGAAGGACGCGTGGATCATCACCAGAAATACGATCCTCTACAATTTGGTATTTATAGCTCTTGCGCTGGTCGTATCGCTTGCGCTGGCAATTTTTCTTTCGGAGATCCGAAATACGAAGCTTCGCTCCTTTCATCAGGCCTGTGTGCTTGTTCCCTATATCATCTCCTATGTTGTTGTCAGTTATCTGGTGTATGCATTTTTGGGCAGCAACGGTCTGGTGAACAAGGGGATTTTGCTGCCCGCAGGCGGCAGGACGGTGAACTGGTATATGGAGTCAAAATACTGGCCGTTTATCCTTGTGTTTGTCAATACATGGAAAAATGCCGGCTATGCCAGCGTCATGTATCTCGCCACGATTTTGGGATTCGATGATTCCATCTTTGAGGCAGCGACACTGGACGGGGCAGCGCCGTGGCAGAAGATACGATATCTGACGCTTCCGCTGCTTAAGCCCACGGTCATCACGCTGACGATGTTAAACATAGGACGGATTTTTTATTCGGATTTCGGATTGTTTTATCAGGTTCCACAGAATTCCGGCGCGATCCTGAATGTTACGAATGTGCTGGACACGTATGTATATCGAGGATTGCTGGAACTGGGTGATGTCAGTATGTCGTCGGCGGCGGGACTTTATCAGGCGGTAGTGGGATTTGCCATTATTATTGCGGCAAATTTGATTGTCCGGCGGGTCAGTCCGGAAGACGCAATTTTTTAAAGGGGGGTTCGAGATGCAGGCGAAAGTAAAAAAGCATATTACTCTTTACGGCGTGATAAAAAATGTTTTTCTTTGGATTTTTTCACTGAGCTGTCTGGTTCCGTTTCTGCTGCTGATTATTTCTTCTCTGACCGAAGATAAATCGATCATGCAGTACGGCTATTCCTTCTTTCCGAAAGAGTGGAGTCTGGACGCCTACAAATACCTGCTCAGTCAGGGGGGCAAGATCCTTCACGCCTATGCGATATCCGTTTTTGTGACCGCAGCGGGAACTTTTTTGGGGGTGAGCATGACGCTTATGCTGGCTTATCCTCTCTCGAGAAGGGATCTTCCGGGGAGAAACGTATTTTCATTCCTCGTCCTGTTCACCTTATTATTCAGCGGCGGACTCGTTCCAAGCTATATTATGTGGACGACCGTGTTTCATATAAAGAACACGATCTGGGCGCTTTTAGTGCCGAATCTGATGGTGAAAGCGTTTTTCGTGATCATGGCCAGAAGCTATTTTCAGTCCGGCATTCCGATAGAGATCTTGGAATCGGCAAGGATAGACGGAGCCGGCGAGGTGAGGATATTTACGGGTATTGTGCTTCCTTTAGCGAAGCCGCTCATCGCTACGCTTGTTTTGTTTATCGGGCTTTCCTACTGGAATGACTGGAATAACGGTTTGATCTACCTGACGGATTCCAATCTGTACAGTATTCAGAATGTACTGAATGAGATGATCAAAAGTATTCAGGCGCTGTCCACTATGGGAGGTATCGCAAGCTCCAGAGTCGCGATGCCAAGCAACACGGTGAGAATGGCTATCGCCGTGGTCGGAACGCTTCCGCTGTTGATTGCGTATCCGTTTTTGCAGAAAGGATTTATAAAGGGGATCGTTGTCGGCGGTGTCAAGGGTTAGCTCTTCACATAAATAGTATCAAATGACGGAAAAAGTATTGACAGGAGTTTTGCAAACGCCTGAAAAAACTGAAAGAAAGCGAGGAAAAGAAGAATGAAAAAAAGATTTTTGAGAAAGTCACTGGCTGTTGTCATGGCGGTATCGACGATGCTTCTTGCCTGTACAGCATGTGGATCAACGGATCAGGGGGAAGGCGATACGCCGGTTCAGGAGTCGTCGGGAGAAGAGGCGTCCGGCGAAAATGAGTCAGCCGGGGATATGCCGAATCTGGTGGTGAGTTATGCGTACGCCGAGGTTCCGGCGGATATTGACAAGATAGAAGCGGCATTGAGTGAAATGACGAAAGAAAAGATCGGATGTACGGTGACGCTGGAAGCCTTTACTTACGGAAACATCAACGATCAGTTGACTTTGATTCTTTCGTCTCCCAGCGAGCAGTTGGATGTGATGTTCGGCCGCTTTTACGGCACAGGCATTTCAGGATATGTATCCAAAGGACAGCTTACGGGACTCAATGATCTGTTGGATGAGTACGGGCAGGGGATCAAAGAAGTCATAGGGCAGGATTATCTGGATGCGGCGGCCATTGACGGAGAAGTATACGGGGTGACCACATGTCGTGATCTTGGCGCGCAGGTTGCGTTCCTTTTCCGAAAAGATATCATCGATGAACTGGGAATCGATCTTTCCGGAGTGAGAGCATATGAAGATCTGACACCGGTCTTTGAACAGATACACGAGGCTCATCCGGAACTCTATGTGACAGGCGGTGCAGCCGTACAGCCGTCATTTTTTATCAAACAGTTTAAGAGCGTGGATTTTTTGGCGGACAAACTGGGCGTTCTTATGGACTACAAGGAACCTGTCGTATCAAATCTGTTTGAATCTCAGGATTTCCGCGATTTGGTGGAGCTGACGACAAAGTGGAATCAGGCGGGCTATATTTATCCGGACATTACAACGGATTCTTCCAACTCGGTGCAGATGCTTCTCTCTAACGGTCTTGCCGCATCTTACATGCAGAGCTGGAAACCGGGGGCAATCGTAGAAAATCAGAATACGGTGCAAAATTATGAACTTGCTGCAGCGGTTATTGATGAGCCGGCGGCGTTTACGATGAGTGTGCAGAGCTGGATGTGGACGATTCCGACTAACTCCAAATATCCGGAAAAAGCGATGGAATTCATGAATCTTCTTTACACGGACGAGGAAGTGGTCAACCTTTTGAGTTATGGTATCGAGGGAGAACATTATGTTGTGACGGAGGACGGCTTTGCAGCCAACGGTCCGCAGTCTGCAGGTTATGCGGACAAGGCCGCTTGGAAAGCCGGAAATGCTTATCTCGCCCATGTCTGGGAAGGGGATGAGGCCGATCTCTATGAAAAGCTGAAAGCTTTTAATGACAGCGCGGATACGACCTGCGCAATGGGATTCGTCATGGATAACTCCTCAGTTTCTACGGAATATACCGCATTGCAGTCAGTCCTTGCCCAGTATGAGACGCTTTTGGAGTGGGGCTTCGCAGGGGATGTGGATGCGACGATTCAGGAATTTAACGACGCTTTGTATGAAGCGGGACTTCAAGCCTATATGGATGAAAAGCAGAGACAGTTGGATGAGTTTCTCGGCGGACAGTAAAATTTTTGGGAGAGCGCGGCTGCTGCAAATGCGGCGGCCGCATTGATATGATGAAAAAATATATGGTGATCGGTACATGGGCGGAGACCTATAACGGGAGAAGCGGAGGAGAACTGCGGACGTATCGGTATGAAGAGGGTACGGCCGTGTTGGTGCAGAGGATTTATGTAGGAAAAAGCGTCAGCAAGTTTGTCTATGATAAAGAATACAGTCTGCTTTATGTGGCCTGCGAAACAAATTATCACGGTGAAGATATGCCCGGCGGAGAATTGAGGGTTTATCGGATGGAAAATGACGGATATCTGAAATTATCGGGTACATACAATTCTTACGGCGGTTTTCCGGTGGGGATCGCGCCGGCAGAAAGATATATCGCAGTTTTAAATCACGGCAGCAATCTGGCGAAAGTATGCCTGACTCATCGGAATGAGGCAGGTGAGATTGTAACGGAGTTTGCCTCTGATGAAGCGAATCTTTGCCTGTTTGAGAGGACGAAGGAGGGCGGGATCGGGCCCCTTCTTGACCGGTATGTTTTCAAAGGCCATGGGACACTGCCTGTTTTTCAGGAAAGTCCGGCGCCTCATGATCTGTATTATTGTCAGGAAAAGAAACTTTTTTATGTGCCGATGAGAGGGACGGACGAGACAAGGGTATTTTGCATCGACGAGAAAGAAAAAAGCATGGAACCGGCAGGGAGTTTAAGGCAGCGTGCGCAGACCGGTCCGAGAAATGCAGTTCGTCTGGCCGGGGAAAAAGGGGACGGGTATGTATATGTTGTCGCCGAGATCGAACCGGTGGTCACGGTATTTCGCGAGTGTGACGATGGCTGGACAAAATTGCAGGAGTGTTCTACGGTGGAAAAACTGCCTGAAAATATTCCTGTTACATCTTTTGAATATCCTCATCCGTCAGGAATCCTTCTCAATGAGGAAAAGAAAAAGCTGTACACGATCACGAGAACAGCGAACGCCGTTACCGTTTTTGATATATTGTCTGACGGCACATTGGCAAAGGAACGGGAGCTGTCTTTGGCGGGGGAAAACCCGAGACAGATGGTGTTGGCGAAAGACAGGATGTTCGTTGTCTGCATGGATAGCCGGAATATACTGGAGATCAAGCTGGATGAAGAGGGAAATCCTGAGCCGGGGAGGTCTCTCATACAGCGGGTAGACCGCATTGCTTATATGGAACTGATTTAGGAGGGGCGATAGTGATTGATTTGAAGGGAAATCCGTTTTTTTTGGATGAAGTTCAGGAAACATGGGTGCACAAAAATTTTGAGAGGATGTCCGCGGAGGATAAGTTAGGGCAGATTTTTTGCGAGACAATATGGAATTGTAATGATGAAGAAGAGGAGATGGCCTTTAGCGGGATTCGCCCCGGAGGGATCATGTTCAGAGGCGGCGCCAGAGAGGAACTGGTGAGGTATGTCCGCAGGATGAATATGCGCTCACAGATCCCGTTGCTTTTTTCCGGAAATTTTGAGTGCGGGGGAAACGGTGTGCTGACAAACGGAACTTTTTTTGCTTCACCGATGCAGACCGCCGCCGCCGGAGATGCAGGTTATGCGGAACTGGCCGGCATCATCAGTGCGAAGGAAGGGGGAGAGGTAGGATGTAATTGGTCTTATGCGCCTATCGTAGATATCAACTACAATTTTATGTCTCCTGTGACTTGTACCAGAACCTACGGCAGCGATCCGGATACCGTGATCAAGATGGGGAAGGCATATATGAAAGGCTGCCACGATAATGGAATGGCGGTGACTCTCAAACATTTTCCCGGCGACGGAATGGATTTCAGGGATCAGCATTGGTTAGCCTCGGTAAACACAAAATCTGTGGAAGAATGGGATGCAACTTACGGAAAAGTATATCAGGCGCTGATCGACGAGGGGGCGGAGGCAGTGATGGCGGCCCACATCAAATGCCCCGCTTACAGTAAATTTCTTGAGCCGGGACTGAAGGATGAGGATATTCTGCCGGGGTCCCTCTCGAAAGAGCTGTTAAATGGACTGCTGCGGAAAAAATTGGGATTCAATGGGGTGATCGTATCGGATGATACCCATATGGCCGGCTTTACAAATGCCATGCCGAGAGAGAAGGCTGTGCCCTATATGATTGCGGCCGGGGTGGATATGATGCTTTTTACCGTAAATCATGATGAAGATGTCCGCTTTATGAAAAAGGGATACGAGGAGGGGATCATTACCCCCGAAAGATTAGATGAGGCTGTTATGCGTATTCTGGCGCTGAAGGCAAAGCTGAGGCTGTTCGAGAGAGAACTCCCTGAGGAAGGAGAAAGACACAGCGTCATCCGGTGTAAGGAACATGAGAGAGCGGCGTATGAGTGTGCAGACAAAGCGGTTACGTTGGTTAAGAACAAAGACAGGCTGCTTCCGATCACGCCGGAGAAATACCGCAGGATACTGTTGGTTAATATTGAGAGTGTGAAGTCGGTTCGATACAGTACCGAGCCGCAGTATGAGAATTTTCTGTGCGGGCTGCGGGAGAGGGGATTTGAGGTAAAAGAGATTGAACTGAAGGAGATTCCGAGTATAGGAAAGGGTGGAGCGTCGTTTTCGGAAATTTCGGAAAAATATGATCTGATGCTGTATTATCTCGGGGCAAGGGCAGGCTACCGCATTGTGTGGAAGTCTGTGGTGATGGGGGAAATACCGTCCTACACAAAAGATATTCCCACTGTGGCGGTGTCCTTTCAGAGTCCTTATCTGCTTATGGATATTCCTATGGTAGAGACATATATCAATGCCTATACGGAAACGCCCTATACCTGTAAGGCGGTACTTGAAAAACTTACGGGGGAATCCGGATTTCAGGGGGAAAGCCCGGCGGATCCTTTTTGCGGTATGTGGGATTTAGGGCTGTAAGGGGGATTGCAAAACTCAATGGATTCTGTCGTTTTGCACAAGAAATAGGGTAGAAAGCAGAGTTTTGCAGTGCCCGAGAAAATATAAAGAGAAAGGATGTGAAAAGTCCGGGCGGTATCTGTCCGGCGGATATATGAATATATTGGAGGAACGAATAGAAAGGCTGGAGAAGGAAACAGAAAGACTTCGGGCCAGAGAGGATATCTGCAATCTGATGGCTCACTATGAGGTGATGCATAATCAGAAAAACATGCGATTTCATCCCATGGACTTTGCGATGGATACGCCGGATGTTTCGGTACAGATCGCAGACAGCGACCCCTGTGTTGGGCCGGATGCCGTTCGCAGGCTGTTTTGTGCCACCTATGATGATATGGACGAAGAGGAATACCGGGGAGTGATGCTGGTGCATTATCTCACAACGCCCTTTCTTGAAGTGGCGGGTGACGCAAAGACGGCAAGAGGAGTCTGGTGGAGTCCGGGCATAGAGACGGTGAAAAGAAAGCCAGACGCAAGGCCTGAATCGGTTTGGTGTTTTGGCGCCTATGCCAACGATTTTATTATAGAGAACGGGAAATGGAAGATATGGCATATGCGGTGGATATCTCATGTGAAATGTCCCTATGCGGAGGGATGGGCGGATCAGAGAACTTTTTATGTGCGAAAAACGGGACATTCTGATCATGCCTCAAAACTGCATAACCCGTATTCTCAGGATTTTGTGCAGGAGGCGCTTCCGATGGGGCCGCTGCCTTATGAGACGTGGGATGAAGAGGAGTGGTATCTGAGAGCGGAAAGATAGAGGGGGATAATAAATGCAGGTGTTGAAAAATCTATACAAACTGGCAGGAGAGGAATACCGGATGGTTCCGAATGTTTTTGCCGTAAAAGCGGAGGATGCGCTGGTCCTGATAGACTGCGGAACGGATGAAAGGGAGTGGCAGGTGATTACGGAAAATATGCGCGGCTGGGGGATCGATGGAGTTCCGGTCACCCATGTGCTGATCACGCATGCCCACGGGGATCATGCTGGAAACGCCGCTATGCTTCAGCGCGCCGGAGCAAAAATCATAGTGGGGGAGAGGGCGGTTTCCGTGGAAGACGCGGAGAATCCGCTGAATTTCCATTATGCATATCAGGAACCCTGTAAGCCTTTTGTGCCGGATCGCTATGTAAAAGACGGGGAGGAACTGATGATTCACGGGCTGAAATTCACTGTGATTGCTGCGCCCGGACACAGCGCGGGAGATGTGGTGTATCAGGTCGAGATGGATGGGAAGAGTATCCTGTTTTTAGGCGATGTTTTTCATATAGATTCCTACGGGGAGAAGGCTTGGATCGGAGAGCAGTGGTTTCTTGATTCGGATTATGATGCCTATATGAGAAGTCTTTACAGACTGATGCACATTCATGCGGATGTTTTGCTCAGTGCACATATGCAGGGATGTCTGCGGGATTGTGATCAGATCCTACGCAGCGCGTTTATTCAGGCACAGGAGAAATTTGACGGCCGCTGGAATAAGAAATTGTTTTTAAAGGAGATCGGACTGATATGAGAGCGTTCATTTTTGATCTGGATGGTGTGATCGTTCATACGGATCGTTTCCATTATCGGGCTTGGAAGCAGACAGCGGATGAAATGGGAATTTATTTTGATGAACAGATCAATCACCGTCTGCGCGGAATCAGCAGGGAGCAGAGTCTGGAAATTATTTTGGAGAAATATGATCGAGAGCCGTTAAGCAGAGAGCAGAAGCAGGAGCTGATGGATCGGAAGAACGGTTATTACCGTAAACTTCTCGGTGAGATGACGCCGGACGATGTGGGGGCTGAAGTCCGCAGTACCCTTGGAAAGCTGCGGGAAGCCGGATATAAACTCGGGATTGGTTCTTCCAGTAAAAATACGAAGTACATATTGGAAAAAGTTGAATTATTAAAAATTTTTCAAGCGGTTTCAGATGGAACTAATATCCGCAAATCGAAACCTGATCCGGAGGTTTTTTTGAAAGCGGCGGAGTTTTTGCACGAAAATCCGGGGGATTGTTATGTGGTGGAAGATGCATATGCAGGGATAGATGCCGCAAAGGCGGCCGGTTGTATTTCCATTGGGATCGGTGAAGCCGGTAAATATGTCGGGGCCGATTACCGTATCGGATCATTTTCCGAGTTGCTGGAATTTTTGCCGTAGCGCAGGAAAAATGCGGGCGGCAGATTTGCAACGATCCTCTCTCCGTAATAGTGGGGGAGGGCGTTTTTCATATTGACATTCTCGATATTCGAGAATATAATAAAAGTAAATAAACTCGATTATCGAGAATAAGATGAGGGGATGTTTGGGAGGAGGCCGGCGATGCCGCGTGTGAAGTTTCAAACCCTGACAGAGCAGATGTTTTACACGCTGTTATGTCTCAAAGAAGAATGTTACGGAATGGACATTCTGGATAAGGTGCCGGCGATGACGAAGGGGCGGGTGAATGTAGGTTCCGGTACGCTCTATACGCTGCTTGAGCAGTTTCTGGAGGCCGGTATGATATCGGAGACAAAGGTGGAGGGGAGAAAGCGCAGTTATATTCTGTCAGAGAAAGGGCGGGAGATGCTGGAGAAAGAGTATGGGCGTATCTGCGCGCAGGCGGAGGACTACCGCCAAATTTTTGGGGAGGGGAGACGATGAGAGAGACGAAAAGATGTATTCCGCAATTCACATTTTATGATAAAACGGGTATTCAGAGATATCTGGAAAAGCAGGCGTCACAGGGATGGATGCTGCAGAAAATTTCCTGCGGCTGGGTATTTCGAAGGATAGAGCCGAAAAAAATACATTTTTTTGTGACTTATTTTTACAAAAAGTCCATTTTCGAGCCGGAGGGTTCGGAGGAGCAGAAGCGTTTCTGGGAGTTCTGTGAGCATGCGGGCTGGAAACTGGCGGCAACAAACGAACAGATGCAGATATTTTATAATGAGGAGGAAGATCCTGTGCCCATTGAGACGGACACGGCAATGGAGGTGGAGAAAATCAGCAGGTCTGCCTGGAAAAGTTTTCTGCTGCCTTATATTCTCTTACTGGTTTCTTTTTTCCTGCATATCGGTTCAGTTGTGGAGAGAATGCATTATGATCCTCTGAGCATTTTGGCTGATGATATGGATCTGCTCATCCTATGCAGCTGGTGCCTTCTGGCTGTTTATGTGATCAGGGAGATCGTCAGATATTTTTTCTGGCACCGGAAGGCTGTGAGGTATGCTGAGGCGGGAGGTGGTTTTGCACCTACAAGGGGCGTGGGTAAGATATGGAGCGTGATTCCGTTTGCCGCGCTTTTCTGTGTTGCCGCAGGGATGGTATTGTTTGGAGACAGCGGGACGTCCCATGCATTTTTTTGGATGCTGTTGATGCTCGGCATTTCTATGGCGCTGATCACAGGAATTTCGAGGTGGATGAGGCATATTGGGGTGAAAGCAGCGTTCAACCGGCTGACGGTCATTGGCCTCACGACTTTCGTCGGTATTGTCATGCTGCAGCAGTTATTTATGATGATCATCCGTGGGGAACTGTTTCCGGGGAGAGAGGCGGCGGAAACCTATGAATACAATGGCTGGACCTTTGAAGTGTACTGCGATAAGCTGCCCCTTACGGTGGAAGATTTGTTTGGAGAAAACAGTACATCCTTTGATAAGCGGTATTCCTATGAACTGACTGAAAAGGAGTCGGTATTTCTTCTATGTTCCGAGGCAGTGCAGGATCCGCGGGCAGATGCAGAGGATCTGCCGTGGATCAGATATACGGCAGCGGAAGTGAAAGTCCCCTTTTTGTATAAATGGTGTGTGAAGAGGACAATAGATAAATATGCGAAGGAAGATATTGACGGAGAGACAGGGCATGAGGCAATGTACGAGATTGAGGAAGAACTCTGGGGGGCGGACGTCGCATACCGTCTATATCGCGGCGAGGAAACAAAAGAGAAATATGTGATCTGTTATGAAAACGTGATTCTGGAACTGGATACGTCATGGGAATTGACAGCGGAACAGATAGCCGTGGTGAAGGAGAAGTTCGGAGGGGAATAGAAGAAGGCTGGCTGTTTGGATCATTGCAAAACTTATGGCAGTTGTTGTTTGCAGAGTGTAAGTTGCGAAAAAATGCTTGACAAAAATTGTGTAAGAATTTAAACTATGTAATATATAAAAATATATTCTGAAGGCTTTTCTTTGTGTGTTTCACACGATCGGCGGTTTCTGCCGGAAGTTACCAAATGATATGTTTGATTAAATTGTTTACAAAGGAGGAATGTTTATGGAGGTAAAGTTAAAAAAGTATTTTCCGATGATCAGAGAGAGGAAGGAGCTTCTGGCGGAGATTGAGGAAAATGAAGCACTCCGGGAAATGTTTGCGGGCTGGGAAAGGGGGCAGCAGGAGGGATTTTTGGATATTTGCACGGGTGTGCGGGGATTAAAGTTTTTGCAGGACAGTTTTTTTAAGGAAATCCTGAATCCGGAGTACGTGCCGGAGCGATTTAATGATTTTCTTTCTTGTCTGCTGGAGGAGAAGGTCAGGGTGCTGAAAGTTCTGGCTGGGGATTCTGTGAGGATTGCGGATGAGGCGTCGCTGTTGATCACGGATATTGTGGTGGAGTTAGAGGATGGGAGCATAGCGAACGTCGAGATGCAGAAGATAGGGTATCTGTTTCCGGGGCAGCGATGCGCCTGCTATTCCGCAGATTTACTGCTCCGACAGTATAAGAGAGTGCGCAGCGAAAAGAAAAAGAAGTTTGGCTATCGTGACGTTAAGAATGTATATACGATAGTATTGTTTGAAAAAAGCCCGAGAGAGTTTCATGAATATCAGGATAAATATTGTCATTTTTTTGAACAGAAGTCGGATACGGGGTTAAAATTGGAACTACTGCAGAAATATGTGCTTATTTCCCTTGACATCTTTGCAAGATATCAACAAAATAATAATATCAGTGAAAAGAGGGAGGCATGGCTGACGCTGTTAGCATGTGATAAACCGGAAAAGATCGTGGCTTTGATAGAGAAGTATCCGGAATTTCGCCGGATATATGAGGAGGGCTATGAGATCTGCCGGAATACAGAAAGGGTGATGGAGATGTTCTCGAAGGAATTGTATGAGCTTG
The DNA here is from genome assembly GCA_910577955.1 of uncultured Lachnospiraceae bacterium. Taxonomy (GTDB): domain Bacteria; phylum Bacillota; class Clostridia; order Lachnospirales; family Lachnospiraceae; genus 1XD8-76. Next base: position 96,965 of record CAJTNC010000004.1, read on the forward strand.
ACAGAAATACGGTGCAGTACATGATTGACGAGCAGCAGGAGACGCTGGAAGCCCAGCGAGAGACACTGGATGTCCAGCGGGAAGAACTGGAAGCCCAGCGAGAGACACTGGATGTCCAGCGGGAAGAACTGGAAGCCCAGCGGGAAGAACTGGATGCTCTGCGGGAAGAAATTGAACGTCTGTATAAGGGCACAATAAGTATGTTAAGGAGCCTTAACATGACCGATCAAGAGATCACCGCAAGACTGTGTGCCCAGTACCGGATAGAAGAGAAGGAAGCGCAAAAGTATTTATAAAAAAGAAAGGTTTTGCAGAAAAGATAAAGAGGTATTGTGCTGTTTCAATAGAGAACGGGGCGGTGGAAGTGATGAGATGGGTTTCCATAGCTCCGTTTTTTATATTCAAGAGTGGGTGTTTCGGGCGTCCGGCACTATTAAAAATGATTGAATATAGAAACCGGATGTGGTAAAATTGGTAAAAAATAAATTTATTAGACAGGGCTTTGCAACGAATAAAGCGGAGGGGCTTGAATATTATGGAAAGATATAAAGAGGAATTTATCGAATTTATGGTGGACAGCGATGTTTTGAAATTCGGTGATTTTGTCACAAAGAGCGGCAGGAAGACTCCCTTTTTTGTGAATACGGGATTTTACAGAACAGGGACTCAGCTCCGTAAGCTTGGCGGCTATTATGCAAAGGCTATCTACGACAAATTCGGACTTGATTTTGACGTTTTGTTCGGACCTGCCTATAAGGGAATTCCGCTGTCTGTGGCGGCATCCATGGCCATTTCTGAACAGTATGGCAAGGATATAAAATATTGTTCCAACAGGAAAGAAATAAAGGATCACGGCGATAAAGGGATTTTGCTTGGAAGTCCGCTTGCGGCCGGAGAAAGAGTATTGCTGATCGAGGATGTGACCACGGCGGGTACTTCCATCGGGGAGACTTTGCCTATTATCCGCGCGCAGGGCGATGTGCAGGTCTGCGGTCTTGTGGTCAGTGTGGATCGCATGGAGCGGGGCAGTGGCGATAAGAGTGCTCTGGCGGAAATCTCCGAGACTTACGGTTTTCCTACGGCGGCGATCGTGACGATGGAGGAAGTGGTGGAACATCTGCATAACCGTCCGTATAATGGGAAAGTTTATATTGATGACGCGCTTAAAGGGGCAATCGATACTTATTATGAACAGTACGGGGTATAAAGCGGCGGACGGCAGGAGGCATATCGGCAGAAGGACTGTGGGATCTGGTATAGAAAGGAGCAGAGATGGAAGAGAAAACTTTTAAGACATTAAACGGGACAGGTGCACTGAATATTGCGCTGGGGGTAATTGGTATCGTGGCAGGTGTGGCCGGCGGCGTACTGTTGATCATCAGCGGTGCGAAGCTTCTTTCCAGAAAATCAAAAATGCTGTTTTAGGATGGACGGGTACTTTCCGCGGGAAGTGCCCTTTTCGCATATGAAGACCAAGGGAGTAGGACCGATGGCAAAAAAGAATTACATTTTTACAAACAAGGAGCATCCTAAAAAAGCAATCATGTCAACCATACTGGGGGTACTGTCGGCCGGTTCTCTGATTCTGGCGGCTTATCTGTCTTATGCAGATCGGGGGGCGGAGAACGTGCGGTATGGCACGGCTTGCTTTCTTGCTATGATCTTTGCCTTTATCGGTGTGATACTAGGGACACTGGGAAGAATGGAAAAAGATAAGTTTTATCTGTTTTGTTATATTGGAATTGCGTTGAATCTGGCGGCGATCGGGCTGGTGAGCCTAATCCTGTATGCGGGAGCGCTGCTTTAGTCAGGAGGGGATAACGGATGTCTTTATACAAAGAAAAGGAAAAATTTTGTGAGGAGAGACTGGAACTGGCTGAAAACCGGATTTTGGAATTGATAGAAGAACTTTCGGTAAAGCTGGAAGAAAAGAACGGCAAGCCGGATGGGCATGAAGCGTTTTTGCAGTATTTCCTCAGTCAGTTTTCCTTTTGCAACGTTTGCTGCAAACTGAACAGATATTTGAGAAGCGGCAATGATGCGGCGGATTCGCTGGAAGAGCGGCGGGAATTGAACAGGGGGCTTTACGAGGAGATACTTCCTTCAAATTACGACACGAGCTGGTCAAACCCCGTGTTTTGTCAGAAAAATTTGGGCGAATACGGACAGATTCTGTGCGTGCTGGCGGCGGAGATGCGAGCCCAGATTTCGGCCTGCTATGAGATGCGGGCACAGGAACTGGTCATCAGACAGGAACTTCTGTTAGAGATATACGGCGCGTTTGAAAGCGCTTGGGCGGAGGGAGAGCATGGGCCGAAGTCGGAGGAACTGTCGGAAATGCTTTACTGGTATGTCAGTGATTACTCAGAGATCATCATGGAGAGACGGGTGAGCCAGCAGGTGGATCCGGGGGAGGACTTCTGTACAAAGATCGTGATGGAGTCAGATCTGTCAGACAACCGTTTTTTATATGCCTACGGAGAATATGTAACCGTGCAGGAGGAGAAGATGGCGGATTATCTGCGCAGCCTGCCGGAGGAAAAAATACAGTTGATCGCGGATACTTACACGGAAGGGTACCGCAAGGGCTTTGAACTGGCAGGCATAGATCTGTCAAAGAAAAAAACAGTGAATATCCGTTACCATCTGGGATTTGAGAGGATTATCCGGGCGGCGGTGAATAATTTTGAAAAAATGGGACTTAGGCCCGTTATATACAGACAGGCTGTCAGCATACTGGAAAATAAGGGGATCAATCGTATCGGAGTCTTCGGCGCGGCGGCGAATAAGCAGTTCGACTACGATCATAAAGAAGACATCGGGCTGGTTTTGGATAAAAAACTTGTGAACCGGAAACTGGAAGTGCTCAGGTGCTGTTTTGAGACCCACAGGGAGTGGGCATATGCCCACGCGGGCCCCGCTGTGATGGAAATCTTCGGAGAAGCGGATTTTACGCCGGAAAATAAGGATGGAGCGGTAAAACTGTCCGAAAAGCAACAGAAACTTTCCGTGGAATACACATCCGGCGCAGGACAGATCACTAATGAATATATTAAGGGAGAAGAGCGCAGTTTTACGATCATCGCTTTTCCGGTGCCGGATATCGGGGAGAGATTTTCGGAGATTTTTGACGAGACAATGCGGATCAATACGCTTGATTATAATCTGTACCGTGACATGCAGCAAAAGATTATCGATGCGCTGGATGAGGCGGAATACTGTATTATAAAAGGGATGGGAAAAAACCGCACTGACATGAAGGTGATGCTGCATAAGCTGACAGACAGGGAGCGCCAGACAAATTTTGAAAACTGTGTGGCGGATGTGAATATTCCCGTGGGGGAAGTGTTCACTTCACCGGTGCTTGCGGGGACTGCTGGCACGCTCCATGTGACAAAGGTGTTCTTAAACGAACTGCGGTATGAAAATCTTGAACTTAAATTTGAGGACGGTATGGTGACGGACTATGGCTGCACAAACTTTGAGACGGAAGCGGAAAACAGAAAGCTGGTGAAAGATACGGTACTCTTCCACCATGATTCTCTGCCTCTCGGGGAGTTTGCCATCGGCACAAATACCACGGCCTATGTGGCGGCAAAACGCCTGCAGATCGAAGAAAAGCTGCCAATCTTGATAGCGGAGAAGATGGGGCCGCACTTTGCGGTGGGGGATACCTGTTACTCTCATGCGGAGGATCTGGCGGTTCATAATCCTGACGGGAAGGAGATTATTGCAAGGGATAACGAGATATCCCTTCTCAGAAAAGAACATCCGGAACAGGCTTACTTTAACTGTCATACGGATATTACGATACCCTATGATGAGCTGGGGGAGGTCTCTGCGGTCAGGGCGGACGGAAGCGTTGCGACGATCATAAAAGAGGGACGTTTTGTGCTGCCGGAATGCGGCAGGTTAAATCAAGCATTTGAATAATATGACAAAATGGTGAGGAAAGGACAATGAAGAACTGGAAATTAAGCAGAAAAATCACATAGGAATCATGTTGATCGTTACGTTGTGTATGGGGTTGCTGTATTTTACGGCAAACAAAACTATGAACAGTATGATGCAGGAGTCTGAGCGCAGCCATATGGAGAGCATGCTGAAAGGGCAGGCAGGTCTGGTTGAGGAGTATGTGATGCATCAAGAGGATCTGTTGTCAGCTTACAGTAAATCCCAGTCTGTCAAAGCATTGTTAAAAGATACGGAGAATAAGGAAAAATTTAATGCCGCTCAGGATTATACAGTAAAGTATTACGAAGGATTGGAAAACTGGGAAGGCCTTTACATAGGAGAATGGAATACACATGTGATAGCGCACTCAAACCCGAAAGTGATCGGCGTCGTGACGAGGGAAGGAGAAGGATTAAAAGCGCTGCAGGATGAAATGACATCTAGAAACGGGTTGTATGATGCGGGGATTATCGCTTCTCCGGCCTCGGGGAAACTGATACTGTCCATGTACTGTCCCGTATTTGACAACGATGGGAAAACGATTTTGGGCTATGTGGGCGGCGGTCCTTTTGTGGAAGGATTAGAGACTCTTTTGGACGAACTCAAAAGCGAAGGCGATACTGCAGGCTACTATATGATCAATGTGGAGACCGGTACATATATTTTTGCAGATGACAAATCGCTGATAGCAACCGAAATGCACGACGAAATGCTGATCAATATCATGGATGAGATAAAGAAAGGACAGAGCACGGGAGAGGTTGTCTATCAGGGGACGGATGAAAAGTATATTGCGGCTTACGACTATATTGACGAACACGGGTGGGCCGTTGTATCGCTGTGACAGCGAGAGCAATATTTACAGGACCACCCGTGAAAATATGCTGGTTCTTGGGAAAATCTGCATTACCTTTGTGGTGCTGATAAGCGCCCTGTCCTTTGTGATGATCGTGATCAGTATGCAGCCTCTTCGGTATGTAAAAGAAGCTACTCTGCAGCTTAGTGAACTAAAATTGCAGAAGAACAAGAAACTGGAGCCCTGGATAGGAAAAAGAAGTGAGATCGGAAGAATCGCGACGGCCATGGATTCTTTGTATAATGCGCTGGGAGAAATGGTGGCCACACTTTCCGACTGTTCTTACTCCCTCAGCGACTCAGCCGTAGCAATGCGGAATTCATCGGATGTCCTCATATCCTGTGTATCGGATAATTCTAAAGCGACAGCGACTTTTGCGGAGCATACGGAGCAGATCAATATCGCGGTAGCCAAAGTGGATGAAGAAGTGGGAGAGATTGCTCAGGTTGTTTCGGAAGTGTAGCAGCAGATAAAAGAAGGAAGCTTACAGGGGACGGAATTACTGGGTAAAGTGGAAAAGATGCAGCATTTGGCGGATGATACTATGGTAAATACGAGTCGTCAGATTATGGAGAATCAGGGAGAGATAGAAAAAGCTATGGAGAAACTGCAGAGCCTGATGCGCATCGATGAGATGGCGGCGAAGATCCTGAGCATTGCAGGACAGACGAATCTGCTGTCGTTAAATGCATCCATCGAGGCGGCCAGAGCCGGCGAGGCAGGCAGGGGATTTGCAGTGGTAGCGGAGGAGATCGGTGATCAGGCAAGCAATTCCTCCGAAGCGGCGACACAGATTCAGGCGATCTGCAACGAGACAAAGGATAATATCGAACAGGTGCAGAATATCCAGAATCAGATCAGAGAAGTGTCGGACGTGCCGGGCAGCGAGAGTACCAGAAGCGAGGACATGATAGATAAGGCGAGACAGACAGAGGAAACTACGAAGGCGATGACGGTGATCGTTGACAGGAATCAGGAGAATGCAAAGGCAATCAGTGGGATCGTCAAACGGTTTTCCTGATAGGACAGGAACAATTTTCCCGTTTGCATATTGCATAGAATGCGAAATTCGGCTACACTATATGCAGTTTGGGCAAAAAAAGAGGAATACAGGAGGATGTGGATATGGCACAGGTTGGAATTGTAATGGGCAGCGATTCAGATATGCCGGTGATGGCGAAGGCGGCAGAGATTCTGGAACGGTTAGGTATTGGTTATGAAATGACGATCATTTCGGCCCACAGGGAACCGGAAGAATTTTTCGCGTATGCAAAGGGCGCCGAGGAAAAAGGCTTTAAGGTGATCATTGCAGGCGCGGGTATGGCGGCTCATCTGCCGGGTATGTGCGCTGCTATCTTTCCTATGCCGGTGATCGGGATTCCGATGCATACCACATCTCTCGGCGGGAGGGATTCTCTGTATTCCATCGTGCAGATGCCCTCCGGCATTCCGGTGGCTACGGTCGCCATAAACGGCGGCGTCAATGCAGGGCTTTTGGCGGCGAAAATTCTCGCCACATCGGATGGGACGCTTCTTGGGAAGCTGAAAGATTACAGTGAGAACATGAAGCGTGAAGTGCAGGAGAAAGATAAGAAGCTGCAGGAAACCGGATATAAAAAATACAGCAAATAAGCGGGAGAACAGATATGGATTACAAAAAAGCAGGCGTGGATATCGAGGCGGGTTACAAGTCCGTGGAACTGATGAAGCAGTATGTGAAAAAGACCATGCGCCCGGAAGCGCTGGGAGGGCTTGGGGGGTTTTCCGGAGCTTTTTCCATGGAGCGCTTCAAGGACATGGAAAAACCGACACTTGTGTCAGGGACGGACGGCGTGGGTACTAAATTGAAACTGGCGTTTGTGCTGGACAAGCATGATACAATAGGAATAGACTGTGTGGCCATGTGCGTCAACGATATCGTCTGCGCAGGCGGGGAACCGCTATTCTTTCTGGACTATATTGCCTGCGGGAAAAATTATCCGGAGAAGATAGCTGCTATTGTGAAAGGAGTGGCGGAAGGCTGTGTGCAGTCGGAAGCTGCGCTGATCGGCGGAGAGACGGCGGAGCATCCGGATCTTATGCCGGAGGAGGAGTACGATTTGGCCGGTTTTGCGGTGGGGATCGTGGATGAAAAAGATATGATCACCGGCGAAGATATCGCGCCCGGAGACGCACTCATCGGTATTGCCAGTACCGGCGTGCATTCCAATGGATTTTCCCTCGTCAGAAAAGTGTTTGAGATGACGGCGGAAAGCTTGAATACTTACTATGATGAGTTGGGCGTCACTTTGGGTGAGGCGCTGCTTGCGCCCACCAGAATTTATGTGAAGGCATTGAAAGCCGTGAAAGCGTTGGGCGTTTGCATCAAAGGGTGCAGTCATATCACAGGCGGCGGCTTTTATGAGAATATTCCGAGAATGCTGCCGGAGGGCGTCTGCGCTGTCATCCGGAAAGACAGCTACGAGATACCGCCTATCTTTAGGCTGCTGCAGGAAAAGGGCGGTATAGAAGAGAAAATGATGTATAATACTTACAATATGGGCCTGGGTATGGTGCTGGCGGTGGACGAGAGGGATGCGCAGCGGACCCTTGCAGCTTTGAGGGAAGCAGGTGAGAAAGCTTACCTTGTGGGCAGTGTGGAAGCGGGGGAAAAAGGAGTGCGGTTATGCTGACACAACAGATGCCGGAGTGCGGGAAGCTGCGGGTTTTGGTATGTGTTTCCGGCGGCGGCACGAATCTGCAGGCTATCATAGATGCGAAAGCGGCGGGCAGGCTGAAAAATGCAGATCTTGTCCGAGTGATCGCAAATAAGCCGGAGGCTTACGCGCTGGAAAGAGCAAAGAAGGCAGGAATTGAAGGAGTCTGCGTTTCCCCGAAAGACTTTCCGGACAGGGAGGCGTTCCACAGGGCGTTTTTGGCGGCAGTGGAGGAGGCAGCCCCCGATTTGATCGTGCTGGCGGGTTTTTTGGTGGTTCTTCCGGAGGAGATGATCTCCCGCTACAGGAACCGCATTATCAATATTCATCCTTCTCTGATCCCATCCTTTTGCGGAACAGGATTTTACGGGCTGAAAGTACATGAAGCAGCTCTGGAAAGAGGGGTCAAAATAACCGGAGCTACGGTTCATTTTGTAGATGAAGGAACCGACACAGGTCCGATCATCATGCAGAAGGCTGTTGCGGTAAAGGAAGATGATACGCCGGAAGTTTTGCAGCGCCGGGTTATGGAGGAAGCGGAATGGATTCTTTTGCCAAGGGCCATTGAGCTGATTGCGGCGGGGCGGGTGAAGACTGCCGCAGGGCAGGTATGTATCGAACAGGAAAAGGAACTTGATGAAATATAGTCAGGAGAAAAAACATATGAATATTTTAATAGTCGGCAGCGGCGGCCGCGAACACGCCATCGCCATGAGCGTTTCCAAAAGCCCTCTGGCAAAAAAAATTTACTGTGCGCCCGGAAATGCAGGCATTTCGGCAGTGGCACAGTGTGTACCGATCGGCGCTATGGAATTTGAAAAGCTGGTTTCTTTTGCAAAAGAAAAAGAAATAGATCTGGTGATCGTGGGGATGGATGACCCTTTGGTGGGCGGTTTGGTGGACGAAATGGAAGCGGCGGGGATCCGCACCTTTGGTCCTCGGAAAAACGCGGCCATTCTGGAGGGCAGCAAGGCTTTCTCTAAAGAGCTGATGAAAAAATACAATATTCCCACCGCAGCCTACGAGACTTTTGACGATGCGAAAAAAGCCTTTGCGTATCTGGAGGAAGCTGCCTATCCGATCGTGTTAAAAGCGGACGGGCTGGCTCTCGGCAAGGGAGTGCTGATCTGCAATACGAAGGAGGAAGCGAAAGACGGCGTAAAGACGATCATGGAGGACAAGAAGTTCGGGGATGCCGGAAGCCGTATGGTCATCGAAGAGTTTATGACCGGCAGGGAGGTTTCGGTGCTTTCTTTCGTGGACGGAAAGACCATTAAGATCATGTCCTCGGCTCAGGATCACAAGCGGGCGGGGGATGGCGATACGGGACTTAATACCGGCGGAATGGGCACGTTCTCCCCCAGTCCTTTTTATACGGATGAGGTGGATGAATACTGTAAAAAGTATATCTATCAGGCCACGGTCGATGCGATGGCGAAGGAGGGGAGGCCTTTTCAGGGGGTGATTTTCTTCGGACTGATGCTGACAAAAGAGGGTCCTAAGGTTCTGGAGTATAATGCCAGATTCGGCGATCCCGAGGCGCAGGTGGTGCTGCCCCGCATGAAGAATGATATTCTCGAAGTGATGGAGGCCTGCGTAAACGGAACTTTGGACGAGATCGATCTGGAGTTTGAGGATAGCGCGGCGGTCTGTGTGGTACTGGCTTCGGAGGGCTATCCGCTGCACTATGAAAAGGGACTTCCGATTTCCGGATCAGAACGTTTTGAGCAGGAGGAGGGATATTACTGTTTCCATGCCGGAACGAAATTCGACGAAGGTGGGAACCTCGTCACTAACGGCGGCAGAGTGCTCGGCATCACGGCAAAAGGGCCGGATCTGCGGCAGGCCAGAGAGAATGCATATAAAGCCACAGAATGGGTACAGTTTGAAAATAAGTATATGCGGAGCGATATCGGCAATGCTATTTTATAGGGAGCGCTTTGCAGGGAGAAAAGTTTGGCGCAAAAACTTAAAATAGCAGACAAGAGAGAGTGAGAGAGGTTTTACATGAACGGGAAAAAGTTAGTAAGAGGTACTATTTTGACGGCATTGTGCATGACGGTGATGTTGTATATAAACGGATCGGTTAGCAGAGCTTACTGGGTGGAAGTAAAGAGCGACGAGACGAGAGTCAGAAATTCGGCCAGTACCGACAGCGAAGTTATGACGAAAGTGAACGCGGGCGACAAACTGGATGTAGTCAGTGAGGAGAAGGACAGCGCGGGAAATACATGGTACAAGGTATCTATCAATAATGTATCAGGTTATGTTCGTTCGGATACCGTGCAGGAGACATCCGATGGAGAGACGGCACAGCTTACCGGAGCGGTACAACAGCCTGCGGAGGAGACACAGCAGCCGGTGGAGGCATCCTCTTCCTCTGCGGTGGAGTCGATGGCAACACAGGCGGCGACAGTGAAGAAGGATGACGTCAATGTGCGCGCTGATGCATCCACCGGCGGGAAAGTGGTGGCGAAGCTTCAGAACGGCGCGGCAGTGACGCTTACGGGCACGGCTTTAGACAGCAGCGGAAAAAAATGGTATCAGGTAAATTTCATCAATAACGGTTCCAATGTGACAGGATTTATCAGAGAAGATTTTGTGGAACCCGGAGAAGTGATGGAACCTCAGGAGCCGGCGGTGGAGACACCGGAGAACAATGAGGATCTCGCGGGGATGTACGGCGATATGCCTGAGGAAGGCGTGGCGGCGAACAATGATTACGAGCTGTTTTACGAGCCGGATTCGGAGGGCGTGGACTGTTGGTATATCCATGACAATATCGCACAAAAGCGTTATAAACTGGAACAGCTCATGAAAGTGGAGGAGATGAATGTAAGCAACATAGAGACTAAAGATAAGGAAATCAAACGCTTGAAGATCGTTTTGATTGTTCTCGCGGTGATGCTTGCGGTGTCTCTTGTGGCAGCCGGAATATTCGGATTCAAGTGCATAGGTTCGGGATATGACGATGAGGATGAAGACGACGATGACGATATCCGGACAGCGTCTCCTGTCAGAAGGCGTGAAGGAACAAGAGCAGAAGCAGTAAACAGACGCAGGGAGGCGGAACGCGAGGATGAGAGAGGTTCCAGAGGAGCCATGCGCAGAACAGAGGCGGGAACTCAGAGAAGACCGGCAGCCGGCCAGAGAAGACCGGAGGGAGAGGGCGCGAGAGTAAGAAGCGCACAGCCTGTCAGGACAAGAGAAGAAGCGGAAGTCCAGAGAAGACCCTCTGCAGGAGAGGCAAGGCCTAGAAATCTGCAGTCTCCGGATGCGGCCAGAGTAAGGCGGCCGCAGCCTGCTGACGCTGAAAGAGCAAGAAGGATGCAGCAGGCGCCGCAGGTCAGGAGACCTCAGGCAAACACTGAGACGGAAGCTGCGAGAAGAAACGGCAGATCGGACGTGGAGTGGAGGTCCAAGAACTTTTTAGCGGGAGACGAGGATGGACTGGATTTTTCATTTATCAATGGAAATGACGAGACGTTTCCCGAATAAAATGGAATGAAGCCATTTGAGACGGAGGAGCATACATGCAGTCACCCTATACGGAAAAAGTAAAATCAGTTTTGCAGCGGGCGGCAAAAGCAGCGCGTAAGTCAGGGCAGGGATATATCGGAACGGAACATATCCTGCTTGGGCTTTACCGGGAGGAAAACAGCGTTGCTTCCAGAGTTCTTGCGGAAAACGGGCTGGATGAGAGCAGATTGCTGCAGCTTATTCAGGATTATATTGTACCGGAAGTAAATATTGTGATAAAGGAGCGGGAAAGTTATTCGCCGAAAGCGAAGCTTCTGTTGGATGAAGCTTCCAGACAGGCGGAGAGGTTTCACTCCGATCTGGTGGGGACAGAGCATCTTCTGCTCGCCATGATCAAAGAAAGCGATAATGTGGCGGTAAGACTTTTGACTACCATGGGAATATCGGCGCAGAAAGTGTATGCGGATACGCTGTACGCCATCGGGGAGGATCCGAACCTCTATAAAACGGATCTGGTAAAGGCAAAAGGGCAGCAGAAAAAGAAAGGTTCTACACTGGAACAATACAGCAGGGATCTGACGGCGCTTGCAAAAGAAGGAAAGTTAGATCCGGTGGTGGGCAGGGAGGCGGAGATTAAGCGGATGATCCAGATCATCAGCCGCCGGACGAAAAATAATCCCTGTCTGATCGGAGAGCCCGGCGTGGGCAAAACGGCCGTGGTGGAGGGGCTGGCTCAGCGCATCGTTGCGGGCAACGTGCCTTTTACCGTGCAGGATAAGCGGGTACTGGTACTGGATCTGTCCGGCATGGTGGCGGGCAGCAAGTACCGGGGCGAGTTTGAGGAAAGGATCAAAAAGGTTATCGCGGAAGTGATCGCAAACGGCAACGTGATCCTGTTTTTGGATGAGCTGCATACGCTGATCGGCGCGGGCGGTGCAGAAGGAGCCATCGACGCTTCCAATATTTTGAAGCCATCCCTCGCCAGAGGCGAGATTCAGTTGATCGGCGCAACTACGATAGAGGAGTATCGGAAGTATGTGGAGCGGGATGCCGCGTTGGAGAGGCGTTTTCAGCCGGTGACTGTGGAGGAACCTACGGAGGAGGAGGCGATCGGTATTTTGGAGGGCATTGCCTCCAAGTACGAGGAACACCATCGGGTGACGATTAAAAAGGAGGCTCTTGTGGCGGCGGTGCGGTTATCCAGCCGCTATATTAACGACAGAAGACTGCCGGATAAGGCTATCGACCTGATTGACGAGGCGTCTTCGGCCGCCAGACTAAAGATCATGAAGACGCCGGAAAAGCTCTATGAGCTGGAGGCGCAGATCAAGGAACTGGATATAAAGATCGAGCGTTCCATCCGCTTTGAGGCATATTTGCAGGCAAGCGAACAGAAGAAAGAACAGGATGAACTTGTGAAGAAGTATAACCGCCTGAAAGAGAAAGTGGAGCGGGAACGGATGGAGAAAAGTTATGTGGTGACGGAGGAGGATATCGCCGCCGTCACATCCATGTGGACAAAAATCCCGCTGCAGAAGCTGGAGGAAAAAGAGAGTGAGAAGCTGTTGAAGTTAGAATCCATCCTGCACAAACGTGTGATCGGTCAGGAGGAGGCGGTGACAGCGGTGTCGAGAGCCATGCGCAGAGGCCGGGTGGGACTGCAGGATCCGAACAGACCCATCGCATCGTTTTTGTTCCTCGGGCCCACCGGCGTGGGAAAGACAGAGCTCAGCAAGGCGTTGGCGGAGGCTATGTTCGGTTCTGAAAATTCTTTGATCCGGGTGGATATGTCGGAGTATATGGAGGGGCATTCGGTATCCAAGATGATCGGTTCCCCTCCGGGTTATGTTGGATTTGACGAGGGAGGACAGCTCAGCGAGAAAGTGCGCAGAAATCCCTATTCGGTAGTTCTGTTTGACGAGATTGAGAAGGCTCATCCGGACGTGTTCAACATTTTGCTTCAGGTGCTGGACGACGGACATATCACGGACTCCAAGGGGCGGAAAGTAAGCTTTAAAAATACGATTCTGATCATGACCTCAAACGTGGGGGCAAAGCGGATCGTGGAGCCGAAAAATCTGGGATTTTCCTCCAGAACCTCCAAAGAGCAGGATTATGAGAGCATGAAGAAGAATGTCATGGAGGAAGTGAAAAAACTCTTCAAGCCGGAGTTTATCAACCGGGTGGATGAGATCATGGTCTTCCATCAGTTGGATAAAGGCAATATGCGGGAAATTGTGACGTTGCTGTCAGAAAATTTGATCAGACGCAGCAAAAAGCAGATGGATATTGGTTTAAAGATCACACCCGCATTAAAGAATCATCTGGTGGAAAAATATACGGATCTGAAGATGGGGGCGAGGCCTCTGCGCCGCGCGATTCAGACTGTGGTGGAGGACGCGCTGGCCGAGGAGATACTGGCCGACAGAGTAAAGAGCGGCGATACGGTTTCGGCCGGATGGAAAGAGGGCAAGATAACGTTCACCGTGCGGAATTCTTAGGTTTGGAAAGATAAGAATAATTATGGCAAAGGGAAAACAGACTACCGTGTTCTACTGTCAGGAATGCGGATATGAGTCCAGCAAGTGGCTGGGGCAGTGCCCGGGGTGTAAACAGTGGAATACTTTCGTGGAAGAGAATATACGGCCGGCATCGGTGCCCGGCATGGGAGGCGGAAAGGCCTCCTTTTCCCGTGCTGGAAAACCGGTGACGCTTGGAGAAATTGAAAGCGGCGGTGAAGAGCGGTTTAAAACCCATATGGAAGAGCTGGACAGAGTTCTCGGGGGCGGTATCGTGAAAGGCTCTCTGGTGCTTGTGGGCGGCGATCCGGGCATCGGAAAATCAACGCTGCTTTTGCAGGTCTGCAGATATCTGGCCGGAGACGGGAGAAAAGTTCTCTACATATCGGGGGAGGAGTCTTTGCAGCAGATCAAGCTGCGGGCGGAGAGATTGGGGGATTTTTCCGATCACCTGTCCCTGTTTTGCGAAACCAGTATGGAGGCGGTGGAGGGGACGGTAAAGAAAGACCCGCCGGCCGTGGTGGTTATCGATTCCATCCAGACCATGTACTGTGAACAGGTGAGTTCGGCGCCGGGCAGCGTATCTCAGGTCAGGGAGACCTGCGGGCGGCTTTTGCAGTTAGCCAAGGGTTTTGGTATTTCTATTTTTCTGGTAGGACATGTGACGAAAGAGGGCACGGTGGCAGGTCCCAGAGTGCTGGAACATATGGTGGATACGGTTCTCTATTTTGAGGGGGACAGGTACGCTTCTTACCGGATTCTTCGCAGCGTGAAAAACCGGTTCGGTTCGACCAATGAGATCGGCGTGTTTGAGATGTGTCAGGACGGGCTTAAAGAAGTGAAAAATCCGTCGGAGTTCATGCTGGCGGGTAGGCCGGAAGGGGCAAACGGTTCCGTGGTGGTCTGTTCCGGTCAGGGAACCAGGCCTGTGATGTTGGAAATTCAGGCCCTTGTGTGCCGGACGAATTTCGGTTTTCCGAAGAGGCAGGCCACGGGTACGGACTTTAACAGGATCAATCTGCTGATGGCGGTGCTGGAAAAAAGGCTGCAGATGCAGATCGGGGACTGTGACGCCTATGTGAATGTGGCGGGCGGAATCAAAGTGCAGGAACCGGCGATCGATCTGGGCATCGTGATGGCGATTGCTTCCAGCTTTAAAAACAGAGCCATTTCCGAGGATGTGGTAGTCTTCGGGGAAGTGGGACTAAGCGGGGAAGTGAGGGCGGTGAGCATGGCGGGATCCCGGGTGCAGGAGGCTAAAAAGCTTGGCTTTTCCACGGTGATCCTGCCGGAGAGCAACAGGGCGGTCTGTCAGGAGATCAAGGGAATCAGGCTGATCGGAGTGCGCAATGTGCAGGAGGCTATTGAGGTGATATGAGAAAACTGCTTGTCTACTTAAAAGGTTATAAGAAAGAATCCGTGCTGGGACCGCTGTTTAAGTTATTGGAGGCTTCTTTTGAGCTGTTTGTGCCCCTTGTCATCGCGCGGATCGTGGATACGGGGATCGGTGCAGGGGATTACGGGTATGTCTGGCAGATGGGCGGCGTGCTGTTTTTGCTTGCGGCAATCGGTCTTGTCTGTTCTGTGACGGCACAGTATTTTGCGGCGAAAGCGGCCACGGGGTTTGCCACGAGTTTGCGGCACTCGCTGTTTTCCCATATTCAGTCCCTTTCCTTTACGGAGATGGATAAACTGGGCACGGCGGCTATGATCACAAGGATGACCAGCGATATCAATCAGGTGCAGTCCGGTGTGAATCTGGTGCTGCGTCTGTTTCTGCGCTCCCCTTTCATTGTGTTCGGCGCAATGATCATGGCTTTTACCATCGACGTGAAGGCGGCTCTGATCTTTGTGGTGACGATCCCGCTTCTTTCTATTGTGGTTTTCGGGATCATGCTTATCAGTATCCCTCTCTATAAAAAGGTGCAGGCGGGATTAGACCGGGTGCTTGGCAGGACCAGAGAAAATCTCACCGGCGTCCGGGTGATCCGGGCATTTGGCAGAGAGGATGAGGAGCGGGAAGCTTTTACGGAGGAAAATCAGGGACTGACCAGAATGCAGATGTTCGTGGGAAGATTTTCCGCCTGCATGAATCCGGTGACTTATATTATTGTGAATGCGGCGACGGTGGTGTTAATCTGGAGCGGCGCGGTGCGGGTGGATGCAGGGATCCTGACACAGGGGCAGGTCATCGCTTTGGTCAATTATATGTCCCAGATCTTGGTGGAACTGGTGAAACTGGCAAATTTGATCATCACAGTGACGAAAGCCTTCGCCTGCGCGGACAGGATCTCCGGCGTGCTGGATCTGAACAGTTCCCTGAAGGAAGAGAAGAGGGCAGGAGATGCCGCAGGGGAGAAAGCAAGAGGGTCGTATATACAATACAGACATGTGAATTTCTCCTATAAGGATGCCGGCGGGGATGCGCTGTCGGATATCGACTTCACTGTGGAAAAGGGACAGACCGTGGGAATCATCGGCGGCACAGGTTCCGGCAAGACGACACTTGTCCACCTGCTGCCCAGATTTTATGATGTGTCAGAGGGGGAAGTGCTGATCGACGGCGAGGATGTCAGAAAGTATCCTCTGGAGAAATTGCGGTCGAAGATCGGTATCGTGATGCAGAAGTCCGTGCTGTTTCACGGAACGGTGCGGGATAATCTGCGCTGGGGCGTTTTGGACGCAGAGGGCGCTTGGGCGGGAACAGGTCAGGATAGAGACGAGGACGCTTTGATGTGGGAGGCGCTTGAGATCGCACAGGCGAAAGAGTTTGTGGAGAAGAAGGAGGGCGGCCTTGATTTTGAGATCGAGCAGGGCGGCAAGAATCTTTCCGGCGGACAGAGACAGCGCATGACGATTGCCAGAGCAGTGGTGCGGAAACCGGAGATACTGATTTTGGACGACAGCGCGTCGGCGCTTGACTTTGCTACGGATGCGGCGCTGAGAAAGGCGATCAAAAACGCTTCGGAGGATATGACGGTCTTTATTGTCTCCCAACGGGCGGCGTCTATCATGTACGCGGATAAAATTCTGGTTCTTGACGACGGCAGGATCGCAGGACAGGGAACCCACGAGGAACTGCTTGCTTCCTGCGAAGTGTATCAGGAGATATATTACTCACAGTTTGAGAGAACCAGTACAGCCATGCAGAATGAAGTGTGCGAGAAGTCCGTGTGAGCATGCTCGCAAAGGACGCCGTGCACGCTTCATTCTATAGGGCGGCCGCCCGACATGAAATAAGTCGCCGAGTCGGCGACTTATGAATGAGCATGGCTGTAAAGCAGCAGGTATAAGAAGAGAGAGAAGTCCGTGTGAGCATGCTCGCAAAGGACTTGGCGGAAGGTTATATTTGGAAAAGGAGTAGGATACAAAATGAAAGAGACTAAGAAGAGCACTCTGAGGAAAGTGCTTGGTCATATCAGCAGTTACAAATGGCTTCTTGTGATCTCCGTTTTTCTGGCGGCTGTGACGGTGGCGCTGACATTGTATTTTCCGATTTTGTGCGGCAGAGCGATCGACTGTATCATCGGTCCCGGTGAAGTGGATTTCACCGGCTGGATGGTAAACGAGGGACTGTATGCGCTGGCGAAGCGGATGGTCATCGTGATCGTTCTGACGGCAGCGGTGCAGTGGCTCATGAATGTCTGCAACAATCAGATTACCTATCAGGTCATCAGGGACGTGCGGGAAGAAGCTTTTGAGAAGATCCAGATCCTGCCGCTTAAATATATTGACGGTCATTCCTACGGGGATATCGTGAGCCGGATCATCGCGGATGTGGATCAGTTTGCGGAAGGGCTGTTAATGGGCTTCACCCAGCTTTTCACAGGGGTGATCACGATCATCGGAACCCTCGCTTTTATGCTTTCCATCAATGTGGGCATCACGCTGCTCGTGGTGATCATGACGCCGCTGTCATTATTTGTGGCGAAATTTATCGCGACCAGGACACACGATATGTTCCTGCTGCAGTCAAGAACAAGAGGGGAACAGACGGCGCTGATCGATGAGATGGTCGGAAATCAGAAAGTAGTGCAGGCTTACGGGCAGGAAGGAAAAGTGCTTGAGCGGTTTGACGAGATAAACGGGAGACTTGAGAAATGTTCCCTGCGGGCGATCTTTTTTTCATCCCTGACCAACCCCTGCACAAGATTTGTCAATAATATGGTGTATGCCGGAGTGGCGATCCTTGGCGCCTGTCTTGCCATCGGCGGAGGCAGCCACAGCGGTTTTCTCGCCTTTTTGGGAGGGGCCGTGACGGTGGGAGAATTGTCCTGCCTGCTCAGCTATGCAAACCAGTATACAAAACCTTTTAACGAGATATCAGGTGTGATCACAGAACTGCAAAATGCGCTTGCCTGCGCTTCGAGGATATTTGAACTGATAGAAGAGGAACCCCAGAGTCCGGAACCTGCGGATCCGGCTGTGGTGGATCATTTTGACGGCAGCGTGGATCTGGAACATGTATACTTCTCTTATGTGCCTGAACAGCGTCTGATCGAGGACTTTAATCTGCAGGTGAAAAAGGGAGAGCGGGTGGCAATCGTGGGCCCTACAGGCTGCGGCAAAACGACGCTTATCAATCTGCTCATGCGTTTTTATGATGTAAACAGCGGCCGGATATGCGTATCGGGAACAGACATCATGGAGATGAACAGGAGCAATCTGCGGGAAGGCTACGGTATGGTGCTGCAGGAGACTTGGCTAAAGACCGGAACGATACGGGAAAATATTGCTATGGCGAGGGAGGATGCCACGCAGGAGGAAGTGATCGAAGCGGCCAAGGCGGCCCATGCTCACAGTTTTATCAAGCGTCTTCCGGAGGGATATGACACAATTGTCAGTGAGGATGGGGATTCCTTGTCACAAGGTCAAAAACAGCTTTTGTGTATCGCAAGAGTAATGCTTGCGCTGCCGCCGATGCTCATTCTGGATGAGGCAACCTCCTCCATCGATACGAGAACGGAAATCAAGATCCAGAACGCTTTTGCGAAGATGATGCAGGGCAGAACCAGTTTTATCGTGGCGCACAGGCTTTCCACCATCAAGGAAGCGGACATCATTCTGGTGATGAAAGACGGAAATATCATCGAGCAGGGAAATCATAAGGAGCTGTTATCTCAGGGCGGATTTTACGCTAATTTGTATAACAGCCAGTTTGCCAGATAAACTTGGAAGTGTATACAATATAAAGAGAATTTGTTATAATTACTCTATCTTATTTTTTTTACAGGAGGAGACAATCGTGAAAAAGAGCAGTTTGACAAAGCTTACAGCGGCGCTTGTTGTGACGGCGATCATTTTATCGGGGTGCGGAAGCGCAGAGAGGGAGCAGCCGGAAGAGGCAGGCAGAAAAGGGCTTGACAGAGAGACGTTTACGGAGATGGCTGAGTCGGAGAGCACACAGGAGACGAAAGAAACGGTGGATGGATTTACGCCGGAGGAGATGGATCTGATCAAGTATAATTATTACGTGGAGTTGAACAACGATATAGTGGAGATCATGGACTCCATCGACTATTACTTTGAAGTGGTGGCCTACGAGGAAGAATTTTCCCTGCTGCCGGATACCGGCCTCACCTACGGATACCGCGTTTACGGGAAAAATACGGATATTCTCGACGACTGCGTGATGCTGGCGAATATGGAGCCGGATTACGGCGAGTTGGACACGATGGTGAAAGAGATGGAGGAACCGCTCAGGGCTTTGATGGATACCTTCTTGGATATCAGCGGCAGCAATGATTATGCAGAAAACCAGTACCAGAAGGCAAAGGAATATCATGCGGTGGTCTATGCGAATGCGGATGTGTTTGCGGCTGTGGCTTATGACTTTGTGGATGAAATCGGGAAGCTTGGCAATGAGCGGATGGCCGAGGAAGAGGAGCGCCTCAAAGAGGAAGGCCTGCTGATCAATTACAATGCCAGCAGAGCGATCTCCATAGGCCGGGCGGTTCTGGACGAGGCCTACAGTCAGGGCGTGGACGATGAAAACCTTACGGATCTGGATCTTACGGAAATACGGAAGCTGCATGATGAACTGGTGGCGGTGGTAGCGGATTTTGATGCGGCTACGGAGGACAACGATCAGCTTGTCAAGGAATCTCTCTCAAACTCCAGACCCTTTGACGGACTTCTGGACGGTCTGATCAGCGCCCTTGAGTGGATGATGAAGCAGGCGGAGAGCGGCGTGCTTCCGGATATGAGCGGTTCCGGTGCGCCTCTTGGCTCGATGGCACATTTTTCCTATGTTCTCGGACAGTGTATCGACCGCTATAATTCGGTGTTCGTGGACTGACATAAAAAAATCTGGTTCCGAAAAAAAATATGCTAAAAATGGAAAAATGAGCTAAAGTTTTGGATGAGAAGCGCCGATATAAAAAATAACATAGGTATATGTTATCCATAAAACGGATTTTCATGGAGACGGTTTTCGGTGGAAACGGGACATATCTGAGAGGGATGACTCGGATCGTTTTATCGAAAATATAACAATTCACGGAGGAGGACAAAAAAATGGGATTAGGGATTGATGCTTATTCACAGCCTTACACAGGTGCGGTAGGAACAGCTTCCTACGCAAATACACAGACGGCGGCCGGCGGAACAAAGAGCGAAAAAGTGGCTGCTGAGAGCGGCGCTACCGTAGAATTTTCCGATGCGGGAAAGAAAGCCCTTGAAGAGAGCAAAGATACAACCGATAAAGTAGTGAAAACAGAGACTGCGGCTTCTAAGATTTCCTCGAAAGTCGGTAAAATGAGCGAGAGTGAGAGAAGCAATCTGGTGGCGAAACTGAAAGCCGATCAGGAGTCAAGACAGAATCAGCTTATGGATATGGTGCATAAGCTGTTCAATAAACAGGCTAATACATACGGTCAGAGTTCCGATATGTGGAAATTCCTCGCAAGCGGAAAATTCACTGTTGATGCGGCGACAAAATCACAGGCGCAGGCTGATATTGCGGAAGACGGTTATTATGGCGTCAAGAAAACTTCTGAGAGAATGTTTGAGTTTGCTATGGCTCTCACCGGCGGCGATGTAGATAAGATGAAAGAAATGCAGTCGGCAGTGGAAAAAGGCTATAAGCAGGCTGAAAAGACTTGGGGCGGCAAACTTCCCGACATCAGCAAACAGACGCTGGATGCGACAAACCAGATGTTTGAGGATTACTATAAGGAGCAGGAAGCGGCGGCTCAGAAAGTGAATCCGTTAGAAAACTAAAATCAATATAGTTTTTATAAAAGGGCGGCAGAGTATTGAATACTCTGCCGTTAATTTTTTGCAGGAGCAGGAAAAGGCACTGTGAGAGATTTTCTGCGGTATGATCAATAAACATGAATAATTTGATTGATAAAAACAAGAAATACACTTGACATATCGCTCATACTGTATATAATAATATATATACGGAATGCGCAGACGTAACAGCGGATATATCAATGTGCAGTAAGTATGCGCATGATGATCCAAATGGAGGAAGTATGAAAATTATATTATCAAATCAGTCCGAAAAGCCGATCTATCTGCAGATCAAGGAACAGCTTGAAGAACAGATATTGAGCGGAGAAGTCAGAGAGGACACGGTGCTGCCGTCCATCCGGAAGATGGCCGCGGATCTGAAGGTCAGCGTGATCACCACAACGAGGGCATATAAGGAACTGGAGACGGACGGTTTTATTACTACGGTGCCGGGGAAGGGGTGTATTGTTCTTGCACCGGATAACCAGATTTTGCGGGAACAATATCTGCGGCGGATGGAGGACGGATTTATGCAGGCGAAGACGGCGGCGAAGAAGCTGCAGATGCCCCTTGCGGAGGCACAGGAGATTTTTGAGACGATCTGGAAGATCTGAAGGAGAGTATTGAGCGATGAATAGGGAAGATGACAGAAAATATATGGCGGAGGTGCCGATATTGGAGGTGAAAAATCTCTCAAAGCAGTACAAAGGATTTTTGCTTGACAATGTTTCCTTTGTGCTGCCGAAAGGTTATATTATGGGTTATGTGGGGCCAAACGGCGCGGGGAAGAGCACGACGCTGGGGCTGATCACCCAGACCCGCAGGGCGGACGAAGGTGTAGCGCTTTTGGACGGGAAGCGGTATGAGGAGGATCCGATCCTGTACAAGGAGAAAATAGGATATGTCAGCAGCGTTTCCTACTTTAGTCCCACGACGACCGTAAAGGATGCAGCGCTTTTGCTTGGACAGTTTTATCCGACTTTCTCAAAAGAAAAATTTTATCACTATGTAAAAGTCTGGGATCTGCCGGAGAAGAAAAAATTTTCCGCCTTTTCCACCGGCATGATGGTAAAACTGATGTTTGCGGCGGTGCTGTCAAGGCAGACGAGGCTTCTGATTTTGGATGAAGCCACAAACGGTCTGGATATACTGTTCCGGGAGGAGATATTAAAGCTGCTGCAGCGCTACATCGAGGACGGAGAGCACAGCGTTCTCTTTGCCACACATATTCTGGACGATTTAGAGCAGATTGCGGACTATATCGTGATGGTGGAGGACGGCAGGGTGCTTTTGCAGGACACGAAGGAGGCCTTGACGGAAAATTATATTCTGGTAAAGGGGGACGAATCTCTGCTTGCCGGAGAGGGCGTCAAATATCTGTTGGGGGCAAAACGATCCGCCTACGGTTTTTCCGCTCTGATCAAAGCGGATAACGCGGCTCTTCTGCCCGCCGGGACAGTTATGGAGAAGCCAAACGTGAGTCAGATCATGAGTTACCTGATGAAAGGACATGAGAAGTTGGAAATAAATTAGGATCTGAGGAGCCGGAATAGGAGATACAAAAATGAAACAAATCATTGGTTATATGAAATATGACTATATAAAATTGAAATATGGCATGCGCTTTACGATGCTTTTGTTTATTGTGATCAGCGGCGTTTTTGCCTCAAAGAGCGGTCTGGGGGCGGTAGGGTATATGTTGTTTGGTGCCATGATTGTAGCCAGTACGACTTTTGGCCCTTCCGGACAGACGGTATCTTTCGGGGATCTTGTGCCGGGCACTACCATGCAGAAAGTGTTGGGAAAACATTTGATGGAGCTTGTCATAATAGCCTTGGCCGTAGCGGTCAGTCTGATCGTTGTCAAAGTGATAGAGTTTGCTGGCTTTGACAACGGGGGAGCGGATCTGCAGCTTCTGGCCGGTCTTGTGGGCATTACGTTGTTTTTGCTGGCGATTCAGAATGTGCTGCTGTACCTGCTGATACCGGTGTTAGGATGGCAGTTCGCAAACATTATACGCATGATTCCGGGATTTATCTTGTTTTTTCTGGTTATGAATGCGAAGACGGCCACGTCTACCGCCCGCATTCTGGCGGAAGTGCGGTTTCCGGGTATGATCATACTGGGAATCGGAGCGGCAGCTTTGGCTGCAGGAATGTTTCTCTCCTATGGGATAGTGAGAAAACGGGAGGGGAAATAAAAGAAGCAGGGAAAAAATAAATGTTGCGCGGTGGATTCTCCTGTGTTATGATATGAGTGTATTAGGACTGTTAGTACACTTGGTACACTTGATGAGGCAGTATCGTACCTGCGGTTCCGATATTCAAGAAGGAGAATCCCGCTTTGATTATTATGTTGGATTATAAGGACACAAGACCGATCTATGAACAGGTCGTGGAAAAATTTCAGACTTTGATATTAAAAGGCGTACTGGAACCGGACGAGCAGCTCCCTTCCGTACGCTCTTTGGCGGTTGAGCTGTCGATCAATCCGAATACGATCCAACGGGCGTATGGGGAATTGGAACGTCAGGGCTTTATCTATACGGTAAAGGGACGGGGGGGTTTTGTACGGTACAATGAGAATCTGCTGGAAGTTAAAAAAGAGAGGCTGAAAAAACAGCTTTTGGAGGTGTTTAAGGAAGCGGAGGAACTGAATATTTCCGTGGAGGAATTGGTGGAACAGCTGCAAAAAGGCGGCGGGGAGCGAATAGAACATGATTGAATTGAGGAATGTGACAAAACGGTTTGACAACATCATAGCGGTAGATCATGTCAGCGTAACGATAAAAGAAGGAAATGTTTTTGGGCTGATTGGAACAAACGGCGCCGGAAAAAGCACTGTACTTAGACTGACCACAGGAATTTACAGACCGGATGAGGGAGAGATCACTATCGATACCCTTCCTGTCTATGACAACAGGGAGGCGAAACGCAAATTTTTCTTTATTCCGGATGAACCTTATTTTTTCAACAATGCCGATGCGGCGGAGATGGAACGGTACTATGCCAGAGTGTATGAGACCTTTGACAGCAGAGGATTTTACGACGGAATGGAAAAATTCGGTCTGGATAAAAAGCGGAAAATCCACACTTTTTCAAAAGGAATGAAAAAGCAGCTTGCTCTTTTGCTCGGCATCTATGCGGGAACACAGTATCTGCTTTGTGACGAGACCTTTGACGGGTTAGATCCGGTTATGCGGCAGGGGGTCAAGGGACTTTTGGCGAAAACCATGGAGGAAAGGCAGTTTACGCCGGTCATCGCTTCCCACAATCTGCGGGAGTTAGAGGATATCTGCGACCATGTGGGACTGCTGCATGGGGGCGGCGTTTTGTTGTCAAAAGAACTGGAAGAGATGAAGTGCAATATCCAGAAAGTGCAGTGTGTATTGAAAAATCCGGAGGAGTGGCAGATGGCTCTGAAGGATGTGGAAATCATACAGGAAGAGAAGAGAGGAACCCTGCATACCTTTACGGTGCGGGGCAGCAGGGAGATGGTAGAGGCTAAATTCGGCAGGCTTGAGACGGTGTTTTTTGAGATGCTGCCTCTTTCTCTGGAGGAGATTTTCATCAGCGAAACGGAGGTGGCAGGCTATGATGTCAAAAAATTCTTCGTGCAGGACTAAAAAGATACATAGTGGGCGCCCCGTCTTGTATCTGGCGGCACAGATGAGAGAAAATATGAAAAGGCGGCTGTGGCTGCTTGCCCTTGTCTCCTTTGTGATGTTATTCTGTTATCCGTTGACGACGGCGTTGACGTTGAATCGATATCAGGGAAATGAACCGTACGTTTTTTTCTACCGTCATGGGCTTGGTCATAATACGCTGGGATTTGCCGGCGGGGCAACGGTCTTTTTGCTGACTCTGGGCGGCATATTGTGCGCGGTGGAAGGATTTTCATGGATCTACTCCAGAAAAAAGACAGATATGTATCTCTCGCAGCCGATCACGGCGGGACGAAGATTTTTGATGATTTACTTAAATGGCATTCTGCTTTACTTTATACCATATACTGTATCGGTGCTTTTGACGCTTTTGGTGCTTTCGGGATCGGGAGCCGTTTCCGGCGCTCTTTTTCTCAATATCCTGTTTACGCTGCCCTCCGCCCTGATCTATTTTCTGGCGGTGTACAACCTGACGTTGATTGCGATGCTGATCAGCGGGAAGCGTGGGACGGCGGGATTTTTTATCCTGATGGGATTCCTGTACGATGTGGTGTTTCGGGCAATGTTTGAAAGTTACAGCAGCACTTACTTTGCCACCTATGCGGGGAGAGAAGGGGAGAGACAGTTTCTCTCGCCCATCGGCCGTGTGGTAGTCATGCTGGATCACAGCAATCTTTCGTGGGGGACGGAGACCGTGACGACGGGGATGGTGATTGAGAATCTGATAAAGCCTCTTTTGCCCGGTATCTTCGCACTGTTTGCGGAGGCGGTAGTGTTTGGCGCGATAGCCTGGCTTTGCTATAAGAAAAGACCGATGGAGGCAGTCGCACAGGCGGTGGCTTTCCCCGCGGTGAGAGGGCCGGTGAAGGTGCTCCTTATGCTGCTTGCGGGTCTTCTGGGCAGCGCCTGTTTCTGCGATATATCCGGAAACAACGGACTTTGGGTGGCTCTCTCCGGTCTGGTTTTCGGCGTACTGTTTTGTCAGGTGTTATTGGAGATCATTTATGCGGGGGATTTGAAGGCTTTCGGGAGAAACAGGAAGTCGTTTGCAGTGGGAGCCTTGGCAGCAGTGTTCATGTATCTGTTTTTTGCGCTGGATATCGGCGGTTACGATACTTGGGTGCCAAAGCAGGAAAATGTGGAGAGCGCTGCGATACAGATTTATTTTGGCAATAATTACATGTTTGATTATGTGGATGAAAACGGTATGATAACATGGAAGGATAGTGAACGGATCGACGAAATGGAAATGACAGATGTGTCAGCTGTTTTGTCTTTGGCCGGGGACAGTATGGGAAAAGACGTCGAGGAACCGGAACCGGATACCAGACTAAGGTGTGATGTAAAATATACAATGAAAAACGGAAAAGAAAAGTACCGAAGTTTTTATATTGATTGGGAGAAGGAGAAGACTGTGTTAGACATTCTCTTTGCAAACAAGGAATATAAGGAGGGAACCCATCAGGTGCTCTCCGAGGATATGGACAGGATCTTTGAGAAGAGCAGGGTATATTACAGCGACGGCCTGCGGGAGAAGGAGGTGGCGGATAAAAATGCGCTGCCCTTCATGCGGGCTTACAGGCAGGATCTGCGGGAAATGTCCTTTTCGGACGTGAAGGATACGCTGCCCTGCGGCACGATCCGACTGAGGTACCGGGTGGGTGATGCCGAATGCATGTTAGAGTATCCGGTTCTGCCGAACTATAAAAAAACCGTGGAGTATCTGCGGGGGAAAAACATAGAATTGTATCTGAATATCAATCCGGAGGATGTGGAGAGCATCCGGTTTACGAAGTTTATGGACGAGGATGTTGAGGTGACGGAAAAATCCGGATTTTTTGGCACTTCCGTGAGTAAATCCACAGCGGAAATAGCCATAGAGAGGGAGTACAGGGGGAAGGCGCAGATCGGCGAGATACTGGGATATCTTTACCCGGCTTCTTTAGTGCAGTGGGCTTATGTGCAGAAAGATATGGCGGAAGATATTATTGTGCGGGTGCGGGAGGCCGATAATCCGGCGGCCTGGCACTACGACTGGGATGAGAATTTCATAATGAAGAAAGGTGAACTGCCGGGATTTGTAAAAAAAGATATGGAGGGCGAATAGAACAGCATGATAAGTAAGGAACCGGTGATACAGGTAAAGGATTTGTATAAAATATACCGTCTGGGAGAGGAAAAGGTGCGGGCTTTAAACGGCGTGAATTTTACGATAAACCGCGGTGAATTCTGTTCTATCGTGGGAACTTCCGGCTCGGGAAAGTCTACGCTGCTCAATATGCTGGCGGGTCTTGAGAAACCGACGAAGGGCGAGATCGTCATTGCCGGGGAGCATATCGAGACGAAGAAAGAAAACCAACTGGTTAAATTCAGGCGGGAACATGTCGGATTTATCTTTCAGTCCTACAATCTTCTGCCGACCTTAAATGCCATAGAGAATGTGGCGCTTCCTCTGACATTTCAGGGCGTGGGCAAGAAAGCGAGGACGAAGCGGGCATCGCAGCTCTTAAATTTGGTGGGACTGGCCACCCATAAGAAACACAAGCCTACGCAGATGTCCGGCGGACAGCAGCAGAGGGTCGGTATGGCCAGAGCGCTGGTGGTGGAGCCGGAGATTATATTTGCCGACGAGCCTACGGGAAATCTGGACTCGGTGACCTCCGAGGAGATGATGGAACTGATGCGGAAGGTAGTGTATGAGCGGAACCAGACTTTGGTGATGGTGACCCATGACGATCATCTGGCCGGTTACGCGGACCGGATCATACGAATCAAGGATGGAAAAGTGGTTTCTGTTACACAGCAGGATAGAGCATAGAAAAATTGAAGATAGGAAGGAAGGAAGCAGAGATGAAAAAATGGATAAAACGAGGGATGGCATTGATGTTGACCGGAGTGGTCATTTTGACCGGAGCCGGGATCACGGGGATGACGGCGCAGGCGACGAGCTCAGGCAACAATCCTGAACCGATCATCAAAGAGGTTATCAAGGAAGTGGAAGTGGAGGTAGACAGAGGCCCCTCCAGCACCAGCGAATTTTTATCGCTTTCGGATACTTTTCAGACTCCTACGGTAATCCACGGGCAGACTGTGGGCATCGGGCTGCCGGTGATCAATTACAGCACGGTGCCGCTTAACGACGTTGTGGTAAGAGCAAAGATATCCAACAAGGTGACCGAGTGGCCCTTTGTGCCGAATGCGGCCGGAGCGACCAAGACCATCAAGAAGTTTCCGGCTTACGATAATAAAAAGAACATAGAAGACTCCAGACAGGAATTGGAATTTATTTTTGTGGTGAGGGACGACGTGAAGAGCGGCTACTACAAACTGGAGTTTGACGTGACGTACCTGCGGGATAATCAGGTGGAGGAAGCCGTGCTGACTACTTATGTGAAAGCGGTGGGAACGGAGGAGAGCGGCTCCTTAGAGGGTGATGATGAAAAAGAGGAAGAGGACGAGCAGGTATCAAAGCCCCGTATCATCGTGACAGGGTTTGAGACTTCTCCGGCACAGGTCTATGCGGGTGAAACA
Organism: uncultured Lachnospiraceae bacterium; assembly: GCA_910577955.1. Lineage (GTDB taxonomy): Bacteria > Bacillota > Clostridia > Lachnospirales > Lachnospiraceae > 1XD8-76. The sequence continues at coordinate 124,904 of CAJTNC010000004.1, forward strand.
TTTACACTGACGATCCATGTAAAAAATACTTCCCAGACTCAAGAGGTGACGAACGTGCTGTTCAATATGCAGGCGAAAGAGGAGGGGAAGGATGAAGACAGTACGTTTGCAGCTTTCCTGCCCACATCCGGATCCAGCTCGGTCTATGTGGATTCCATTGCGCCGGGAGCGTCGAAGAATCTTGTGATCGAGATGTCGGCGAAGTCCGACCTCTCTCAGAAGCCTTATGTGTTGGATGTGGAGATGAAGTACGATGCAAAGGATTCTACGGATCTGACCGATACGGCCAGCGTTTCCATTCCGATCTATCAGGAACAGCGCTGTGAGACAGGAGACGCGGAGGTGATGCCTTCGGAGATCAGCGTGGGCGGCCAGACAAACATCATGTTTGACGTATATAATACAGGAAAGACCACACTTTACAATGTCTGGGTGAAATTTGAGGGTGACAGCATCACAGGCGGCGACAGTTTCCTCGGCACCATCGCTTCCGGGGCGACAGGCAGCGTGGACACTATGGTGACGGGCGCTGCTGCGACGATGGACGACGGAAAGATCAAAGCGGTCATCTCCTATGAAAATGAATCCGGTGTGGTGTCGACGATGGAAAAGGAACTGGAGCTGTTCGTGTTGGAGCAAATGTCAGATGATTTCATCATGGATCCCTCTATGGAGATGGGAGGCGATATGATTGGCATGGAAGAGATGGAAGACGGCACAAATAAATTCCTTCTGCCGATCGTGATCGGCGCGGTCGTCGTTGTCATCGCTGTCATCATCGTTGTGGTCCGCATCCGGAAAAAGAAAAAAGAGGAGGCGGAGTTGGCGGCGGATCTGGAAGCATTAAATGACAGGAACTCCGGCAGCGGGCTGTAAGATTGAACGGGAATCAGAAAAGAGTCACTGTGACAAATACATTTTGCGGATTGTGGAAAGGGCAAGGTTGTTGATATGCGGTTTATTGACTTGCTTAGAATGAGTGGGTCGAATCTGTTCAAGAGGAAAGTGCGGACGATCCTGACCGTGCTGGGCGTGGTGATCGGCGTGGCATCCATTGTTGTTATGGTTTCCTTAGGGCTAGGTCTGAATAAAGCCACTATGGAACAGATCTCGAATTATGCCAGCCTGACTTCCATTCAGGTGCAGGAGCCCTGGGATACGGAGGGCGTCAGCGATAAAGATAAAAAGCATCTGGACGAGGCGCTGGTAGAAGAGCTGACGCAGATTCCCCATGTGATAAGTGTGGATCCCTATTTGAATTTGCCTCTGCTTGCAAAGTACGGCGTATATGAGGGATATATCGATCTGCAGGCCACCACGTTAGAGGCCATGGAGAATATGAATATCGAGGTGGGGCAGGGGACGCTGCCTCAGGCGGATGCAGGGGAACTGCAGTTGCTTTTCGGCAATATGGTAGTGCGGCAGTTTTATAAAACCACCGGCGGAAATAACTATAACTGGGATGAAATACCCGATGTCGATCTGATGAATGATTCGATCATCTATATTCTGGACAGGGACGCCTATTACGGCTCCATGGGCGGCGGCACGGACGAGAACGGAAAACCCTATAAAAAACCGAAAAAGCATCTGTTTACGGCAGTGGGAATGGTTGCGGGGGATGCGAATACCTACAATAATCATAGCTACAACACCTACTGCGATATTGAGCAGCTGATTCCTATCCTGAAGAAAGAATTCAAGGGAAGGGCGGTCCCGGGGCAGCCTACGACTTCCAAGGGAAAGCCTTACAAAGATCTTTATTATTCGCGGTTGGTCGTCAATGTGGACGACATGGAAAATGTGTCGGATGTGGCGCAGATCATCTCGGATATGGGCTATCAGGCGTACAATGATGCGGAGTGGATCGAATCCCAGCAGCAGCAGCTCGGTATGATTCAGGCGGTGCTCGGCGGCATCGGCGCGGTATCTTTGTTTGTGGCGGCCATCGGTATCACCAACACGATGATGATGTCCATCTATGAGCGGACAAAAGAGATCGGTGTGATGAAGGTGCTTGGCTGCGATATGAGGAACATCGGCACGCTGTTTTTGATGGAGGCAGGATTTATCGGCTTTTTGGGAGGCGTTGTGGGATTGATTTTAAGTTACAGTTTATCCGGCGGCATCAATTATCTGGTCAGCCGTTCGGAGAATATGGGAATGGAGAGTATCTCCTACATTCCATTCTGGCTGGTGCTCGTGTCCATGGGATTTGCCATACTGGTAGGCATGGTGGCAGGATTCTTCCCGGCGAGACGGGCTATGAAACTCAGTCCTCTTGCGGCGATACGGAATGAATAAATAAATGTATTAATTTAAAAAACGGAACACTGGTAAAAATGTTAGGGCACAGATATAAATGTGCCCTTATTTCATTGAACAAAAAGTAAACATTGAGGCAGAAAGGTAGATGTGCTAAAATGTTGTAGGTTGAAACGGCGGTGGGAACAGACTGTCCGGAAGTAAAATCTGCATGAGAGGAGAGCATCATCGGATGAAGAGAGAGTTTTTTCGGGGTAACAGAGAGAGATTATACAGAAAGATGAAGGAAAATTCACTGCTTCTGATGTTTTCCGGGACCGAGGTCAGGAAGACGGCGGATGAGTTTTATCCCTTCTATACAGATAGGAATTTTCTGTATCTGACAGGGCTTGAAAGTAAGGAATTAGTGTTTTTGGCAAAAAAGGACGGCGAGGGGCAGGTGGAGGAGAAAGTGTTTCTCCTCCCGCCCGATCCCCTTGCGGAGCGCTGGACGGGGGCAAGGATCAGACCGGAGCAGGCGTCGGAACTTTCCGGGATAACTGATATGGGATATGCGGAAGAGTTTTCCGAGGAATTCCACAAGATCGCGGCGGCGGGGAATTACCGGCATCTGTATCTTGATCTCTACAGGGAAGCGCCGGAGGACAGAGACACGCCAGCCCATCTGCTGCTTAAACAGATCAGGGAGAACTATCCGTGGTTGATCATTGAAAACGCCAATGTGATGATCAGAGAACTTCGGACGATCAAGCAGCCCTGCGAGATCGAGGCGATGAGGGAGGCGGAGAAGATCACCTGCGAGGGGATCGAGGCGATGATGAAAGCTTCCGAATCTGGGATGTACGAGTATCAGTATAAGGCGGTCTTTGACTATGTGCTGGGACAGTACGGACCTTCCGGGCCTGCTTTTCCGTCTATCATCTCCGCCGGAAAAAATAATTTCTGTATACATTATTACAGTTATACGGGGCAGGCAATGGACGGCGATATGGTTCTCAACGATGTGGGAGCTCAAAGGGATCATCTAATGACCGATGTGTCCAGAGGATGGCCCTGCAGCGGCAGGTTTAACGACAGGCAGCGGCTTTTGTACGAGTGCGCTCTGCGGACTTCCGACCATATGTTTGAGATCATAAAACCCGGAATGCCGATGAAAGAAGTGGACGGGGAGGGGCGTCGGTTTAACGCAGGATTGTTAGTTGAGGCCGGAGTGCTCGATAAGCCGGAAAATATCGGGACTTATATGTGGCATGGCGGGGCTCATCATGTGGGATTTGACGTCCACGATGCGGTGAAAGCGCCGGAGGTGATCGCTCCCGGAATGGTGTTCTGCGTGGATATCGGTATTTATCACGAGGACTGGGGGATCGGTTTCAGATTGGAGGACAACTGCCTTGTGACGGAAAGCGGATGCGAAAATCTGTCTGTCATGACGCCCAGAACGGTGCAGGAGATCGAGGATACGATGCGGAAGGGCTTCGTGCCCGGTGTGTGATAAAGGGCAGAGGGGTGTACTGCGGATGAATCAGTTTATGACGGCGTTGATGGCGGCAGGGGTTGTTCTGGGCGGCATCGACAGGATCTTCGGAAACAGATCCGGCTATGGGGAGAAATTCGAGGAAGGTTTTAGGCTGCTTGGCCCGACGGCTCTTTCGATGGTCGGAATGATCTGCCTTGCGCCGGTGCTGGCAGATGTTTTGGGACGGGTGATCGTCCCATTTTATCGTGCGGTGGGTGTGGATCCCGGCATGTTCGGTAGCCTGCTTGCCATCGATATGGGCGGTTATCAGCTCGCAAAGGAATTGGCGGTTGAGACAAAGATCGGGAGCTATGCGGGAATCGTAGTGTCGGCGGTGTTCGGATGCACGTTGGTTTTCACGATCCCCGTGGGAATGGGGATGATCGAGAAAAAGGACAGAGGGTGTTTCGCTAAGGGTATCATGCTTGGCCTTGCGGCAATGCCGGTCGGACTTGTATTTGGCGGTCTTTTGGCCGGATTGTCATGGTCAGAATGCCTGCACCAGAATCTGCCGGTTTTCGGGGCGGCGTTTTTGCTGCTTTTGGGGTTGCGGAAAATACCGGATAAGATGGTGAAAGGATTTTGCGCTTTGGCGGCCGGGATCCGGATCCTGATCACCGCAGGGTTAGTGCTTGGAGCGGTAGAATTTTTGTGCGGTATCAATCCGGTTCCCGGTATGGCGCCCATCGAGGAGGCGATGGAGGTGGTGGCGTCCATCGGCATTGTGATGCTGGGGAGCCTTCCGGCGGCGGAACTTTTGCGCAGGGTGTTGGAGAGGCCCTTTGCCGCGCTGGGAGAAAGACTTGGGATGCGGTCTGTCAGCCTGACGGGGATGCTGCTTGGGTTTGTGAGTCCTATGCCTGTTTTTGCTCTGTACAGGGATATGGATGAAAAAGGAAAAGTGGCGGCAGGCGCTTTTTTGGTGAGCGGCGCAAGTCTTTTGGCGGCTCATATGGGATTCACACTGGGCACGGAACCTCCGATGCTTGCGGCGCTGTTTTGCGGGAAAGTGTGCGGGGCGTTTGCGGCGGCGGCCCTTGCGTTTTGGCTCGAAGGCAGGAGAGCGCGGGTAAAGGATGGGGAATAAGATCAATGTTCGCCTGAGTGAGCCTGTCAAAACTTGTTCCTTTGGGAAGAACCCTCCGGATGAATTCGTGGTTATTTGATATGCTACAGCAAAACCAAAAATAAGATACGGAAAGATACAAAATTAAAAAAAATTCCGCTTTTTTGCCCTAAGTGCAAAAGGGAAAGCTTAATAAATGCCATAAATTTACAAGTTATGTTATGCATAGACAAGATTGGCTAATGGAGGTGTTTTTGTGAAATACGAAATAGCAAAGAAAGAAAACATTGAACAAATTTATCAACTGATACAGAACACGATTAACACTATTTATCCTTTATATTATCCTCAAGGAGTAGTTGAATTTTTTTGCGGGCTTCATTCAAAGGAAAACATTGCCACAGATATAGAAAATGGTTTTGTTAGAGTTTTGTTATCGGGGAATTGCTTAGTGGGAACAGGCAGTTGCAAGGAAAATCATATATCAAGACTGTTTGTTGTTTCTGATTTTCAGAAAAAAGGATATGGCAGTTATATTATGAAATGCCTTGAAAAAGAAATATCTCTTAATAACAACATAATTTACTTAGATGCTTCGCTTGCGGCAGCTTGTTTTTATGAGCATAGGGGATATAAAACCTTTAAACATGAAGAGTTATTTGTCAATGGAAATGCAAAATTGGTTTATGAAGTAATGGAGAAACATATAGCAATTCCTAAAACGGATATTTTTTATGATGGGAAATGCTTTATACCAAAGATGAATACTGAGAATGGCGAAGTGGATAATCAAACGCTTTTTTTATATCATCAAAATGAGAATATTTTATGGGCGGACTACTATGGTGGAGAAATAAAAAAAGGAAGTATGGTTGGAACAGTTGCCTTGAATGGAGAAATAGATTTTTATTATCAGCATATTAACTTGAACAACCAGATGAGAATTGGAAAGTGTCATAGCACACCAAATATTTTAAGTGATGGTAGAATAGAACTGTCAGAACAATGGCAGTGGCTGAATGGCGATAAATCAAAAGGTTCGTCAATTGTTATGGAAAAAACTACCGAATAAAAAATGAATATCATCACAGAGCCAGACGCTTTAGACGCAGAGCCGATGAACTTGTGAAATAAAATCACAGTTTATTGGCTCTTTTTCATTTCATAAGGTTTTAAGGCAAACGCCCACCATAGAAAAAAACGGTGTTATGGTGGACGGTATTGCTATATCCGAAAAGACTTAACAGACACTCTCCAGACCAGTTTTAAAGTTTGGAGGGATTTTTATGTCCTTTTTTCGGGCAGTAATCTATCGGCTCATTCAATGCAGAATTTATTTATACATAGCATATCAGGGATTGGCAGGAAGCCGGTTAAAAAAATCCCTGCCCATGCAACGCTGCTTCTCACCATGAAGCCAGAAGTAGAATCTCCACTTAACAGAAAAATCATACAACAAAAGTTGTCCTGATAAAATCTATCCATTCATTTGTAAGGATAACGTCCACGGTTAGAAGAAGGAGGGGTGGAATTCAGTTTTGCAAATCACCTTTTAAAGCAATTTTAAAGCAACTTTGAAAATTGTGCTTGCAGAATGGCAGCACAGTGTGATATAATAGCTAGCGTGTCAGGGAAAAGCCGCTGATACATAGAGCTAGGGGCATAGTTCAAAGGTAGAACAGTGGTCTCCAAAACCATCGATGTGGGTTCGATTCCTACTGCCCCTGTTTTTTATTTTCTAACGATTCAAAAATCTGACCTTTCGGTCGAATTCACGCGGGTTTTATGAGGAATATCATGCAGACATGCAGAAATTATCAGAAAGAGCTGGAAAAAATATTGGGAGAACTTGAAAGGCCGGAAGCTGTCCCGCCAAAGCTTTTGCTGCACAGCTGCTGCGCGCCCTGCAGCAGTTACTGCATGGAGTATCTGCGGCAGTATTTTCGGATCACCGTATTTTACTATAATCCTAATATTACGGAACAGGAAGAGTACAAAAAGCGGGCGAAAGAGGAGATAAGGCTGATCGAAGCCTACAACAGACAGGCGGAAAAAGGACACGGGATCGAAATCATAGAGGGCGGCTATGAGCCGGAAAGTTTTTGGGAGATGGCCAGAGGGTTTGAGGAGTGTAAAGAGGGAGAGGCAAGGTGCTCTCGGTGCTATGCCCTGCGTCTCAGGAAGACGGCCGAACTCGCGAAGGAAAGAAATTTTGACTATTTTACGACAACACTTACGATCAGTCCTTTAAAAAACGCGGCAAAGTTAAATGAGATCGGCGAGGGATTGGCGCAGGAGTACGGCGCTCTGTGGCTTCCCTCCGATTTTAAGAAGCGGGGCGGATATCTGAGATCCATAGAATTATCGAAGGAGTACGGTCTTTACAGACAGAATTACTGCGGGTGCGTGTTTTCAAAAAGAGATGCGGAAAATGAAACTTCCCGTTCCAAAGCACAGAAATTGTGATAGAATATAACGAAAGAAAAGATTGCCGCGCTATGATGGAGGATGAGGAGAAGCGATGAAGAAATTACTGGATCATATTTCGGAAGAAGTAAAAAGAGCCTTTGCGGAGGCTGGGTATGAGGAAGAACTGGGAAGGGTGACGGTTTCCAACCGGCCGGATCTGTGTGAGTACCAGTGCAACGGCGCTATGGCCGGCGCAAAGAAGTACCGTAAAGCGCCTCTTATGATAGCAGGGGAGGTGGCGGAAAAGCTGCGAAGCAGCACAGCCTTTCAGGCGGTGGATGCGGCGGCGCCGGGATTTTTAAATTTAAAAGTAAAGGAATCTTTTCTGGCGGACTATCTGAGAGAAATGGCAAATTCACCTAAGTTTGGCGCGGAGGAGGCCGGAGCGGGCAAGAAGATCATCATAGATTACGGCGGGCCGAATGTGGCGAAACCGCTCCATGTGGGGCATTTGCGCTCAGCCATTATCGGCGAGAGCGTGAAGAGGATCTGCCGGTTTGCGGGGGCGGAAGTGATCGGTGATATCCATCTGGGCGATTGGGGACTGCAGATGGGACTGATTATCCATGAATTGTCTTTGAGAAAGCCCGAGCTGCCGTATTTCGATGAAGAATTTGTGGGGGAATATCCGAAAGAAGCGCCCTTTACGATTTCCGAGCTGGAGGAGATCTACCCGACGGCGAGCGGAAAATCCAAGGAGGACGCCGCCTACAAAGAAAAAGCGATGGAGGCCACATTTAAGCTGCAAAACGGAGTGCGGGGTTATCGCGCGCTCTGGGATCATATCATTCGGGTTTCCGTGGCGGACCTGAAGAAAAATTATGACAGGCTGCATGTGGAGTTTGAGCTTTGGAAAGGGGAGTCGGATGTACAGGATAGGATTCCCGCTATGGCCGAATACATGAAGAGAGAGGGCTATGCCTACGAGAGTGAGGGCGCCCTTGTGGTGGACGTGGCGGAGGAATCGGATACGAAAGAGATTCCGCCCTGCATGATCCTGAAATCCGACGGAGCTGCGCTCTATAACACGACAGACATTGCGACGATAGAAGAGCGGATGGAAGAGCTTAGGCCGGACGAGATCATCTATGTGGTGGACAAGCGTCAGGAGCTCCACTTTGAGCAGGTGTTCCGTTGCGTGAGAAAGACAAAGCTTGTAAAACCGGAGACAAAGCTTAAATTTCTGGGATTCGGCACCATGAACGGCAAAGACGGCAAGCCCTTTAAAACAAGGGACGGCGGCGTGATGCGTCTGGAATATCTTCTGGAGGAAGTCTACGAGGAGATGTTTAAAAAGATATCCGAAAGCAGGGAGATGCCTTTGGAGGAAGCGGAAAAGACGGCGGAGATCGTGGCGCTCAGCGCTGTGAAATACGGGGATCTCTCGAATCAGGCGCCGAAAGACTATATTTTTGATATTCAAAAGTTCACCTCCTCCGAGGGCAACACGGGAGTATACCTGCTCTATACGATGGTGCGCATCAAATCCATATTAAATAAGTACGCAGAGCAGGGGAAGAGCGCGGCGGAAACGAAGATCACCGTGACGGACAATGAATCCGCTAAGGAGTTGATGAAGGCTGTGGCGGGATTTGGCGCGATGGCGGAGAACGCTTATCAGGAGACCGCGCCCCACAAAATCTGCGCTTACATGTATGATCTGGCCAATGCTTTCAACCATTTCTATCATGAGACGAAGATCCTGACGCAGGAGGATGAGGCGAAAAAATCCGCCTATATTGCACTGCTTGGGCTGACGCTGCGGGTGATGGAAACATGCTGCGATCTTCTGGGATTTTCAGCGCCGGAGCGGATGTAAGAAAAGGAATGCTGACCGGGCAAAATAATTTTAAAAAAATTGTTGACAAGCATGCCCATTTAATTGTATACTAGCAAGGCAGTCAGGTGATTAAAGATTGTCAGACTGCCTTGTATGTATAATCGTGGGATCTTAGCTCAGCTGGGAGAGCATCTGCCTTACAAGCAGAGGGTCACAGGTTCGAGCCCTGTAGGTCCCATTCAAAACAAAAATCCGTATGATATATGGCGAGATGGCTCAACTGGCTAGAGCGTCCGGTTCATACCCGGGAGGTTGAGAGTTCAAGTCTCTCTCTCGCTACTGTAAAGCCTTGAATAACTTCAAGGCTTTTTTACAATGAAAGTAGTCCTTTAAGATTCAGTAAGCGCGGAGCATCCGGATATTAAATCATACCACAGAAAGCAGGTTGCCATGATACAACAGGACAAACTGGTACAATTTTATTTTACACAGTACAGAGACAGCTCATTAAAACTGAAAAAGAAAAAAAATGACGGAAAAAGCAGCTATGAGAAACGGATCAAATCCCTTTATCAGGAATTAAAAAGAACGGGTTCGGGAAAAATAAAGACAGCGAAACTGGAGGATTACCACAGACAGCTTCGGAATCTCAGCTATTACGCTTTCCGTGAAAAGAACCAGATATCAATGATGGAGATCAGGGATCTGCTGCTGCCGGAACTGGTGCGTCTCGATATGGCGGAGCTGACCGACAGCGAGGCGGAGATCGTCACCGGAAAATTTTTGGAGTATCTGAGGACGGAACTTTCCTTTGAAATATGCCGCAGAACGATAAAGGCGCTTTGCAGAAGCTATGCGGATGTTGGGATCAGAGGGGAGATCATCGACATGGTGCCGATGAATCCGGAGACGGAGTTTCAGGAAGCGTTGGCGATGAAACGGCATTTTATCCTCCATGTGGGTCCCACGAACTGCGGAAAGACTTATCAGGCGCTGGAGCGCTTAAAAACTGCGAAAAACGGCACATATCTCGGCCCTTTAAGACTGCTCGCGCTGGAGGTGTATGAGCGCATGACGGAAGCCGGAGTGCCCTGCAGTATGCTCACCGGCGAGGAGTATATTTATGAGGAAGACAGCCGCGTCATCTCCTCCACCATCGAGATGTTGGATATTGAGAAAGAATATGACATTGCTGTCATTGATGAGGCGCAGATGATCGCCGACGAGGACAGAGGTCATTCCTGGACGCGGGCGATTTTGGGGGTGAAGGCAAAGGAGATCCATGTCTGCATGAGCCCTGCGGCACAGAACGTGGTGACTCATCTGATTTCTCTTTGCGGCGACAGCAGCGAGATCAATCACTATGCGCGGATGACAAAGTTAGTCTGTGAGGATGAAGCTTTTCGTTTTCCGGAGGATGTGCAGGAGGGCGATGCGCTGATCCTGTTCACAAAGCGGGCGGTATTAGATATCGCGGGACGTTTGGAGCGGGAAGGCATCCGCACCAGCGTGATCTACGGTTCCCTGCCGCCGGAAATACGCAGACGTCAGATCAGGCTGTTTACGGAGAAAAAGAGTAAAGTGGTAGTATCCACGGACGCTATCGGCATGGGACTGAATCTTCCTGTGCGGCGTATCGTTTTTGTGCAGATCGATAAGTACGACGGGCATCAGAAGCGTAAGCTGTTGGTTCCGGAGATCAAGCAGATCGCCGGCAGGGCCGGCCGTTACGGTCTCTACGATGTGGGATACGTCAACGCTGCGGGCGAGGAAGAGTTAGAGTATGTGAGAGAGCGCTATGCGAAGGAGGAGGAGCCCATAACCAGAGTGAGTCTCGGTTTTCCCCATGTGCTGCTGGATATGGAGGATCCTCTCGATACGATCTTGAAGGTCTGGAGATCGGTGGAGCCGTCGCCGCCCTTTGAGAAAGTCAGCATTGATGAGGTGCTGTTCCTCTATGAGAGAGCTTACAGGGAACGAAAAGACATTGACGGATTCGATGATAAACGGACGCTGTACAGGATGCTGACCTGTTCCATCGATATCAAGAACCGGGATATCGTGGATCTGTGGCTGTATTACTGTGAGACTTATACGGCCGATGTGTCTTTGCATTTTCCGGCTCTTTCCATGTGCACCGACAAGGGATTGATGCGGTACGAAACGTTCTACAAGATGTTGGATCTCTATCACCAGTTTTCCACAAGGCTCGGTAAGGAGATGGACGCGGAGAGGCTGGCCAGAGAGCGGGAAAAAACCGAAGATACGATCATGAGGTATCTGGTGGGCAATAAAAAAGACTATATCCAAAAGTGCAAGTACTGCGGAAAGCCGCTGCCTTTCGGCTATGGATTTACGGTCTGCGACGACTGTCACAGAGGCGGCAGAAGATTCTCCCTGATGGGACGCAAAAAGGGGGGAAACGGAGGTTATGGCAGGGAACAGGAACGGCACAGAAAGTCAGATCAGCCGGAAAAGGAAATGAAGAAAACCCAGAGCCGCCGAAGAAGGCACAAAAGATCCGGAGCGGCAGCGGAGGAGGAAGGTATCATAAAGCAGGGGGATAAAGGCTGAGGCCCCCATGTGTGACAGGAGAAGGATATGAGGATCGGAACAGGTTACGATGTCCATAGGCTTGCGGAAAACAGAAAATGTATCATCGGAGGCGTGGAGATCCCTTATGAAAAGGGGCTTTTGGGACATTCCGATGCGGATGTGCTGCTGCATGCGGTGATGGACGCACTGCTTGGGGCGGCAGCCCTCGGGGATATCGGAAAGCATTTTCCGGATACGGAGGAGGAATACAGAGGGATATCCTCGCTGGAGCTCTTAAAAAAAGTGGGCGCACTGTTGGAAGAGCATACGTTTCTGGTTGAAAATATTGACGCCACGATCATCGCTCAGGCACCGAAAATGCGGCCCCATATCGATAAAATGCGGGAGAATATCGCGGCGGCTCTGGGGATTGAGACCATGCAGGTCAGCGTGAAAGCAACCACCGAGGAGGGTCTTGGATTCACCGGACGCGGCGAGGGAATTGCGGCGCAGGCAGTCTGCCTTTTGACAACGCCGAGAGAGCTGTGTGCGGAAAATGTGTCGGGATGCGGTGAGTGCGGAGGATGTCCGAAGCATAGGAATTGAGAAGAGAGGCGCCATAGAAAAGGGCAGCAAAATTTTAAGGAAACAGGTGCACATTCCGATTGGATGAAATATAATATTAGTGAGCGGTGCCGCAGGAGGGCAAATGCCCATGGGGTTTATCAGAAACATTAAAGAAGAGATCAACATCATACGGGAGAGGGATCCGGCGATCCACAGCAACTGGGAAGTGTTTTTGTATCCCAGCTTTAAGGTGATGCTGCATTACCGGCTGGCGCACAAACTTTACATAAAAAGGCACTACTTTCTGGCAAGATGGATATCCCAGCGGGGGGTGCGCAGAACCGGTATCGAGATCCATCCCGGCGCAACCATCGGAAAGGGGTTGTTTATCGATCACGGCAACGGCGTGATCATCGGCGAGACAGCTATATTGGGCGACAATGTAACGCTCTATCAGGGAGTGACTTTGGGCGGCACCGGCAAGGAGCAGGGAAAACGCCATCCCACCATAGGCAATAATGTGATGATCAGCGCCGGCGCAAAGGTGCTTGGATCCTTTAAGATCGGCGACAACTCAAAAATCGGAGCCGGGAGCGTGGTGTTGGAGGAAGTGCCGCCCGGATCTACCGTGGTGGGTGTGCCGGGTCATGTAGTAAAGAGAAAGAAGCAAAATTTCCCGCAGGAAGAACTGAATCAGGTAGACCTGCCGGACCCCGTGCAGGAGGATATCGCAGGCTTAAAGAAGGCCAACGCGGAACTGACAAACCATCTGTTGGAGCTGGAGGAGGAACTGCGGGAGATACGGCGTAAACTGTAAAATGCAGTGTTTTGCAAAGGTCTAATGTATCAATATAGGAGAGTGCTAAACTCATTGATACTGTCGTTTGCCGTGCAAAATATACGATCAAAACGCAGGCACGTTTTCACTGCGGTTCGACCGCAGCGGACACATAAGGCGCCAAAATACGGCGCCTAAGTGCCGGCGGTCTCACAGCGTCTGCTTATTGATGCGTAAATTTTGCACCGGCGATACTTGCAGAAAGAGGAGTTTCGCAAGCGCCTAATGTATCAAGAAATAAGAGGAGAAGAGCATGAAAATTTACAATACATTATCCGGGAGAAAAGAAGAATTTGTTCCGATAGAAGAGGGTAAGGTGAGCATGTATGTGTGCGGCCCAACGGTCTACAACCTGATCCATATAGGCAACGCCCGTCCGATGCTTGTCTTTGATACGGTGCGCCGGTATATGGAGTATAAAGGCTACGATGTAAACTTTGTGTCCAATTTTACCGACGTGGACGATAAGATCATCAAGAAGGCGCTGGAAGAGGGAGTGGATGCCTCCGTGATCTCAGAGCGCTACATTGCGGAGTGCAAAAAAGATATGGAGGGCATGAATGTGAAGCCGGCTACAACCCATCCGTTGGCCACGCAGGAGATAGGCGGGATGCTTGAGATGATCGGGTCGCTGATTGAAAAGGGACATGCCTATGCGGCGGCGGACGGCACGGTATATTTCCGGACGAGGAGCTTTAGAGAGTACGGCAAACTGTCCCACAAAAATCTGGACGACCTGCAGGGCGGAAATCGTTCGCTTCTTGTATCAGGGGAGAATCAGAAAGAAGATCCCCTTGATTTTGTATTGTGGAAGCCGAAAAAAGAGGGGGAACCCTACTGGGAGTCTCCTTGGTGCGACGGCAGGCCCGGCTGGCATATTGAGTGCTCTGTGATGAGCAGGAAATATCTGGGGGAGGAGATCGATATCCACGCAGGCGGAGAAGATCTGGTCTTTCCCCATCATGAAAACGAGATAGCCCAGTCGGAAGCGGCCAACGGAAAAACCTTCGCCCATTACTGGATGCACAATGCATTTTTGAACATTGATAATCACAAGATGTCCAAATCCGCCGGAAACTTTTTTACGGTGCGAGACATTTCGGAAAAATATGATCTTCAGGTGCTGCGTTTCTTTATGCTGTCCGCTCATTACAGAAGCCCCCTGAATTTCAGCGCGGAACTGATGCAGGCGGCCCAGAACGGCTACGACAGAATCGTCACAGCGGTGGAGAATCTGGATTATCTGATGAAGAGCGCCGGGGAAGAAGCGGAGAGTGCGGCGGAGAAAGAATTGGAAGAACAGGCGGAGACTTTCGTGGCAAAATTTGAGGAAGCTATGGAGGACGACTTTAATACGGCGGATGCTCTGGCGGCGATCTTTGAACTGGTGAAATTTGTGAATACTAACACGGAGGGCGGGCATACGAGGGCTTACCTGCAGATGTTAAAGGATAAGATCACAATGCTTGCCGATATCTGCGGACTGATCGTGGAAAAGAAAGAGGAACTTTTGCCGGAGGATATCGAAGCGCTGATCGAAGAGAGACAGTCGGCGCGGAAAGCGAAGAATTTTGCCAGGGCGGACGAGATCAGAAATGAACTTCTGGAAAAGGGGATCGTTCTGGAAGATACGAGAGAGGGCGTAAAATGGAAAAGGGCGTGATGCTGCCGCAGGATATCTGGAAAAGTTTCGGAAGCAAAGAGCAGGATGTCCGGAATTTTTCTCCTTTGACTCTTGCCTATATCGGGGACTGCGTGTATGAATTGATCGTCCGCAGCGTCGTTGTGGAAAAGGGCAACAGACAGCCCCAGAAGCTTCACAGAGAATCCTCGGAATTTTCCAAAGCGGGGACCCAGAGAAAGATCTATGAGGCGCTGCTCGACGAGGTGACGCAGGAGGAGGCGGATATTTTAAAGCGGGGAAAAAATGCTCACTTCCATACGAAGGCAAAAAATGCCAGCGTTGCGGAGTATAAGTGCGCAACGGCGTTGGAGGCGCTGTTCGGATATCTGTATCTGAGCGGGAACATGGAGCGGGTGCTGGAACTTCTGCAGATCGGGCTTCGGAAGTGCGATCTGCATATTTGATATAAAGTATACGGTTTCCGGTGGGGCGTGTACAGAGGAAGGGAAAACTATGGCATATCATGAATATACAATAGAAGGCAGAAACGCAGTCTTGGAAGCGCTTAAGAGCGGCAAGTCCATAGACAAGCTCTATGTGCTTAACGGCTGTCAGGACGGCCCGGTGATGACAATTAAACGGGAGGCGAAAAAGCGGGATTGTTTCGTGAAATTCGTGGAAAAAGAGCGGCTTGATCAACTTTCGGAGACCGGTCGCCATCAGGGTGTCATCGCCATAGCCGCGGCCTATGAGTATGCAGAGTTAGAAGATTTGTTTGCGGCGGCAAAAGAAAAGGGGGAAGATCCCTTTTTTATTCTGCTTGACAATCTTGAAGATCCCCATAATCTGGGGGCGGTCATCCGAACCGCAAATCTGGCCGGGGCCCACGGCGTGATCATTCCGAAAAATCGGGCGGTGGGACTGACGGCGGCGGTGGCTCGTACTTCCGCGGGAGCGTTAAACTACACGCCGGTGGTCCGGGTGACCAATCTGGCGCGGACTATGGAGGAGCTGAAAAAGAGAGGGCTGTGGATGGTCTGTGCGGATATGGGCGGAACGAGGATGTATGACCTGAATCTGAAAGGTCCCATAGGACTTGTGATCGGAAACGAGGGCGAAGGCGTGGGACGGCTGGTGAAGGAAAACTGCGATATGGTGGCGTCGATTCCCATGAAGGGGGATATTGACTCCTTAAACGCCTCGGTGGCGGCAGGGGTGCTGGCTTATGAGATCGTGAGGCAGAGAGGGTGATGGGATTGTAAGAATATCACCCTGATGGTTTAAGAGGTATCATGTACAACGACTACGAATCTTTCTCCGACGAGGAGCTGCTTGTGCGGCTTCGCGACGGGGACAACCGAATAACAGAATACATCATCGAAAAATATAAAGATCTGGTGCGGAGAAAATCAAAATCCATGTATATTCTGGGAGCCGATCATGAGGATCTTCTGCAGGAGGGGATGATAGGCCTGTTTAAGGCTATCAGAGATTACGATGCAGGTCGGGATGCCAGTTTCCATACGTTTGCGGAACTGTGTGTGGCGAGGCAGATCTATACGGCGGTGCAGAGCGCGGGGAGAAAAAAGCATTCTTTTTTGAATTTTTATGTATCTCTGTATGGAAATCAGGAAAGAAACGGGGAGGAATATCCTGAGCTGATACAGGAGCTGGTGGCGTGGAATGCGAAAAATCCGGAGGAATTAGTGATCGACCGGGAGAATCTGGAAAGTCTGGAAAGGACTATCGATCAGGAACTGAGCGGTTTTGAGAAGCAGGTGTTGGAACTGTGCCTGACGGGAATGAGTTATACGGAAATTGCCAGAGTGCTCGGAAAAACGCAGAAAGCTACGGACAATGCCCTGCAGCGGATCAAAACGAAGATAAGAAAAGCGAGAAGCGGTAAGTAGGCCTGAGAGGCTGCTTATCGTTTTGTCGATATATGGCTGTTTTGGAAAGAATAATTTAAGGTTTTTTAAGATTTAGTATATTGTTTTTTGAGATAAAGGACGTATAATCAAATAAGACAAACCGCAGGCAGGAGCTCTTTTTGGGAGGATAGCTGTCTGTGTGAATAAATTGGGAAGGATGAGGAGCGGCATGAAAAAATTAAAAAGACAGACAGCGGCAGGGCTTGCGGCGATACTTGTATCGGCGATGGCTCTTACCGGGTGCGGCGCTGTAGAGGAAACTGAAACAGTGGCGGAGGAGAGTGCGGTGACGGTGAGCACGAAGGCCGTGGAAAACGGGACGATCACTCTGACAAATTCTTTCGTGGGAACGATCTCCCCACAGGAGACGGTGATGGTCATTCCCCTTGCGGCAGGTACGGTGACGCAGACTTTTTTTGAGGTCGGCGATACGGTGAAGGCCGGGGATGTGCTTTTTAAGATAGACGATGAGGCGGCAAGACTGCAGTATGAGACCGCTCAGTTAGGGGTGGAAAACGCCAGACAGACGGCGGACTCTACGATGGAAAGTCTGTTGAGTCAGCAGGAGACGACCATGGAGAACCTGTTGAATCAGCAGGACAGCACGGAACTTCAGCTGGAGAGCAGTAAAATGCAGGCACAGAGTTCCTTTGAGGCAGCGCAGATCGGCTATGTCACGGCAAAGGAAGCCTATGAAAAGTTAGATAAACAGTATAAAGAGGCAAAGAAGAGTTACGACAGTGCGGCGAAGACCAGAGAGAGCTTAAAAAGGGAGTTAGAGGACGCGCAAAAGAGAGAGTCCGAGGCGTTAAAGGAGCAGGAGGCTTTTGCGGAATCAGCCGGTGTGGCTGATGCGTCGGGAAACGACGGCCAAAAGAGCGCAGATGCAGGGAGCAGAGCTGTCGAGGATGACCTTAGAAAGATACAGGAAGAAATAGCGGCCCTGAAAGGGCAGTTGGCGTCACTGGGCACTGTGGATTTGAGCAGTTTGGAATCTGCGAGAAATCAAGCTTATCAGGCCTATTTAAGTGCCAGAAGCGGCTATAACACCGCGCAGAAAGCGATGGAACTGGCGGACGAGACGGAAGTCATGACAAGGGAGCAGTTGGAAGAAACCATGAATACAACGGTAGATCAGCTCGAACAGTCCGCGGAGAGCACAAAGGATCAGTTGGCGCTGAGTCTTGACATGGCGAAGCTTTCGGCGGCGCAGGCCCAGTTGGCGTTAGATTACTATACGGTGACCACCCCTGTTTCCGGCGTGGTGGAGAGCAAGAACGTGGAGGTGAACGGCATAGCGGGACAGAGCAGTCCGGCTTACACGATCGTCAACAACGACACGATGACCGTGACGTTTCAGGTCAGCGAGGACGTGAGAAACACGTTTTCCGTCGGACAGAAAGTGATCCTTGAGAGAAATAATGATACATATGAAGCTGTCATTACGGAGATCGGTACATCCGTCAATCCCCAGAGCGGCCTGTTTCAGGTCAAGGCCTGTGTGGAGGTGAGCAGTGCGGAATTGCCGAGCGGCGTATCGGTAAAGGTGAGTGCAGATACTTATCGCGCGGAAAATACGATGATCATTCCCTACGATGCGGTCTACTATGAGAACGAAGGAGCCTACGTCTATACAAATGTGGACGGAAGGGCTGTGAAGACGCCGATCACAACAGGTATATTTGACGATGACAACATTGTGGTGACAGGCGGTCTGAATTTGGGGGATATCGTGGTGACAAGCTGGTCTCCGCAGTTGACGGAAGGTGTGCTGCTGCACGCTGCGGAATAGGAGGACGCATTCATGAATTTGACTAAGACAGCTTTAAAGCGTCCGGTATCCTGTGTGTTGATCGTAGTGGCCCTTGTGGTATTCAGTATTTCCTCTCTGCTTGGCTTTAAATTAGAGCTGACGCCCAGCATGGAACTGCCGATGCTGATCGTAGTTGCCGTCTATCCCGGAGCAGATCCGGAGACGGTGGATGAATTGGTGACAAAGGTGGTGGAGGATGCAGGTTCTTCGCTCAGCGGCGTGGAGGACGTGACCGCCGTCTCTATGGAAAACATGTGTCAGGTACTGTTCCAGTATGAGTACGGCGTGGATATTGACGAATGCTATGCGGATCTGCGGTCGGCTCTTGACACGGCTTCCCTGAGCCTGCCGGAAGATGTGGATACCCCCACAGTGATCGAGATGAATATGAACAGCATGCCGAATATGTACCTGTCGGCGACGGAGATCGGAGATATCGATCTGGGGAAAGTGCTGAATGAATCCGTGGTGCCGGATTTAGAAAAGATATCCGGAGTGGCGCAGGTGGAGGTGAGCGGCGGCAGCGAGGAGTACATCAAGGTAGAGTTAAACGAGACGCTGATGAACCAGTACGGCCTGACTATGGACAGTATCGCGCAGGCTTTGACTATGGTGGACTTCACCTATCCCGCCGGAAGCGTTACACAGGGAAAGCAAAATATCAATGTGACTACGGGCAAGGAGTACAATACCGTGCAGCAGCTCAGAAAAGCGCCCCTCACCACAGGCAGAGGGAGCGTGATCACGCTGCAGGATGTGGCGGAAGTCTCGATGTCAGCCAAGGCGTCGGACTACATCAGTCGGTATGACGGAAAAGAAGATGTCAGCATCAGCATCCAGACAAAGAGCAGTTACGGTACAGTGAACGTCTGTAACGATATTAAGGCGGCTCTTGAGAGGATCAAGGCAGAAAATCCGGCTATTGCTTTTGAAATCACCTACGATGCCAGTGAGGCAATCGTGGATTCCATCTGGTCCGTGGGACAGACATTGATCTTGGGCATTGTTTTGTCGATGGTGGTACTGTTTTTGTTCTTCGGGGATTTCAAGGCGTCGCTGATCGTGGGCGCGTCCATGCCGGTGTCTTTGTTTGTGACCTTAATCCTGATGAACGCCATGGGTTATTCTTTAAATATTGTGACGATGGGTTCTCTGGTCATTGCCATCGGCATGATGGTGGACTCTTCCATCGTGGTGATCGAGAGCTGCTTCCGTATGCAGGAGAAAAAAACGGACTTCAAAGAAGCGGCGCTTACAGGGACGAAAATCGTGACGGCCTCCATTGTGGCATCCACGATCACTACAATCGTCGTTTACGTGCCCCTTGCGGTCAGCAAAGGACTTTCGGGACAGTTGTTCGTGCAGCTCGGCTTTACGATCGTGTTCGCGATGTTAGCGTCCTTGATCGTTGCTTTGACATTAGTCCCTCTGTGTTACTCAAAGTTCCGTCCGGTAGAGAAGAAGGATATTCCGATGAATAAGATCCTGCGGACGGTGACAAAAGGCTATAAAAGATTACTGCGCAAGCTGTTGCATAAACGGTTTCTTGTTATTGCAGCTTCGGTTTTGATGGTTGTGGTTTCCATTATGATGGGCAGCAAACTCAATATGGAGATGATGCCCTCTGCAGACGAAGGAACGGTAGGGATTTCCGTTAATTTCCGGGCGGGCACGAGAGTGGAAAGCATCGATGAACAGATGAAGGAGTGGGTAGAGATCGTGTCCGCCGATGAGGATGTGGAGCATTATTCTTACTACGTCAACGGAACAAACGCCGGCATCAGCGCCTACCTGAAAAAGGACAGAAGCAGGGATACCGTAAAAGTGGTGGACGAATGGAACGAGCTGGCAAAAGAGATGACAGGCATGGATATCACAGTATCCTCTTCCGGTTCCAGCATGAGTACCATGATGAGTACAGGCAGCTATGAGATCGACTTACAGGGCAGGGATATGGAGGTGTTAAAGGATTTTGCGTCGCAGCTTGAGGGAGAATTCCTGAAGGTGGACGGCGTTGTGAAAGTGGATAATTCCACATCCGGCGACAGTATTCAGGCGAGGATCGACGTGGATGAGCTGCAGGCGATGCAGTATGGGCTGACACCGATCACCGTGGGTATGGCGGTAGGAAACGCCACCGGCGGAAAGAAGGCGATGACTGTGACAAGAGAGGGATCCGAGTACGAAGTGCGGTTGGAATACCCTGAGGGCGCTTATGAGGATATGAACAGCCTGTTGAATCTGAATATTTTAAGTCCCATGGGAGTGACTGTGCCGCTCAGGGACATCGCACAGATCGTCTACGAGGAGGCGCAGGAGTCCATTTATAAGCAGAACGGCCTGTATCAGGTGGCATTGACGGTGAGCACCACTTCCGACAAGTATTACGAGGCGCAGGCGGGCATCGATGCTATTGTGGAAAGCGCGGTATTTCCGGAGACCGTCTCCCCGGCGGACAGCATGATGACGGCTATGATGATGGAGGAATTTTATACGTTAGTCAAGGCAATACTTACAGCGGTATTTTTGGTGTTCCTCGTGATGGCAATGCAGTTCGAGTCACCGAGATTTTCGTTCATGGTAATGATGTGTGTGCCTTTCGCGCTGGTGGGTTCCTTTATCTTCCTGTTTTTGACCGGTTCCACGATCAGTATGGTTTCTCTGATGGGCTTTTTGATGCTGATGGGTATTGTAGTTAACAACGGTATTTTGTATGTGGACTCCACAAACCGGTTGAAAGAGGAGATGACGGTGGAGGAAGCCCTGATCGAGACCGGGGCGATCAGGCTCAGACCGATCCTGATGACGTCACTCACAACGATTCTGTCCATGATCCCTATGGGGTTGGCTCTCGGAACAAACGGGCAGATGATGCAGGGTATGGCGTTAGTTATCATAGGCGGCCTGTTGGTATCCACACTGCTGACACTGATTTTGATTCCCACGATTTATCTGATCATCGATAAGGAGTCGGGGAGAGAGAGGCGCAGAAACAGAAAAGAAAGAAGGGCTTCGCGAAGAGAAAAGCACAGAGCGAAGAAGGACACGGACATAGAAGCGTAGAGGCGGGAAAGGATAGAGTGGGATGAGAAAAACAGACCGAAAACAGCAAAAGTGGTTTTTAGCGGCGGTATTGTGCAGCGCCGTACTGCTTAGCCTTTGGCCCTCGGGGACAGCCTATGCAGTACAGCCTGAAAGTGTGATAAAGCTCAGGACAGAAGGGATCGATGATCCTGTCGTGACGGAGGAGAGCTGGAGCGGGGACTATGTGTCCTACAGCGACTGCTATGTGTACAGGGAGAATTTTAAACAGGAGGAATTTCAAAGCCTCCTTCCCGCGCCCACACTCTACCGCGTGGCGGACGCTTACCGCTATGACAGGGAAACGAGAAAGCGGGTGATGGATCTGCAGTCTGTTGCAGACGGTGCCATGAAGTCGGTGGGACTCAGAGAGATCGCTTTTATCAGCGCGGCTGCGGGGGGGAAAGATTCTTCCTTCCGGAATGGCGGCGATATCCGTCCGGTGGCAAAAAAAGAGGTGGAGGCATGGAAGTTTACCGTCAAAAATCCTTACGATGAGGAGAAAAATCCAACCGGGATGCGGGCGCCGGAAATAAGCAACGTGCGCCTGCAGGGGCGGGCGTTATGCTTTGACTATGCCTACCTGTACTCTACGGGGAACTGCTATTTGTCCGCTATTTTGACGACAGAGCGGGGAACGGAGATCATAGGCTACGACAGGTTGGTGGACGCTTCCTACAGGGGAAACGGCACGGCTATCGTCAACTGGCCGGAGGAATATGATGAGAAAGGGTATGTGTTGAAAGTATTCGCCGAAAAGTATAATGGTGACCATATGACTGATTATATAAGCGAGATCCAGTATGTCTATAAGGGCGCGGCGATAGATTAGGAAGGTTTTGTGCCGCAGTTTGATCTATTTGATTCAGGTGATTGCGGAACGTGTTAATTCTACGGTCTGATTGTGCAGAAGATATCTATTCAACACAGGCACGCTTGCGTTGAATAGGTATCTTCTGCATATCTACACGGTAGAAAAACTTGGCGGGATGGGCGGAGTAGGGCAACAGCAGAGAACGTTGCAGTGTCATTATGGCGACAGTATAATTTCAACTGTATTGAAAATATTCCCAAATTGGTCTATACTTTTTACAAGTTTCCATTTTATGGAATATTGTGGAAGTTGGAAGAAACCATGAAAATATTCGTTCTGCAGCATGAGCAGGCGGAAAAAGGAGGAAAAGCATGCGGGGAAATGTGGGGAAACTGTTGTTGACGGCGGCGGTCGTTCTTGTTGCTTTTACAGGAAAGGGCGCGACGGCAAAGGCCTATGATGTGGTGGGCGGGACGGCCTATATAAGCTGGGATGAATATATAGACTTAGGCGATGCGAAAATAGCGCAGTTGGAAAACGGGACGGTTGCGTCAAAGTATCGGATCATTGATCTGGAGACGGATAAAAACGGTATGCCTGTTATAACGGGGGAACTCCTGAATTTGATGGACAAATATGTCCCGGCCAGCATTTTTGATTATGACTGGTATCTGCGAAAGCATCCGGAGCTTGTCGAGGCATGCGGAACCGATAAAAATGCCGTTTATACATTTTATGCCACTACCGGACAGGCAGTCGGCTGGCAGGGGCGGATCGCTCCCGATAAGCTGATTTGCCCGCAGAATTTTGATGATGCGCGGTATGCGGCGGAAAATCCGGATGTGGCGGCTGCGGTCGGATCGGATAAAATGGCGCTATATATGCACTATGCGGGCAGCGGTATAGCGGAGGGCAGAAAGGGATATGCCACGTTTGAAACAGTCAATACTTATTTAAAGATGTATGAAATTTCTTCCCAGATCATAGATGACGGCATGAGCGATAGAGAGGTGGTAAAGGCTGTGCATGACTGGATGGTTTTAAATATTGCATATGATTATGATAATTATCTGAAGAGGACAATTCCCAGAGAATCCTATGAGATAGAGGGTGCAATCAATAAAGGGAAGGCGGTCTGCGACGGGTATGCCAAGACGTTCCGGGCATTTATGGATATTCAGGGGATCGAGTGCGTCAAGATCAGCGGGACGGCTAACGGCGGCGGCCATGCGTGGAATAAGGTGAAGCTGAACGGTGAATATTATTATATCGATGTGACCTGGGATGACCCGGTTCCGGATAAACCGGGGCAGATATACTGGTATAACTATTATCTGACAAAGGATCCCACATTCGGCGGTGACCATGCACCGGAAAACGATGGGGAAGAATGGTATTGAAGAAGAATAGCGGAAACTGAATTTAAGAAAGAGGACAGGGCGTGTGAACGGCAGGATAAAGCGGTTCTGGGATGTAAATCCCAGAGCCATCTTTCTTTTATCAAATGAATTGTGTCCAACTATTCTTCTGATAAGCCGTTTCTCCCGCGTATGCGGCGATTCATGGAATCACAGCATACGGAGGTCTTGGTAAAGCCAGATGTCTCATAAACTGCAGGATATTGAGTCCGCTTCAGGCATGAAGTTCCAGATCCGGAATCAGACAGCCGGGAATGTAACTTTGTGAATTGTAAAGCAAAAAGCGAAAGCAGGCAGGCACAGCTTTTGCACAGAATTCCTCTAAAGCTTCGGAAATAAAAAATACCGCCCTGCATTTTGGTTTATGGCAGGGCGGTACGATACGATTTTCTTTGTTATCTCTTCACAAACGCTACTTCCTGCTGCATGACCTCCGGTATGGGTTCTCCCTTGGAGAGCAGTTTCTTGCCGAGATTATCCAACTTCCGACAGCGCTCTGCAACGCTTCTGCCGTGGGCTTCCAGTAGATCCTGATAGATCGGGTTGGTGGAAAGCCGTTGTCTGACAGGCGCGGCCGGAGGGCACTGGCTGAACAGGATGGAGCGGGCGTTTTTCACCAGATGAGGCGAGCCTTTGCACTCAAACAGCAAATAGGTCATATAGTCGGTCAGGAAATATTCTTTAAAGTTCTGCTTGCATTTTTGAAGTCCCGTCTTGATCTTTTCCTTGGTGTCGGTGGAAAGTTCGGGGTTCTTTCTGTAAAACTGCAGGAAATCGTAGTACAGGCTGGTGAGAGATGGTTCGGTGACGTCGTTCCAGCGCGCGCCCTGTACTCGTTTGCACATCTCCCAGCGATACTCGCCGATCATGCGGATCATGATCTTTTCCAGATCTTCTAACTGGAAGACCGGCAGCATCATGCGGGCGGGGGTCAGACGGCTTCTGCCGACGATCTCCTGCCACATGGCGCCCCTCATACCGACCACCGGCATCAGGATGATATTCGGCATAACCTCCACTTCGAAAAAGTCGTGGATATTTTCTTTTTCGGACAGGACGGTAAGACTCTTTCTGGCAAAAACGGTATAGTCTGTCGAGCGGATATCATCAAGCTGTTTTATGATCTGATCCGGATATAAGAGGGCGTCTTTCGGATCTCTGATAAATTGGTGCTCCGATAAAAGGGGACAGAATACGGAGGGTCTGCCGCTGGTGATCTTACAGCCCCTCTGGAACATATTCTCCAATTCGAAGTTTACCTTCTGCATGTTGTCGTTGAGCATCTCCGCAGCGGCTTCGGCCGTGACGGAACCTTCGGATTTCAGGGAGTGGACGTATTTCTCAAAGTCCATATCCAGCTCGTTGATGCTGGGTTCGTTCTCGCCGTTGTAGACTGTTTTAAGCCATTCATGGACGGTGTAGATACCGTGTTCCGGTGAACCCGCGTAGTGCCCGGCGTTCTGGTACAGGTAAGCGGCGCAGTCCATGCCGCACAGATCGGCATCCACAAAACCGAAGTTGAAGAACATCCGCATGACAGGCGGGATATTGTTGTCCGTCAGGCTGGCAAGAAAGGCGGCGGTGTAGACCTTGTAGAAGGAATCGGTCAGACTGCGCCGCAGGCGCATCGCCTCCTGCGAAGTGGAGTTCTTGTCGGAAATCTTTTTATATTCCGAGAGGGTATTTTTGAAATCGGTGGCAACCTCGGCGGAACAGTTTGCGTATTCTAAAATGATGTCGGTTGCGTTCATCAATTTACTTGGAGCGTCAAAATCCATAGCGGAATCCGCCGCATTGCCGTCTGACGAGGATTCCATCAGCCGTTTCATATTCTCTATCTGGGTATTATATTCTTTGATCCTGCTCTCTACCAACTCTTCGGAGATGCAGGACTGATTCTTGGCGTGGTTACAGGTGTTCTCAATAGCCTCGGCGATGGCGGGACTGTTAGGATTCTGCATGCCGATCCGGTAGTAGAGGCTGGTGTAGAGGTCGAACAGATCTAACCGGCTTTCATTGAGCAGCAGGTTAGAAATGTTTTCCACATAGTCGTTAAGCACCCAGGATCTTTCGAGCAGCGTATGGATATCGTCCGAAGCGCGGTAGAGGTAACCGGGGATGAACTGGTTTTCATGCAAAATAGGGGCAACGGCCTTGTTCAGCATGATATTATGTATTCCTGTATAGTGCGCCGTTATCCAAGGGTTGGGGACATAACTTTCCTCCAAGGGTTCTAAAGCCTCAAAGCCGGGAAGTTCCTTGATCACAACGTGCAGTTCCTCACAGAACGTCCGGTAGGAGGTGTGGGAGGAGAGCAGAAAGTCGTAAAGTTCTTTGCAGGAACGATAAGCCGCTGTATAGCCGGCTAACAGTTTTCTGACAAAACGGTTCATGGAAAGAGCGAGCCGGACTCGGTTGTCTGGATGATCCCCGAAAAATTTTGTCCGCAGAAGAACTGCAGGAGAACCGTAGGGGACGAGAGAACAGTCTGTAGCCGCCTGATAGGAAAGAAAATGGCTGTCTTTGTTAAAATCGCAGATACCGATGATATCTCCTTTTTCCAGAAGGATCGAGCCGCCGGAGAACTGCGCGGATACGCTTCCACCCGAGATGTACCAGAAACAGTCCAGAGCCTGTCCTTTTTCAATGATAGTTTCGCCTGCTTTGATGGTTTTTGACGTCATGCTAATCTCCTATTTTGATCGTGAAGACACAGTTCCAACCTGTGATTCCAAATTGTTCTTTTTATATTATACTAATTAGAAGCTTTTTTGTGAAGTCTTTCTGTACTTTTTCGAAATTTTTTGGTATTATGAAAAAATAAGGATAAAAGAGGATGGGAAAATATGATGCAGGATGAGGCAAAGGAACTGGACATCGACACCAGAAAGAATCTGATCAAACAGTACCAGCCGGACGCAAAGCGACTGGTGCGCTATATTTCGTGGCTGGAGATGAAGCGGGGCGGCGATGTGATGCAAAGCTTCGAGGGTGAAGGTGTGGAGAAAACGGCGTTTACTTTTCCTGTCTATGATTCCACGCTGCTTGGCTTTGTGAAGGCAGCGCGGGAGACGCAGTTTATAACCAGAAATTACCAGTACGTTTACAGCAGGCACAGGATCAGGAATGCAGAGCAGGAGAAGAAGCTTGTTAAAGAAGCTTCACTGCGGGATATTGATCTGCTGTCGGGGATTCTTTCCAAATATGTGCTGGGCGGTATGACAAAGAGTGTTCTTTGGGCGCAGGGGGTGGAGAGCGGCATCTTTTTGGAGGTGTTATACCGACTGCGTGAT
This sequence comes from uncultured Lachnospiraceae bacterium, assembly GCA_910577955.1. Taxonomy (GTDB): domain Bacteria; phylum Bacillota; class Clostridia; order Lachnospirales; family Lachnospiraceae; genus 1XD8-76. Next base: position 151,917 of record CAJTNC010000004.1, read on the forward strand.
CTGTTAGAGATAAATGAGTAAAAGGGTGGAGAAAGGTTGTTATGGGAGAGCGTTCGTTACAGAAGAAACAGTTTATTTTGGAAAAGGCTAAAGAAGTGTTTGTGGAAAAGGGATTCCGCAGCGTGACGATGAAGGATATCGTGGATGCCTGTGAGATCAGCAGGGGCGGTCTGTACCTGTACTATGGCGATACGGAACAGATTTTTTTGGAGGTGTTGGCGGCGGATTCCGAGAAAACAGAGGACGTGTTTGAGGAGAACGTGGGAGAGGATGCGACTGCGGCGGAGATTCTTGCGGTGTTTTTGAAAGAACAGAAGAAGGAGATCCTCGGCAGCAGAAAGACGCTGGCGGTAGCGGCCTATGAGTATGCTTTTGCAAATCCGAAGAGCGTGATCTTGAAAAAGCGCTTCAACAAGGGCGTGACGGTGCTTGAGAAGTTAATTAAAATGGGAGCGGAGAACGGAGCGTTCTATGATGTGGATGCCCGCGTTGCGGCAAAGAACGTAATGTATGTGCTGGAAGGGCTGAAAATAGCCGCTGTGACGATAGGAATATCGGGGGAGGCTATTGATCAGGAACTGTATCTGATCATGCAGGGACTTATTATAGAAGAAGAGGGGCAGGAATAAAATCAGTATGGGAAACGTAAAACGACTTTATGTAGAGAAAAAGGAGCCCTTTGCGGCGGCTGCGAATCAGCTTGGAGAGGAAATCAAAAGTTATCTGCAGATTGATTCTGTGGAGAGTGTCCGCATTTTCATCCGCTATGATGTGGAGGGGCTAAGCGACAGTGTATATGAGGCGGCCAAAGGGTGTATTTTTTCCGAACCTCCGGTGGATTTTTACTATGAGGAGACGATAGAGATACCGGAAGGGGCCCGTGTGTTCAGCATGGAATATCTGCCGGGGCAGTTTGACCAGCGGGCGGATTCGGCGGTGCAGTGCGTGAAATTTCTGAAAGAGGACGAGGAGCCGGTTATCCGGACAGCCGTCACTTACATGCTTCTCGGAAATATTTCCGACAGGGAATTCGAGCAGATAAAAAATTACTGCATCAATCCGGTGGATTCGAGAGAAACGGGTATGGAAAAGCCGGAAACTCTTGTGGCGGTCTATGAGGAGCCGGAGGATGTGACGGTTTTTGAAAATATGTCCGGGCGAGAGGACTTTGTGGATATGCCGGAGGCGGAGTTAAAGGAACTTTATGAATCTTTGGGGTTGGCTATGACTTTCAAAGATTTTCAGCATATTCAGAAGTATTTTGCCGGTCAGGAGAAGCGCAATCCGACCATGACGGAGATCCGTGTGCTTGATACATATTGGTCCGACCACTGCAGGCATACCACCTTTTCGACGGAACTCAAAGATGTGGAATTCGGCGAGGGATACTACAGGGAACCTTTGGAGATGACTTATCAGAGTTATCTCGATACAAGGGAAGAGATTTATAATGGACGGGATGACAAATACATTTGTCTGATGGACATTGCGCTGATGGCAATGAAAAAATTGCGTGCGGAAGGGAAACTGGAGGATATGGAAGTTTCCGACGAGATCAACGCCTGTTCCATTGTGGTGCCTGTGGAGATTGACTACGGCGACGGGCCGGTGAAGGAGGAGTGGTTAGTCTTTTTCAAGAATGAGACTCATAATCACCCTACGGAGATCGAGCCTTTCGGCGGCGCGGCAACCTGTCTCGGCGGCGCGATCCGCGATCCTCTTTCGGGAAGAGGGTATGTCTATCAGGCCATGCGGATCACAGGTGCGGCGGATCCGACCCTGCCGGCATCTCAGACTTTGAAGGGAAAGCTTTCTCAGGCAAGGCTTGTTCGAGGCGCAGCGAAAGGGTATTCTTCCTATGGAAATCAGGTGGGGTTGGCCACCGGTTATGTGAAGGAAATCTATCATCCGAACTATGTGGCGAAGCGCATGGAGATCGGCGCGGTCATGGGGGCGGCGCCCAGAGAGAATGTGATCAGGGGGACTTCGGATCCCGGAGACTATATTATTTTGCTTGGCGGCAGAACGGGCAGGGACGGCTGCGGCGGCGCAACCGGTTCCTCGAAGGCTCATACGGAGGAGTCAACGCTTTTGTGCGGTGCGGAAGTACAGAAAGGAAACGGGCCCACAGAACGGAAGATCCAGAGACTGTTCAGACGCAAAGAAGTGTCCAGATTGATCAAAAAATGTAATGATTTCGGCGCGGGCGGCGTGTCCGTTGCAATCGGAGAACTGGCGGACGGTCTGCGGGTGGATCTGGATAAAGTTCCGAAGAAGTACGCGGGGTTGGACGGTACGGAACTGGCTATTTCCGAATCTCAGGAGCGAATGGCGGTGGTGATTTCTCCTAAGGATGCAGAGACGTTTTTGGAGTATGCGGCTGAGGAGAATCTGGAGGCGGTCATCGTGGCTGTGGTCACGAAGGAGCCGCGTCTGGTTCTGACATGGCGGGGAAAAGAGATCGTGAATATTGCGAGGGCATTCCTCGACACAAACGGCGCTCATCAGGAGACGGCCGTGCGGGTGGCGATCCCCTCAAAAGAAGATAACCAGTTGAAGAAGACGGCGGTTTCCGGCGTGGAGGAGGCTCTTCAGGCGGGCGATCTGAAAAAAGCGTGGCTTGCGGAACTGGCGGATTTGAATGTCTGCTCCCAGAAAGGGTTGGTGGAGATGTTTGACTCCTCCATCGGAACGGGAAGCGTTTTAATGCCCTACGGCGGAAAGTATCAGTTGACGGAGACGCAGGTCATGGCAGCGTTTCTTCCCGTGCTATCGGGAAAGACCGATACAGTGACGATGATGAGTTACGGGTTTGATCCCAGAATTTCTTCTTGGAGTCCTTACCACGGCGCGATCTATGCGGTGACGGAGTCTATGGCAAAAATCGTGGCGGCAGGCGGCGACTGCAGGAAGATCCGGTTTACATTTCAGGAGTATTTCCGCAGGATGAGCGAACGGCCGGAGAGATGGAGCCAGCCTTTTGCGGCGCTGTTGGGCGCCTATGACGCGCAGATCGGATTCGGTCTGCCCTCTATCGGCGGAAAAGATTCCATGTCCGGCAGTTTTAACGATATCGATGTGCCGCCCACATTAGTCTCCTTTGCGGTTGATGTGGCGAAGCAGCAGGATATCCTGACACCGGAACTGAAAAAGGCCGGAAATAAACTATTGTATTTCAAGATCGACGTGGACGATTATGATGTGCCGAATTACGCGAATGTACTGGAGCTTTACGACGGTATCAGAACGCTGATCAAAGAAAAATGTCTTGTCTCCGCCTATGCGGTGGACGGGAAGGGAATCTGCGCTGCGGTATCGAAAATGGCTTTCGGCAACCGGCTTGGGGTATGCTTTGACACGGACCGGATCGACGAGAGCGAACTTTTTGACTGCGGTATCGGCAACATCATTGCCGAGGCAGACGGAAAAATGTTCGAGGAATTGGAACGTCTGGCGGATGATTTGGATATCGATTACAGAGTGATCGGTGAAGTGACGAAAAAGCAGGCCTTTGTCTACGGAGAAACGGAGATTTCTATGGAGGAAGCGCTGACAGTCTGGAGGAAGCCTCTGGATAAAGTCTTCCCCTACAAAGCTTCACAGGATAAGACTGCGGTGGAAACAACCTTATACAAGGCTGACAGCATATACTTATGTAAGCATAAAGTTGCGCGTCCCACGGTTTTCATTCCCGTATTTCCGGGAACAAACTGCGAGTACGATTCGGAGCGCGCGTTCAGAAATGCAGGCGCACAGGTAGTGACCAAAGTATTTAAGAACCGGACGGCGGAGGATATCAGGGAGTCGGTGGAAGTCTTTGAAAAGGCTATCGGGCAGGCGCAGATCATCATGTTCCCGGGAGGATTTTCCGCCGGTGATGAACCGGACGGCAGCGCCAAGTTTTTTGCTACGGCTTTTCAGAATCAAAAGATAAAGGAAGCGGTGCAGAAACTTTTGGGAGAGCGGGACGGATTGGCTCTCGGCATCTGCAATGGTTTTCAGGCCCTCATTAAGCTGGGACTTGTATCCTGCGGGCAAATCACAGGGCAGGACGGGGATTCTCCGACGCTGACCTTTAACACGGTAAACCGCCATATTTCAAAGATGGCGTATATCAAAGTAGTTTCAGACAAGTCGCCGTGGCTTTCTTTAGCGGAACTTGGGAAGACTTATGTAAATCCTGTTTCTCACGGGGAGGGACGCTTTGTGGCGGGCGACGAGTGGCTCCGCAGACTTTTTGAAAACGGGCAGGTGGCTACACAGTATGTGGATATGGACGGCAGCGCCTCCATGGACGAGGAGTTTAATGTCAACGGTTCCTATCGGGCAATCGAGGGAATCACTTCGCCGGACGGCAGGTGTTTCGGCAAGATGGCTCATGCAGAGCGCAGGGGAGACGGTGTGGCGATCAATATCTTCGGCGAACAGGATTTAAAGATTTTTGAGGCCGGTGTCCGGTATTTCAAATAAAAGGATTTTAAGTCTGCAAATAAAAAGTCAAGCAGAAATTGATGAACTTTGAAAATTTT
>CAJTNC010000005.1 GCA_910577955.1 uncultured Lachnospiraceae bacterium
GAGACCGTCGGCACTTAGGCACCGTATTTTGGTGCCTTATGTGTCCGCTACGGTCAAGCCGCAGCGAAAGCATGCCTGCGTTGTGACATAAATTATGCACAATCAATAAAAAACTTACGTTTCACAATGATCTGTCAGAATTCTTCCAGTTCACCGTTCTCATTCAGCTTCAGCACATTTTTCTCCACCCTGTCGATGATTTCGTTGCACTGTTTTAACAGTTTCATCCCCTGCTCATAAACCTGAAAGGATTCCTCCAACGGGATATCCGGCGATTCCAGCTCTTCGAGCATCCCGTCCAGCTTCTCAAAAGCCTCCTCCAGCGTCAGTTCCCTGTTCTTCTCTTCCATCTCAATCGATCTCCGCTTTCTTCTTCCTCACCGTCTCGGCCTCCACACAGCCGTCCGCCACATAAATCTTCAGTCTGTCGCCCGCACTCACCTGATCCACGGAAAGCAACGTCCTTCCCTCCGCCGTGCTGACATATGAGTAGCCCTGTCTCAGTTTTTCCAGAGGGGAAAGCCCTCTCATCCGCTCAATATAAATAAATAACATCTGTTTTTTTTCTGTAATATTCCGGTCCATCGCCGCCTGCAGCAATTCTTCCAGCCTCATCGCGAAATTTCGCTTCTCCCTGATCTGTGAGAGAGGACTCACATAATTCAGCCTTGTCTTTCTGTTGTCAAGTTTAAGCGCCGCCTCCCGCAGTTTCCGCTCCATATTCCGGACAAACATTCCCCGTGCCGCCCGTATCCGCTCCGTCAGTTCCCTGATATCACAGACCGCCAGTTCCGCTGCCGCAGACGGCGTAGGCGCCCGCAGGTCCGCCACATAATCGGTTATCGTAAAGTCCGTTTCATGTCCTACGGCGGAAATAACCGGTACGGAACAGTCAAATACCGCACGCGCCACCGATTCTTCATTAAAAGCCCACAGGTCCTCGATGGAACCTCCGCCGCGCCCCACGATCATGACGTCCACGCCCGCCTCCTCCAGCCCACGAATACCGTTTATAATGCTGGGGGCCGCCGCTTCTCCCTGCACGATGGCAGGATATAAGATGATCTGCACATAAGGGTTTCTCCTGCGGGCTATGTTGATGATATCCCGCACTGCCGCTCCGGTCTCCGCTGTCACTACCCCTAACGTCCGGATATACTGCGGAATTTTCCGCTTATACTCAGGGGCAAACATGCCTTCCTCTTCCAGCTGACGCTTTAATTCCTCAAACCGGACATAGAGATCCCCGACACCCTGTTTTGTGATCTCTCTCGCATAAAGCTGATACTTTCCGTCCCGTTCATAGACGTCTACCCTGCCGTTCACTACAACCTGCATTCCTTCTGTCAGTCGAAATGCAAGACCGGAACGGCTGCCGGCAAACATAACACAGGCAATCGTTCCGGAACGGTCTTTCAACGTAAAATAGAGATGACCAGAAGTATGATATTTACAGTTGCTGATCTCCCCTTTTACGGAGATGGACTGAAGCATATAGTCCTGAGTAAACATATTTTTAATATAAGAATTTACCTGTGCGACGGTATAAACATTCTGCATGATCTTTCTCCTGCATACTTTTCAGACAGTAAATTTAGCCAAGACACCGTTCACAAAAGCTGCCGAACCCTCCTGTCCATAGTTTTTGGCCAGCTCCACCGCCTCGTTGATCGCCACGCCGGTGGGGATCCGCTCATCAAAGCATATCTCATAGACGGCAAGACGTATGATGGCAAGTTCCACCTTTCCCATGCGCCTGCTGCTCCATCCTGTCGCTTTGTCATCTATCATCCCATCGATCTCCGGAAGTTTTTCCAAAACAGCATCGTACTTTTGCGCGATCTCCTGCTTGTCCTTTTCTATTCCGTCCTCCGGAAAGTCCTCCGTATCTTCCAGAAAGAGTTCTTTCTGTTCTTCCAACTCTGCCGCTTTATAAAATTCCACCCTAAACAACAGTTTAAAAATGCGTTCCCTTATCTCCCGTCTGTTCATAATACTCCCCGGTTTTTCCTGTCGTACAGCCTGCCGAAATCATGCCGATGCCGTCACTGTTATTTTGATGTCTTTACCATATCAACGCCGGCGATCCGGATGTTCACATCCGTCACCTCAAGCCCCGTCATGCTCTCGATCGCCCCCTGAACTTTAGTCTGAACCTTCTGGCCTGTGGCGGGAATATTGTAGCCGTACTCGATGTTCACAGAGATATCGACCTTCACTTTTTTGTTGAAAACTTCTACTTTCACGCCTCTGGCAATGTTTTTATATCCCATCTTATTCATCAGTTCGTGCGTGATATTGCCGACCATGGAAGAAACCCCATCCACTTCCGTCGCCGCAAGGGCTGCGATCATCGCCACCACGTCATCGGCAATTTTCACGGATCCCATGCTGTCGTCTTCCCGCAGTTCCAGACTCTGTCTCTCTAACTCTTTGCTCATTTCATCTTCTCCTGTTTCCTTATTTACTCGTTACTGCTTTTTCGTTTCTCTTTGTTAGTATAGCAAAAAACTCTACATTTGCAAAGCACATCTTCATGAAAATCACTCCCAGAAACTGATGGTACACAGATCTTCATTGCCCGAATAGGCTATTTTATACTCCCCGCCCTCCTGATAGACACCGAAATAATCAAAAATCGTCTGTTCTCCTATCAGATTGTCAAAGATTTCCTGATAAGCCTGCCTGTCCGAAGCTTTTATGCACACCGCACTCTCCCCCCGTCCTTTTGCCTCCTCAAAGATCTCCTCTATCTGTCCTTCGTCATAGCCGTACAGATAGCGGCCCTCCCTGACAAAATAATTGTCCTGTATCGCATCGCACAGGGGCAGCGAAAACGTTTGATCCATGCTGTGATTTTTACTGATCTCCGCCGTCGTCACACCTAAATAGCTGTAGTCGATATCCGGTACGCCCCCCTTTTCATCTCCTCCTCCCGCATAGTAAGAGGGATCGCCCCATGTGACGTCCATATGATAATATTCCCCGTACATCTCCACGATATTCCACGCATGGGGGCTTCCCGCAGCGGTGCCGTTCACAATGATGCAGGGGATTCCGCAGTTGTTTAACAGATACTGCGCCGCTTTGGCGTACCCGTTGCAGACTGATTTTTTGTCCAAAAACACGGAACAGATATTCTGGTTGTCCAGCGAGTCCATGCTGTACTCCGTGGACAGGATCAGATATTCATAAACGGCTTTCACCGTCTCATAACAGCCGTACTCCGCAAACTGCGTCATCTTTTCATCCACGATCCTGTCGATGACAGCCTGTCTTCTCTCCACTTCCGCCGCATCATACAGATAACGCCCCGAAAAGATAATATACTTTATCTCACCCTGCTGCATGAAGCGCGTGTAAATATAACCGTTCAGATAAAAAAACTCCGGGTGGTCGTTGATCACTGCCTGATAGACCACAGGCAGCAGAGATACATCGGTGGTAGACAGAAGTATCTCCTCCTCCATCAGCGCCAAAGTCTGATATATCTCCACATAGAGTACCTTTTCCGCAGAATCGAGCTGTCCGAAATAATAGTTGCCGTGCTGGGATTCCTGCAGTCCGACGATCCCTGCCTCTGACAAACCGATCTGCTCCCGCTTCTCATCCATGTCGCTCTTGGAAAAGCTGCTCTCTTTTTCCTCGATCTGCTTTTCCTCCGCATAAAAATAGTCCTGATGTTCCGCCTCCTGCATCTGTACTTCCTGCAGTCTTTTTCCTGCCTTCGCACTTGTGCTCTCTTGTTCCGGCGCCTTCTCATCTTCGGTTTCTTTTTGGGCGATCTCCCCGATGATCTCCTCAGTATCCGGTGCGGGGGACGTTCTGAAAAAATCGGATACGCCGCATCCCCACAGACACAAACTGCAGGCCAAAGCAAGCGCTGTCATGAGCGCCTGCCTGCCTGCATGCCTGTTTTTCCGTCTGATTTCCTGTTCTGTGCCCCGGTTAATATGAAAACACATGTTATTTATACGTCTAACCTTTCTAATTCTTTCCAAACTCAGAAAGCCGCAGCTCCTTATTCCGCTCACAGGTCATACGGATACTCCACTCGTTCACAAACAGAAGCAGCGGATTTCCTTTCAGATCCTGTATCTTCTTCATATCCGACGTACCCTGCAGTCTCTGAACATCGATCTCTTCCTTATTCTCGATCCAGCGGATATACTCATAGGGAAGCTGCTCCAGACCGATATCCACGCGGTACTCATTTTCCAGTCTGTATTTTAATACCTCAAACTGCAAAACGCCGACTACGCCTACGATGATCTCCTCCATACCGCCGGATAATTCCTGAAAGACCTGAATCGCACCTTCCTGAGCGATCTGGCTGATGCCTTTGATGAACTGTTTTCTTTTCATCGTATCTATCTGGCGCACTCTCGCAAAATGCTCCGGCGCAAACGTAGGAATCCCTTCATAACAAAAATTTTCCTTCGGCATGCACAGCGTGTCCCCGATGGAAAACATTCCCGGATCAAACACGCCGATAATATCCCCCGCGTAAGCTTCCGTCAGGATCTTCCGCTCGTCCGCCATGATCTGCTGGGGTTGGGAAAGCCGCATCACTCTGCCGCTCTGCACATGCCGCACCTCCTTGGCAGCGTCATACTTTCCGGAGCATATCCTCATAAAAGCAATTCGGTCGCGATGGGCCCTATTCATATTTGCCTGTATCTTAAAGACAAAGGCCGTAAAGTCGTGTTCCACCGGATCGATCAACCCGCAGTCCGCCTTTCTGGGCAGAGGCGTGGTCGCCATCTCTAAAAAATGCCGCAAAAATATCTCCACGCCAAAGTTTGTCAGGGCGGAACCGAAAAACACTGGGGTCAGATCACCCCTTCTGACGCTCTCCAAATCAAATTCCGCTCCGGCGCCGTCTAAAAGCTCCAGTTCCCCGAACAGCTTATCCGCCGCCTCCTGTCCGATATGCGCCACAAGTTCCTCCCTGTCTTCCAAAGAAAGTTCCAAAGAGACGCCTTCTTTTGTTCCTTTTTCGGTGTCCGAGTAGGTGATCACCTTTTCCCCTTCTCTGTCATAGACTCCTTTAAAGCCCTTCCCCGAACCGATAGGCCAGTTGATCGGACATGTGGCTATACCCAGCTCCTTTTCCACTTCATCCAACAGATCAAAGGTGTCGTTGGCATCCCTGTCCATTTTGTTGATAAAAGTAAAGATTGGAATATGCCGCATGGCGCAGACTTTAAACAGTTTCCTCGTCTGCGCCTCCACGCCCTTTGATGCGTCGATCACCATCACGGCGGAATCTGCCGCCATCAGCGTTCGGTAGGTATCCTCCGAGAAATCCTGATGCCCCGGCGTATCCAAAATATTGATGCAGAATCCGTCGTACTCAAACTGGAGCACCGAGGAGGTGACGGAGATACCCCTCTCCTTCTCGATCTCCATCCAGTCCGACACCGCATGTCTCGCCGTAGCTTTTCCCTTCACGCTGCCCGCCAGATTGATGGCGCCGCCATACAGCAAAAACTTTTCCGTCAAGGTAGTCTTTCCTGCGTCAGGGTGGGATATGATGGCAAATGTTCTTCTTCGATTGATTTCCTTTGTATGATCCGTCACTTATTGCTCCTCCAGTGTGTAATATAGCTTATAAGAAGTTTGCCTGTGTCAGGAACAAACTTCTTAAGCTGTGCAATCACATATTATAACATATTTTCCTTTTAATTCAAGGTCGTACTGATCACAATATTTTCGATGGGCGTCCCTGTCTTTCTCATCACAATATCCTCGATCTGGGCACGTTGGCTGTCGGAGAGATCCGCACTGTACACGACCACGTCCACCGTATCCCCTGTGATGCTGACCACCGCGTCCTCGAACCCTCTTGCATCCAACAGTATTTCCGCAGACATCTCCTTCTCAGCAGTCTCAGTCAGCCCTATGATGCTGTTTAACGCGATCTGTTTCTGGTCATCCGCAATATTTGTACTGTTGATGATCTCCATCAAGGCTGCCTTATTCTCCGCTCTGGTCTGTTCTTTCATGAGCTTCGCCCCCTGCAGGGTATTGATGCTGATCGTAGAGGTAAACACCGCCTCGCCCGGAACTTCGCCCTCCTGCACGTCGGAGCTCTCTGCCAGAATGCTCTCTATTGAGGAAAGCTCATCCTCATAGCCGTCGTCCGTATCTGCGAGTTCGCTGTCCAAACTTTCGATGTCCGTCAGCATATCCTCATCGGAAATATCAAACATCGCCATTCCGTCGTCCGTAGCGCTCATATCGTCGTTTAACCCCATCTGCGCCAGTTCTTCCGCCGTATATGTATCCTCCACCGTATATTCTATCATAGTGGCCGCCTCGGAGGCGGTGTTTTCCGTCTGTTCCTCGGCTGCGCCCTCTGAAATGGTGATCTGATCCGACACATCACCGGAAAAATGCAGATAACCTGCCACTGCGATCATCAGAGCCAAAGCCGTTATCATAAGCTGGTTCTTTTTCAATATTTTTTTCAAACCTGTCTCCCCTTTAAGATTTCATTCTGATTACTTTTATTCTATGCTCGTTCAATTCAAATAATACGCCAACCGCCCCAATTATATTTTCTTTTACTTTTGCATTTCCCGCCCCCTCGGCCGTCACAACCACGCCGGTAACCTCCGGCAATTTTCTCTGTACAACATAAGGCTTCTCGTTCCCTTCGGCGTCCCGGCTGTAAATCACCTCCTCCCTCTGTCCGTTTTCCGTGTTCTTTCTCCTTCCGCCCGCCTTGTCCGTCTCCTCCAAATCGCTTGCCGTCATCTCCCGATCCCGCTCCAGAATCTCCGTCCCTGTATCCGCCACACTGATCATTACCCGTACCTTCCCTACTCCCTCCATATTGGAAAGAATCTCCTCCACTCGTTTTTCCAGCCCCTTCACATATACATCTATTTCATAACATTCGTTATTATCTAAATTTCCCTCCTCGACGGCCGTATCCTTCGTATTCCATACCTCTTTTTTCTCTGTCTCTTCTCTGGTCTCTGTAATATTACCTCCTTCCTGCCTGCTTTCTCTCTGCCCCGCGTCCGTGCCGCCTGCCCCCTGTTTTTCCTTTCCTGTCGGCAGAGATAGTATCAGCAGAAGTAAGCCGGCCAGCAGAATTACAATATAATCTTCCTTTTTCATTTGTTGAAGTTTTTGTTTCCATTTTGCCATGCCTTTATCGGTCAACTAATATCACCTCCAGCTTCTCCTCTTCCATCCCTAAAACAAGTGCAAACTGCCGCCTGAAACTTTTCAGCTCTTCCTCGGACTTTTCGGGATCCTTCTCGCTCATCTCCTCTTCCGTTTCCTTACTGTCTCCCCTGTCTATGCTGATCTCCCCGATCTCCACCGGTTCAATTCCGTCAGTTTCCGCAGAATTATCCTCATAGTCCTTCTCATTTTTCCGAACATCTATTAAAAACACCTGTAATTTATCCTTTTCATTTTTTATCTTCTGTATCTTATATCCATACTCCATAGCAAAATTATTATAACTTGATTTAATTTCTTCTGTAGTATGTTTTTCTATCAGCTTTTCCATTTCTTCCCCTGCAAGAAAATTTCCGGAAATCCCCTCCATCCCAAGCTGCTTTGATAGCGCCTCCTCCATGTTTCTCTGCATGCCTGCTACCGCACTGCCTGCCGCCTCCATCTCCCCTTTTCGAAAGCCTGCGGACTGCAAAAAGTTTAAAATCGCACCTACGATCCCTGCCAAAATCAAAAGTTCCAATATCATACGACAGATTTTTTCATATTTTTTTCCACTCTGGAAATATAACAATGTCTGCCCACAGATCAAAAACAGGCAAAGCTCCTTTATCTGTTCCAACATAAAACATCTCTCCCGCTACATCCCGCGGCTCACCGCCAGCACAGTGATCGCGATGCACAACAGAAACAGTCCCATACCCGTGAGCAGCACTTTGCAAAGCATAAGCGAAGCTTCCCCCACCTTATCTGAGCAGGCTGTCAGTCTGGAGTGGTTCACGACAGCCCCCAGCGCCGAAGAAAATTTAAGACATAAAGCCACCGCAAAAATTTTGACGAGGGGCACGAGACACAGAAACAGCAAAACCAATGTAAAGAATATTCCGATGCCATTTCTGATCAAAATGGCAGATCCCACAAAAATTTCCGAAATCCCCTCAGAAATATTCCCCACTCCGGGCACCATTCCCGCCACCTTTTTCGCCGCATTCCACTGCAAAGAATCTATAACAGGCGTTATCATAGCCTGCAATATCCCGACGCTGCCAACTATCCAAAGTATCGACTTTAAACCAAATTCAATTATTCGTCTCAACCCCTGCAAAATCCCCGCCATCCGCTCTCCGCTCCAGATTCCGTCCATAGCCGACAACAGCATATACAGTTCTATCGCCGGCAGCATGACTCGTCCGAGCACTTCCTCCACGCACCATACTACCATCAAAACTCCCTCATAATACACCGTCGCCGTCGCCGTCCCGTTTGTCATCCCGAGGGCTGCCGCGTAAGCCGGAACCAGTATTTTCACAAAATCCGTCATGGCCCCCAGCATATCTGAAGCCTCCGTATAGATACTCTGAAATACTTTGGCCAACATAATGAACAGCAGAAGATACAAAAAATAAAAGCCAAGATGGGAGACCTGCTTGTTTTCCACAATATCCATTACCACTGTAAAGAGCGAGGACAATACTGCCAACAGCAGGATATTCATAAAAATTTCCCGCCCGGCAGAAAACTCAAAAAAGAAATTCTCCGCGGCCTGCCGCCCAAATTCCTTCACCCCGTTTTTCAAGTTGCCCTTCATGATCTCCTGCCACAGCTTGCCGGTATCCACACCCGTTTTCCTGTAGGCGTCATCCAGATATCCCGTGATCTGCCCCATATAATTCTCATCCCATAGTTGATGAAGTTCTTTTGTAATGTCATCCGTCAGTTCTTTTTCCTCCTCTTCTTCCAAAAATCCCTCCTGTTCAATGAAGGATGCCTTGCATTTTAAGTCGAATACTGTAAAAAAAAGAATTATTTCCAAGCAAAAAATAAATAACGACCGTTTTTTCATACAAAACTCCCGATAGTCTGCATCAGAGAGACGACAATCGGCAGACCAAACAGCAGAATGCACACTTTTCCAAAAACTTCTATCTGACCTGCTATAGTCTGAAATCCGGCATCCCTGCAGATACCGGCGCTGAATTCGCAGATATAGGTGATGCCGATCATCTTGAGCAAAATATTCAGATATTCCCTGTTTGCTGACACATACTGCTGTAACTGTCCGAATTCCTGAAATACTTTGAAGAGATATTCCACAATAAAAACGCAGATCAGACCGCCGCAGGCTACACCGATATAGGACGCATATTCCGGCCTTAATATTTTAAACTGAATAGCCAGCAATACGGCCAGCACTCCCAGCAAAGATATCTTAATAACGATCATCCCGGTACCTCTCTAAAGCGAAAACAAATTCTGGATAGACATAAACAGGTCATAGATATACGGCATGATCCATGTCAGTACCAGAATCAAACCGCCGAGAGACACTAAAAACGCCTGTTCCTCCCTTCCGCTGTGCTTTAATACCTGTCCCAATATTGTAACCAATATGCCTACTGCCGCTATTCTGAATATTACGCTGACTGTCATGTTCCTCTCCCGCCTTGAATTTTTATAAAAAGAGAATCGTCAAAAGCAACCCGCCCATCACTCCTGCGCAGAGTGTCAGCTTATTTCTCTCTTTATCTGCATTCTCCTGCTCTTCCTCGTGTTTCCTCAAATATTTCTCAATGTCCTGCAGCATCTTTCTCTGCATCTCACTGTCCTCAAAGCAAAGTTTTTCTCCCATCCCTTTTATCTCATCCTCCACCTCTTTTTTCAGAGGTTTTTCCGACAATACCCTATCCGCCTCCCGTCTCCAGATTTCCCCGAGTGTGCCGCCCTCCCCTCTGTCGAACGTCCCCCCGATACTTTCTAAAAACAGTTTCTTATCATCCCTCAGGTGCATCCCCGCCCTGCCGCAAATCTCCGGCAGAGAAGATTTCTGGAACGCAATCTCATTTTCAATCAGTCCAAAAAGTTCCCGCCATGCCCTGCACTGTTCCAGATACGCTTTCCGTTCCCTCACAATACTGAGTCCCAGCCCGCTGCTCCCGAATATAACGATCAAAATACCGATCCCTTTCACCATTCAATACACCTCTGACGCTCTGCCATTTTGCCAAATCCTATTCCCGCTTTTCATGTCTCACAGCGATATATCTTTTTTACCACACACTTCCCGTTTTCCCTTCCCAACACTATAAACCTCCGGAACGCGCTCTCCCCCAACAAGTCTTTCATAAAAATTTTCCGTCTCAATTCCTCCATATCCTCCGCGTGGATCGTCGCCAGTATCTGACAGCCGCAGCGCAGAGCCTTCTCCACCGCTTCCACATCTTCCGTATTTCCAAGTTCATCCACTGCGATCACCTGCGGCGCCATAGAACGGATCAGCAGCATCATCCCCATAGCTTTCGGACAGCCGTCCAGCACATCCGTCCGGATGCCAAGATCGTTCTGAGCCACTCCGAGATAACTCCCCGCAATTTCGGAACGCTCGTCTACCACGCTGACAAACCTTCCTTTTCCCCATTTATTTCCATTGGATATTTCCCGCACAAGATCCCGCAGCAACGTTGTTTTTCCGCATCCCGGCGGTGACAAAATCAGCGTATTGCAAAACCTGCCGTTCTCATATACTTCAGAAATCACCGGCTTTGCGGCTCCTTTTATCTCATGTGCGATCCTGATATTTAAATAACGTATGTTTTTTATTGTCCTGATGCATTTTTCACTCTCTAACACCACCTGTCCGGCAACTCCTACCCGATGTCCCCCCGGCAGCGTCAGATATCCCTGCCTGATCTCATCAGTATAAGCATAGACGGAATAATGACAAATGTGCTGTAAAATCTGCTCTAACTCCTTCGCTCTCATCACCTTTGCCCCGTCCGCTTCTCTGGTCAACTGCCCTGTCTTTGTGAGAAAATACTCCTGCTGCTTTTTGATCAGGATCACCGGTTTTTCCGCCCGCAGCCTTATCTCCTGCAATTTTTCCGGTTCAGAGGCTGCTTTATCAAAAAATTCCCTGTGAGAGGCCGGAAACATATACAGAATCTCCTCCTTTTCCATAGCCCTTTCTCCTCCTCTACCATATCTTGACTGCACAGCCTTCTCTCTGTCTATATATATGTACCTGTCCTTCTTTTCAGCACCTTTTTTCAAATAATTTTGAATACCGTGACAGCAGACCGCTTCTTCCCGAATCGAATCCGAACAAAAAGAGCCATCCTGCAAATGCCTATTACAGAATGACCCTGCCCTTTATTTTCAGATAAAATTTTTATTCTCTATTCTCTCACTCCCACCTCACAAAACTTCCCTCGTCATTCTTACTGACAACCAACTTCTCCTCTATTTCCTGCTTCAGTTCCGTCACATGGGAAATGATGCCGATCAGCCGTTTTCCCTCGGCCATCTCCTTCAGCACTTTCACCGCCTGATTTCTGGAATGCTCGTCCAACGAACCGAAGCCCTCGTCGATAAACATAATGTCTAAATGGATCGCCTCAGCGCTCTCCTGAATCTGATCCGCCATACCAAGCGCAAGAGAAAGAGCAGCCATAAAGGATTCCCCTCCGGAGAGCGTGCGGATCTCCCGCTCTTTGCCGGTGACGGCAGAGTAGACCATCAGATCCAGACCGCGGTTTTTCCCCTCCCCCGCACGTTCGGGGGACACCATGCGCAGTTCAAACTGTCCTGCGGACATCTCCTGAAAACGTCTGTTTGCGGCATGCAGCACTTTCTCCAAATAATAACGCTGTACGAATGTTTCCAGATCCATCCTTGCACCGGTCACATTTCCGGAAACCAGCTTGTAGAGACCATCCAGTCTCCGATGCTCCTCAAGAATGATGCTCCGCTCCTTCGCTCTGGGCGCAAGTTCCTCATAAACCCCTTTATTATCCCGTTCTCTCTCCTGATGACGGTCTAACTGCTCTTTGACAACCGCAAGAACCTCTTCCGCCTGCCTTTTATCTTCTTCCAGTTTTTTAAGAACAGGCCTCTCCCTGTCTCCTATAGCTTGCATAGCAGCTTCCTTCACGGCCATAGCCCTCTGTTCTTTCAGATGATGCTCTGCAGCCTTCCTGTTTAATCTCTCTATCTCCTCTCGGGAATATTCGGCCGTAAGTTCCTGCCACTGCGCTTCTCCGATATCTTTTTCCGACATGCGGGCCTCATAAGATTTCTTCCTTTCTTCCGCCTCCCTCTCCTTTTCCGGAAGTTCTTCCTTGTAACATTTTAGCAGCGTTTCCGCCTCCCGTTTTTCACTCTCCGCCTGTTGCGCTTTCCTTTGCCTCTCCTGACAGTGCAAAGCGATCTCATCCCGTCTTTCCTTCTCCATTTCAAGCAGGTGGTCCGCTTCCTCCATACTGGCATATTCTGCGGCTCCGGATAAACTTTCCAGATTTCCCCTCTTTTGGTGAACCGCATTCTCAGCCTTCTGCAGCCTCTCCAGACACTTCCTGATAAGCTCCTGCAGGTTTTCCTTATCTGCCCTGACCTCCTCCAGTCTTTTCCGTATCGTTTGCAGATCGTCCACATTCTTTTGCAGGCGTTCTCCTTCCTCCTGCACCGCTTTCCCAAACTTTTCAATGAGATCGTGGATCTCGAGCTCCATCGCCTTTTTATCCCGTCTCCCTTCACTTTCCGACTCTTCTCCGGCGACCGCCTCCCTATACTGTTCCTCCAGCTTCCCAAACTTCTTTTCAAGCAGAAAGCTTTTCTCACGCAGAGCTGTCTCCTCTTCCTTTGCTCTTGCGGCCGCATCTTCCTGCTTTTGCAGGCAGATTTCCACTGCCTTGCTCATCTGTTTGAGCTGCTCTCCGGAGAGTTCCTCCTCTGCATCACTGCGGCAAGGCATAGGATGTTCCAAAGAACCGCAGACCGGACAAGGCTTTCCCTCCTTCAGACTTCCAGCCAATATCCCCGCCTGAGCGTCCAAAAAGTTCTGCCTGCTCTGCTCATAACGCCTGCTCTCCCGCAAATACGTCTCTTTGGCTTCCTCATACTCCCTTTTTGCCAAAACAGCCCTCTCCGACTTTTCCCTGATCTGCTTCTCCAGATTCTTCGTTTCTTTAGAATCCTCCGACAAATCCTTTGCCAGTTTTTCCTTCCTTCTCCACTTTTCCAAAAAGACTTCCGCATTCCCGAAAGTCTCCGCCTGATCTTTAAGACCTTGTTCCTGTTCTTCGAACAAAGCAAGCTTCTTTTTCTCTTCCCGTAACTCCTCACCTGCGGTTTTCAACTCCCCAAGACTCTCCTCATACTCTGCTTCCATACGTTCCTTTTCCCGAAGGATCTTTTTGGCAGCCTCCACCCGTTCGCTGAGTTTACCATATCTTTCTTTGGCAGCGTCATACTGTTCTTCCGCCTCTTTTTTCTCCTCCGTCAGGATTTTCGCCCTCTGTTTCAGATCAGGCAGCTCCTCTTCTTTCCTTTTCTTCGCCGCCCTTATGCTGTCCGCCGCCTTTTTTGACATTTCATAAGCCTTATACTCCGTCAGGATATCATAGGCTCCCGCCAGAACAGCAGCCAGTTTCTCACCTTGTTCTATCTCCTCTTTTTGCTTTTCGCATTCAGCCAGATCCGCTTTTGCCTGTTCAAGCTGACTGTAAAACTGCAGCAGATTTTCAGCCGCTATGCAGGCATCCCGCTTTTTATCCCGCTCCCCAGAGGCTTCTTTCAGCGCTTTCTCCGACTCCTCCCTGACCTCCTCGCAACAGCCGCAAAGAACCGCAAGTTCCTCCAAAAACTCCTCCATATTTGCCAAAGTTCCTGTTTCTATCTGCTCCTTTAAGCCTGCGATCTGCTCCTTCCTTCCGTAATCATCCGGAATTTTGATCCTGCCCGCAACGGCCCCCGAAGCTGTCTTGATCTCGGCGATCTCTTTTTCTTTCGACCGCTTGCGGCTCTCCAGTTCCTTCACGATCTTCTCATAAAAATCCGTATGAAACAGTTTGCGGAAGATCACTTTTTTGGCATCGGATTTCGCCCGCAGCAATTCCATAAACTCCCCTTGGGCGATCATCGCCACCTGCATAAACTGTTCCTTGTTAAATCCTACGATCTCCTCTATCTTGCGCTGCGTCTCTCTGAGCGGATACTCTGTCCCGTCCGGCATAAGGAGCGAAACCGAAGCGTTCTTTTCCGTTGTCCGGCTCCCGCTCCCCCGCCCTCTGGTGAGCAGTTTAAGGTGTCTGGGTGTGCGGGAAACAACATAGATATCGCCGTTTTCACCGTCTGAAAACTCTAACCGCACATAAGGAGTCACATCCAAAGGCGCATACTGGCTCTGCAGCAGCACCCCATCCTTTTTGTTTGCGACAGAAGACGCCTCACCGTAGAGGGCAAATACAATGGCGTCAAACACAGTGGTTTTTCCCGCGCCGGTATCTCCGGTAACTAAAAACAGATTCTGGGAAAGTTTTGCAAAATCGATCGTCGTCTCCCGACTATAGGATCCGAAAGCCCGCATTGTAAGCTTCAATGGTTTCATCTAAAGAGCCCCCTTCACAGCATTGATCACATCTCTCATCACCGCTTTGTCTTTTTCCTCCATATCCTTTAAAAACAGACAGCATAACTCGAAAGGTTCAAGCAGCGCTTGCCCGTGGATCTCACTCTCATAATCTGCTCTCTTCCTCGTCTCACGACGAATCTCCAGCAAATTCGGAAAAGCCAGACGGATCCTTTCCCGCATATCGATTATGTCCAGATCTGCCTGATCCGTCAGGATCACAGTCACATAGTCTCTGCATCCGAGCTCTAACACTTCCGACAGATTCCCTCTTATCACCCGCACTTCACGAAGAGGCTTCAGAGGAAGTCTTGTGATATCCGCCACTCCTTTTTCAGCAAGATCTACCATCAAAATACCTTTTTCCTGCCCCGCCTCACTGACCGACACGGCTATGGGCGTCCCACAGTAGCGAATCCGCTCACTGCCTGCTTTCATAGATTTATGAATATGTCCCAGAGCCGCATAATCAAATCCGGCCAAAAGTTCTGCCCCCACCGCATCGATATTCCCCACGGTACATATTTCCGTATCCATACGCTCCACGTCTTCCGCCTTCGCTCCCTCAGGCACATAAAACTGATGGCTGACAAACACATTTCTCTCCCGCTCGTCGATTTTTTCCCGCTCAATCAGTTTTTTCACAGTCTCATGGTAAGAAAAAAGGCTGCCGTCCTCTCTCGTCCCAACGATCTCTCGCACCATGGAAGGCCTCACAAAGGGCAGAAGGTAAAAATTCACCTTTCCGTATGCATCCTGCTGCACGATCTTCTCCATAAACTCCCCTTCCCGTCTGGGCGGCTGTCCGATCATATACAGTCTCTCCCTCGCCAACACGCTGCGAAAACAGTCCACTCTGGAAGCGCTGTCATGGTTGCCGCTGATCATCATGATCGAGGCCTCAGGCAGGATCCCCCACAAACTTTCCACAAAGTGATCAAAGACTTCCACCGCCTCGGCGGACGGCACTGCTCTGTCATAGATATCTCCGGCGATCATGATCACATCCGGTCTTTTCTCCGCCGCAAACTTTGTGATCTGATCCAATATATACTCCTGATCCTCCCGCATATCCCTGTTTAACAGCTTTAATCCTATATGCAGATCCGATAAATGAAACAGCCTCATCTCAGACTTCCTCCAACCTCTTATCAGTGTGCCTATATACATAAAAGAGCCGGATCACATTCCCTGTAATCCGACCCCCATTTTCTACAAAATAAATTTCTTCAACAGCAAGATCACCTCATCCAAATTGATCGGCTTCGCCGTGTGCGCGTTCATCCCGCTGTCCAGACATCGTTTGATGTCCTCCGAAAAAGCATCCGCTGTCATTGCAATGATCGGGATAGTCTTTGCATCCGGACGCTCAAGGCCTCTGATTGCCTCAGTAGCTTCGTAACCGGTCATCACCGGCATTCGGACATCCATCAGAACCGCGTCAAAATATCCTGCTTCTGATTCCTTGAACTTCTCCACACAAATCTTTCCGTTTTCCGCCCATTCCAATTCCATGCCGAGATCCGACAAAAGTTCTTTTAGTATCTCCCAGTTTAAGTCGTTGTCCTCCGCCACAAGTATATGACGTCCCTCCAGTTCTACGTCCGCTGTCTCCTGTATCTCCTCCAGATTCATATACTTTTTCAGGCTGTGATACAGGGTAGACTTAAACAGCGGCTTGCTGATAAATCCATCGATTCCGGCTTCCTTCGCCTCATCCTCAAAGTCATTCCAGTCGTAAGCCGATATCAGAATGATAGGCATATCCTTGTCCACAATCTTCCTGATCTGTCTGGCTACCATGATTCCATCCATTCCCGGAAGTTTCCAGTCAAGCAAAACAATCTGATAATCGTCCCTCATCCTGTGATGCCTGCTTATCATATCTAACGCAGTTTCCCCGCTCAGCGTCCACTCTGCCTGTATTCCGATGGAATCAAGCGCCTCCACCGCCGTCCGGCACAATGTCTCATCGTCGTCCACCACCAGCATCTTCCAAGCCGGAAGGATCATATCTGTATCCTCCGTACCTGCCTTTTCCAAATCTACCACCACTTGGATCGTAGTTCCCTTGCCCGGTTCACTCTCCACCGTAATCGTTCCGCCCATAGCATTGACGATATGCTTTGTAATGGCCATGCCGAGTCCGGCCCCTTCCGTCTTATTGACACGTCTGCTGTCCGCTCTGGAATAGGATTCAAATATATGTTTCACAAATTCCGGCGTCATGCCGATTCCGTTGTCTTTTACCGTGATATGAGTACGGACATACTCGCCCTCTTTATCCACAAGATCCTTTTCCTGATACAGCGAAAGCTGTATGCTTCCGCCCTCTTGGGTATACTTCACGGCATTTGACAAA
This sequence comes from uncultured Lachnospiraceae bacterium, assembly GCA_910577955.1. Taxonomy (GTDB): domain Bacteria; phylum Bacillota; class Clostridia; order Lachnospirales; family Lachnospiraceae; genus 1XD8-76. Next base: position 16,962 of record CAJTNC010000005.1, read on the forward strand.
AGATTGATCAGCACCTGATTCAAACGTACGCTGTCGCAGTACACATCCTCCGCCACGATATTGTCAATATGCACGTTAAAATACTGCCCTTTCCCTCTAATCTGCGCCTGCACGATACCCACAACGCCTTCCACAACTTCTCTGAGGGATATTCTCTCCTCTGTCAGTGTCATCTTGCCGCTCTCAATCTTTGACATATCAAGCACATCGTTGATCAACCCCAGCAGATGCTTTCCTGACAGCGTGATCTTTCGCAGGCAGTTCTGCACCTGATCCTTGTCGTCAATATGGGTCATGGCAATGGCCGTCATTCCTACAATGGCGTTCATCGGAGTGCGGATATCATGGCTCATGTTGGAAAGGAAATTGCTCTTTGCCTTATTTGCCTCTAACGCTTCCTCTCTCGCTATTTTCAAATCCAACATCTGCTGACGCGTCATTCGGTAATAGGCAAAGAAAATAACAAGTATTGTCATGATAACGATGGTGCAGGCTATTGTGGTAGTCCTCCCCCATTCGCTGTTCATGGCTTCCACCGTCTCATTTAATATGCCAGACGGCAAAACGGTCAAAAGATGCCACTCCGAATAAGGAAGATTAGTACAATATACCTGCTGGTTGCTTCCGCCAAAGCTCATTTTGGCCAAATAATCTTTTTTTTCTACCATCGCTTCAGACAGATCGGCAATATATTTTTCCATTTCAGCCTGATCATCATCTCTGTACTTTTCATATACCGCACTGAAGTAGTCGGAATGCTCCTCGTTCATACCGCTGACAATAAAGCTTCCGTCCTTACGGATAATCTGAGAATATATGATTGCATCCTCTTCTCCGCCGCTTCCCATCATCGTGCTGATATACTCTATCGGCACAGCCGCAGCCATCGCTACACTGGTTTCACCGCTCCTCATCGGATAATGGACATTGATACTGAATATCACGATTTCATTTTCATTGATATCTCTGCCTACCGCAACCTTCTTCTCACCATTTCTCAGAGACTCAAAAAACGGATCCGGATCCGTCACGTGAAACTTTACTCCGTCCAACGTCTCAATTTCCCCATCTTTGGAACATAAAGCCAAATAATCAAAATTTCTGATGCTTGCTCTGTAGGAAAGTTCTCTATGGATCTCCTCCACATCTTCCATATCGGCCGGAACGGCTTGTACTATCGCTTCCACCTGTTCAAACTTCAAATCGATCAATGTCCGAAAGTGCGCTACGGTATGATCCTTGATCCCCATAATATAGACGTTTCCCACTTTATCAATGGATTCCTCGCTTCTCTTGCTCATATATAGAACAAGATACATAAAAGCACCCACACTGATAAGCAATAACACGACAAAACTTCCAAACAGAAAATGTGTCATGTCATTTTTCTTCTTATTATTCTGTTGATTTTCCATGAATGTCCTTCCTCAATTCTCTATATAAGCCTGTCCGCAGCACGCCCTTCTGCCTCTCCGGACGTTGACGCGAGATGTGTAATAGTATACCATACTTTTTTTCTTTTCACAATAAAATGTTGACCCCATCACCGCAGGATTTGCCGTCTGCGTCATATCATTGCAGATACAATGATCCGCACCAGAAATGCGCACAGCCAGGCAATCACACACTGCCCGACTGCCATCGCCGCCGCCCATTTTCCGCCCAATTCCCTCTTTACCGACGCAACTGCCGCAACACAGGGAGTATACAGCAGGCAGAACACAAGAAGGGCGGATGCGGAAGCAAAAGTGAGCAGCTCCGTGATCGTTTCGCCGGAACCAAGCAACACGGTGAGTGTTGAAACCACGCTCTCCTTCGCCATAAAACCGGTTATTAACGCCGTAGATATCCGCCAATCCCCGAATCCAAGCGGAGCAAATACCGGCGCGATCACACCGGCCGCCATGGCGAGAATGCTCTCTCTGGAATCCTCCACGATGCCGAAATGCAGATTAAAGGTCTGTAAAAACCATATTATAATGGTAGCCACAAAAATAACCGTAAACGCCCGCTGCAGAAAGTCCTTCGCTTTCTCCCACAAAAGCCTCACCACATTTTTTACGCCGGGCAGACGATAATTCGGCAGCTCCATCACAAAAGGCACCGCCTCCCCCTTAAACAGCGTGTTTTTAAAAAGAAGAGCCGTCAGAATACCCGCCAGAATACCCAAAAAGTAAAGCCCCACCATGATAAGACCGCCCTTTCCCGGAAAAAATGCCGCCGTAAAAAAACCGTAGATCGGCAGTTTAGCGGAACAACTCATAAAGGGTGTCAACAGGATCGTCATTTTGCGGTCTCTCTCCGAAGGCAGCGTTCTGCTTGCCATCACACCGGGTACCGTACAGCCAAACCCGATCAGCATCGGCACAATACTCCTGCCGGAAAGCCCGATCTTACGCAGAAGTTTGTCCATCACAAAGGCCACTCTGGCCATATAACCCGTATCTTCCAACAAGGATAAAAAGAAAAACAGCGTGACGATAACCGGAAGAAAACTGAGCACGCTCCCGACTCCGCTGAAGATCCCGTCGATCACTAACGAGTGCAGCACACTGCTCACATGCCATCCGGCAAGCACCCGGTCCGCCGCCTGCATCACCCGGTCGATCCCCGCCGCCAGAAGCTCCTGCAAAAAGGCTCCGACCACGTTGAATGTCAAGTAAAAAACAACTCCCATAATCCCGATAAAAGCCGGGATCGCCGTATATTTGCCGGTCAAAATACTGTCAATTTTCCGGCTTCTGGCGTGCTCCTTGCTCTCCCCCGGCTTCACCACCGTTTCTTCCACCAGATTTTGAATAAAAGTAAAACGCATATCAGCGATGGCCGCCGCTCTGTCTAACCCCCGCTCCTCCTCCATCTGTCTGATGATATGCTCCAACATTTCTTCTTCATTTTGAGAAAGGGTAAGGGCTGCCCTTATTCGCCCGTCTCCTTCCACCAGCTTGGTGGCTGCAAACCGCACCGGTATTCCGGCCGCCTCAGCGTGATCCTGTACCAGATGCATAATGCCGTGAAGGCATCTGTGCACCGCGCCCCCGTGATCCTTCTCATTGCAGAAGTCCATACGCCCGGGTTTTTCCTGATAGCTCGCAACATGCACCGCATGATGTATCAGCTCATCTACACCTTCATTTTTAGCTGCCGAGATCGGCACCACCGGAATCCCCAGATACTCTTCCATCTCATTGATATGTATGGAGCCGCCGTTGCCGCGCACCTCGTCCATCATATTGAGAGCCAGCACCATCGGCACCCCCAGTTCCATCAACTGCATGGTCAGATAGAGATTTCGCTCAATATTCGTGGCGTCCACAATGTTGATGATACCGGTGGGCTTTTCATTTATAATAAACTGTCTTGTTACAATCTCCTCCGCACTGTAGGGGGACATAGAATAGATGCCCGGCAGATCGGTGATCTCCGTCTTTGGATATCCCTTGATCGCGCCGCTTTTTCTGTCCACCGTGACCCCCGGGAAGTTTCCCACGTGCTGATTTGCTCCTGTGAGCTGATTAAACAGGGTGGTCTTGCCGCAGTTCTGATTTCCTGCCAACGCGAAAGTCAGCATACTTCCCTCGGGCAGAGGATCGCCGTCGCCTTTCGCATGATACCTGCCTCCCTCTCCAAACCCCGGATGCTCCTTCTTCGACTTTCCTTTATCTGAAACCGCGCTGCTTTCTGTTCTCGGTCTATCTGTCGGTTCTATCTCTATTTTCGCCGCATCGTCTAACCGCAGCGTCAGTTCGTAGCCGTGAACTAACAGTTCCATGGGATCTCCCATCGGCGCAAACTTGACAAGTGTTACTTCTGCACCGGGAATCAGTCCCATGTCGAGAAAGTGCTGTCTCAGTGCCCCCTCCCCGCCCACTGTCTCGATTCTCGCCGTTTTTCCGATCTCCAGCTCATTCAATTTCACCATCTGTTTTGCCATCTCCTAAACCGTCTGCTTTTCCACTCCCTACACTGTCAGGAGCTTCCCCGCTCACTGCTCATCTGCTGCCTCCTCGGAAGCTTCCATGTTCTCCGCCGCAGGCTTCACGCTGCCCAGTTTCGCCCGCAGGATCTTCTCCGTACCCGCTTCCGGCACATAGTAGAGCTCTACGCTGTCCCCCTGATCGATCAACACTGCTTCCAGATTCTCATCCGCCCGGAGCATAAAATACCGTACGGAATTCAGCTCTAAAAGGCTCAAAAAGTAGCATGTATTATTATCTATGACGGCTGTCCGGATCTCTCCCACCGTACCGCTTATCTTCTCATACTCCTCTGCCTCCGGTTCCTCTTTCGCCCCGTTTTCCTCTCCCTGCACAGTATTCTGCGCCGTATCATCCTCCTCGCTATCCTGCGTTCTGTCATCCTCAATGACCTGATTATCAATCAGCAGTTCATGATAATTTTCCTGACACTGCCTGACGGAATTTCCCGTAGCCACGATTTGATACTGCTGCACATTGACCATAGCGTACATCTTCACAAGCCCCGCCGCATCTTTTAAAGCCATAAAGTAAGTGGGCTGATCCGAGATATTTAAAAGAAGCGGGAATGTAGCGTCATAGCTGAATTGCTGCACCGCCCCTTCCGCCGAAGACATGGCGGAATACTCCTCCGCTCCGGCGCAGGAATAGTAGCGGGCCTCTTTTGTCCGCTGGTTGACCAGAATAAAACCTATATTACCTCTGTCGCCGCTGATGGAAGTGATACCGGTGTAGAGGTATACATCGTCGTTCATGGCTATATAATTGTACCCCGTAGTCGCCGTGGTGCAATCGCTCTGGGTAAACAGGGAATTGAAAAAACCATTGTGATATCTGCCGTAATAATTGTACTGATCCACCACCAGCCCGGCGCTGTACACCCGATCCACCCAGGTGGGCACATCCTGCACTTCATAGTAGACGCTCTCTCCTGTCACCGCGTTGAGCAGCACCACGCCCTGCACATCGTCCCCGTTAAACAGTCCGATCCGCTTTTCCACCACGGAAGCCACCCAGTAAGGCGTACCTTCCTCATCTATCTCGAAATTGACATTCTCAAAGATTGCTGTGGGATAATGAAACCGCAGATAACGGCTCAGATCCCTGCCGAAATATTCTGAAGGCGAATACTTGATCCCCTCCTCCAACCGCACCACGGCCACGTCCTGCGTCACCATATCCACCACCATGTAGGCCGGAATCCCTTCGTTCCGGTTGCTCCACCATTTAAAGAAACTGTCGTAGTGCAGATAGGTCACTCGTACCGGCCTCGCCTTGTAGTTGATCTGAGCCGAAATATCACTCACTACAAACTGAGAGACCAGATCGGAAAGTTCACCCAGTTTCCGATTTGCCAGCGTGTTTGCGGAGGCCTCGTCAAGCATCGGGATCTGATCCATGGATATCTCCGCCACATCCTCGGTAAAATCCCCGGTTGTGATCGGCATCAAAGAGGAATAAGCTGAAGCTCTGAAGATCACCAAGCCAAACAGATAACCCACCGTGGTCACTGCCACGATCACCACAAATACGATGAACGGCAGCTTTACCTGCTTCCAGCTGAAGGCGATAAACTCTCTCACGGAACGGCTCTTGAATCCTCCGAACAGAATCATGCAGCCGGTATAGACAATGCAAAGCATCATGATAAAACCGTAAAAATCCTCTGAATGGATGTTGATAGCCGGAAGATATATATAAAAATATATAAATCCGACAAGCGCCGTCACGATCAGACTATAAAAATTCTGTTTCAGCTTTCCTCTTTCTTTCATATGTACTCCTTTTTCCTTACCGCCGTTCTTACCTTCTGCCGTCCTCTTTCCATAACTTCTCCGCTTCATTCTCCTCCTCCGGCTCTAATACCCGCCTGATTCTCGCAAGCAGATCCTCCGAAGTGAAAGGTTTCAGAATATAGTCGCGAATCCCCAGTTTAGCGCTCTTTAAAACAGAGCTCTTGTCTTCCATGCCCGTGAGCATAATGACCGGTATGTCCTCCCGCCCCTTCATGGCGCGTATCTCACTCAATGTTTCAATACCGTCCTTCGTAGGCATCTGTATATCCATCAGAATCAAATCCGGCTTTTCCTGCTGCAGATATTTCAGGGCCCTTATCCCCGAATTGATCGTGATCACCTCATAATCATTTCGCAGTGCATCCATGATTCTTGTCAAAATAATCGCCGTATCGTCCACAGCCAAAATGCGTTTCATAGAAACGTCCAAAACGCCCTCCTCCGTCTGGCTCATTTGCTCTCTTCCTCCTTTTCGATATAGTTACAAGAAGCTTTGGAACATATCAATCAAGCTGATTCTTTTTAACATAGCTATATTATATTATAGATAAATGCAAAACTCAACAAAACTTATTCTACAGTTCTCCAAGCATCTGCTCCGGGTTTTGTTCCGCTTTCACCTTGTCAAAAGCCTTAACCACCACGCCGTTTTCGTCTATCAGATAAGTTGTCCGCACAACTCCCATGCTCTTCTTTCCGTAATTTATTTTTTCTTTCCACACATCATAAGCCTGAATACAGGCAAGTTCCGGATCCGAAAGCAGCGTAAAGGGCAGGCCGTATTTCTCCTCAAACTTTTTGTGGGAGGCCACTGAATCTTTACTGACACCGATGACCACCGCTCCCTTCTCCGTAAACTGCGGATAAAGCTGCCCGAAATTGCAGGCCTGCTTCGTACAGCCGGGCGTATTGTCCTTCGGATAGAAATAAAGAATGACCTTCTTTCCCCTATATTCTTCCAGCGTGTGCATTTTCCCGTTCTGGTCCGGCAGCGTAAACCCCGGCGCCTGTGTCCCGATTTCCAGCATTTTGATACTCTCCTTTCTTACTGTTCCTTCTTATCTTACCATTTTTCTTCCTTTTAATACTAGAATCCGGAAGAATTTTTTTCTTTCACAAACACATAATTCCTCTCGTCTGACATATCCTCCCTGTAGCGGTAACCCATGGAATCAAATTTCTTTATTCTCTCCGGTTCCCTCACCCCGTTTTCCGCCAAAAAACGCACCATCTCTCCTCTTGCCATCTTCGCGAGAGTGCCCTTTTGCCTCAGTTTTCCATCCTCTTCCTCCGCAAAAACCACCGTGACAAAAAGGCAGGAAGGCTCTGCATAGGGCTCCACGGCACAGGAATACTCCTTGGAAGCCAGATTCACGATGACCCCGTCCGGATTTTCCTCCATCAGATTCCGGTAAAGTCTGTCTCCCCAGAACTCGTACAGATCCTTCTTTCCCTTCACCGCAAGGGAGGCCTGCATCTCCAACCGGTAGGGAGTCACGCCGTCAAAGGGCCTTAGTACGCCGTAAAATCCGGAAAGGATCCGCAAATGCTCCTCCGCATAAGTAAGGGCGCGCTCTGTAAATACCCCCGGCGCCATATACTGATACTGCAGCCCTTCATAGGAGACAATAGCCGGCGTCAGACATTTCTCCGGATTCATTTCCGCAAAACGCCGAAAATTTAATTCTGTCAGCTTGTCATTGCACTTCCAAAGCGTCTTCGCCTCCGCCGGAGACAATTTTTTTATTTCCTCCATTAAGAACTTCGTATCTTCCAGAAAACAGGGAAGGCTCTTCACTGCAAAAGAATCCCTGTCTTCATTCATTTTTTTTGCCGGCGAAACGATAATTCTCATATTTCTCCTCTTCTGGCCTCACACCATTTTAAAATATCCCGGTACACTGCACTTCTGTCCGTCTCATTCAAAATCTCGTGCCTGTCATTTTCGTACAGTTTGCAGGAAAGATCTTTGATACCGGCCCTTTCCAGCTGCTTTTTCACAAGCAGTACTCCTTTGCTCATATTTCCCACCGGGTCATCTGCGCCGGACAACAGGATGATAGGCAGATTCTTCGGTACTCTGTCCACATTTTCCGGCTGATTATCATAGTAAACCACTTTCATCAACGTATTATAACCGTTAAGGGTAAAACGGAAGGTACATCTCGGTTCCCTGTAATATTTCGCCGCGATCTCCAAATCTTTGGTCAGCCAGTTGTTTTCCAACTCCTTTCCGTCCAAGCTGAATTTGCGGTATGCGCCGGAAAAAGACAGCTTTTCTACAAATCTGCTGTAGCCGCGCCAGCCTTTGACATGGGCTATACATTTTGTCAGCGCTATACCTGTTTTTGTAGCGATGTCCGGCACGGAACCCGTTCCTACGATCAGGGCTCCTGATAAACCCTCTCCGTGCTGTGTGAGATACTTTCGCAGCAGATAAGAGCCCATGCTGTGTCCCAGTATAAAATACGGCATACCTGCATGTTCCGCCTGCATCATTGTTCTCAGCTTATGCATATCCTCCACCATAAGCCGATCGCCGTCTTTGTCTGCGATGTAACCCCAATCGCCCTCGCTTGCCACGGACTCTCCATGCCCCAGATGATCGTGCCCCACTACCAGATAGCCCCGTTTAGTCATATAAAAAGCAAACTCCTCATACCGCTCCACATATTCTATCATGCCGTGTACGATCTGCAGGATTGCCCCGTATTCCCCCGAATCCGGCAGCCATTTTACTCCGTGCATTCTGGTTTTTTTATCACTGGATAAAAATGTGAAAATTTCTTTTTTCGCCATACTCCCATCTCCTCTCCTTCTCACCGAAAACTATCATACATTATACTTATTTTATCATAAATATTCAATATCCACAGCACTTCTCATTGAAATGCCTCATCACAAATGGTAAAGTATAATACACATCCCTATATCAAATCTACGAATCACAGAAAGGAGGCAACACAAACATGAGCACACAAAAATATAACAAAAAACTGACTGTTCTTCTGTGTACGGCTCTTCTTCTGTTTGCCGGAGGCATAAAAAGAGAGGTTTTGACAACTAAAGCTGCCGAACCTGAGGATTTTAACACATCCGCTGATACTTCCGCTGCCGCAGAAGCTGCCGATTCCGTCACCATCTCCTTGGCCGGGGACTGTTCTCTCGGAAAACTTTCCACCCACGGCTACACCGGCACGTTCTATGAAATGTATGATCTGCACGGAGCATCATGGTTTTTCCGAAATGTAAAGGATATCTTTGAACAAGATGATATGACGTTAGTAAATTTTGAAGGGGTTTTAACAGACCTGTCAACCCCCATGCCAAAGCAGTTTAATATCAAAGGGAAGCCTGAATTTAACCGGATTTTAGCGGAGGGAAATATCGACGCCGTAAGTTTCGGAAACAACCACAATATGGACTATGGCCCTCAGAGCACGCTAGACACCATCGCCGCTTTCACCCAGATAAACCTTCCCTACGCTTACAACGACACTCCGGGGATCTATGAGACGGAAAACGGTATACGGATCGGTTTTGTGTCCGTAAACGAAGTATATGACGGTGCTGTCGTAGAAATCTATCTGCAAAACGGAATCCAAGAATTAAAACGGCAGGAGGTCGATCTGATACTGGCCTGCTGTCATTGGGGCGAAGAACTTGAACACTATCCGGAAAGTTATCAGATCGAACTGGGGCATAAATGCATCGACTGGGGCGCAGATCTGGTGGTGGGCTGTCATCCTCATGTCCTGCAGGGCATTGAGATGTATCAGGGAAAATATATCATTTACAGTCTTGGAAATTTCTGCTTCGGCGGAAATAAAAATCCGAAAAACAAAGACTCCATGATCCTGCAGGCCACATTCCCCGTGACAGACGGCATCGTCTCCAAAGAGGCAAAACTGAGCATCATTCCCTGCACGATAAGTTCCGTTCCAAACCGCAACGACTACTGTCCCACCGTGGCGAATCCGGAAAGGGCGGCCTCCATCATCCAAAAAATGAACGCTTACTGCACGCCCTTTGGCGTCACCATAGATCCGGAAGGGGGTGTCTCACAGACACCCCCTTTCTGAACGTTTTTGCATTCCGCCGCATAACTACTCCGCAACCACCGCGACTTCGGCATCCCCTTCCCTTGCCTGTTCCATCGCTGCTTCCACCAGCTTGTAAAAATTCCCGCCGGAACTTGTGGCGCCGGTAACCGTATCTACCGCTTCGATATCCTGTGATTCAATCAGGCGGCTTCCGTAGAGACGGGTGTACTCATTCGGATAAGTACCGCTTACGGTCTTCATATTCTCCATATAGGCATTGTCCCATGCCTTAATAAAACCGCTGGGATCCTTTGCGTTAAACTCAATGGAAACGATAGTATCATTCTCCACCAGAATACACACATATTCTTTCCATCCATGACTGTACTCTTTCATTTCCGCCGTATAATAGCCGTCCTTCATAGCACCCGAAGCGCTGCCGCATCCGGTCAGACATAAACAGAAGATCACTGTCAGCAATACCGCAAATTTTTTCTTACGCATTTTCGTCAACCTCCTCATCCCTTCCTGATCCTTACATTGGATACCAGATCCGTCAGCATCTGTGCCTGTTTTGTAAAATCTTCGCAGGCGGCATTCGTCTGTCTGGCGGTATTCGCATTGCTCTCCGCAATCTGTTCCACCGATTCCAGATCCGACTTTACGTCTTCCGCCGCTGCCTTCTGTTCCACGATAACCTGCTCTAAGTCGTTCGTAATCTCGGAGAAACGGGAAGTATTTTGGGCTATCTCCTGTAAAGAAGCTTCCATTGCTCGCGCCGCTTCCACACCCTTTTGTATCGTATCAGAGGTATTTTTGATAATATCCGAAGTCTGTGCGGAAGCGTTTGCCGACTGGACTGCCAGCTCTCTCACCTGCTCCGCCACCACCGCAAAGCCTTTGCCCTGTTCGCCTGCTCTCGCCGCCTCAATGGATGCGTTGAGAGAAAGAAGATTAGTCTGCGCTGCAATTCCTTCGATCATACCGCTGATCTGTTTGATCTCATTCATATTTGCATTGATCTCATCCATATTGGCAATCAGTCCGGCCATTTCCCTATTGCCCTGCTCCACCTTACTGTCAGTCACATCAGAACATTCTTTCACCCGCTCCGCACTGTCGATGATCGTTGCAATGTTGGAGACGATACGGTTTGTGCTCTCATTCAGGCGTCTTACAGCCTCAGTCTGCTCGCTGGAATCCTCCTGCATCTGCCTTGTATGAGAGAATACCACGTCCGTATTTGCAGCCACTTCCTTGGCTGAATCCCTCATTGCCCTCATATTGCAGTTTAAAGATTCCGTGATGGATTCCATTGCCTCCTTCAACGCTGCGAAGTCTCCATTGTACTGACCGGTTGTCTCCACCGTGTAATTGCCTCCGGATAGTTCTCCCAGAACATAGCTGATATTGGTGATATAACTGTTGAGCTGCCCAACTGTCTTGGCAAGTGCCGCCGTAAGCACCTCGATCTCATCTCCGGTCTTCGCCTCATTCACCTCGGAAGCCAGATCACCTTCCGAGAGCGTCTCGATTCGGCTCGTTGCCACTCTCAGGAAATCTGTGAGTCCCGATACTTTTCGCTTTATCATCACCTGCGCGATCATCAGGATAATAATCGCAAGTATAACGCCCACCGCCGCACTGGTAATGGCCGCCGCCTTAAACTCTTTCACCGGAACATCTATCACAAGCGACCACAGCGTTCCCGGAACGGGGGAATACGCCGCATAGTGCTTCACATTATGCAGCTTTATCTTCTGCGAACCGGTCTGGCCGTTGATTACCTTGTCAAACATATCTTTGCTCTTTGCATCCGGATATATATCGTACACATTGATCTGTTTTGCAATATTTTCCATATCTTTGTCGCCGACGATCTGGCCCGTCTCATTCACGATATAGGCAGCGCCCGTCTGGCCGAGATTGATATTGCTGAGCACATCGTTTAAAATATCATATTTATAGCATCCCACCAGATAGTGAGAGGTCTCCCCCTCGACTTTCAGCGGAATCCCCACCGCAAACTGCAGAATGCTATCCTGCATGACAGGTTCCCCGATCACAATATTACCGGTCTCCTGCAAAAATCCATAGTATTTCTGGCTTGAGATATTCGACGGTGCATTTCCGTATCCCGTATATCTGCTGCCATCCGTATTGTAGATGCCAATCCACACATATTCTACTTTATTCGCTTCACTTTCCAAAAAGGCCAGCACATCCGGAGTCTCCTTCCCGGCTGTAAGCATCTCCCTCATTTCCTCACTTTCTGAAAGCTGGTACATTCTTTCAGTCAATAAATGCAGATTTGAACTCACATTCTGTGATGCGGTCTTTACCATCGGCTGCATCGTATCAAGCATCGTACGGTCCATCGTCCTGAAGCTGGCAGCTACCATAAATGAAGTAATCAGACATACGATCATAATGGAAACCGCCATAACATAACGAATAATTTTTGTCTTTATGCTTCCCTCTCTCATATGTATTTCACCCTTTCTTAAATATTATGACTTTCTGTCAGGCCTTTTTGTCTCCGGTTTCATCACCGGAATCTCTCCTTCGGAATCACATGTTACAGATCATAATACATGGCAAATTCCGCCGGTGTGGGGATCTCCCCTGCTTTTTTCGCTTCCGCCCGCTTTCTCGCGACCCAGACGTCGATCAGTCTCTCCGGGAACACACCGCCCTTTGTCAGATATTCATGATCTGCTTCCAACGCGGACAGCGCCTCCTCCAGACTCTTAGGCAGCCCTTTGATCTTTTTTTGTTCCTCCGCGGAAAGCGTATATAAGTTAAAATCATAGGGCCCCCACCCCATCTGTGCAGGATCGATCTGCTTTTCAATACCGTCCAACCCCGCCATCAGGATCGCCGCGTAAGCATAATAGGGATTTGCCGTAGCATCCGGATTTCTGAGCTCAAACCTCTTTGCCTCGGGAGATTTCGCATAAGCCGGAATCCGGATCACCGCGCTCCTGTTGGATGTGGCGTAGCCGATGGTCACAGGCGCCTCATACCCCGGTACCAGCCGTTTGAAGGAGTTGGTGGACGGGTTCGTGAATGCGCACAGCGAAGCGATATGGGTCAGCAGGCCGCCGATAAAATAGTGGGCTGTCCGGCTCAATCCGGAATAACCGTTCTCGTCGTAGAATAACGGCTTTCCGTCTTTTTTCAGGAGCATATGCACGTGCATGCCGCTGCCCGCTTCCTGATAGATGGGCTTTGGCAGAAACGTCGCCGTCTTGCCCCCCTTTGCCGCCATATTTTTGATGATATATTTAATGATCATCGTATTATCCGCCATCTCGGGCATATCAGCCAGTTCCACCTCTATCTCCATCTGGCCCGGGCCTCCTACCTCATGATGATGGTATTTTACTTTGATGCCCCATTCTTCCATCTCCATGCACATACGGCTTCTCAAATCATACCCCACGTCCTGAGGCGCAGCCACATGATAACCCCCCTGATGAGGAACCTCGAACCCGTTGTTGCCGGAATTCTCAAGACTTCTGTTCCAAACCGCCTGCTTCGTATCGATCCGGTAGCCGCACTGCTTCGGCGATACTTCAAAGCGGGCTGTATCAAACAGATAAAACTCAAATTCGGGCCCGATGACCATGGAATCTGCGATGCCGCTCTCTTTCATGTACTCCACCGCCCGAAGGCTCACATTTTTCGGATACTGATCAAAGGGTTTATTTTCCTCTTTCCCGATCACGCAGACGTTCCCGCACATAGTAAGGGTAGGCACCTCCGCAAAAGGATCCACATAAGCCGTGTCCGGGTCCGGCAAAAATACCATGTCGCTCTTTTCAATCGGCGCATACCCGTAGTTGGAACCGTCGAAGCCGATACCGTACACAAACGTATTCTCGTCGAACCGCTCCACCGGTATCGTGATATGCCGCCAGCGCCCGTCGATGTCCGTCATCTTGAAATCGATCATTCGGATCTGCTTCTCTTCACACAGTTTTCTGATTTTCTTGCTTTTGTCCATAGATGTCTCCTCTCTTTTTTCTCCTCAAGTCTCTCCTTCGCTTCTATGTTAATCGCTCTCCTCTATCGTGCACTCTTCCATAGTTTTAAACCCGATCTCGTCGAGCAGATACGGCGTATTCTGGTACACGTAATAATTCAGCCAATTACTGTACAATGTATTACAGTGAGAACGCCACTCCATCATCGGCTTTCTTGTACAGTCATCTTCCGGATAATAATTAAAGGGCACATGAATCCGCAGTCCTTTGTCCATGTCCCGCATATACTCATTGTGAAGCGTAACTCTGTCATATTCCGGATGTCCCTGCACAAATATCTGCCTGCCGTCCCTTGATATGGCCAGAAATACCCCCGCTTCCTCAGACTCCGCTAACACCTTTAATTTTTTGCAGACCTTGATCCGGTCCGCCGGCGTCTCCGTGTGACGGCTGTGGGGCGCATAAAAAATATCGTCAAACCCCCGCACCAACGGCACCTTCCGGTTGGATACGCGGTGGGCATAAACCCCAAACAGCTTCTCGGGCAGATCCTGTTTCGGCAGACCGTAATGATGGTACAGCGCTGCCTGAGATCCCCAGCAGATGTGCAGCGTACTGGTCACATGGGATTTCGTCCAATCCATGATCTCACATAATTCCTCCCAGTAGTCCACCTCCTCAAAGGGAATCTCCTCCAAAGGCGCCCCTGTGATGATCATGCCGTCAAAATTCCTGTCTTTTATCTCATCCATGGTCACATAAAAAGTATTTAAATGATTGGCGGACGTATTTAAGGACGTGTGGCTTTTTACCGTCAGAAAGGTCACATCCACCTGCAGCGGCGTATTGGAAAAAGCCCGCAGGATCTGCAGCTCCGTATCCTGTTTCACCGGCATCAGGTTTAAAATACATACCTGCAGTGCCCTGATGTCCTGAGACACAGCGCGCTCTTCCGCCATCACAAATATATTTTCATTTTCCAGTATCTCCTTCGCAGGCAGATCATTCTGTACTCTGATCGGCATAATGCTCCTCCATGTATTGACTGATAAAGTCAACCTCCGTCACGATGGGAATACCAAACTCTTTTGCCTTCTTATTTTTAGAAGACCCCGACGTGATATCATTGTTGATCAGGCATTTTGTTTTTTTCGTCACACTGCCCGTTACCTTGCCGCCTTTTGCCTCGATGGCCTCCTTCATTGCTTCTCTGTTCTCATATTGTGTCAGGCTTCCGGTGATCACAAAACTCATACCGGCCAGACTGCCGCCCTCCGCCTGTATCTCTCTTTTTTCTATCTCCAGCTCACCGTACAGCGCTTTCGCCTTTCGCAGATTCTCCGCATCCTGAAAATAGGAAACAAAAGCCCCGGCTAACACTCCTCCGACGCCGTCTATCTCCGAGAGGCGCTCCGCATCCGCCTGCAGCATCCTCTCAAAATCGTCCTCGAACTCTCTGCAGATCATCTTCGCGTTCGCAAGTCCGATGCCGGATATTCCAAGGGCATACAAAAATCTGGGCAGCGTGGTGTATCTTGCACTCTCAATGCTGCTCTTTTTCTTATCCTCCGAAGGTTCTTTCGCAATCAGATTCCGGTAGGACTTTTCCCCAAAACCCTCCATCTCCACGATCTCTTCTTTGTATCGATCCAGATGAAAAATATCCGCAGGTTCATGAATAAAGCCCTTGCCGATAAACTTCTCAAGGGTAGCCTCCGAAAGTCCGTCGATATTCAATGCATCTCTGCTCACAAGGTGGGCGAAAGACTTAATCTTCTTTGCCGCACAGTCCTCGTTTGTACAATACAAAGACACCGCGTCAGCCACCTGTCTCAGTTCCGTTTTCCCACCGCAGGCAGGACAATGCTCCGGTATCTCAAGGGTGTCGCTCCTAGTCAGGTTTTCTGCGATCTGAGGGATGATCATATTCGCTTTATAGACTGTGATCCTATCCCCCAGCCCCAGCTTTAAGGCTCTCAAAACGCTGATGTTATGAACCGAAGCCCTGCTCACCGTAGTCCCCTCAAGTTCCACCGGCCGAAAAAGAGCCACCGGATTGATCAGCCCCGTTCTGCTGGGGCTCCATTCTATCTCCACAAGTTCGGTCTCTCTGAGCTCATCCTGCCACTTAAAGGCAATGGCATTCCTCGGAAATTTGGAAGTGCGCCCCAGAGATTCACCGTATGCTATATCCTCATAGGTCAGCACCAGACCGTCCGAGGGGATATCATAGCCCTCAATCTTCTTCTCAAAATACGACACCGCTTCCCCGATCGTATCCGGTGTTACCATTCGATATTCTACCACATCAAACCCCTGCTTTGCAAGGAACACAAACTCTCTTTCCCTGCTGTTTTCAAAATCCGCTCCCTCCGCTTTCACAAGCCCGAATGCATAAAACCGGATGTTCCTTCCGGCCGCAATCCGGTTGTCAAGCTGTCTGACAGAACCGCTGCAAAGGTTTCTGGGATTTTTGTACCGGGCCGACACATCCTCGATCTCCTCATTCATCTTCTCAAAATCAGAGTAGGTGATGACCGCCTCCCCGCGCAAGATCAGTTCCTCTGTATAGGATATCTGCAGCGGAATGTTTTTGAACACTCTGGCATTGCCGGTGATCACCTCACCGATCTCCCCGTTCCCTCTGGTGACAGCTTTTTTCAACCTCCCATCCCGATAGGTCAGCACGATGGTCAGCCCGTCCAGTTTCCAACTGAGCAGCCCTTTCCTTCCGTCAAGCCATCCTGCAAGCGCCTCCCTGTCCTTTGTCTTATCTAAAGACAGCATGGGACTTTCATGTCTCTCCTTCGGCAGTTCCTCCACCGCTTCAAACCCTACCCGCATCGTAGGACTCCCGGCCAGAACTATCCCCGTTTCTTTCTCCGTCTCCTGCAGTTTATCATAAAGAGCATCGTATTCAAAATTGCTGATGATCTCTCTGTCCTGCGCATAATAAGCTTTGGAAGCTTTATTCAGTTTATCGATCAGTTGCCTCATCTCTTCTATTTTGTCCTGATAATTCATACAGCTTCCGTCTCTCCTCCCCCTTGATCTCCCTCCACCGGTTCTCCGGCAAATCGCCGAGCTCTATATTCATAATACGCACCCGCTTGATGGAAGATACCGTATTCCCGCAGGCTTTGCACATTCTCTTGATCTGTCTGTTGACCCCTTGAGTCAAAATAATGGAAAACATTTTATCATCCAATTTTTCTATCCGGCATCTTCTGGTTTTTATGTGCAGGTCCTTCAAATAGACTCCCTGCGCCATCCTCTCCAAAAATTCCGCCGTGATCTCATGCTTTAACATCACGATATATTCCTTTTCATGCCGGTGGGATCCTTTCATCATGGCCTCTATCAGATCACCGTCGTCAGTCATCAAAATAAGCCCCGTGGAATCCTTGTCGAGCCGCCCCGCATAGGTGAGCCTTCCGGGATAATCGATCATCTCCGTGATCAGTTTCTCCGCATGGTCATCCCGCTCCGAACAGGTCACTCCCGCCGGCTTATGATAGGCGAGCACCACTTTCTGCGTTTTTGCAAAAACTTGTTCTCCCCTGACTGACACGATATCCTGATCCGAGATATTTTGCCCCGTCTCCCCCCGCATCCCGTTTACGGTCACATCTCCCCGCATGATCAGTTTATCCGCCTCCCGCCTGGAACATACGCCGCAGGATGCGAGAAACTTATTGAGCCGCATTATATTCTCTCCTATTTTTCACATTTGTTTAAATTCTTGTCTGTCACATCGGCTTCAAATTTTTATTCAGCCTGTCTACCATCCATTCGATCCGCTTTTTTCGTCCTGTCTCCGTCTTCGCATCAAAATAAGCCCGTGTGTAGGTCTTCTTCACCGACATAGACATGACCTGAAAATTTGTGAAGGCCGGCTCATATTCTTTTAACAGCGCAGAGACCTGATCGATCTGCTCCTGAGTGACTGCCTCGGGTTTGGGCGCGTCCCACTGACCGTTCTGCTTCGCCTCCTCGATCTTCTTTCTGCCGAACTCCGTCATAATCCCCCGCTCTTCCAGCTCTTTGACGAGGGCCTTATTTTTCTCCGACCACTTGCTCTTGTCTCTGCGCATCGAAAAGTATTTTTTATAAGTTTTATCGTCGATGCTCTGCATCTGTCCGTCGATCCAGCCAAAGCACAGCGCCTCCTCCAGCGCCTCCTGCGCTTTCAGCGTCTTTGGCCCGCCGGCTTTCCCGAACAAAAGCCAAACTCCCTCCTCTGACAGGCAGTGCTCCAAAAGCCACTCCCTGAATTCTTTCCTATCCGCAAACTTTAAAATATCGCTCATGCAGCGTACCTCTTCTCCCCCCATCTGCCGTCTCAATCCCTGATCTTCTTTAACAGTCTGTCCACATCCTGATTATGCCCGAGCACCAGCAGATGCACATCCCTCTCAAACACATAATCCGGCCCCGGCAGAAGACTCGTTTTCTCCCCCGCTTTCACTCCGATAATATTGATGTGATATTTCGCCCGACAGTTCACTTCCTTGATGGATTTCCCAAACCATGCCGGCAGCGTCGGAATCTCAAAAATAGAATACTCAGGCGTCAGTTCAATATAGTCAAACACATGGTTGGCGCTGAACTTCATGGCAACTTTCTCTGCGATATCCCTGTCCGGATAGATCACCTCGTCCGCACCGTTGCGCAGGAGAAACTTCGCATGGATATCTCTGTTTGCTTTGCTGACCACATACTTTGCCCCCATATCTTTCAGTTGGCTCGTAATCTCCAAAGAACTCTGAAAATTTGTACCGATGCATACAAAGCAGATATCAAAATTACCGACCCCCAAGCTCTTTAACACGTCGGGGCTTGTACAGTCCCCTATCTTTGCACTGGTCACAAAGGGGATCAGGTCGTCCATCACCGCCTGATTTGTGTCCACGATCATCACCTCATTCCCCAACTCCACCAGATTCTGGCAGAGATGATGACCAAATTTTCCCATACCTATCATTAAAATTGATTTCATACTTTTACTCCTCTTTCAGATACAATCTATTCTCATCCAACCGGCACCTCAATCTCCGGAAGCTGCACCTTAGGCACCGGTTTTCTCTCATAGAAAGAAAACGCAAAAGACATACTGCCTACCCTGCCTAAAAACATCAGTATCATGATCAATATCCGCCCCACCGTTCCCAAATCTCTGGTGAGACCGGTCGTCATCCCCACCGTTCCGATGGCAGAAAACGCCTCGAACATCAAATCCAGCATAGGCAGTTTTTCCACGCCGCTTATGATTAAAACAGCGCCTAACGCCAGAGACAGGTTCAGCACAAAGACCGCCACCGCTTTCCTCACTGTCTCGTCGCTGATCTTTCGCCCAAATACTTCCGCTCCGTGCTTTCCTCTCAAATACGCCGCCATATAGAAAAAGATCACTGCGATGGAGGTTGTCTTAATGCCGCCCGCCGTAGAACCGGGACTGCCGCCGATAAACATCAACATAATATTGAATAACTTTCCGCCTTCCGACATAAGCGCCGTATCCACAGTGTTAAATCCCGCAGTCCGCGCTGTCACCGAGGCAAACAGGGACGCATATACTTTTCCCGTTCCGGTAAGTTCCGCCATAGATGCCTTCGCCTCAAGCAGATAGAACACCGCCGCCCCGCCGAATACAAGCACCGCTGTGGTCGTCAGAACAAGCTTTGTGTGGAACTGGAATTTCCGAAACCGAAATTTCTGTTTCCACACATCCACCCAGACGATAAAGCCCAGTCCTCCCAGAATGATCAACGCCATGATCGGTATATTGATCAGAGGATGATCCACCGCTGAAACGAAGGACCCGTACTCTCCCTGATAGCCCATCAGGTCAAATCCTGCGTTGCAAAAAGCCGATATGGCGTGGAAAACACTGTAATATATCCCCCGTCTGAAGCCTAACCTCGGCACAAAGTAAAAAGCCATCACAAAAGCGCCCGCCCCCTCAAACAGGAGCGTGCCCTTCAGAGCCTGACGGATCAGTCTGACGATACCGCCGATCTGCAGACTGTTGATGGACTCCTGCAAAAGGTTCCTCGCCTTCAGCGTAATATTGCGCCGCAAAAACGTCGCCAGCAGAATGCGCATGGCTATGGTTCCCAGCCCCCCGATCTGGATCATCATAAGGATCAGGATTTGTCCGAAGACAGACCAGTGACTGAACGTGTCCGCAAGCACTAACCCGGTCACGCAGGAGGCACTGGTTGCCGTAAAAAGCGCCGTCATGAAATCCGTCCGATGTCCGCTCCTTGAGGAGACCGGCAGGGTCAGAAGAAAGGCGCCGATCAGGATGATGACCAGAAAATTTACCGCGATCGTTCTGGTCTTATTTACGCCGTAACGCTTTGTTTTTCTTTTCTCCATCTTTGCTCTGCCTTCTTGCCTTCAGTCTTTTTAAGGCGCTTTTATGCGCGTACAATTCCGTCCAGATTGCCGGATGGAATAAGATCAACAGCGGGAACAGCTCCAGACGCCCCGCCAACATATCAAAAATCAATAC
Organism: uncultured Lachnospiraceae bacterium; assembly: GCA_910577955.1. Classification (GTDB taxonomy): domain Bacteria; phylum Bacillota; class Clostridia; order Lachnospirales; family Lachnospiraceae; genus 1XD8-76. Next base: position 37,284 of record CAJTNC010000005.1, read on the forward strand.
ATACTTGGAAAAGGGAGAAAAAAACGCAAAGTTTCTGCTGGGTCCCACCAGTTCCAGTCCTGGTCCGATATTGTTTATGGTCGCCGCCACCGCCGTAAAATTTGTTGTCAGATCCCACCCCTCAAAGGAGATCGCCAAAACGGAGGCGATAAACAGGATCACAAAGGTGATAAAATACACGTTGGTGGAACGCATCACCTCATGCTCTATCGGACGGTCGTCAAAAGTGATCTTTTTGACGCTCCTCGGATGAATGTAGGAATTCAGTTCCTTGAAAATTGTTTTGATCAGAATAATAAAGCGGGATACCTTGATACCGCCCCCTGTACTGCCGGCGCAGGCGCCGATAAACATGAGGAGCACCAACACCGTCTTGCTTGTCTGGGACCAAAGATCGAAATCCGCCGTTGAAAAACCCGTGGTCGTGATAATGGACGCCACCTGAAAGGAAGAATGCCGCAGCGCATCAGCAAAATTCCCGTAAATTTTTAGTGTGTCCATCAGCAGGATGCCTATCGACGCCAAAATGATCCCGAGATAGCAGCGCACCTCTTCCATATGGAGCGCTTTTCTTACATTGTGGAATAATATGAAATAATATGCATTAAAGTTCACACCGAAGGCGATCATAAAGATCGTAACCACCCACTGAATATAAGGGGAATACCCTCCTATACTGTCTGCTTTGATCCCGAAGCCTCCGGTTCCGGCCGTGCCGAAACTGGTTGTCAGCGCATCAAACAAAGGCATGCTCCCAGCCAGTAGAAGTACCACCTCAAGCAGAGTCATCCCCAGATAGATCAGATACAATATGCGCGCCGTATGTTTCATCTTCGGCACCAGCTTCCCCACGGAGGGGCCGGGGCTCTCTGCCCGCAGCAGATTGATATGGGAACCGCCGCTCAAAGAGATGATGGCAAGCAGAAATACCAATACCCCCATGCCGCCGATCCAGTGGGTAAAGCTGCGCCAAAATAAAGCTGTATAAGACAGCGCTTCCACATCCGCAAGGATACTGGCTCCGGTGGTTGTAAATCCGGATACCGTCTCAAACAGCGCGTCTGTAAAAAGCGGGATCTCCCTCGACAGCCAAAACGGCAGAGCGCCGAAAAAACTCATAAATATCCAACTGAGCGCCGTCGTCACACAGCCCTCTTTCAGGTAAAAGACCGTATCCTCCGGTTTTTTTACCGTCATGCCAACCCCCAGTATGAAACATACTGCCGCTACCAGCAAATATGCAAAGCCGACTTTCTCCTGATAACACAGCGAAACCAGACAGGGGAGCATCAAAAGCGCTCCCTCTATTTTTAACACACTGCCCAAAAGATATCGGATCATTGAACTGTTCATGATGTCTGTAATGCCTCCATTACCTTAAAATATCCTGCAGGTCGTTAAAACCTGTGTGTGTTGTAACGATCATCACCGTATCGCCCACCTCGATCGTGTCATGGCCGCTTGGAATGATAATGTCATTATTTCTGTTGATGAAGGAAATCAGCAGATTGCTTTTCAATGCAAGCTTCATGAGCGGAACCCCTGTCACTGCAGATTCCTTATACACTCTGAACTCAATAGCCTCCACTCTGGAGTTAAACAAATGGTAAAGAGTTTCGATATTGCTGTCCATGGAATCTTTTTTTGCACGGACATAAGCAATAATCGCCTCCGATGTAATATATCTGGGATAGATCACGCTCCCCAGATCCAGTGAACTGATCACCTCTCTGAACGCGATCCGATTTATCTTTGTGATCACTTTCGCATTGGACACATGTCTTGCATACAGCGTAAGCATGATATTTTCTTCGTCGATTCCCGTAAGAGGCACAAAAGATTCCACATGCGTGATCCCTTCCTCCTTCAACAGCTCCTCATCAGAGCCGTTTCCGTTGATGATCACCGCTTTCGGCAAAAGGATGCTCAGCTCTTCGCATCTTCTTCTGTCATCCTCTATGATCTTCACGGCTATCCCCATATGCAGAAGCTGTTTGGCCAGATAGTAAGCCGCCTTTCCGCCGCCTATGATCATACAGTCTTTCACCTGATTAGTCTTAAATCCTATACGTTCCAAAAACACTTTCGCCTGCATTCTGGGCGCCACAAAAGAGACGACATCGCCTCCCTCTATCCGGAAATCTCCGGAAGGAATATAGACCTCATCTCCCCGCTCCACAGCGCAGATCAGTATTTTATCCATAGAATCGATCTCTTTGCCGATGCGGACGATTCTCTTTCCCGCCAGCATGTTGCTCTCCGGCACCTTGATTTTGATCATCTCCGCCTGCCCGTGAGCAAAAGAGTTTACTTCCAGCGCCGTGGGCACATACAGGATACGGCCGATCTCTCTGGAAGCTTCCATCTCCGGATTGATGATCATGGCAAGCCCCAGCTTATCCCGCAGATATCCCGCCTCCATACTGTAATCCGGCGTCCGCACTCTGGCTATCGCCGCGCAGTCCCCCACCCGCTTGGCAACGGTACAGCACAGGAGATTCAATTCATCGGAATCCGTCACTGCAATGAGGAGATCCGCGTTCTCAATACCCGCGTCCATCTGTACACTGTAGCTGGCACCGTTTCCCGTGATCCCCATCACGTCGTAAGCGCCGCTTATCCCCTGCACTTTTTCCCCGTTTTTGTCAATGATCGTAATCTCGTGGCCCTCTTTGGACAACTGTTCTACCAATGTCGTCCCTACCTTGCCGCAGCCCACAATGATGATCCGCAATCCTCTGACTGCACTTTTCCGCGATTTGCCCGCCATCTTCCGCCTCCCAAAGTCTCCCTTTCAAGGGACTTTTTCGCGCAAACTTCTTGCCATTCACTACTATAGCACTATTTGAATAAAAAATCCACAGGCAAAGTGTTTTCTTTGCCTGCGGATTAAAATTATCTCTTGACTTATTTACCGTATGTCCGGATTTCCACGTCACACGATCCCCTGAGCAGCCATAGCCTCGGCCACTTTCAGGAATCCCGCTATGTTTGCACCGGTCACATAATCGCCTTCCCTGCCGTACTTCTTCGATGCCTCGTCCAGATTGTGGAAAATGTTCACCATGATGCCCTGCAGTTTGCTGTCCACCTCCTCAAAGGTCCATGACAGTCTCTCGGAATTCTGGCTCATCTCCAGAGCGGATGTAGCTACGCCGCCCGCATTGGAAGCCTTGCCCGGACAGAACAGCACGCCGTTTTTCTGGAAATACTCCGTTGCTTCCAGCGTAGTAGGCATATTTGCGCCCTCAGCCACCGCAAAGCAGCCGCCTGCAACAAGCGCTTTCGCGTCTTCCAATCCCAGCTCGTTCTGCGTTGCGCAGGGCAGCGCGATATCGCATTTCACACTCCACACGCCTTTTCCCTCGTGGTACTGTGCGCTCGGTCTCGCCGCCGCATACTCGGTCAGACGAGCGCGTTTCACTTCCTTCACTTCCCTCAAAAGCTCTACATCGATACCCTCGGAATCATAGATCCAGCCCGTTGAGTCAGAGCATGTCACAGGTTTTGCGCCCAACTGTTTTGCTTTCTGAATAGCGTAGATCGCCACATTTCCGGCGCCGGATACCGCAACGGTCTTTCCTGCAATGTCCTTTCCGTTGCATTTTAACATCTCTTCCGTCAGATACAGCAGTCCGTAGCCGGTAGCTTCTTTTCTCGCAAGAGATCCGCCGTATGACAGCCCTTTTCCTGTCAGAACGCCCTCATACCGATTTCTGATTCTCTTATACTGGCCGTACATATAACCGATCTCACGGGCGCCCACGCCGATATCTCCGGCCGGTACATCCGTATCTGCACCGATATGTCTGTAAAGTTCTGTCATAAAGCTCTGACAGAACGCCATCACTTCTCTATCAGATTTTCCCTTCGGGTCAAAGTCGCACCCGCCCTTGCCGCCGCCGATCGGCAGTCCCGTCAGGGAGTTTTTGAATACCTGCTCGAAACCGAGAAACTTGATAATGCCGAGGTTTACGGACGGATGGAATCTGAGCCCTCCTTTGTAGGGACCGATAGCGCTGTTAAACTGTACACGAAAACCGTTATTTACCTGCACCTGCCCCTTATCGTCCACCCACGGAACACGGAACATGACGATTCTCTCCGGTGTTGTCAGCCTCTCAAGAAGAGCCTCTCTTCTGTACTCCTCCTCATTCGCTTCGATCACCACTCTCAGAGATTCCAACACCTCTTTTACCGCCTGATGGAATTCCGGCTGTGCGGGATTTTTCTCCACAACTTTTGCATAGACCTCATCAACGTATGACATTTTGATTTCCTCCTTTACATTTCGATGTATAAAAACAAAGGCAAAACAAAGGGCAGAAGAACCTGCGTCCTCTGCCATCCAGACTCATTTGTCCAGAAACTATTATAGTATGTTTTCCAAAAGGTGACAAGAGTTTTTTTCTGCGGAAATTTACAAATTTCTCTGTTCCTTTAATATAGCTCCTGCAAATATTCTTTTAATTCTTCCGCTGTCTCTTCGTTCATACCCTCCTCTATCATATCCATCACGTCGGAGATCGTATCTTCATTCAAATATTTTTTTATCATCTCTTTCCCTTTTTCCAAGTCCTCTTCATCAATACTGTCTAAAATCTCTTTTGCCTTCAAGGCCGCCTCCGGATCTCCGGTGCTTTCCAGAACCTGTTCCAGCACCTGCTCCAATATTTCCTCCTCCGCTTTCGCTTTTACTTTTTCTGTGGTCATGCTTTTCAGTTTATCCGCAAAGTTTTCATCCACCAGACTATACAGAACGATGCCTCCCGCCAAAATCAACAATATAAGGAAGAAAACTGTCCCTGCTCCGCTTTTCTTTTTTCGTCTTCTGCTGCTCATATTCGTTTCTCCTCTTGTTTTGTCTCTAATATAGACATTTGCGAAACTCCTCTTTCTGCAGGTATTGCTTGTGCAAAATTTACGCATCAATGAATTTCGCAATCACCTATATCTCTAATAATATAGATGCAGCGGAGCCCAAATAGTTCATTTTATAAATACTTCTTTAACCTTTCCATATTCTTTTCCTCAAATCCGGCCAGTTCCTCCGCAAGTTCCATACATTCTTTCCCTGCGCCCTCATAAGTTTTCATGTTCTTCCAGATATCCGTCACACACCGACTGTTCTCCTGAAACAAAATATCCGCCACATGACTGGTGCTCGAATCAAGCAATGTACTCATCTGCAGGCCGCTGCGCTGCAGTACCTCCTGCACCTGTGAATTGCGGTATCCCTCCTCCTTTTCTTTTGTCAGCTCCTTTAAAGCTCTGTTGTGGATATCCGCAAAGGTAATAAATTCCCTCGACATCTCCACCGACAGTTCCTTATCATAGACCCTCTCCGTCACTGCATCCAGCGCGTTCATGGCCAGTCTGGCATTGCGCTGGATGTGATGGTATAATTTGACATCCTCCTTTTTCATTCCGTTCCCCCTTTTTTCCACAATAATTTTCCTTTTTACAGTATGAACTGCCGTTTTTATTTTTATACCTGCAGCCAAAAAGCACCCCTGCGCAAATAAAAAAGAGCACCGCACTTCTCCATGCGATACTCTTTCGTAAATTCTTTTTTCCTATTTTTCAAAGGGGTATACAACGCCCCACTCCTCTCTCAAGCTGTCCATAAACTCCATCACGCGGATCGTCTCCTGATGAGGCATCTGCGGACACTCTAACGCTCCCTTTTTCAGAGCCTGCATACATGCCGACACCTCATACTCATACCCCGTGATCTGCTTAGGCGCTTTCTTATGGAGCACCTTCTTCCTGTTGCTGTCATAAACCGTGAAACTTTCGTAATTGTTAATGTTCTCAATCACGATAAATCCTGCCGTCCCCTGAATGATACCTTTTCTGTCTCCTACACAGCACTGGGAAGCCGTCAGGCACGCCACTTTTCCGTCCCCGTACTGAATCGTGATCGTCTCCTGCCTGTCCACTCCCGTCTCCGTATAGGTACAGAAAGAAGAAACCTTTGCGATATTCGTTCCGAAAAAGATGGATGCAAAGTTGATCGGATAAACCCCCAGATCTAAGAGACTGCCGCCGGCCAAAGCCGGATCGCTCATTCTCTGCACATGTTCAAGCGGATAACTCAAATTGGCGGAAAGGAACATCGGTCTGCCGATCATTCCCTGTTCCAACACCTCTTTTATCATATCCACCATAGGCATGTATCGTGTCCAGATTGCTTCCGTGATAAATACCTTTTCCTGTTCCGCATAGGCCAACACTTCCTTCGCCTGTTTCGCATTAGCCGTAAATGCCTTCTCGCACAACACCGGTTTTTTATATTTGATACAGAGCATGGCGTTATCGCGGTGTTCCGAATGGGGTGTGGCAATATAAACTAGATCCACTTTATCATCCTGCAGCATCTCCTCATAAGAGCCGTAAGCCTTCTTAACTCCGTACTGTTTTGCAAAGACCTCCGCTTTCTCCTTTGTTCTGGAGGCGATCGCGTAAAGCGCCACACCTTTCATACCCTTTACCGTCTTTGCCATCGTGCCGGCGATGTTGCCCGCCCCCATAATTCCGATACGCATTCTGCTCATATTTTCCCCCTGCTATTCCAAAAATTCACTCTTTATGTAGGCAGTCTGACCGTTATATTTTACTTTTGACCAACCGTCCGCCTGATTCATGATCAGTTCCAGCTGATCGCCCTGATAAACCATTCCCAGTTTCTCTCCGGTTTCGCTGGCAGACTTTCTGACGTTTACTGTCGTCTTCGCAGTCACTTTGCCGTTGCTGCCGGGAAGTTCACCGGCAACCGCTGTCTCCTGCGGAGGTGTTTCCGCGGCTGTGTCCTGCGGAGGCGTTTCCTGTCCCTCTGCAGGCGCTTCCGCCGTCACTTCCAGAAATTCAGTCTTGATAAAAAATTCATTCGTACCGTCCGTTAATTTCGTCCAGCCGTTTGCGCGCTGTTCTATTACTTTAAACGTATCTCCGATCTGTGCCTTTCCGACCTTGTCCGCCTTCTCACTGTCGGAACTTCTCATATTCACAACAGTGGTAGTCTTTACCTCCGTGGGAACGTTCTCCGGCTGCGCCTCTTCCTCAGGCGCTTCCTCCGTCTCCTCGGGCTGTTCAGCCTCCTGTCTTGCCAACAGGACTTCCTGTATCCCTTTCGTGATGGAAGCTTTTACATTCTTGTAGGCCTGTGCCGCCTCAGATCCGGCCACCGTCATCTGATTAAATTCGGCGTTCACTTTATTGTTCAGATCCACCACGTCGTCCTGCATATGGATCGCCTTAATATAGTCCGCTTCCTCTCTATCTACTTCTTTTTCTTTGTTGATGTAATAATTTCCGGCCTCGTTCCTGCAGATGAAAAAAGAGTTTAAACCGGGCACCGTCTCATCATCGTAGCCCACGATCTGCACATCGACAACGGCATATGCCACATAGGAATCCTTTCTGGGACCGGGTTTTGTATAAATATTGATGGTCGGGCACGCCTGCACATATTTGGCGTACTCATTAAAATAGATCAGGAACTCATCCGTCAGAGGACTCACGATCTCTGTCAGTACATCAGTATTTTTCTCTTCCAACGCCCTGTAATACTTCGTGATCAGTTCATTCACTTCCGGATATGCATTCTCCTCCAGCAAAACATCGGGCACTGCAAGCCCTGTCTGCACTGTCTCTTCCTCCGCCGTGCCCAAAGCGTTCGCCTGTACTTCCTCATTCTTTTCATTTTTCCGGTTAGCCGCCAACCCGATTCCGAAAGTAATCAAAAGCGCAATCGCCAACACCACCGGAAACACGATCTTTTTGTGTTCCAAAATTATATCTTTCAGTTTTTCTATCATTTCTCCTAACAAGTAAATTCACCTCTTGTCTGTTAATTTTCCATTACCGTGATACAAAAAAAATGCACCCGGCAGGAATCGAACCTGCATTAAAGGCGTCGGAGGCCTTCGTTCTATCCGTTAGACTACGGGTGCATGGAATGGTATGTTTCTGTAATTACCGTGAATTATTACAAAATTGTTACATCACGTTGATTATCATATCATATCCATTCCGGTCTGTCCATACTATCCGAAAATTTTTTAATGAAATTTAAGAAATTTAAATAGGAACCGATCAAATCCTGCAAAAATTTTCAGGGAAATCACTTACTTTTCATCGTAAATACTGATCTTTCCGGATTTTCTGTCATAATAGTAGACCGCGTCGGACAGTACCTCCTCCGGTGCAAGCTGCGTTTGGTTGACTTCCATCACCATCTGGAGTAAATTTCCCGAATCCTTCACCTTATCTTCCGGCAGCAGGATCACTTCATGGACGGAGCTGGGCAGAATATAGAAATTTTTTCCCAATTTCCCGGCAAACTCCGCCAGAAGCCCTCTGTACAGCATGCAGGCTGCCCCCAGATATCTCCTGCTGTTTGTCAAGACAAGGAGCGGTATTCCGCCCATTCCTCTGTTCTGTACCTGTGCGCCCTCCAGTCCCGGAAAGTCTTCTTTCTCCTCTTCTCTCCACTCCCAGACCGGGGTTTCCTCCTCCAGCACCATTCTCGAGAGCAGTTCCTCCATGGATCTGATCGTTCCGGGCATCATTTTTTCAGCATTTGCCAGCGCATCCTGATATAATTCTTCTGCGGTTACCCCCCAGTTCTCCATGTGAGCATCCTTGATCAGGATTGCCGCCGTACCTGCAAAGGGGCTGTCCACAAGACAGTAAAATACTACCGCCATATCCAAAAAATCCTTGTGAGGCATTTCGGCTAGCATTTTTTTGTTTTTCTTTCCGTTGACAAGTTTCAGGGAAAGTCTTTTCTTTACCTTCCCGTAATCCTCAAAAAACTCCACGTCAGGCGGGAGCGCCTCCCCCTGTTCTTCATAGATCTCCAGAAAGTCTTCCAGAATATCTTCCAGATCCCTGCCCTCCAGATAATCCGTATAAAATCCTTCCGTATATATGGTCGGTACAACTTTTTCTCCCGGCCGTCTGAGCGCAAACCCCTGCATTACCACACCGTTATTTTTCGGAACGCTCACCATCTCTATCTCTACCGCGGCGTCAAGCCTCTCCTGTAGACCGTCTTTCATCTTCAACATAAACTGAGAATAATTCATAAAACCACCTTTCTTTTCTTTAGAGTTTTCATTTTTGGAAAATTTATGAGTAAATATAGAAAAAGAAAAAGACAACAGGAATAACTCCCATTGTCTTGTCAGCTCATTTTTATAGAAATGCTCTCTTATACGCGGCTCAGATATTCACCGGTACGGGTATCGATCTTAATGACGTCACCCTGATTTACAAAAAGCGGAACATATACGGTAGCTCCGGTCTCCACCATGGCAGGTTTCGTCGCGCCTGTGGCCGTATCGCCCTTAAAGCCCGGTTCCGTATCTGTGATCTCAAGTTCCACAAACAGAGGCGGTTCTACGGCAAACACGTTCCCGTTATGGGAAAGCATCTTCACCATTTCGTTCTCTTTCACAAATTTCATGGTTTCCTTGATATCCGCAGCGCTCATCGCCATCTGTTCGTAATTTTCCGTATCCATGAAATTATACAGATCACCGTCCGCATATAAATATTGCATTTCTCTTCTGTCGATCCGCGCCTGCGGACATTTCTCCGTGGGCCTGAAAGTCTTCTCCACCACGCCGCCGCTCTTAATGTTTTTTAACTTTGTTCTAACGAAAGCCGCGCCCTTACCGGGTTTCACATGCTGGAACTCAATGATCTGAAATACATTTCCCTCCAGCTCTATCGTTATGCCATTTCTGAAGTCACCTGCAGATATCATAAAAAATCCTCCTAAAATCTTATATAACAATCCTTTTCTCAGTTTATCCTAAAAGTCCATCTTTTTCAACTGTTTTCTTTAAAATTTAACAAAAAATCGATAGCCGACAGATATCCGTCCAGCCCTTCGCCGCAGATCTGCTTGTCGCATGCAGGCGCCGTGACTGATATTTTCCGGAATTCCTCTCTGGCCGTAATATCTGAAATATGCACTTCCACTTTTTTCATCGTCGTCACGGAGGCAAGGGCGTCATGGAGCGCATAGGAGTAGTGCGTATACGCGCCCGGGTTGATGATCAGCCCTTCCGTTTTGTCAAAATAAGCATCCTGTATTCTGTCGATGAGGGCGCCTTCGTGATTGCTCTGAAATACTTCGATCTCACAGTGTTCCCTCTCCCCCTTCTCCGCAATCATCTGCAACAGGGCATTATAGTCCTTTGTACCGTAAATATCTTTCTCTCTGATTCCCAGAAAATTCAAATTAGGTCCGTTGATGATCAATATTTTCATATCTTTCCTCCTTTAACCGGCCGGTATCCTCTCTCCTCCACGGCGGCCACGATCTCCTCTACCACCTGCACCGTCTTCTTTCCGTCCGTCCCGATCACGATATCCGCCGCTTCCATATAACGCGCCTCTCTCTCCTGCAGAAGCTTTCGGATCTTCTCCTCCGGATCCCCGCCCTGCAAAAGCGGTCTTGCGGTATCTCCCTTTAGACGTTCACAGACCGTTTCGGCGGAAACTTTCAGATAGACGACCATCCCCAGTTCCCGCAGCAGTCTTACATTTTCCGCCCTGAGCGGTGTTCCTCCGCCCACCGAAAAGATACGCTCTCCTCTCTCGTTTTGCAGTTCCCGTAAAAGTTCCGTCTCTCTCTCTCTGAAATAGTTTTCTCCTCTGGCTGCGAACATTTCCGGAATACTCATCCGTTCCCTCTTTTCGATCATCTTATCCGTATCGATGAGAGGATATTGCATCCTGTAGGAAAGCCCCAAGCCGGTTGTGCTTTTGCCGCTGCCCATGAAGCCTGTCAGAACAATGCTCTTATTTTTTTTCGCCACTTCTCACACCCCCCAGCGCCTTTTCCATTTTCCGGTAAATCTCTGTCTCCGTCTCCCGGTCAACTTCCATATCATTCCACAGTTCCCATGCGATGATTCCCTGATACAACAGCATCTTTAAACCGTGAAATGCCTCTCCGCCATATCGCCGAACAAGCTCCATAAAACGTGTCGTCGTCGGGTTAAAAATCACGTCGTAGCCGGTCTTTACCAGTTTGTAAAAATCCTCATCCTCTATGACGGCGTGTCCCGTATCGGGAAACATCCCCACGTTGGTTGCCTGTATCGCCAAATACCGTCTGTCGTCGTCCAGTTTTCTGTACTCCTCCAAGCCGTAAGCTGCGGCAAACACCTCTCTTTTTCCGTCCCTCTCTGCAGCCGCTTCATTAACTTCTTCAGCCAATCGTTCTGCCCGCTCCCTGTTTCGGTTCAAGATACGGATATGTTTTGCCCCTTTCTCAAGCAGCAGGTAGGCAATCGCCCTTGCCACACCGCCTGCTCCAAGCAAGATAACGTCTTCCCCTGCAATCTCCACGCCGTCCGCGCACATGGCACGGTATAATCCCGGCATATCTGTGTTATACCCCTTAAAACCGTCCTCCGTCGGCACAAGCGTATTCACGGCGCCGATCTGTTTGGCCAGAGGATCGATCTTTCGCAAATACGGAATCACTTCGCTTTTATAGGGAACCGTCACATTCATGCCGGCAAACCCAAAGGCCTCCGCCCCCGCTACAGCCTCTTTCAATCTCCCCGGTTTTACCGGCAGAGGCACATACACCATATTTCTGTTGTAAAGTTCTGCCAGACTGTTATGGATCACCGGAGAAACGGAATGCTCCACCGGATAGCCGATCAGACCGCACACTTTTGTCTTTGCATCGATCTCCATAAAATCCCCTATCCTTTCCCGACACTTTTTTTATAGAAATGCAGAACGATTTTTTCCAGATACCGCTTTAACACGATCTGGATCTCCTCTTTAGGATGAATCGGCTTCACTAACACCGCATAAATGCCGCTGCGTTTCGCGCCCCAGATATCGGTAAAAAGCTGATCCCCCACGAAGAGCGTGGTTTCTTTTGTCGTCCCCATTCTCTTGATCGCCCCCAGATAACCGTCCCTCTTCGGCTTGCCGGCCTTATACAGATAATCCGTCTGCACCGCTTTGGCAAAAGACCGCACTCTCGGCTCCTTATTGTTTGACAACAACATTGTCTTACAGCCCATCCTGTGCAGCCTCTCAAATAGCGCTGCCGCTCTTTGATCCGCCGGCGCATCGTGGGGCACTAACGTATTGTCGATATCAAAGATCACGCCCCGTATGCCCTTCCTGCAAAAACCTTCAAAATCAATCTCATAAGTGGAATCCAGATACTCATCCGGATAAAACCGCTCAAAAATCCCTTTCATCTGTCCCTCCGCATACCGCTTATAAATCCGAAAAACACTCCTGCACAAGGGCAGGAGTGCCTCATTATCCGCTTATATATAGTTCATATCTCTACTTATCAAGCACTTTTTTCAATTCATCCATAAAGGTGTTGATATCCTTAAATTCCCGGTACACGGAAGCAAACCGGACATACGCCACCATATCAAGCTCCTTTAATCTCTCCATAACATATTCACCGATCACGCCGCTGGATATTTCTTTTTCTTCCATTTTAAAGATATCCGTCTCCACGTCGTCCACCAGCTTTTCGATCTGCCCTGCGCTGATAGGTCTTTTATGGCAGGCACGCAGCACGCCTGCTTCGATCTTCGATCGGTCGTAAGTTTCTCTGTTGTTATCTTTCTTAATAATAATGAGAGGGATCGTCTCCACTTTTTCATAAGTCGTAAAGCGCTTATCGCACTCATCACAGACGCGTCTCCTCCTGATGGAATTATTTTCCTCAGCCGGACGTGAATCGATCACCCTTGTATTCTCATGGCCGCAAAACGGACATTTCATCTGCTTTCCTCCTGCCCGGATCGTCATCCGGATTGATCATCTCTTTCGCTGTAACGGCAAATGGATTTACCGCTTTATAGTAGTATAGTTTATACACTCTTTTCTGTCAAGAGAAATGGACAATTGCAAAACTTATTGATTCTGTCGTTTTGTTGTGTAAAATATATGATCCAATGCAGGCACGTTCTCACTGCGGCTCGCCCGTAGCGGCAGTAAGTTCGAAAATACCTCACTAACTGCCGACGGTCTCACAGCGCCTGCTTACGGATGCATAAATTTTACACAAGCAGCGCTGCAGAAAAGGGAGTTTCACAATCACTTAGACAGTACAAATAGATACTTGAGAAATTCGCTTTCGTTTGGGTTTTGTTGTGCGGGATTTATATATCCATAAGCAGGCGCTGTGAGACCGCCGGCACTTAGCGAATGGGAAATTTTACAAATTTCACATGAGCTTAGTGTCCGCTGCGGTCGAACCGCAGTGAGAACGTACCTGCTTATGGATTATAAATCTTGCACAATTAACACGAAATAATTTAAGTTTCTCAACTTTCCATATAGTACAAATAAAACGGATAGTGGGCGATCCACTGTTCTCCGTAAACCGTCACTGACATGCCCGCGTTTTCCAGCTCCTCCAAAGTCTCAGGCGCCAGCTCATAAGGGCTGAAATACCAAAACCTCCCGGTCTCCGACATCCGGTAATCTCCGGTTATGATCTCATTGTCCGGATAGTAATGCTTTAACACCGTCCATCCCAGATGTTTTACACCGTTGGTCACCATATTGATATTCTCCTCCGGCGTCCCGATGATATCCAATGTGGCCTGCGTTCTCTCCTTTTGTAACTCGACCTCCGGACTATAATCATTATAATTTCTGATTCCTGCCGACAACAAAACCACACAAACTAAAACCAGTATCCCTTTACCGATCCCCTCCAAGCGCGGCATTTTTTCCCTTTCCCCCGCCTCCTTCAAAATCTCTAGCATACGGCTTCCGGCCACCACGATCAGACAGGCCATCACAGCGCTCACCGGATAAAGATACCTTGCCACCAGCACGGGAGTCATGACAAGACACAGAAAGTAACCGAAACCTATCGTTCCTGCAACGGTCAAAAATCCTATGGCCGCCGCATATGTTTTTTCATTCCATTTCTTCCAATCCGGCACACAGATCTTTACACCAAAATTCTCTCCCGCTTCCCTGCGGACTATGCCGGAATCCACAAGAAACACTGCCGCACACAAAAAAATCACGAGCGGCACGGTGATCTTCACCATCTCTCCCCCGAAAAACACCATATCGAAGGCTTCTTTCGGTTTTAAAATCTCCGTCACCCACCAGTTTCCGCTGACATTTTTGATACTCTTATACAAAACAACAAGCCACGGACTGTAACCTGCGATAAAGATCAGGACTGCCATAAGTCCCTTGATCCAAGTCTTCCCTCTGTATCTGAGCCATACCGCAGCCCCGGTGAAAAACACAAGTATCCCCCCTGCGACCAGCCCGTAATAATGAGAATACGCAGCAACTAACCCGAAAAAGACCATCCCAACCCACGAAAGCTTTTTTCCGGCACTCACAACGCCGTAAGAGCACAGGAAGCACGACGCAAGACAGAAAAAGGTCAGCGCGTACATACGGATCTCCAGATTATACTGCAGGCAGAAAACTCCAAGCCCTGACAGCACGATAAAAAATGCTGCCGGGACCGCTCCGAATTTTTTTCGGAAATAAAAAATCGCCAGCAAAATACCTGCCGCAAAAGGAATAAGAGATGCCAGATGGCACACCGGAATCGAAAAACCGAACAGATCTCCCCACAGTTTCAGCCAATAATAATAAAGAGGCGGATGGGTATCCAGATAATACACGATCTGCATTACGCCGAACATATTGTTCTGCGCCGTATTCACGGAAAAAGCCTCGTCCCCCCAGACCACATTGTCAAACATCATACTGCCATTTAAAACGATTACAAAAACCGCCAGCAGATAAGGCAAAACGGGACAAATATACTTTCTGCACAACACTACCGGTTTCCAAGAGGCAAATCCCTCCCAGTCGATCTTTATAATATATTTCTTTTTCAGCAGACTCCACTCAGCCCCGGCCGTCAAAAGTCCCGCACACAGTTCCATCAGCGCATATTTCAAAGCGAATACCGCCGACTTGTCCATCTTCTCCAAAAACGAAGTCTCCTCATCGCCAAACATCGCCAGAGCCGCCGCTGAAATGCAGGACATCACGATCAGATAAAAGAGATATCTGAGAACGACCTCCCCTTTTCGCACGTTTCTCTCCCTGTGATAACTCCTCCATAAAATATAAGGTAATATCGGAAACACCAATGTATATAAAACCGCCTGCATATGATTTCTCCCTTTGCTGATCTTAACTGTCAATTTTGCCTGATAGAAAATCATTATACAGGAAGGATCTGCATATTTCAATCTTTTTATAGCCCCGACGGCATCAGGCCCCTGATCGGCGCGTATCCTAAGTATCATGTACTTTTAAGCTTACGTTAAGCTTTTCCCGCTTTTTCTTTAAGCAGCGTATGTTATCCTGATAGTAACACAGATCCCCGCACTCCTTTTTTCGAAAATGCGGCGGATCCACAAAACGAAAACCACATACCCAAAAGGAGGAAGAGCATATGACTTGGACAAGAAAAGAATGTAAAACATGGGCAAAAGAAGCCCTGAGCCGGAATTACTGGAAAATCGTACTGGTATCCTTCCTGGCATTAGCCTTCTGCGGCGCTTTTTCCGGCAGAGGCTTTGGATGGACTTCCGCCTCTGAAACAACCCCCCCGTCACAGGAAATTGATGTTTCCGCTTATCCTGACGCCGATACTGCCGACACAGAAATGGAAATAAACGGTACCGGCACAGATTCCTTTATAGTACCGGAGAAAGCCAAAGCCGTCGGCATTACGATCTTCATCCTGATCATAATGTGCACCCTTGTTTTCCTGTATACTCTGCAGGCCCTTTTATACAACCCTTTCCGCGTGGGATTTGGCCGGTTCATGATAAAAAGCATTGACGACAAGGCAAAGATTCGTGAAGTCGCCTACGGTTTCGACCACTCTTACAAAAATATCGTAAAGACCATGTTTCACTATGATATGCGTGTCTTTCTGTGGTCTTTGCTGTTTATCATTCCCGGCTTCTGCAAAGAATATCAGTACCGTCTGGTTCCCTATATTCTGGCGGAACACCCGGATATGGACTACAGAGAAGTGCTGAAAAAAAGCAGCGACATGATGAGGGGCCAGAAATGGAAAGCTTTCGTGCTTGATCTGTCCTTTATCCTGTGGCACATATTCGGTTTCATGACCTGCGGCATCGGAGAATTATTCTACGTCTGCCCCTATCACAGCTTGACCCAGGCAGCTCTTTATTGTAAGCTGAATGAGAAAGATGCGTCGAAAGCAGAAGATACACAACTCCTACTTTCCGACACATTTCAATCATGACAAAACAAACGGAGCTTGCTATGGGACATCACATTTTGATAGCCGACGATGAAACTGAAATCAGAGAACTTTTGCGGCTTTATTTGGAAAAAGACGGCTACACCGTCTGGGAGGCAGGCGACGGCATGGAAGCTCTCGCCCTGCTTAAACGAGAAAAAATAGATCTTGCCATTTTGGATATTATGATGCCCTCTCCGGATGGTTACCGCATCCTGCAAAACATCCGGAGAGACAGCAATATTCCCGTCATCTTGCTCTCCGCCAAATCCAGCGATTCCGACAAGATCCTCGGACTTGATCTGGGCGCGGATGATTACATCACAAAACCTTTCGTACCTTTGGAAGCCGTAGCAAGAGTGCATTCTGCTCTCCGCCGCTTTTATGAATTTGGCGGCGGAAAAGAGGCCGGGCCGGAAGACAGGATACTGAAAACAAAGACTTTGAAGCTTGACTTAAAAAGCTGCCTGCTCTACTGTAACGAAGAAAAAATCGCATTGACATCGGTAGAGTTTCGGATCATGAAGCTGTTCATGGAAAACCCCGGCAAAGTGTTCACCAAACAACAGCTTTTTGAGCAGGGCTGGGAAGAATCTTACATGCTCTCCGACAACAATGTGATGGTATGTATTTCCAAACTGCGCGCCAAAATGGACCGCGACGGCAAAGAATACATCCGCACCATCCGCGGCCTCGGCTACCGGCTGGAAGATGAGGAAACCTGACTTATGCAAAAAAGAAATCTGAAATGGTTCTTTATTAAAAACTTTCTGTCTATTCTGTTTTTCATTTATATCGCTCAAGGGCTTCTTAGCTTTTTGTACCGCCAGCTGATTTTTCCTTTTCTGATCGGCCTTCTGGAAATGCAGCAGATCACCATTTCCGGCAGCGGCAGCCTGCTTCTTCTCATCATACAACTGACGCTTTTTTATCTGGCTTCCCTTCTGCCCGGAGGCGCCGCAGACTATCTTCTTGGCCTGATTACAAACTGGACCTCCGACGGACTGCATATCCGCATATCCTCTCCCCTCTATCAGGGTTTTCAGGGGACGCTTCTCAATTTAGCCTTCTTTTTCTTCCTGCTATTTCTGCTGGGATTGAGCCTTGTCCCTTATCTGGCGGGCGCCTTCGTCTATCACAAAATTGTGACCTGCAAGATCAATGAATTGCTGGAGGAAGAAAAAGAACGCCAGCTTGATTTTGAACGCAAAAGAAGTCTTCTCCTGTCGGATATCGCCCACGATATCAAAACCCCTGTCACCACCATCTGCGGCTACAGCAGGGCTCTGTCCGAGGACATCGTATCGGAGGAAAAAGAGAGAGATTATCTGAATGCCATCTACGAAAAAGCGCTGCGGATCGATGAATTGATCACACTGCTCTTTGAATATGTGAAGTTAGACAGCGAAGGCTATTCCCTGCGCAAAAAATCAGAGGATCTGGCGGAACTTCTGCGGGAAACCGTAGCCGCTTTCTATACCGAATTTGAAGAAAAACAGATCGACCTCTCCATAGATATACCTGATCAACCCGTCCCCTATGAGATGGATTCCCTGCAGATGCGGCGGGCCGTGACCAATCTGCTCACCAATGCGCTTCGCTACGGAAAGGAGCAGGGCAAAGTGCTTGTGCGCCTGAAAGACTACAGTATCATCGTAGCCGACGACGGACGGGCGATCGATCCCGATTTTGAAAAACGTATTTTTGAGCCTTTCTCAAAAGAAAATTCAGCCCGCTCCACAAAAGAAGGCAGCGGGCTTGGACTCAGCATCACCGCAAAAATCGTACAGATGCATGGGGGAACTTTGTCCTTAAACAACGCTTTCGGCGAAGGCTACACAAAAGCTTTCCTGATAAAATTACACTGACCTTTCTGCCCTTCTATCTTCTGCAGCATTCTTTCACGTCCACCAGTATAATATCCGGCCCCACCTGCTTGATATCCCGATAGGGGATCGTATAATCCGGGTCGCACTTAAACCAGTCCAAAAAAGAACAGCATCCTGACACGATGATCTTGCAGATCTGTCCGGTGCACTCGTCAAACTCAAAATCCGTCACTTTCCCCAGTCTCTTACAGTCCTTGATATTGATTACTTCCTTCGACCTGAATTCCGAATACAGCATTTTGCTCCCCCTCGAAAACGCTTTCCTGTATTATATGCGCGCCGCGCTTTATATGTTCCTTTTTCTCAGCAGTTCAAATCATGCCATTTATGAGTCACCGGAATATTGGATTTTTCTTCCAGAAAACAGTCTCTGTTTTATGAATAAATTCGCCCAATCCGTACAGCCTATAAAAAAGCGAATTTGAATGAAGCGGAGGAATATACCATGCAGGGAAAAGTAGAAATTTGCGGAGTCAATACCGCGGATCTCCCACTTTTAAAAGAAGAAGAAAAGAAAGCCCTCTGGGCTAAGATCGAAGCCGGCGATATGGCGGCCAGAGATCAGTATATCAGAGGAAATCTGCGCCTTGTTTTAAGCGTCATCAAGCGCTTTTCCTCCAGCAATGAAAATGTGGACGACCTGTTCCAGATCGGCTGCGTAGGTCTGATCAAAGCAATCAACAATTTTAATCCCTCTCTTCAGGTAAAATTTTCCACCTATGCCGTGCCTATGATCCTCGGTGAGATTCGCCGTTTCCTTCGCGACGGCGGCTCCATCCGAGTCTCCCGCTCTCTGAAAGATACCGCCTACAAGGCGATCTATGCAAGAGAACACATGACCCGCGCCAACCTCAAGGAACCTACTATGGAGGAGGTGGCCGCAGAGATCGGTATCTCCAAAGAGGACATCCTCTATGCGCTGGATGCCATCCAGAGCCCTATGAGCCTTTATGAACCCATCTATACGGACGGCGGCGACACGCTCTATATCATGGATCAGGTCAGCGACAAAAAAAGCAGAGAGGAAAGATGGATCGAAACCCTCTCCCTGACTGAAGCCATCAAACATTTGAGCGACAGGGAACAAGAGATCATCCATCTGCGTTTCTACGAAGGAAAAACCCAGATGGAAGTTTCCGAAATTATCGGTATCTCTCAGGCACAGGTTTCCAGACTGGAGAAAAACGCCCTGCGCATCATGCGCGGCTATCTGGTGGCATGACCCTTTATGGGGACTCGGTTCCCTTTACTGATCTCCGGGGAGTCAGTTCCCTTTACTGATCTCCCTCTTTAGCTGCTTCATAATCTTTTTTTCCAGTCTCGAAATATAGGACTGCGATATGCCCAGAAGTTCCGCCACCTCCTTCTGGGTCATCTCCCTGTTCGAACTGGCATCCAAGCCAAAACGCAGATTGATGATCGTTTTTTCCCGCTCGGAAAGCTTATTTACAGCCTCTTTTAGCAGCTTGTGCTCCACTTCGGATTCTATCCCCCTGTAGATCACATCCTCCTCTGTCCCAAGAATATCGGAAAGCAACAGTTCATTTCCGTCCCAGTCCACATTGAGCGGCTCATCTATGGAAACTTCCATCCTTGTCTTGTTGTTCCTGCGCAGATACATCAGGATCTCATTTTCGATGCATCGGGAAGCATAAGTAGCAAGTTTAATATTTTTATTTGGATTAAAGGTATTGATGGACTTGATCAGTCCGATGGTCCCGATAGATATCAGATCCTCCACCCCTACCCCCGTATTATCGAATTTCTTCGCTATGTAGACTACCAGACGCAGATTATGCTCTATCAACGTTGCCCGCGCCTCTTTTGCGTCCACACTCTCTAGTCCTTTTATCATTTCGTTCTCCTGTGCTGTCTCTAAAGGCGGCGGCAGAATATCCGCTCCACCGATATAGTGGATATCCCCTTCCCTCTCTCTGAAATCAAATCGTCTGTTCTGCACCATTTTAAATTGAAACATCCCCGGTATTGCCATTTTAAAAACCATTTTCATTCCTCCTGTCTCACATGTTCAGGATGTAAGATCATCTGATAATTCCCCTTTTGCGCGATATTTTCTTCGGAAAGCGCCACCACGGCTTTTTTCAAAACCATTCGTTCCTCCCCTTCCTCCAACTGAATCTGCGGAAGTTCCACTGCGGCAAGCAGCCCGTTTTTTCTTCCGATACTGTGAAAAGGGACAAGAAAGTGTTTTTCCGGCGGCACCCTCTCAAGCAGTTCTCCCGCCGCTTGTTTTTCCAGCACCGACACCGGCCGCCCGCCGTAGGGTTCGTAGAGACTGTTACCCGAATCGGCAAATCCCCTGCATACGCACATTTCTCCGTAAAAATCCAGCTTCACCGTATAAAACTCCCGCTTCCGCTTTTTTCGAATATGCAGGTACAGCCAGACAGCCCCCGCTGCCACAGTGACGGCAAGCAACGTTTCCCAAAAACTCAAGCTTTTCTTTTTTCCCGGCAGATAGCCGGATACAAAGCAGACAAAGCCTCCCATCAGAAGCCCATAGCCGCTCATACAGATATATGATCTCACAGCCATTTCTTTTGTCCGAAA
The DNA here is from genome assembly GCA_910577955.1 of uncultured Lachnospiraceae bacterium. GTDB lineage: Bacteria > Bacillota > Clostridia > Lachnospirales > Lachnospiraceae > 1XD8-76. The sequence goes on from CAJTNC010000005.1 coordinate 58,026, forward strand.
AGAAAAAGCAGTCTTTAGCAGCAGGTATTCCACGCACACAGCCTGCAAAACCAATCTGACAGGCAGCCCGATGTCCGGCAATAAGAGAAAAAATACGAACACCGCCGCCCCTGCTGCCGCGCAGAGGACGAGCCTGACAGCACTGCTCCTCAAACCGCAGGTTTTTCTGACTAGGAGCAGTAAATATGTACTTATGACAAAATCCATCAGCCATACTTTGTCGATGTAAATAATATAGTGCACGCATCCCACCTACTGTCGCCAAAGGCCGTTTTCCTTCCGGTAATTACCAGTATAGCCTGTCATCCGGGAGGATTTTGTCAGTATGCGCGCTGCTTTATAAAAAATAATAGGCATAAAAAAGGACCCTGCTTTCACAGGATCCTGCTATCAGACTTTTATTTTTTTGTGAGGAACGTCGGAATATTGAGGGACTGTTCCTTCACGGAACTTCTAATATCCGTCGGTTTCACGCCCGCCCCCGGAACAGGCCGGTTCACCGGCTTTACGGTGGGTGTCACAGGCATCGGCTTCTGGCTTGGACGTCCGGCTCCGGACTGTAAGCCCATATTCTGCAGCGAAGTCGGTGTGATGAGCGACGACTTATGGGAAAAGCTCCCCAGTCTGTTCTGGGGCACATCCTCAAGCCCTGTGGCGATCACTGTGATCTTACAGTAATCCGCCTGAGCAGCATCGTACATAGCGCCGAAGATGATATTGACCTCCTCGCCCACCAGTTCCTGCACATAGCACGCCGCCTCGTTTGCATCCGCCAGCGTAATATCTCCGGATACATTGATGATGACATCCGATGCGCCTGTGATCGTCGTCTCGAGAAGCGGGGATTCCACGGACATCTTCACTGCTTCCGCCGCCTTATCGTCGCCCTTACCCTCTCCGATACCGATGTGTGCGATGCCTTTTTCCTTCATGACAGTCTGCACATCCGCAAAGTCAAGATTGATGACGGAAGGTACGTTGATCAAATCCGTGATACCTTTCACAGACTGCTGCAGCACTTCGTCCGCTTTCTTCAAAGCGTCCGGCATCGTCGTGCGCTTGTCCACGATCTCTAACAATTTATCGTTGGGAATGACGATCAAGGTATCCACCTGTTCTTTGATCTTCTCGATTCCCTGCAGGGCATTGGTCATGCGGACCCTCGCTTCAAAACGAAAAGGTTTCGTCACAACACCGACAGTCAGAATGCCCATCTCCTTCGCAAGCTTTGCCACCACCGGCGCTGCGCCGGTTCCGGTACCGCCGCCCATGCCGCAGGTGACAAATACCATATCCGCTCCCTTGATAGCCGAAGAAATCTCCTCCGCACTCTCCTCCGCAGCTTTTTCGCCGATCTCCGGTCTTGCGCCTGCGCCCAATCCTTTCGTCAGCTTCTCGCCGATCTGAATCAGCTTTGGAGCTTTACAAAGCTGAAGCGCCTGCTTATCCGTATTGACACCGATGAAATCCACACCGGTAATATTTTCTTCTATCATTCTATTTACAGCATTGTTGCCTGCACCACCTACACCGACTACGATGATTTTAGCGGCGGACTCGGCATCGCTTGTCCTAATTTCTAACACAGGTACTTCCTCCTTGCTTTTCGCATAACTTCCCTTATCTTATCTATCATATAATGTAATTTGCAATTTATCAACAACTTTTTTTGAAAGAAATTGAATTTCGTATCACTTTTTATCTTCTTGGAAGGGTATGACTCTGGCCTCACCCGTAAAATTTTCCATCTGGAGCACTCCCTTTTTCCCTGAAAGCTCCGGCAGGATACTTTTCAGTCTGGAAAATTTCTCATCAATATTGCTGTTATCCCCGATCTGTACCCTCACTTCCTCAAAGTACAGCGTCACTTTGTACTCTTTGTCAAAAAACAGCCTGTCCGCTCTCAGTTCATACTTGTCCAGAGACTGCGTGATGTCCAATATCCTCGCAAAAACCTGTTCGTTTTCCACCGGCAGTTTTTCGTACATCACCACATGATCGAACTTTAGCCCTGTCACCTCCGGCACTCCCTCTGTCCTCTGCATGGAACTCTCCACGATGGTCCCGTCCCTGTCAAAATACATGTACCTGCCCAGATAAGTGACATACCCTGCGAAAGACTTCTCATACACCCGAATGCTCACGGTGTCCGGCGCCACGATATCCACCTCTATCGCGGACACAAAAGGAATATCCTCGATCTCCTGATCATGGTACTTGAAATTCAGATAGATCGAATTATGCCCCAGACGCCCCGTCATGATCCTTTCTGCAATCTCCTCATCCGTATAGTGAATATTCCCCTCCACATAAACCGTATTTACCGTATAGGTCGTCACAACATAATAGGAACCGCCCAGAATCAGGATAAGCAACAGGAAGGCTACCGCTATCCCTATCTTCAGTCCAAGATGTCTGTTCTTATAAACCGTTTTTTCAGTTTCCTCTTTCCACACCGCCTGCTTACTCATAAATCTTTCAACCTGATACTTCTGCCGACATTCAGCACAATGCCGATCTCTATCAACAGGAACATGACCGAGGAGCCCCCGTAACTGATAAAGGGCAGCGAAATACCGGTATTGGGGATCACCTTCGTACAGACCGCAATATTTAGGATCACCTGTATGGCCAGATGCCCCATGACCCCCACCACTAACAGTGCGCCAAACAAATCCGGCGCATTGTTGGCAATGATCATGCACCGCCAGATCAAGAGCATAAACAGTAAGATCAGTGCCACTGCTCCAAACAGCCCCAGTTCCTCACAGATGATAGAAAAAATCATATCGTTCTGCGCCTCCGGCAAAAAACCTAACTTCTGAACACTCTCTCCAAGTCCTTTCCCGAAAATACCGCCGGAACCAATGGCATAAAGAGCCTGCAGCGTCTGGAAGCCCTTATCATCCGCATAAGCTTCCGGATCCAACCACGCCAAAATACGCAGTCCCCTGAAATTCAGGTTCTCCGTCATATCCTGTGAGTTCGCCATCTGAACAATGGCAAAAACGATCAACGCCGCGGCTGCGCACCCCAAAACCGCCATAATGACAAACCGCTTATAATCCGGACTCGCCACAAAGATCATCAGCATGGCGATTCCCAGTATGATGATCGCGGAGCTCATATTCTGTGTGATCTTCCAGACCATAACGCCGATGATCCCCGGCGGTATCATCAGAATGATCAACCCCTTCATAGTCCGGATCTGCTTACCCATCTTGCAGACAAGATAGGCTAAGAAGATGACCATGCCGAGCTTTGCAACCTCCGCAGGCTGCAGGGAAAATCCGAGAACTTTGATCCATCTTCTCGCGCCGTGGGAGGAATACCCCAGAGGTGTCAGTACAAGCGGGATCATAGCCGCCGAAACGACATAGGCCGGCAGCGCTAACTTCTCCCAGAAGTGATAAGGGATATGGGATACCACCACCATCGCCACAATGCCGAGAAGCGCCGCCGTCAACTGCTTTTTCAGGAAATAAGCGCTGTCGTTATAGTCAAGATTCGCCTTATAGGAACTGCTGGAATAAATCATCATCAAACCGAATCCCAGCAGAAACAGCACCGTAAACAACAGGCTGTAATCAAAATATGTTTCGTTATTCGATTGTCCTCTGCCCCCCTGTATCGTTCTGAATCTGGCTGCCATCTATAATCTACATCCTCTCTCTTTCCCGATAGACAAGTTCCTTAAACAATCTGCCCCGTTCCTCATAGTTTGAAAACATCCCCCAGCTCGCGCAGGCCGGCGACAAAAGTACCGCATCTCCCCCCACCGCATTCTGTACACAGATCCCGAAAGCTTCCTCGAAAGTATCCGCAAAAACAATATCTCTAAACCCATGGGATTCCGCGCAGGCCGCAATCTTTTTTTTCGTCTGTCCGATCAGCACAAGCAGCTTCACTTTATTTAAAAAAGCCTCCACCCACTGATCATAGTCACTCTCCTTATCATAACCGCCGCCGATCAAAATGGTAGGTCTTTCCATCGCGCTGATAGCCTGAATCGCCGCGTCCGGATTTGTCCCTTTGGAGTCATTGTAATAGGCCACGCCTCTCACTTCCTCCACAAACTCGATCCGGTGTTCCACCGCCCGGAAGTTCTTTATCACATCCAGATATTCCTCTTTGGGAACCCCCATCGCCTCCGATGCCAGAATGGCCGCCATCACATTTTCCACATTGCATAGGCCAACCAGCCGCATCTCTCTGATATTCATGAGAGACTCGCTCTTCCCTCCCTGCGACATAAAAATCTCTTCCCCTCTCAGGAAAACGCCCTCTCTCAGTTCTTCCCGCACAGAGAACCAGAGAACTTTCGCCGGACAGGCTTCCCCAAGTTTTCTCGTATCCTTATTGTCATAATTCAAAATACAAAAATCATTGTTATTTTGATTTTTCGTGATATTGTTTTTTGCCGCTATGTAATTCTCCATCGTATGATGACGGTTTAAATGATCCGGCGTGATATTCAGGATGGCTGAAACTCTCGGATGAAAACTTTCGATAGTCTCCAACTGGAAGCTGCTGATTTCCCCCACCGTGACCGACTGCTCTGTCGTTTTTCCCGCTATATCCGCATAGGGATACCCGATGTTTCCCATCACAAAGGAAGTCTCGAAATGCCGCTTCATGATCTCGCCGAGCAGCGTGGTCGTAGTCGTTTTGCCGTTTGTCCCGGTGATGGCTACGACCTGCCCCCTCTCTTTCTGATAAGCTAACTCGATCTCCCCCCAGACGGGAATCCCCCTTTTTTGAAACTCTTCCACGAGGGGCGAATCCACAGGCACTCCGGGACTGACCACCAGAAGTTTTGCCTGTTCTTTTATCTCCTCAGGCAGCTTTCCCAGAACGATCTTTGCCGATACGGCTCCTATCGTCACACCCGTCTCTTCCATTTTTACCGCGAGACTCTCCCGCACAGTCTTCTCTGTCAGCTTTTCACTTTCATCAAACAGGACAGGATATGCCCCCTCCCGCAATAAAAACGCGGCGGCACCGATACCGCTTTTGCCGCAGCCTATGATCAACACGTTTTTTCCAGCCAGCTCCATGATGTTTTTCCTCTCTATAACTAAATTCCGACTAGGCAATTGCAAAACCCTGCTTTCTGCCGTATTGCCTGTATAAAATTTTCAATCCAACGCAGGCACGCTTTCGCTGCGGCTCAACCGTAGCGGTAGTAAGCTCATGTGAAATTTATAAAATTTCACATTTGCTAACTGCCGACGGTCTCGCAGCGCCTGCTTATGGATAGATAAATTTTATACATCTAAACAACAGAATCAATGCGTTTCGCAAACGCCTAACTAAATTCCGGCGTAAGCGACGAGACACAATATTGCCGTGACGATGGAGAACACAGCCACCACTCTCGTCTCCGACCAACCGCACAATTCAAAGTGATGGTGGATCGGCGCCATCTTGAAAATCCTCTTTCCGCCTGTCGCTTTAAAATAGCTGACCTGAATAATATCAGACATTACTTCCGCCAGATAGATAAACCCTACGATCGGAATAAATAACGGCATTTGCAGCATATAGGCTGTAGCCGCCACAAAACCGCCAAGCGCCAGAGAACCCGTATCCCCCATGAATACGCTTGCCGGATAGACATTGAACAGCAAAAAGCCAAGCAGCGCCCCCACCACCGCACAGGTGATCGGCTCAATGCCGCTGCCGGTTCCGATCGCTACCACCGTAAAAAACGTAGCGACAATGACCGTCACCGAGGAGGCCAGACCGTCCAGTCCGTCCGTAAAATTCGTCCCGTTGGCAGTACCTATCACAATAAAAAACAAAACAGGGATATTGAATACGCCAAAATCCAGATACTGCCCGGACAGAAAAGGAATTTTCATTGCCATCTGGACATCCGTATAGTTTGTGAGATAATAGGCGAAGATTCCCGTCACAATGAACTGTCCCGCCATCTTCTGCCACGCTCTTAGCCCCAGCGAACGCTTCAGTACGACCTTAATATAGTCATCAACAAATCCGATCAGCCCAAACCCCAGCGTTAAAAACAGGATAGGAATGATCTTCGGAAAATCTTTCACGTAAAACAGCGAAGTGATAACCACCGCTATCATGATAAGAATACCGCCCATAGTAGGCGTGCCATTCTTTTTTAAATGGGCCTTGGGTCCTTCCCCTCTGATGGTCTGACCCACTTTCAGCCTGCGCAGAAAGGGAATCACCACCGGCCCCAGCAGGGCACTGATCGCAAAGGATATGATCACCGGCAAAATAATAATTCGATCCATACTCACTCATCTCTCTTTTCAGCTTATTGTATTACCCAATTGATTATAAGCTTATTTTTCCAAATAGGGAAGCACATTTTCAAAAAGCTGTCTCACCACCGGCGCCGCGATCTGTCCGCCGTAGTAAGTTCCCTGCGGAGAATGGATCACTACAAGGGCTAAAACCTCCGGATCATCCGCCGGAGAAAAACCCACAAAGGAGGCGATATACCTGCCGCTTCCTCTGGGCAGTGTCTGACTTGTAGCCGTTTTCCCGCCGATGCTGTACCCCTCTACCTGAGCTTTTGCACCTCCGCCTTCGGAAACCACTTTTTCCAACAACATCTGCAGTGTCTCCGAGGTTTCCGCACTCACGATCTGTCTGCCTTTCTCTTTCTCAAAGCTTTCCGTCTGATTTCCCTTTTCATCCACCGCCCTAAGGGCCAAATGGGGCGTCACCCTTCTTCCGCCATTGACAAGTGATGAGACGGTAGTCGCAAGCTGCAGCGGAGTGATCTGAAACGACTGTCCAAAAGACATCGTGGCCAGTTCGACGTTGCCGATGGCCTCCTTTTTATGCATGATCGTCCCTGCCTCTCCGGGCAGGTCTACTCCCGTTTTTTGCAGCAATCCGAATTGCTTTAAGCAGTCGTAATATCTCTCCGCTCCCACTCTGAGCCCCAGCGTCACAAACACCGGATTACAGGAATTGCAAATCCCTTTTGTAAAATCCTCCGCCCCATGTCCCCCCACCTTGTGACACCGGATCCGCCTGTCATCCACCACAATAAAACCGGGACAGCTGAAAGTATCCGATAAAGTCACCGAACCGTTCTCTAGCGCTGCGGCGGCAGTGATCACCTTAAAAGTGGAACCCGGCTCATAAGTATCGTTGATGCAGCCATTTCGCCACATACCGTTCAACTTCTCCTGCCTCAGTTCTTCCTCGCTCTTTTCTTCTTCCGCGCTCTCTTTCACGGCATTTTCGTCCTGCTCCTTTTTTGCTTCCTCCTTTGCCTTCTTTCTGGCCTCTTCCTTTGCCCGCAGGGCTTCATATTCCGGCGTCAGCGTGTAGGGTTCGTTCAAATTGAACTCCGGCACGTCCACCATCGCCATAATCTCCCCATTTTGCGGGTTCATCACGATAAGAGATACTCTGTCCGCCTCTTTGGTTGCCATCACCTGTTTGGCAAGCTGGGTAGCATAACTTTGTATATTATAGTCCAGACTGACGACAAGATCGTTCCCGGCCACCGGCTCCTTCCTGCGCTCACTGGCCGCCTCTATCTCGATGCCCGCCGCATCGGTCAGCGTCAGTATCATGCCTTCCTCACCGCTTAAATACTCATCGTAGATCACTTCTAACCCGATGATCCCCTGATTGTCGCCTCCCGTAAACCCCAGCACTTTCGAAGCCAGCGCATCATAAGGGTAATAACGCTTATAATCCTCATCCACCTTCACACCGGGCAGATCAGCCTCCCTGATCTCATCGCCCAGTTTTTTCGGCACATTGCTTTTTATCCTTTCCATGGAGGAATACTTCTCCACCCGCTTTCTGACAAATTCCTCGGAGAGATCCAGTTTTCCTGCAAGAAAGGAGATCACTTTCTCCGCATCCTCGATCTGGGAATGAATCACGGAGATCGTACACACAGTCTTATTGTCCGCAAGCACCACGCCGTTTCGATCTAATATCCTGCCTCTGGCCGCTTTGATCGCCCGCTCTCTCTCGTGCAGATCTTCCGCCTTATCTGTATAGTAGGCCGACTGAAAGATCATAAGATCCGCCAGCCTGACCCCCAATAAGACAAATGTGGCCATACACAGAAAAAATACTACCACAACTTTTTTTCTATTGTATGTCTTATTTTTATTTGACATAAAGATAACCGGAATGCTTTCTTATTATACTTTATGTCTGAGCGGCTCTTTTTATGCCCCTCTCCTACTCTCTTTCCTCACCGGAACTCTCACTGCCGCCCGCAAGGCCCACATGGCTGCCCATCATAGAACCTGCCTCCAGATCATGGCCTGTTTCCGGATCGATCTGATGGCCTGTTTCCGGATCGATATAATTTCCTGTTTCCGGATCTTTTTCAAAAGTCTTCCATCTCTCCGGCACAAAACCGCCTTCCGTGCCTTCTCCGGATGTCTCTCCGCCGGCGCCTCCTTCCCCGGCAGTGCCTTCTTCACCTTCACCGGTTTCTCCGGCGGTACCTTCTTCACCTTCTTGGCCTTCGCCGGTTTCGCCCTCTGCGCCTTCTTCACCGCCGCTCTCTTCCGTGTTTTCCGGTGTTACTTCATTGCCTGATACGGCCTGCTGCTTGTAATAATTCGTATTTTCCAGATGCAGCGCGTCCAGTTCCGCCTGCTCTGTCTCCGTCACTTCCTCCGTCATAAAGATACCCAGATAAGGCAGCGCCTCCGTCAGAATGCTTCGCACCAGCACCGTCGCATATTTTGCATCATCCTGATTCTTCACATTCGGTCTGTCCACCACCACATAGATGGCGATCTGTGGATCATTGGCCGGCGCATATCCCATAAAGGAAACCACATAATCTTTTTTGTCACGGGGCACGGTCTCCGCCGTTCCTGTCTTTCCGCCGATGGCATAGCCCGCCGGTCTCGCTGTTTTTCCCGTTCCGTCGGTGACAACGCCGTTGCAGTAATCGATGATCGTACTGCTGACGCTCGGCGAGATGGTCTGTTTCAACACTCTGGGTTCCATGGTCTGCACCGTGGCTCCATCCTGACTGATCACTCGGCTCACCATATGAGGTTCATAATAATTTCCGCCGTTGATCAGAGAACAAAAACCCGTGATCATCTGGATCATGGTCACATTGAATCCCTGTCCGAAAGAACAGGTCGCCAATTCTGTGGGCCCCATTTTATCCGCAGTGTAGACAAGTCCTACCGTTCTTGCCTCCCCGGCCAGATCGATGTTTGTCTTTAATCCGAAGTTAAAATTATGCTGATAATCACAAAAATAGTTTTTTCCTTCCGTCTCCGCAATATACATTAACGCCACGTTGCAGGATTTTTCTATCGCTTCCTTTATCGTTACTTCCCCATCCCCGTATGTATTATGACAACTGATGGGCCAGCCGCCGATCTCCCGCTTTCCGGTACAAAGATATTTCTCGTTTCCGGCGATCGCTCCACAGTCAAGAGCGGAGGCTACCGTGAAAGGCTTCATGGTGGAACCGGGCTCGTAGGTATCGGAAATACAGAAATTGCGCCACAGTTTATTGTAGGCTTCGTAGAGTGTCCCCTCCTCCTCCATCGCCTGAATCTCTTCCGGCTTATATATTGCACTGATATCCTTTGGATCATTCAGGTTAAATCCCGGGGCGCTGGCCATGGCGATCACATTCCCCGTATCAACCTCCATCATGATACAGGCTGCGTTATTTGCGCCCGGCCCCTCTCTTTCAACGTCCCGATATTCCTCTATAAACTTGTTCAGATATTTCTCCGCAATACTCTGCACATTGGCGTCTATCGTCGAGACGATAGTATATCCGTCCACCGCCGGCTTTACGGTTCTCTCCAGAATACTGTCGGCATTCAGATAACCGTATTCTCTGCCGACGATACCGTTTAAAGTGTCGTTGTAATATTCTTCCAAACCGAAAGTCCCTTTGTTGTCCTCCGTGATAAAGCCTATCACATCGCTGGCAAGGGTATTGTTCGGATAATATCTCCTGTACTCTTTCTCAAACCAAACCCCTTTGATATTCACTCCCTTTTTCACATCCTCCTCCAGATCCAGAAAAGGTTCGATCTCATCGTAGGTGAGTTGCTTCAAAAACACCTTGTACTGTGCCCGCTGGTTTTTGTCCTTCTTTTTATTGTCCTCCAAATATTTGGCCAATTCCGTCTGATCGATGTCCGGAAAGCAGGTTCGCAGCGCATTCACGGTAGGTTGTATATACGCCTCCTTCTCCAACACCAGTTTAGCGTCTACAACCAGATTGTATACCCGCTCGCTGGTGGCAAGAACAGTCCCGTTTCGATCCAGAATATCGCCGCGCTTGAACGGAAGCGTGGTGGAATCGTACTGTTGCTGGGAAAGCACCTGTTTCTCATACTCCTTCCCGTTATCTTTTCCGATATAGAACAGTCTTACGCTAAGGCCCACGAAAGCTGATAGTACCAAAAAGAACAGTACCACCAGCTTCTTCTGCATCCTCTGCGTAAATTTCCGTTCTGTCGCTTTCACTCTTTTTCTTTCTCTGTTTCTTCTTTCTGCCAAAGATATTGTTTCCCCTTTCGCATTACTCCAAGTTATTTATCTGCCGCACATAGTCCGTCTCGGCATCTTCCACAATGATGATCTGTCCCTCTCCCGCATAGGTCATACCCAACTCGCCGATTGCAACAGCTTTGATCTGCTCAAGATCTATACTGCTGCTGATCCGATTGTACTCCTCGTCGTTGGCCAGTTTCAGATTATTATAGTGCAGCTCCATCTCAGAAATCGACTCCACGCGGCTTTTGATATCCGCCTGCATGTTAAGATAACCGTACAGAGTCATCACCGCAAATGTCATTGCCACCGACAGAAAAAGCATATAGCCCAGATTCATGTGGGATGCCTTCTCCCTGTTTTTTCTTGCCGTATTGCTCAGACGTTTTTTGCGGGGCATTTCCCTGATTTCCATGCCCTCTCTCAGCTCTCTTGCCGCGCTGCCCTCCAAATATGTAATTTTCCTTGCACCGCCTTCGTATCTGCGAGTATTTGTGCTTCTCCTTCTCTCCGTCATATTCTAACCCCGCTTTAATTTATATCTGCTTTCGCTCGAACACGCGCAGCTTCGCGCTCCTTGACCTGCTGTTGTTTTCCAGTTCTTCCTCCGAGGGAAAAATCGGTTTTTTCGTGATCACCTTTCCCTTTGACCTTCTCCCGCAGACGCACACCGGAAACTCCGGCGGGCAGATACAGGGATTTTCACCTGTGCGGAAGATATTCTTCACGATCCGGTCCTCCAACGAATGGAATGTGATAATACAGATCCTTCCACCCGGTCTCAAAAAGTCTATCATCTCATCCAACGAATCCTTCAACACCTCCAGTTCATGGTTGCATTCAATCCGAATGGCCTGATAGGTTCTTTTAGAGGGATGTCCGCCTCCCTGCCGCATTTTGGCAGGAATCGCATTTTTGATGATCTCGTTCAGTTCAAAAGTTGTCGTAATTTCTTTGTTTTCTCTTTCTCTTACAATATGTTTCGCAATATTTTTCGCAAAAGGTTCCTCTCCGTAATCTTTTATCACATGAAACAGCTCTTTCTCCGTGTAGCCGTTTACGATCTCTTTGGCGCTGAGTGTATTTCTGCTATCCATGCGCATATCGAGCGTCGTATCGTATCGGTAGGAAAACCCTCTGTCCGCCGTGTCAAACTGATAGGAAGAAACCCCCAGATCGAGCACGATTCCGTCCACGCCCTCCACGCCCTCCTGCCGCAAAACAGCCGCCGCATTGCGGTAATTTTCCCGGATAACCGTCACTTTTTCGCCGTAGGGTCTAAGCCTTTCCGATGCCGCCGCAACAGCTGCTTCATCCTGATCTACCCCGAAGAGATGTCCCTTTCCCGCAAGCCTTCGCAGCACGGCTTCGGCATGTCCGCCGCCTCCCAGCGTACCGTCCAGATAAATTCCCTCCGGCTTGATATGAAGCTGTTCTATCGTCTCTTCCAGCAAAACTGAGTAATGATTGAATTCCACTTTCCTCTCCCGTTTACAGCCTGATTCCCATGCTGGAGAGTTCCTCCATCACATCGTCCATCTCCTCAAAGGAAGTCTCCACGCTCTCGTAACGCTCTTTGCTCCAGATCTCCACTTTTGTTCCTACGCCTACGGATACCACTTCTTTCTCAATACCCGCATACTCCCGCAGCTTGGCCGGCAGCAGGATCCTTCCCTGTCCGTCCACTTCCACTTCGGCGGCTCCCGCAAAGAAGAAACGGATAAACTGTCTGCCGTTTTTACTGCTCAGCGGTAAGTTATTGATGCCTTCTTCCACGCGATGCCACTCTTCTTCGCCGTAAGCAAACAGACAACCATCCAGCCCTTTCGTCACCACGAATTTTTTACCCAGTTCATCGCGGAATCTGGAAGGGACGAAAAGCCTGCCTTTTGCATCTGCTGTATGGTCATATTCTCCCATAAACATGCGGCATCACCTTCTTTTCCACCACTTTCAGCCTTAATTGCTCCATTACTCACCACTTTTATGTCATTTTAACCTACTTTCCCACTTTTGACAACCCCCAGCCGTTCCACCAAAAGACGTAAAAAGAGACATTTTGCATGCCTTTTCACAAAATGTCTCTCCTTTTTCCACTATATCCTGTGCCTATTTTCCTTCCACCTACAAAATATTTCAATTTTTGCAGTTTAAAAAATATTTTAAAAAAATTTTATTTTTTTTTAATTTTTGTATATTTTTTGCAAATATAAATGGATTTTCGGCATATCATAAGATTTTCCTTACATCCTGTCAGGATCCCTTTACTGTCCGAGCCGGATATATCCGTCCAGAGTCTCCCTGATGTCTCCCGCCGTCATGGATTCCGACTGCCACAGATCGTTGTTGCCTCCTTGAGGATAAAGCAGGATATCTTCTTTCCTGTCTTGATCCACCACAAACAGCAGCGTATATTCCAGATCTTCACCGGCCTTCATCTCCCGGTAGAAAAAGTGATTTCGCGCCTCTCCGTTCACATTGACCGCTTTGTCAAAATAGACAGCGCTGTCATCCATCTGCAGCCAGTAGTTTTCCGCCGGTACAGCCTCGTAAAAATCCTCAGCCCAAGTAAGTGTCCCGTTCTCCGTCTCCGTCACATACTGAAGCACAAAATTCAACGGAATATCCGGATCGGTATCATCATAGCAGTGCACTTTCAGATCTACCAGCAGAAATTCCTGTCCGATCTTTTCTTCCTCCAGCAGATTGTTCTCTTTGTCAAAATGCCGTCTTGCATAAGGACGCAGTGTCTTATCTTCATTCAGCCAGCCGTCAAATCTGGTAAAATCAAAGAAGTTCTCCTCTGCAAATCCATCCATACTGTTTACAAAGGCATAATCTGTCACCGTAAATCCGTAAGACTGTTCATACCCTTCCACCTTCAGTTCCTGCGAGACCGCATAGATTTTGTCCTCCGGTATACCCAGTTCCATCAGAGCATCCCATCTTTTCTGTCCCTCCAGCAAAACCCTCTCCGTATCCGCTTCCTCTTTCTGCCTTTCGGCCTTCTCGTCCTCTGTTTCATACCGTCCGTCGCCGATCCGCTCCACGCTCAAAGAGTCCGCAAACTTAAGAAGTTCCTTCCTGTCCACCTGATAACCCGCCACGATCTCCAGTACATATCCTTCCTGCTCATTAAATAAGAAGATATCCGTATTGGACAGATTTCTTTCCGCGTCCAGAAAAGTGATTACATCAGCTTCCATTCCGCTCAGTTTTGTGTGCTCCGCCTTATCTATATCGTTCACCGTGATCTCGCCGTTTATTCTCTCGATCTCCGCCGTAGTGTAGATAGGCATGATCGTGATCCATCCGTCGCCGTCCTGTGCATAATATTTTCCGTCACCGTCCTCGTCGTCCTCAAACCCTTTCGGGACATAGCCCGCCTTCACCCGATATTCCCCCGGCACCAATTCGTAATTCAATACAAATTCATAAGTAAGCGCATCTCCTTCCCTGCGCACGTTCTTCTGATAATAGTGAACCGCCGCATATACTACCGAAGGAATGAGTATGACAAGGGCAAGAACCGCTGCCGCGCTGCCCCAGCTTTTGTAAAATCCTCCCGCTCTCTTTTTCTTCCGCCGGACAGCGCCGATTTTTTTGTATGCCGGTTCCGCATAAGAATCTTCATGTCTGTTCATCTGTTTTATCTCCCCTATCCGAATCTGTTCATAGGCCTCCTGCAGTCTTTCCTCCACGATCTGTGGAAGCATTTCTTCCATGCCGTTTTTCATTGATGCCCTCCTTTCACCTGACTGCCCTTCATTCCATCCCGCAGCGCCTCCCTGCCGCGCTTGAGCCGGCTCAGCACAGTGCTCTCCTTCATTCCCATATCGGCCGCGATCTCTTTCACCTTCATCCCATAGACATAATATAAGGTAAAGATGCTTCTGTCCTGTTCTCCTAAGGGTTCGATCAGTTCCCGAAATTCCTCTGCATCCCCTCCGGCTCTCTCATCCTCCGTCTCCGACATGTCCTCCACCGGTATATCCCGCCTCTGTCTTTGCAGGATATCCTTGCAGTTATTGATCAGAATACGGATCATCCATGTCCTGAAATAAGCATTATCTTTCAATGTTACAATCTTTTCATAACAGTTCAAAACCGTCTCCGCCATCGCGTCCGCCACATCCTCTTCGCTGCGCAAAAAACCTCTGGCAACCCTGTACATACCCTGTTTACTTTCTTCCATCAGCGTTATAAAGGCTTCGGCATCACCGCTTTTCGCCTTTTTTACAAGAAACTCCACCTGTTTACTCTCCTTTCCCCAGTCTGTGATATCAGGAATTCCCTTACCCTTTGTCTATTAGACGGATAAGTCCGGGAAAATATTGCAGAAAAGCTCAAAAAAACTGATACCTTGTCGGTATCAGCCTTTGTCTATATCATATACGCTTCTCAGCCTGATTTCTCCGGGCTCCCCCGAGAGTATCCTTACCCGTTTTTCTCGTCCGTTCAGATCAAAATAATTGTCCGAAAGAATCAGGTCCTCCTCCGCATTTTGAATTTCCACACTCTTCGCGTAAGCTTCGGCCGATACAACGATCTCATTTCCTTCTATTATATAGGAAAGCTTCGGATCCTCATAGCGGAAATATTTGGGGTAGGAGAAAATGACGGTTCCTTCGGATATCGTTTCCCCCTCCTGCCGCAGCTCATAACTCACATATTCCGAAAAAATATCCACCTCCGGCAGCAGCACCTTATCAAACCACACACCGGAAAGGGCCGGGACTGTCACCTCTTTTATCCCTCCGTCCCGGATCATTTCTCCCGCTGCATTCCTGAGGGCCCAGAACACCTCCACACGCTGCTCTTTTCTGGTCTCGTTGGCCACATGCAGCCGGATGGACTTCTCAAACTCAAAATGCTGGCGGTTCATGTCAGCCTCTTTCGTCATCATCCCCTGCTCCTCACAGGAGATCATAAGCGGCGCAAAAAACCGCTTTTCCGCATAGTGGAGCGCTTTCCACCGGCCGCAATAATCTATGGAAGACCAGGAGATCACCGGCCAGCAGTCGTTTAACTGCCACACGATGGCTCCCATACAGCGGCCTCTGTTTCTTCTGAAATGTTCCACGCCATACCGTATCGCATCCGCCTGCAAAAGCTGGGATGCATAGATCAGCCTTTCAAAGTCTGCCGGATAAAGGTACATCTGCTGCAGATAATTCATGATCTTCCCGTTTGCGCCGTACTGCCTTTGATGCTTCTCCATCACATAGGAGAAGATATTGAAATCCTTCGGATCATCCGTAAAAGTCTCGATGGTCTTTTTGGCCGGCAGCGCCTGAAAGCCGAACTCCGACGCATACCGGAAAAAATACTTCCGGTATTCGGAAAAAGGTCTGTTTCCGTGCCATACTTTCCAGTAGTGCACATCCCCTCTGTCCGGACTGTTGGGTTCATCGAAGGCTCCGCCGGAGGAGGGACTTGCCGGCCAGTAAAAAGTCTGCGGATCATACTCCGCTAAAACCTCCGGGATCAACTGCTCGTACATGATCACATAATCCCTCACTTCCGTCTTTTTGGTCACCCAGTGATGTCCTTCCTCCACAAACATCTCCATCTCATTGTTGCCGCACCAAAGCCCCAGAGACGCATGATGGCGGAGGCGCTTCACATTATCGATAAATTCCTGTCTGATATTCTCTTTAAACTCCGGCGTCAGCTCATACACGGCACAGGCAAACATAAAATCCTGCCACACGATAAGACCCAGTTCGTCGCAGATATCGTAAAACCAGTCCTCCGGATAATAACCGCCGCCCCACACCCGGACAGCGTTATAGTTTGCCGCCACACACTGCTCCAAAAGCTTTCGCGTGGTTTTTCTGGTCACTCTCCCGAGCAGGTGATCCTCCGGAATATAATCCGCTCCCATGGCAAACACGGCCACGCCGTTCACCTCATGGGCAAAGCATTCTCCCCACTCGTCCTTTTCTCTCCTCACCGTCAAAGTCCGAAGACCGATCCGCCTCTCCCAGACATCCGCCGGCTCTCTATCTGCAAATAATTCCACTCTGACGGTATAGAGGGGCTGTTCCCCGTAACCGTTTGGCCACCAAAGCAAGGGCTGTTCCACACCGATCTCTTCCGGAGACCCCTGATAGATATCCCTTGTCCCGTCCGGTTTCCGGATTTCCACGGTATAGGACGTATCCGATTGCGATTCTGTATCCACCTGAAAGCGCAGAACGACACGCTCCGCCGAATGCTCCTGCCTGATGTATACACCGTCAATTCTTGCTCCCTTTATCCCGATTAAAGACACACTGCGGAAAATCCCCAGATCCGGCAGATGGGCTCCCCAGTCCCACCCGAACATGCAGTGGGCTTTTCGGATATGGACAAAACCGTCCATGGCGTCCTCCGAGCCGAAAGTTTTACATTTTGCAAACTCTTCCTCGATAAATTTTAACGGAGAATTAAGGACTACCCGCAGCACATTCCCTTTTTCCCTCACTCTTTTAGTCACATCGTACTCCCAGATACGGTGCATATTAAACGCGCTGCCGATATGCTCTGTGTTCAAATAAATATCGGCAATAGTGTCCAGTCCGTCGAAACGAAGCAGTATCTTATCCTGCGACGCAAACTCCTCGTCCAGATCAAAGGATACCTCATACTCGTAATCTTTTTCCGATAAGGAAAGGGCGCGGATCTCGTTATCCTTCCAGAAAGGATCCTCCATAGCCTTATTTCTAAGCAGATCCGTATAGACCGTCCCCGGCACCGCCGCCGGCTGATATTCTCCTTCCCCGATGCACCGCATTCTCCAGTTTTCATGCAATATCTGTTGTATCATCCACTCTCCTCCTGACCAAAACCGTCCCTCCGCCGCCTGCCGCGCCGCTTTCCGAAACGCTTCCTATTTTCTTGAAGAAAGGCAGTTCTCTTCACAAATTTGCTTGAAGAACTGCCTTTATCCTATCATTCAATTATTTTGTCGCTTTCCACTCATCGATCTGTCTCTGCATCTCTTCAATAACCTTATCGATTCCCGTAGCGTCCAGCTTCTCCTGAAGCTTGGGCAGATACTCATCCGGATCCACGCTTCCCGTGTACAGAGATTTTCCGAACTCATCCAGCACGTTGCCGAATCCTGCCACTTCCGTGCTGACCGGTTCAAGGTCAAAGTCAAATCCGAAGGAAGGAGCCGCAACAGAGGAACTGTTGAACTCTTTGAAGGTCGCCCATTTGTCAACCGGCTCGTTCTCCAGCACATAGGTGTTGAACAGACCGCCCTGTACCCAGTAGGAGACGGAGTAATTCTTTCTTGTCTCTTCATTCAGCTTGATCTTATTTTCATACACATAGGGTTTTCCTGCCGCTGCAGCCGCTTCCTCCGCGGGAACTTCCACCTTATCCCAGTGTACTCCCTCGATCCCGTAGTTTAACAGATTTCTGAGGTACTCATCCGTATTGATCAGGTTCAGCAGTTCCACCGCTTTCTCAGGATGCTTTGTCTGTGCGTTGATCGCTGTCAGAGCGCCGCGCGCGGACAGATTTGTCACGTAGGTATCCATGATCGGCGTCGCCACCACTTCGTAGCCCAGATCCTTGCCCCATACCAGTTCCGCATAAGGCTGACCGTCGCCCTTTGTCACGAAACGCTTGATGGACTTGTCGTCGGAAGCCGTAGCGGCATCTTTGTTGATATAGCCTGCCAGATAGTATTTCCGCATAGTTGCAAGAGTAGATTTCATCTTCTCCGTCTCAAATACATTTTTGACGGTCAGCGTGTCGTCACCGTATTCGATACCTACCGGATTCTGGATCAGATCCATGTAGATCGGAGCGGAATAGCTGCTGGTAAGATACATGGGCACCACATCTTTTTCATTTTCTTTGATCAGTTCAAGCCACGGCTCCAAATCTTCCAGACTGTGGATCTCGTCTACCGGAACATTATATTTATCCACATATTCCTTGGTGAAAACCCACATCGGCATACTTCCTATCTCTTTTTCGCTGGGAACGCCGTATGTTTTTCCCTGTACCTTTGCCGCTTCCCAGAAACGGGCGTCGATGTTCTGATACATTCCCGTATCTTTGATATAATCGTCTATCGCGAGAAAGGCGCCCTTATTCACATTCTGAAGATAATTGTTTGCCCATGAACATGTGAAGCACAGATCCCAGTCGTCGCCGGTATTGATCACGACCTGCATCTTCTGATCATAGTCGCCCCAGCCCGCCGTATTGATTTTCAACTTCACACCGATCTTCTCGGTAATATATTCGTTGACTTTTGCGAGAACCTCCTCCTGATCCTTCTGGGCATCCCCGATCTGCCACCATGTGAGTTCCACAACCTCTTCTCCGCTTGAGTTTGTCTCCGCCGTTTTCCCGCCGCATCCGGTTAAAAGTCCTGCTGCCATAACCACCGCAAGCCCTGCCGCCGCAAATCTTTTCAACGCTTTCCATTTCATAATTCCGTCCTCCTGATTCATTTTATTCTTTTACTGCCCCCACCGTCAATCCGTTTACAAAATATCTCTGGAAGAACGGATAGGCAAAAATAATCGGTAATGTAGAGATAACTACGATCGCCATCTTGATCGTCTCCTTAGGCATATTTGCCGCAACTGCGATTCCGTCCACGCCCATCGTCGCTTTATTGTTTGCAAGCCAGTCGATGGAGCTCTCAATCTGGATTAACAGATACTGGAGCGGAATCAAATCTTTATTATCCATATACATCATGGCGTTAAACCAGTCGTTCCAGTAGCCCAACGTCAAAAACAGTCCTATGGTTGCCAGTCCCGGAAGCGCCATCGGGATAACGATCTGGAAGAAAAGCCTCCACTCGCTTGCCCCGTCGATTTTTGCCGATTCCACAACCGCGTCCGGAATACTTGTCTTAAAGAAAGTCCGAAGCACGATGATGTTAAAGGAATTCAGACAAAGCGGTAAGATCAGCGCCCAGAGAGAGTCCTTGAGCATAAGCACCTTTGTCACGATCAGGTAGTTCGCTATCATACCGCCGCTGAACAACATCGGAATCGTGATGACAGTAGTAAAAAATTTGCGGTACGCATAGGTCTTTCTGGACAGCGCATAGGCGTAAGTGCCTGTCAGCAGCAGACCGATGACAGTTCCCACCACCGTGATCAAAATAGTCACTCCATAGCTTCTCAGAATATTTTCTCCAGCGCTTATGATATATTCATAAGCATAAAAACTGAACTTTTCCGGGATAAACCGGTAGCCGTTCATGGCTAACGACGCCTCATCCGTAAACGAAATGATAACCACAAAAATAAACGGAATAATGCAGATAAACGATAATAATCCCAGCAATATGTTGAACAGAATATTGGTCGGCGTTTTGATCTGATTGTACTTACATTCCTCCGCCTCTATCTTCCTTAATCTTTTCTCCATCTTCCGTCTGGACATTACTTTCTCGGTCACGTTTCTCCCCCCTTTCTAAAACAGCGCGTTCTCATTGTCAACTTTTGAAACGATCTTATTTGCAATGATGATCAATATAAAGCCAACCGTTGACTGGAACAGCGCCGCCGCAGAACTCATTCCGATCTCGCCGCTTGTCTTGAGCGCCCGGAAAATGTATGTATCAAGCACGTTGGTCACCGGATACAGAGGACCGGAGTTTTTCGGAAGCTGGTAAAACAGTCCGAAATCCGCTTTGAATATACCGCCCACGGACATGATCAGCAAAATGGTAATGACCGGCTTTAACAGCGGCAGTGTGATATATTTTATCTGCTGCCATTTGCTCGCCCCGTCCAAAACAGCCGCCTCGTAGTACGTCTTATCGATACCGCAGATCGACGCCAGATATACCACCGTGTTGTATCCCATTCCTTTCCACTGGCTCATGAAGATGATGATAAAGGGCCAGAATTTTGTCTCCGTGTACCATGAGATCGGCTGTCCGCCAAACCGCTCGATCACTGCGTTGAAATAGCCTTTCTCCGGATTCAGAAACGCAAACACACAATAACTGACAACTACCCATGACAGGAAGTACGGCAAAAACATGGAACTCTGGTACACCTTCATCATTCCTTTGTTTTTGATCTCATTCAACAACAACGCAAGCACTACCGGCACCGCCACGCCGAGTATGATAAATGTAAAATTGTACAACACCGTGTTTCTCACAATGATCCATGCATCGCCGCTGCTGAATAAAAACTTAAAGTTGTCAAACCAGACCGTCTCGCTCGTAAACAGATTGTAAAAGAAACCGTTTCCGGACAGACGGAATTTCTTAAATGCCACCAGAATACCGAATAACGGCAGGTAGGCAAAAAAGAAAAACCAGATTGCTCCCGGCATACTTAAAATAAGCAGCTCTCTATTCGCTTTCAGCCGGCTTAAGAAATTCCCGTTCTGTTTCCCGGTCATTTTTGTTTTCGCTTTCACTTTTATCCCTCCTTCTTATTTGTACTGCACGCCCCTTAGGCGGTTCGTCAACATGCGGTACTTTTTGCTCTTTATCAACTATATCATTGTGCAATGTTTTGGGAAAGTTGAAAACCTTTAGGTTCATTGCACAAATTCTAGGTTCATTTTTCGATTTTTTTACAACAAAAAATCGTGAAATAATTTATCCACTATTTCACGATTTTGTCCACTCTAATATTTTTTCATTTCCCGCAGGGATGCCGGCGACACGCCGTAGCACTGTTTGAATTTCCTGTAAAAATAACTGGTGTCGGGGTACCCCACCTGCTTGGCTATATCGTTGATCTTCATGTTTGTGTTTAAGATCAGATCCTTTGCAATCCCGTTTTTTGTGTTGCTCAGATACTGGGCAAAGGAACACCCCGTCTCCTTTTGGAATATCTGTCCCAGATAGGAAGCGTTCATATGATACTTATAAGCCAGCGTTTTCAGGTTCATATCCTCCCTGTAATTTTGCTGTACTTCCGCCATGATCTGCCTCACCACCGGGGTGTACTGCGAATCTTCCGTATGCATGCATTTGATGATCTCTGTTATCTCCGTGACAAACGCCGCCTTGATGCCGAGAATATCGTCCGCTCCGAAGATCGTCTCTATCAGCTCCGTCACATCCTGAAACCGCTCCGATTCCAACTTATACTCCTTCTTGATATCCTGCAGCAGCACAGCCATTTTTACCGCCGTCTGGTACAGGGAAGCCGCGGCAGCTTCCTTCCGTATATTGTTGATGAACAGATCCTCTATGTAGTCCACCGCAGCTTCCTTTTCCTTTTTCAGGATATATTTCCTGAGCTGCGCCTCATCCATGCGGATTGCCTCGGTCTTCCTCGTCTCGATCTGTCTCTCGCTGATACAGCTCCCGTACCCCTCAAGGATCAGATATTTCTGCAGTTTCTTCGCCGCCCTGTAGGCCTCCGGAAGCTGTCCGATATCATGGAAAACGGATCCCACGCCGATAAAAGTCATCACGTCAAACATGCTCTCCACACGGTTTTGCAATTCCGAAAAATATTCCAGAACCCCCCCGCTTTTCTCCTCTTCGTCCTCCCTAAGCACCATAAGCAGATTGTCCGGAGGAAGATGCAGCAGCTTTAGCCCGCTCTCCTTTTTCAGTTCCATGATCACTTCCGCGAGTTTCTTCTCTTTTAATCCTTCTGCGTTCCATTTCATAACGGCGGCGAAATAGTTTCCGTGTTCCGCCCCGATTCCCAGCATTTTTCCGTACTTATCGTATTCTTCCTGTCCGGCCTTTCCGCTCAGAAAATACATCCACTGGGCTTTCTCATCGATATACTGAAGATTCTTTTTGTCCGTCTCCTCCAGTTTGTGCACCGTCTCCCTGAGCTGTCTCTCAAGCTCCTCCTCATCGATCGGTTTCATGATATAGTTTTCCACCCCAAGACGTATCGCTTCTCTGGCATAGTCAAACTCATCATATCCCGTCAGAATGATAAAACGCACCTGCTCTTCCTTTTCCCTGATTTTACGAAGAAGGGTCAGACCGTCCATTTCGGGCATACAGATATCTGTCACAACGATCTGAACAGGTTCCTTCTCCCACATCTGAAGGGCCTCCACGCCGTCGTGAGCCATGTGCACCACGTCGAGCCCCAGCGCTTCCCAGTCCAGAATATTCCGAATACCCTGCAGGATCAGTTCTTCATCTTCCACTATCATCACTTTCTTCACGGCCTGCTTCTCCCTCCTCTATGTTTTCCCTGTTCCCCTCTTCCGGTTTAAATCTAAGGATCACCCGGAGTCCTCCTTCCGGTCTCGCCTCTATATGAATTCCGCAGGAGGAACCGTAGATCGCCTTTAACCTCCGGTTCACATTGGACATCCCGATGGAACCCTGCTTTTTCATAATGTCATGATCCAGCTCTGCGTTCTTTTTCCTGATCTCCTCCTCCGACATCCCCCTTCCGTTATCCTCCACGACGATCCTGCAGCAGTCTTCTTCCTTCTCCACATAGATCCGGATAAAATTGTCTTCCTCTTTCATGCGGATCCCGTGTACAAAGTAGTTTTCTATGATCGGCTGCAGCACAAATTTAATGATCGGCGTCTGCAGATACTCTTCCGGACACTCCACCACGGACTGAAACTGATTCTGGTAACGCAGCTTAAAAAGTTCCAGATATTTCTCGCTGTAATGCAGTTCCTGCGCCAACGTGATAACGTCGGCCTCCTTGATCTGCGCCCGGAATGTGACCGCCATACTGTAGAGCATCTTCCCCACTTCCCTGTCTCCGTTGCAGATGGCTTTCATACGGATCGCCTCCAGCGTATTATATAAAAAGTGGGGGTTTATCTGACTTTGGAGCGCCGCTATCTCCGCATCTTTTTGCTCAATTTCCGCAAGATAGCGTTTTTTGATGTGCTCATCCAGATTTATGCACATCTCGTTAAAATATCTGGAAATCACGTCAAGTTCATCCCCGTATTTTTCCGCCGGTATACGGGCGGTCAGATCTCCGGCCATAACCTGCATCATGCCGTTCAAAATCCGGTTCAACCTGTTTGCCAGCTTCTGCAGGTGATACCTCACAATAGTCTCCCCCAGAATCATCACGAACACGCCTACTGTCAGGATCATAACCACGATGGATACCGGGACTCTCGCCGCCTGCCTCTTCTCCAGATAGCCTACCACATGGTACTGTCCGTCCTGTCTATGCTCCACATGCGCTTCTAATACCTCTTCCAACATCCCGCCTTCTTCCGCCTCCATAACGGCGGAGATATCATGTCTGTTTGAGGAGGCAAATACCACCGTTCCCGCATCATTATAAATGATCAGCTCCGGCCATGAATAATACTGTTGAATCGTCTCAAATCGTTTATTCTCAAACCCGAGTATCATGCAGCCCTCCATCTGCATAGTCGCCGGATTCCGTATCTCTTTCAAATAGGAAAAACTGTCCTCCCCTGCAAGGTCATTGTCTTCCAGCATTTTTCTGAAATCTTCATCGCCTTCTCTTCTGTATGTCCGCCCGTCTCTCGTATACTCCGTGATCTCATTTCGTTGATAGCTGTAGAGTGTGATGTGAACCAGACTGCTGTTGGCGTGAAAGGCATCCTGAAAAAATTTCTCGATCCCCTTATATTCGCTGATTCTTCCTTCACTGAACGTATCCAGACGATACTTCTGATACTCCCAAGGCTCATCCGCAATATAATGCAGCGCATCCTGAAGTTCCATATCCGATTTGTACAGATCCTCGTGGATATACTCCGCCGTTTCCGCCGTATCCCGCAGATAGGTGGCAGCGGACTCGCTCATCATCTCGGTGTAATTTATGTTTCGCTCCAAAAAACGGTTTTTCATGCTGGTATAAAAGTAAATGACTAACACCGATATAGCGCAGACCAGAATAAAGGTATAGATGAGCAGCAGCTTATTATACAACTGTTTTGACCCCTTACTATCCATCTTCGCCTCCCATATCCAATCACCGCGCCGTCCGCCGCCTTTCAAGACCTGACAGCACAAAGAGGAAATACAGTTTTTCTCTGCATTTCCTCTGATTTTGTTGACTATTTGTTTTCTAACTGCCGCATAACGCTCTGATTCATAAACATCACAAGAAACCCGTATATACTTCCCATAAACAGCACCGTGGTTCCCGCCGATATCTCGAAAGCCGCAAGGATGATGCCGAGCGCCACGACGTTTCCGAGGGTAAACACCGGTTTTGCTATGAGGACCGTGACAGCCGTTTTGACGATCTGACTGTTCTTCATCTTATAACGCCCAGCCAGCATGTAGAGATTCGGCGTCACTAACACCGCCGCCGCAAACACTATGACAAACAAAACGGCAAGCGGAAAGATCTTTATCTGCAGTGTAAAAAACTGAATGTTCGTCCAGCAAAGCAAAATCACAAACATCTGTCCCGCCCCCAGTCCGATGGTCTGTAAAAAGTCAGAACAATATCCCTTTTTATAATCGGCAGGCGCCGTTTTTTCCGTTCCGCAGATCAGGCGGTTCATGGCGTACATCACCGCAGACAACGCCGGAGCCATCGGAATCAGACAAGCCAGAAAAAGAGGAAGGCATTGCCGTATCTGCCCTGCGCCCACGAACAAAAGAAACAGCAGTATCGGAATATTTGAAATGATAAAGAGGAGATTTATCACAAAAAAGTAACAGACCTTCTCACAAAACCCCAATACTCTCTCAAGCTGAAACAGTTCTCCCATCGCCGTACTCCTTCCTCTAATTTATCATAACAGTCATGCTTTAATCAATATAGTTTTTATCTCATACGGATCAAGATTCATACATATCTTCCCATCCGTAAATTCCGTAAGAGGTCTCTCTCTCAGGTCGCATTCCGCCCAGCTTTCCCAACTGCATCCGAGATCAAGCAATACACTCTGCCTCGCACCCGCAAACTCGTGGAAACGGATCACAAAATATTTTCCGTCCTCCGATCTCTTCACCGCGTCCAGTTCCACCTGATCATTGTCAAAGGATATAAAGCTGTCATAGGGAAGCGCACTCTCGCCTTTTACGACCTGCATCGGCTCGTTCAGCGCAAAAGCCTCTTTGACAACCTCTCCGTCCACAAAATCGCCGGTGTGGGGAAGCAGGGAATAGGTAAACGTATGCTCTCCCTGATCCTGAAGATGATCCGGATTTGTCCCCGCTCTGAGCAGTGATATCCTCATCACATTATCCTTTATGTCATGGCCGTACTTACAGTCGTTCAATATGCTCACACCGTAATTGCGCTCCGACAAATCCGCCCATCTGTGCGCAACCGTTTCAAATTTTGCCATATCCCAGCTTGTGTTCCAGTGGTTCGGGCGTCTCACGTTGCCGTACTGTACGTCGTATGTCCCGTAGGTTGACCGGATATCCACCGGAAAGGCCGCCTTCAAAAGCTGATGTGTCTCATGAAAGTCCACACAGGTCCTGAAATCGATCCTCCTGTTATTGCTGTAGAGAACCATATCCTGTCTGACGGAGGAATTCATATAATTCCATTCCATGTGGATATTCATGCTGACAGGCCCCATCTCTGTGATCTCAAAAACCGTGAGATCCGTAATTTCACGCATCTTCTCCTGATAAAAAATATCGATATCCCACGCGTCGTTGTCGAGGGGTTTATCCTCAAATACCTGCAGCACATTTCCCCGCTGTCCGGCCGGAATCACCTCCCTGTTCCAAGTCTTATCCAACAATTTTGCAATCTGCCCGTACTGGTTTAAGGAAATCTGATAATAGGGTGTATCGATCATTCTTCCGTTGACCGTGAAAGCCGCTTTCGGCACATCTCTTTTTGTCTTCTCGAAAACGATAGTCTTCGTTCCCATGGCCGGAACGCCCTTTACCTCAACATAGGTAACGCCGTGTCCGCTCTGGGATACAAGCTCCCTTCCCTCCATATCTCTGTAGACGCCTTCCGTATCATCGGATACCGCTACGATCTGATTCATGACCCAGCCCGATGGGTTGAACACAGTATAGGTATTTTCCTTCTGCTCCAACACATTCTCATAGGCCTCCCGCTCCACGTCTTTTGCAATTTTTTCGATATAGGCGTAATCCTCTCTGGAATCCTCATAGACCTCATGGATGGAAGACCCCGGGATAATATCGTGGAACTGGTTTGTCAGCATATGTTTCCAGCCCTTTGTCAGTTCCTCCTGTCTTGCCTTGCCTATCTCTCCCGCCAGAAGCGCTTCCATAACACTGAGCCACTCAGCCCTTCGGTAGAGCAGTTCCATTTTGCGGTTCATGCGTTTGTTGTACCCCTGACTCGTGTAAGTCCCGCGGTGGTATTCCAGATATAACTCTCCGTCCCAAGTGTGGACATACTGATCCGTATTTTCCACCGTATCATGCAGGCAGCGGAAATATTCTCCTGCAGTGGACATCTTTACATTCGGAAGCCCCGGAATCCTGTCCATTCTCCTGCGGTACTCCAACATATCGCGGTTCACGCCGCCCCCTCCGTCTCCAAAGCCGAAGGCGATCAAAAGGTCCTTGTTCAACTGCTTTTCGCTGTAGGCATCCCACACGCCTTTCACTGTTCTGGGCAGCAGCTTCCCATTGTATGTATAAAACCAGGAGTCCCGCTCATTCCACGGTTCCGGCGTTGTGATAAAATGAGTCAGCACTTCGCTTCCGTCGATTCCTTTCCATTTAAAAGTATCGTGCGGCATACGGTTATACTGGTTCCAGCTGATCTTTGTCGTCATAAACGTATCGATGCCGGCTTTTTTTAAAATCTGCGGCAACGCCCAAGAATAGCCGAATACATCCGGAAGCCACAGATATTCCACCTCTTTACCAAATTCATCCTTGATAAATTTACTGCCGATCAAAATCTGTCTTGTGAGGGATTCGCCGCTTGTCAGATTGCAGTCCGCCTCCACCCACATAGCGCCGTCGGCCTCCCAGCAGCCTTCCCGCACCTTCTTTTTAATATTCTCATATATCTCCGGAAATTCATCTTTCATATATTCATAAAGCTGCGGCTGGGTCTGCAAAAAAATATATTCCGGATACATCTCCATCAGACGCAAAACCGTCGAAAAAGAACGGGAACATTTTTCTCTCGTATGTTTTAACCGCCACAGCCATGCCACGTCGATATGGGTATGCCCTACGCAGTATACGTTTATCATGGAATTTTTATCCATGGAGTCAATGCTCTTATTCAGTTCTTCGTCCGCCTGATGCACGGACTCATAAAAACTCTTGCTCCCCGGATAGGACCAGTCGATGCAGTGGCAGGCGCCGTCTAAAGCCTTTCGCAGCTCATGCTGCAGCGGTTCGGATGTATCAAGTTCTTCTATGGTCTGCCGTACCATGGACGCCATATAGTAAAAATCGTCAACTTTCTCATCCAGCCAAGCAAGATCGGCCCGGGCGATCCGGTGTTCCTGCTTCACAGGAACGCCGCCGCCCTCAAGCCCCGACCACAAACGGAACGTAATATCCACATCCGTCCCGCACAAAGCGTCATCAAAAAATACTTCTTTGTGATTGACGTCCACGCCCTGATACATTTTTCCGTTCACATAGATCATGGATTCAAAACCGGAATTATTGCCGGCCCCGGTGTTGCCGTAGTCAAAAATGCCGACTACCTTTCTCCCTTTCCACTCAGCCGGTATCCTCACCTTTTTATGCAGCCAGAGAAAGCGGTCCCTCCCGCTCCAAGTCTGGCCTGTCTCTATGGTTTTACACTCTTCAAACACCGGAAGCACGGGATTCACCACGCCCTGATCATCCTCCGCCATATCAAAGCTTTTTAATGCGATCGCATCTCTGTATCGATACTGCTCGATCTCACTGATCCTCCGCTCCAGTTTTCTGTCTGTCAAAAACATTTTCTGCTCTCCTCCTTACCCCTCCGCCCCGCGGTTATCGGGCCCAAACTGTCTTTATAAACGTATTTTATTATGTGGAAAAAAATAGTTCAATTCAGAGAATTCTAGTTTTAATGTACATTATTCATGTCTCCGCAATTCAGGTGAAATCCGCAGTAATCAAGCACCAGTTCACTGAACATGGCATTGGCCCAGGAAAACCATTCTCTTGTATAGTCCGTATCTGCGTCCGCATGAAAGCTTTCGTGCATCAGAGACGTTTCTGCATCCGTCCGCGCCAAAATTTTCAGGATATCCAGTTTCTCTTCTTTTGTCTCTGCGGTCAGTCCCTCCATCGCCAGCGCGATCGGCCAGATATATCTTGACGGCGTGTGCGTACTGCCGATGCCCGCGGCTTTCTCTCCCCTATAGTAACAGGGATTTGCCTCGCTCAGAATGAACCTTCTCGTATTTTCTGCCGTCTCCCTCTTCTTTCCCCTGTATCCGAGATAATTTATAGACAGCAGACTCGGCACATTGGCGTCGTCCATCAGATGATACTGCCCGTACCCGTCCGCCTCATAGGCATATATCTCCCCGAATTCCTCCGTCTTTGTAACGCCGTAAGTCTCTATCCCCTCATAGATCTCCAGCCTCAGCGCCTTCGCATATTCTTTCAGACCCTCGTCCCTGAAAATTTCCTCCGCAATCTCTTCCGCATATTTCAGTACCACCACCGCGAACATATTCGCCGGCACAAGATATCCGTAAGTACAGGCATCGTCACTTGGGCGAAATCCCGACCAGGTCATGCCGATGCCGGATTTCACCAAAGCTCCCTTCCCTTCTCTGGAAAGGGTATCCGTAAAATAAGTATTCCTTCTTCTGAAGTAGTAGAGCGAGTTCTCCTCGTGATACTGTTCCCTTCGAAAGACCTCTATGATTTTTTCCGTTCCCGCTATGAAGTTCTCATCAAAGTGTTCCGTGCGTCCGGTATTTTTCCAGATCAGGTATGCAAACTGCAGCGGATAGCACAGAGAATCCACTTCGTATTTGCGTTCCCACACCCATCCGTTCCGCTTTGTGTCATCCGCCTCCCAACAGTTTCCGTTGTTCTGCTCATTGAACGCATTTGCATAGGGATCGATTTGAATATACCGAAACTGACGTTTCGATAATCCCACCAGAATATCCGCAATGGCCGGATCCTCTTTTGCCGCAAACAGGTAGGGCCGCAGTTGTGCCGCAGAATCCCGCAGCCACATTGCCGGGATATCTCCCGTGATCACATACGTTGTCCCGTCCGGCATACTTTTTACGGTGGTATCAAGGGTGTTCGTGTAGCAGTTTTTAAACATTTCAAAAAGCTTCGGTTCTTCCCCCAGTTTCACCTTCACTGTCTCAAGGATCCTTTCGATGGAAGGATACGGCTTTCTTTTACTCATGGCTTCTTCCTCCTGCATTTTTATGCCTGTCTTTTATGACTTCCCCGCATAATCCTTTTTCATTATAAAAAAACTGTCCAATATTTCCACTTTAAAAAATGCGGAAATATTGGACAAATTTCACTGTTTCCCGGAAACAGGATTTCTCTTATATACTTATAACCGGCTTTCTCAGATTTTCACACACCAAACGGATCAATAGTTCTCTGCGTGCACCTCAAAATAACTCTGCGGATGATTGCAGGTAGGGCAGATCTCCGGGACCTTTGTCCCCACGACGATATGTCCGCAGTTGCGGCACTCCCACACCTTCACTTCGCTCTTTTCAAATACGGCCGCTGTCTCCACATTTTTCAAAAGAGCGCGATATCTTTCCTCATGATGCTTTTCAATCTCTCCCACAAGTCTGAATTTCGCCGCCAGTTCGGAAAAACCTTCCTCCTCCGCCGTCTTTGCAAATCCTTCATACATATCTGTCCACTCGTAGTTTTCCCCGTCTGCAGCCGCCGCAAGATTTGCCTTTGTATCGCCGATGCCGTTCAGCTCCTTAAACCACATTTTCGCATGTTCTTTTTCATTATCAGCCGTTTTTAAAAACAGTGCCGCTATCTGCTCAAACCCTTCCTTTTTCGCTGCCGAGGCAAAGTAAGTATACTTATTTCTTGCCTGTGACTCGCCGGCAAATGCCGCCTCCAGATTCTTCTCCGTCTGTGTTCCCGCATACTTTGATGTTCCCATGTTTTTCTCCTTTATTTTATGTTTTATTTTAAAGCTTGTTTATTGCCGCTTTTGCCGCTTTTCTGAGCGTCTGTTTTATTATGCCGGAAATACCGTTTCTTTACGCGTGAGCGATATTGGTATGTTCCGATATTTCTCTGTTGATCGTGCAAAGATCTTCCACGGACAGATCATGGATATCGGCATGTCCCGTGATCCTTGCAAAAGTTCTGAGTTCCTCCGCGGAACATTTCAGATAATTCTCCACCCGCTTTGCAGCGGCATCCACGTGCAGTCTTTCCCGCAGTTTTTCGTCCTGCGTAGCCACGCCAACCGGACACATTCCCGTTCCGCAAATACGATACTGCTGACAGGCCGCCGCCACCATCGCCGCAGAAGCTACTGCTACCGCGTCCGCGCCCATAGCGATCGCTTTTGCAAAATCAGAAGATACTCTGAGTCCTCCCGTGATCACCAGATCGATATCCGAGCCCACACCGTCCAGATATTTCCTTGCCCGGCTGAGCGCATAGATCGTCGGCACGCTGGTGGAATCCCTTATAATGGCCGGAGAGGCTCCGGTCGCGCCGCCACGGCCGTCTATGGTGATAAAGTCCGGTTCCGCATAGACACAGAACTCCAGATCTTTCTCGATGCGCCCGGCCGCGATCTTGATGCCGATGGGTCTACCCTCGCTGCGGCTGCGCAGATCGGCCACCAGTCTCTTCAAGTCATCCGCGTTGTTTATCCCCGGAAATACCGAGGGACTGATCACATCTTTCCCCAGAGGTTTATTACGGATCTTCGCAATTTCCGGCGTCACTTTGCTGCCCGGAAGATGTCCTCCCATACCGGGTTTCGTCCCCTGTCCGATCTTGATCTCTATGGCATCGGAAGTCTTCAAATTCTCCTCCGTGACGCTGTAAAGATTCGGCACATACTCGAAAATATATTTATGCGCCGCTTCTTTTTCCTCAGGCAGAATGCCGCCTTCCCCGCTGCACATCGCCGTGCCGGCCGCCGCGCTTCCCTTCGATAGTGCGATCTTTGTCTCTCTGGACAGGGCGCCGAAAGACATATGCGATATGTAGACCGGCATCTCGAGAACCATCGGCCTTTTCGCATGTTTTCCGATCACCGTCTTCAAAGATACCTCCGCGTGCTCCTCCAAAGGCATCGGATTTAACTGCGCTCCCAGCACCAGTACATCGTCCCAGTCCGGCATCTTCATCTGCGTCCCCATGGCCTCGATGGCCGACTTTCCGGTGACTGCCATCTCATGGATCTCTTTCATGTACCGGTAATTGCCGTCTGTCTTCTTCGTATCCTCCGGATACCTCAAATCAAAATCTGCCGTCTTTACCTGTGCCGGCTGCTTTTCCTCCAACGCCGCAAATTTCTCGAGGGGCTGTTTGCAGACCGGACACGCCGCCAATTCCGAAAACGGCTTCCCTTCCTTTTCCTCATCGTACACAAATCCGCATATACTGCATTTATAGCGCATGATAGTACCTCCCTTATTTTTCTCCTCTGCATTTTGGACAAAGATAAAACACTTTCAGATCGTAGGATATGATGCCCTCGCCAAGCTGTCTTTCCAGATTTCCCGTCAGATCTTCAAAACTCATATCTGATAAAGCCCCGCACTTCTTGCACACGAGATGATCATGCTTAATCATTTTGTCATAACGGGCGCAGGACCCTTCTACGGATACTCTGCGGATCATGCCGTCTCTGTACAAAGTGTTCAGATTATTGTATACCGTTGCCTGCACAACGCCGGGCTCCGATTTTTTCAGTTCCAAAAAAATCTCTTCCGCCGTCATATGATTCTCAGACTGGTTGATCAACTGCAAGATCAAATTTGCATATTTGGTCATTGTCTCACCACCCTGCATTTAGAATTATTCTAATTATAATATCTTCCAAAAGTTCTGTCAAGCGGTAACAGTAAAATTATTTTTCATAATTTTTTACATATTAATACTCCCCGGCGGCAAAAGCCGTTCCGGGGAGCAATGATGTCAACAGTGATGTCAGCAATGTCTGTGATGTCTTCCGCCGCATCCGTTTCCGGAATAAGGCTGCTGGCTTGAATCCACACAGGAGCCGTCACAATATCCGCAATCATGGTCATAGCCGCAGTAATACTCGTCGTCATGAAGGTGACGCCCTTCTTCCGTGCAGTCCTCTACCGTACATACGGGATATCTGTAATCGACATTTGCCTGTCTGCGGTGCCCGTGATGCGCCGAGACCGGCGTAACAAAAAGAACCGATACCATAGCAGCAAGAGCCGCACCGGTAAGCAGTTTCCCTAAGCGCATGGCAACTACCTCCTTTCTTCCACATGGAATTCTGTATCATTCCGCTTATGAGAACATCATATCAGAAACGCCCGCTTTTATCAACCATGATCACATCTTATTTACAGTACGGTCACCGGCAGCGCACGCTGTCATCCCTGCACCGTACCGGTTGACTTACCCGTAAAAAAGGAATAAAGTATAAATAAAATACAAAGAAGAAAAGGAGGCGCCTGCGCCCCGTATGTCCGAAAATACTATGAAAACTATATTAAAAAACATGACGAAAAATTCCTCGTCCGACATAATTGATATGACCTCAGGGAACCCCTATTCCCTGATGCTGCGATTTGCTATGCCCATTTTTTTGAGTCAGGTGTTCCAGCAGCTCTACAATACGGCGGACGCGTTTATCGTGGGCAGATATCTCGGTACAAACGCCCTCGCGGCGGTAACCTCATCGGGAAATCTGATCTTCTTAATGGTCAGTTTCTTTTGGGGCCTTGCCGCCGGCGGAGGCGTGGTTATCTCCAGACATTTCGGTGCAGGAGATGAAAAAAAAGTGTCCCGCTCCATCCACACTATGATCGCTTTCGGCACGGTGAGCGGTCTGTTTTTGACCCTTGTCGGCGTCATCTTTACTCCGCTCTTCCTCGTCTGGATGCGGACAGACCCGCAGGTCATGCCGCAGGCTATTGAATACTTCCGTTTCTATTTTCTCGGCGCCCTCGCCATGGTCATGTACAATGTGTGCTGCGCCATCATGAACGCGCTGGGAAACAGCAGACGCTCCCTGTACTACCTGATCTTTTCCTCGCTGATCAATATTTTTCTCGATCTGCTTTTTATCCGCGTCTTCCGTCAGGGCGTCTGGTCCGCAGCCGTGGCGACGGTCATCTCTCAGGCGGCCAGCGCCGTATTATGCATGGTCTATCTGATGAAAAAGGGAAATATTTATACCGTGGAATTCCGAAAGATCCGCCTGTATAAGGAATCCCTGTCCGAGATCATTCGCTACGGGCTGCCCTCGGGCATCCAAAATTCCGTGGTGGGGTTCGCTAACGTGATGGTACAGACCCAGATCAACTCTTTCGGCCGTCTGGCCACGGCAGGTTACGGGGTGCACTGTAAGATCGAAGGCTTTGCCTTTCTGCCTGTCACAAGCTTCAACATGGCGGCCACTACTTTCATCAGCCAGAATCTCGGAGCGAGACAGTATGACCGTGCAAAAAAGGGCGCAAAGTTTTCGATCCTTGCCGCCTCCCTCATGGCGGAAGCGATCGGCATCTTTTACTATATTTTTGCCGAACGGCTTATCGGCCTGTTCGATTCCTCCTCCGGCGTTATCGGGTACGGCGCCTCTCAGGCACATATCGTGGCTCTCTTTTACTTCCTGTTAGCCTTTTCCCATTCCGTGGCCGCCGTCTGCCGCGGCGCCGGAAAAGCCTTTGTGCCCATGGCAGTCATGCTCTCCGTCTGGTGTGTCGGACGGATCAGCTATATCATCGCTGTCATGAATATTTTGGGGGAAATACGGTATGTGTTCTGGGCATATCCCATTACATGGACCGTCAGTTCCGTCATTTACCTGTTCTACTATCTGTTTTCCGACTGGGTGCACGGCTTTGAAAAACAAGGCTGATCCTTGCACTTTATCCGATGCGGCTGCATCCTAAATACCGCGCACCCCGCCGTACAGTCCGCTCACAGGCAGTTTCCTTCACTGTCCGCAGACATAGGCGGCCCTCATCTGTTCATACAAAGCATTCATCTTTTTCTGTTTTTCTCTGTATAGCGGCCCCCGCAGCGGATCCGGCGTAAAAATCTCGCTTCTGCTGCCGGCCGATGCCTGCCGCAGCGCCTCGTCATGATCCGGATACATCTTTAAGGCCACTGCAGCAACCGCCCAGGCGCCCAGCGCGGTCTGTTCCGCATTCGCTGCATTGCGGATCAGCTCCTTCTGGCAGACATCCGCCTGCATCCGGTTAAAAGCCGGGAACTTCGTGAGCCCTCCGCCCACATATATCCGCTCTATATTTCCCACGTATCCCTCCAGAATATCCAGATTGTTTTTCACCTCCAGAGCGATCGCTTCAAGCACTGCTCTCGCCATATCGCCCCTTGTTGTCCCGAGGCTTAAATTGGCAAAGCAGCCCGTGGCAGACGCATTCCAATCCGGCGTTCCCCGCCCCTGAAAATAGGGGAGCACCAGACAACCGTTCGCACCGGCGGGACTTTCCTCCACGGCCCTGTTGATCTCCTCAAACGCCTTCTCATCTTCTTCCGCAAATAGAGTTTTTTTCGTCCAGTTATAGAGTGCGGCGCAGGTAAGCATACTGCTCTCCAGCACATACCTGTCCGGAATCGAATGGGCTCCGCATATCACATTGTTTTTCATTTCTTCCGGCACTTTCTCGCTGTAACCTATCATAAAAGCCCCCGTGCCGGTGGTGATCTCAAGGCTGCCTGCTCCGGTCACCCCGTGTCCAACCGCTGCACACTGTTGGTCTCCTCCCGCCGAAACAAGGGGAATCCCATCCTGCAATCCCGTCTTTGCCGCAAACTCCTTTGTCACATACCCGATAACTTCCCCCGGTCCTACCAACTCACAGAGTTTTTCCGCATCCACCTCAAATATGTCCAAAAGACGCTTATCCCACTGTCTGGTCCTCACATTCATCAGAAGACTCCTGCTTCCATAGGTGTGGTCGGTGCGGTACTCCCCCGTAATCTCATGGGTGATAAAATCCGCTATCGTACAAAATTTATATGTCTTTTGATAGATCTCAGGCTCATGGCGCCTGACCCATGTCATCTTCGTCCCCGAAAATACCGTGTTGATCCTCGCCCCGGTCAGCTCATGCAGCATGTTCTCCATGGGACGCATCTCCTCCACAATCTCCTGATTGCGCTTATCCTGCCACATGATCGCAGGCCTCAAGGCCATCCCTTCTTTATTCACCGGAATTATACTGGAACGCTGACTGGTCAGCGCCAGCGCGCTGCAGCTTATTCCCTCTCTCTCACAATACCGGACAGTCTCCTTCCCGATCTCTACGATCGTTTCCGACCAGTCCAATGCATCCTGTTCGGCCAGAGTCCCCCCTGTAAACCGAACCTGATAGGCGATCTGATGACAGAATATCTGTCTGCCCTGTCCATCATATAGAACGCCGCGTATGCTGGAAGTTCCCACATCAATCACTAAGATATTCATTCCGATTCTCCTCTTCTTTGCCAATCAATTACCACCGCCTGCCGCCGTAATTATCATAGCACAGCCCGGTATTGTTGGCACTATCTTTTCAATTATTTTTTCATTTTTTCTCCTCTTTCTATCCGATTATCGGTTGTTGATTTCACGTTCACAATGACAGACAGTCATACGAAATACATGGCCGGAATATGAACAGTTAAATATTCCGTTAAGATGCCGTTGCTTTTTGTATACACTTTTGATAAAATATCAAGTCAGCAGGAAAGCATATGACCGTCATAAATATTTTTTGCCATAATCAGGCAGAAAATATACTATCAGGAGGTTTATCATGTCAATTACCGATTATTCAGCTGCGCTGAAAAAGGGAAAACGAAACTATCAGCTGGCCCTAGCGAAGGGCGCCTATCCATATCTGCCGGCTTTAGACGATATTTTATCCTACACAGAGGTAGCCGCATCGATCAATCTCGGATTGATGGATATTCCGTTATCCAAGATAGTCGGCACAAAGACCGCCGGCAGAACCAATGCTTTTTCCGGCAACTTCATGCCCCTCTTATCAGAAAAATCCGAGTTTGCCACAAAATGGTCCTCTCTCTATAATCATCAAATCGATGACGGCATCAGAGATCCCATTGTGGCCTATGAATTTATGCACCGTTTTTATGTGCAGGAGGGAAACAAGCGGGTCAGCGTCATGAAATTTCTGGATGCTTACAGCATTCCCGGCACGGTGACAAGAATCATTCCGAAAAAGACCGACGCCAAAGAAATCTGCCTCTACTATGAATTCATGGATTTTTACGAGGTATCCGGATCCTACGATGTCTGGTTCAGCAAAGACGGCAGCTATAAAAAATTGATCAAACTGATGGGCAAAAGTCCGGAAGATATCTGGACAAAGGAAGAACGCTCCGCATTCCATGCGGCCTGCGAAAAATTCGGAAAAGCGTATCAGGCGGCTTTCTCGGAAAAAATAAAGCTTTCCGCCTCCGACGCGCTTTTACTGTATATGGAAGTATACGGTTACGACAAACTCAAAGCTCAGGCTTTGACCGAACTGCGGGATTCTCTTATCAAAGCACAGAAAGAACTGCAGCTTGTGGAGAAAGGCAGTCAGGTGACGCTGGTAAAAGATCCGGAATCGGCAAAATCCTCCATTTTAGGTAAGATCCTTCCGACCACTCCGGCTCCGGAGGATTTAAAGATCGCATTCCTCTACCACAAGACTCCCGAAACTTCCAGCTGGGCCTACACCCACGAACTGGGAAGACTTCACTTAGAGCAGGCTTTCGACGGGAAACTCAAGACCGTTGCCATCCCGGAAATCAATACGGAAAATCAGATGAAAGACGCCGTAGACAACGCTGTGGCCGCAGGGTGCAATGTGATCTTTGCCACCGCCGCCCAGATGGTAAACCAGTGCGTGCGCTCCGCCATCCAATATCCGAAAGTAAAGTTTTTTAACTGTTCCGTAAAAGTCCCATACTCCTCTGTGCATACCTACTATGCCAGAATGTACGAGGCGAAATTTTTGATCGGCGCTATCGCCGCCGCCGTCTCCCACACGGACAAACTGGGCTATTTGGCTGATTACCCGATTTATGCTTCTCTCGCAAATATCAACGCTTTTGCACTGGGCGCCCGGATGATCAACCCCTACGTGGAAGTGCATCTGGACTGGTCAAAGTTAAAAAAGCAAGACGGCAGGGAAAGACTGCGTCAGGATGGAATGCTCTTTATGTCCGACGACGACATGATCACCCCCAGCCACCCTACCAGAGAATACGGTTTATATTTAAAAAATGAGAATGGTGAACTGGAAAACCTCGCCACGCCGATCTGGCACTGGGGCAAATTTTATGAGCGCATTGTCAGAAATATCTGCAACGGCTCAAGCGAGGCAAACACCTCCAAAAAAGAAACCGCCATCAACTACTGGTGGGGCATGTCCGCGGACGTGGTCGATGTGATTTGCTCTAAAAAAATGCCTCACGGCACCCACAGACTGGTAAACTTCCTAAAAAGTTCCATCTGCGCCGGCAGCTTCAATCCTTTCGACGGTCTGATCTACTCTCAGGACGGTATCGTCCGCTGTAAGGAGGGAGAATCGCTGCAGCCTGAAGATATCCTGTCCATGAACTGGCTGGCGGAAAATGTGGTGGGGAGCATCCCCGCGTTTGAGGAACTCACTGAAGAGGCAAAGCTGTTGTCCAATTTTCAGGGGATATATAAAACAGAGGAATAAACCGGCAAAGAGTATAATGATGAAACAGACAGATAACAAAAAAGATGTTTTGAAAATTATGGTGTTCGCAGATCACAAATCCAGACTTCTCTATGACTATTATGATCCGGAACGAATGAAAGATATCGACCTCATTATTTCCTGCGGCGATCTGCCGCAGGAATATCTGAGTTTCTTTGTGACTCTCTGCAATGTCCCTCTTCTCTATGTGAAGGGAAACCACGACAAAGATTTCGATGCAAAGCCACCCGAAGGCTGCATCTGTATTGAAGACGATATCTATGTCTACAAAGGCATCCGCATTCTCGGGCTTGGCGGTTCCATGCAGTATATCCCCGGCGCGCCGGGACAATATACGGAATGGCAGATGCGCCGCAGAATCAAAAAACTTTTCCTCAAACTGTGGAGGCATAAAGGGTTTGACATCCTTGTCACCCATGCCCCCGCCTATCAGGTGAACGATCTGCCCGATCTGCCTCACAGAGGTTTTGCAGCTTTCCTGCCGCTGCTTGACAAATACAGACCCAGATTCTTCCTCCACGGCCATGTCCACGCCAACTATGCCAGAGGCTTTAAACGCACGGACACCTACGGAGAGACTACGGTTGTCAATGCCTATGAATTTTATGTGGTGGAGTATCCGCTGGGTCGTCAGTAAATAACCCCTGTTCCGATGGATTCCGCCTCCGCCTCCAGACTCACCATCTCGTCTCTCAGCCTGATGTTGACCGGAATATTTTCTTTGCTTCTGTTTAACAGCACTACCGCTATCGTACCGTCCGGATTTGAAAACGCTGTCGCCTCCAATTTATCAGAATAATTAGTCATACCAATCCGAACTGCGCCTGCCCTGATAAAATGAGCAAAATGCCACAAATAATCCGCTGTGCTTTTTCTGATCAGCTCTCTTCTTTTTGTATCGTACAAAAAAGGCGCATCGCAGTAGTTTTCCACATGATTCGGTCCCCCGGCTTCATCCAACACAATATTCCAGTCATAAAATCCGGTCATTCCGTGATTCATGTTTCCAATCATATCATGGGCATATTTCTGGGCATTTTTCAAATGATCTTCAGCGGAAAATTTGCAGTATTCAATGCATGCTTCCGAAAGGATCAGCTTTTTGTCCGGAAATTTATCGTGTATCATGGACAGCGCCTCAAAGTGATCCCCGCTGTACCAGTGGAATGCGATGCCGGACACCATCGGATCCGTGATCTCATCAATGATCTCACAGGCACGTTCAAAAGCCCGCTCCTTATTATGATCCCAGATAAAGATCTCCAGATCGGAAAGACCGTTCTTTTGCAAGGCCGGCCACAGATAGTCCCGCAGAAACTCCTTTTCCTGCGCTCCGGTGAAGGTACAGGAATCCCATTCCTGCACCGCATGGGGTTCATTCTGCAGACTGATTCGTTTTACCTGATATCCTCTGTCTCTGTACTCCCTGATATATCTGCAGATATAATCCGCCCACGCTCTCCTGTACTCAGGCTTTAACTCTCCTCCGCAATTTCTGTCCCCGTTGGTCTTCATATAGGCAGGAGGACTCCAAGGTGTCAACATAATCTCCAGCTTTTCACCGTAAACTTTTTGGGCATCCTCCAGCAGCGGAAATATATGTTTCTCCACCCTCTCAAGCTGAAAGCTCTCAAAGGTCCTGTCTTCTTTTACCCCTGCCGCCTCATAATGCCCAAGAGAAAAATCACAACTGTCAATGGGAATCCGCACCATGCGGTAATTCATGTTTCCCTTGCCGAAATATGCGCGCAGCACTTCTTCCTGCTGCGAAGCATTCATCTGCTGATAAATATAACCTGCCGACTCTGTCAGCGCCCCGCCAAACCCTTCAAAAACCTGATAGGTTACAGAGGGATAGAGATTTAACAGATGATTCTCCTCACCGCCATCCGGCACAAATATCAGTTCCTTTTCATTGAAGCATTTCTCCAGTCCTGCGTACACCGTACTGACATACTTCATATTTTTGCAGCTTTTCTCCATATGTAAACTCCCTCCTATTCGATCCATACTGTCATGATTGCATCTCCGTCAATCCTCACAGACAAAATTTCTCCTCTCAGCCGCAGAAAAACCGGCAGGTCTTTCTCCGTTCTGTTCATAAGCACAACCGCAATCTTTTTGTCCGGACGCAAGAATGCCGTGACATCCAGTTTGTCCGTATATCTGCTGAAACCGATGCGGACGCTTCCCGGCACAATGGCACGACTGAAATGTCCTATATAATAGTAGGACAATTTTTTCTCCATTCTGTCTGCTTTCTCATCATACATGACCGGTGCATCCACGAAATTATCCACATGGTTCGGTCCGCCTTTGCTGTCTAAAAGCATGCACCAGTCTATAAACGCGCAGGCGCCGTTATTTAAGTCTCCCGCTATATCATGTCCGTACATTCTGGCGTCCGCAAGCTGATCCTTCTGCGTGAACTTGCTGTATTCCACACATCCCTCGGAAAACAACGGCTTTTTATCCGGATATCTCTCATGAGCCAGACTCAATGCCTCAAAATGATCCCCTGAATACCAGTGGAATGCAATTCCCGTAATCATGCTATTTGTTTCTTCGTCTATTGTCTCCAGTGCGCGCTCTAAAAGCCTCTCCTTATTGTGATCCCAAATAAAGATCTCCAGATCCGCAAGACCATGCCGCTCCAGCGCCGGATACAGATAATCCCTCAAAAACAGCTTCTCTTCAGCAGCTGTATAGACACAGGAGTCCCATATCTGCACAGCTGCCGGTTCGTTCTGAATACTCATTCTCTTTACCGCAACTCCTCTATCACGATAAGCTTTTACAAAACGGCAAAGATATTCGGCCCACATGCTCCTGTACTCTTCCTTTAATTTTCCGCCGTGATTCTTTTCTCCGTTTGTCTTCATAAAAGCCGGAGGACTCCATGGGCTCAACATTACTTCAACCGGCGTATCAACCATCTTCTGCACTGCCTCCCAGAAGGGCAGGATATATCTTTCATCCCGCTCAAGAGAGAAGCTTATCATGTCTTCGTCCTGTTCGTCATCCATGGCCGAAAAATTGCCGAGGCAGGCATCACAGCTGTCAATGGCCATCCTTGCCTGACTATAGCCAAGTCCTTCCTGTCCGAAATATGCCTGAAGCAATTCCCTTTTTGTTTTCTCTGACATAGTATGCCATGTATAGGCCGCCGCCTCCGTCATGGAACCGCCGAATCCTTCAAACACCTGATAACGAAAATCCGGATACAGATTTACCGCCTGATTTTCCTGTCCCATGTCCGGACAAGAAGCACCTTCCCCTTCTGTGTGCCGGATTTTCTTATCTCTGTACGAAGTCTGTAACCATCGATATTTCATACCCTATCTCCTCTTATTTTTCCCCGTTAAACAGTGCTGCTCTGTACTCCGTCGGACTTTGCCCGGTTACCTTCTTAAAAACCTTGGAAAAATATTTTTCATCCCGGAATCCGACTTTGAAAGCGATCTCATATATTTTCATTCTGCTGTCATGCATATAATCACAGGCATACTCAATCCTTGTGCGATTCAGATAATCCACAAAACTGCACCCAAGATTCTGCGTAAACAGCGTGGATAAATAGGCGTTGGATACCCCCACATGTTCCGCCGCCATGGACAAATTCAAATCTTCCGGCAAATGTTTTTTGATATAATCCGTCGCCTGTTCTACAATTGCATTTTTGCCGGATAACGCATGCCTTTTCTGCTTCAGAGAGGGTTCCGCAACCGCCTCCAACTTTTCCAGAATCTCCGTCGACCTGCAGGGTTTTAGGAGATAATCCACTGCCCCCTGCCTGAGCGCCTCCCTGACATACTCAAAGTTCTCATAACCTGAAAGCAGAATCGTCTTTGGACAGACACCGGCCGCATTTGCTTCTCTCATAATCTCCAGCCCGTTTTTCACAGGCATCTGCACATCAAGGAGCATCACATCAGGATGATACTGATAGATCATATCAAGGGCTTCCTGACCGTTGCGTGCACAGTAAATATCTTTAAAAACGCCGCTTTTCTTTTGTATATAGTTTTTTATCCCATTTAAAATATGCTCTTCATCGTCCGCCAACAGCAGACTGAACTTTCTCTCCTCCATCTTTATTCCTCTCTGCTTTTTTCCGCCATCTTCGGAATACAGATATCCACACAGGTGCCCCGATTGATACCGCTTTTGATATTGAGACTGAAATTCTCCCCATACTGCAGGATCATCCTCTGGTGTATATTGTAAATGGCGTATCCACCGATTCGTGATGAAGCATAGTTTTTTGTGTCCTGACTGTAGAGAACCCTGTCGATCTCCTCCTGAGACATACCGGAGCCGTCATCCTCCACAATAAATCTCATATACTCCTCCTCAGATCTTCCGGTGATCCTGACAAATCCTCCCTTTTCCATATTCTCCAGACCGTGTACCACCGCATTTTCCACAAAAGGCTGGATTGTCAGTTTGGATATCCGCTCCTCCATGATCTCCGGTTCCACATCAATCTCATAATTCAGCCTTTTCATAAAACGCATTTTCTGGATCTGAAGATAGTTGGCTATCAGCTCGATCTCCCGCTGTACCGGTATCTGACTCTGGCCTTTGCTTAAAAGCAGGCGGAACAGTTTGGACAATGCCAGAATGTCCTCCGCAATCTTTTCGTTATCATCCTCCATAGCCTGCCAGTACAGAGAGTCTAACACATTGTACAGAAAATGCGGATTGATCTGTGCCTCTAAAGCTTCCAGCTCACTCTCCTTTTCCCGCAGAGCCATAACATAGTTTTTGTCGATCAATCTTTTCGTATCGCGCATCATCTGATTAAATGTATTGGCAAGCTGTCCCAGCTCATCGTTTGTCTCTATCGGAACCTGCTGATCGAAATCTCCGTTTTTAAATTTTTCCATGGCCCTGCTCAGATTCTCCATCGGCCTAGCCATGGAGTAAGCCGCAAGCCTTGAGATGGGCAGGCTGCATATAAGCAGCGCCCCCAGCAGGAGAATGGGCAAAATGAGATTTTGTAATATCTGCCGGTTCCAGTTAGACTGCGGCGACATATAATATACCCGTATCCCTGTCTTTTCATCTTCCGTATGAAAAACATAGTAGCCGTCTTTTTTCAGATACCCCTGCTCTGTTTCCTGCTTCTGCAGCTCTTTCTGTTCCATCAGATTCAGCAACAGTTCATCATTTACCATCCCCACACGGATAAACTCTTCTCCGGTGTCCCCGACGACCACAATACCCTCATTTTCATTCTGCAGCATCCCAAGACAGACCTTCTCATAATTTGCAACATCACATGCCAGCACTAAAAAACCGATCCGACGTTTTTTGGCGAGATCATACAAAATGCGGCAGGCTACGATCTTATCCGACTTATTGTCAAGATACAGCACCCTATCCGATCTATTTACTCTGGCATAGACAATATCACCGTTTGCCTCCAGCGCTTTCTGATAGTATTCACTTTCCGCCACAACAGCGATATCCTTCTCCTGCACGCTGGCATCCCGACTCAGATAAAAAGGCGGCAGCCCGTTTTCCGGATATAGGATCAGCGTTTTAATATGGCTTTTGATGGCGAGAATATCCTTTAACATGGATAGCGGCGTATTCGAGTCCCAGAACAGTTTATCATCTGTATAGAATGCCGAAGAAGACATCAACAGATTGTGCACATCCGCATTTACCGCAAAATAGTTGCTGATATCCATGACATCCTGCTGAATATAGGAGATATCATTACTGATATTCCAAGTAAACCGCTGATAGATGCCTGTCATATTCTCAATCGTATCCTGATAACTCTTCAGAGTTGTAAAGACGGAAGACAATACAATAATCGGGATCAAAACCATATATACTGCAAAAATCATCTTGTTTCGCACGCTCAATTTTGTATATATTTTATACAGAACAGTATTTTTCACCCTGTCTTTCATCGTCTTTTCCCCGTCTTTTTCACGATATATGTATATAATATCTATACATTACCCTTTAACCGCACCCATTGCAACCCCTTTTGTGATCTGCTTATTCAAAATAATATAGATGATAATCATCGGTGCAGCCGAGAGCGTCATTACAGCAAACTGTACTGCATAGTTGGAAGAATACAGCCCGGTAAACTCCAACACGGAAAACGGCAAAGTCTTCCATTTAGGACTGCTTAAATATGTACTCGCCATCATGAACTCGTTCCAGTTATTCAGGAATGTCATAATGGATACTGTCACCAGCGAGGATTTCAACATCGGCGTGATGATCGTAAACACGATCCGAAAAATCCCGCAGCCGTCGATTACCGCAGCCTCCTCAATCTCCTTAGGAATGCTGGACATGAAACCCACTGTCAAAAACAGTCCCTGCGGCAA
The DNA here is from genome assembly GCA_910577955.1 of uncultured Lachnospiraceae bacterium. GTDB lineage: Bacteria > Bacillota > Clostridia > Lachnospirales > Lachnospiraceae > 1XD8-76. The sequence goes on from CAJTNC010000005.1 coordinate 102,620, forward strand.
TGAAAATGCAACATAGGGGATCAGCAGCGTAAATAGCGTATCCGTAAGATGAAGCCTGTCATAAATCACATAGTTCGGCAGCAAAGTGGCATGAATCGGTATCATCATACCGAGCATAATCATGCCCAGAACAGCTTTTGAGAGCTTCCAGTGCATTCTCGAACAAGCAAATGCCATCATCACAGAAAACAAAAGGACGCATACGACAGCCAACACATTGATCACCAGACTGTGTACAAGGTAACTCCCCACATGACCGTTTTGAAAAGCATTTACATAGTTGTCAAAGCGAAACTTCTCCGGCCAGATCAAAAGGCCTGTTGTAAACATCTCCGTGCTGCTCGCCACGGAAAAATCAAGCAGCCAGATAAGCGGAAAGATCTGAATAACCGCCACGATGATCAGTATTGTCCACAACAAAATTTTTCTGAACGGAATTTTTTTGCTCTCTTCCCCTGCAATAATCTTTTTACTCATCCTACGCCTCCTTCTCCTTCCGGAATATCATATTGAGCAGTCCCGTCGCACAGATACAGATCAGGACAAATATAACGCTGATTGCATTGCCGTAACCGTAGCGGAAGGACTGGAATGCCTGTTTATAAAGAAAATTTGCCAAAAACTGCGTCTCGTTCCCCGGTCCGCCGTTTGTCAGCAGATACACTGTCTCCATCTGTTTCAAAGCGGAGATAATGGCCAGCGTCACATTGATCTGTATCACAGGCTTCATAAGCGGCAGAGTGATCCGCAAAAAGGTCTGCTTATTGTCCGCACCGTCTATGGCAGCCGCCTCATACAACACAGGATCTATATTTTTGATGCCGGTATAGTAGATCAACATCCCCCATCCGAAGCCGTGCCAGACAAGTACGATCAGCACGGACCAGATTGCAGTGCCCGTTCCCAGCCAGTTCGTCGTTCCCTCCCCGCCAAACTTTTTTATAATATTGTTTAACAGACCGAAATTCGGATCATAAATAAATTTCCACAAATAGGCGATCACTGCGACGGAAATCACATTCGGCAAGAAATACACACATCTGAAAAATCCTTCCGCTTTTCCCGCCAGTCTATCCAAAATCACCGCTGTCACAATAGCAAGCGGATGCTGAATACAGATAAATCCTATTGCCAGAAAAAGAGAGTTTCTCACCGACAGCCAGAAGCCCTGATCTTTAAATAATTCCCTGTAGTTGTCAATCCCCACAAACTGATAAGCGCCAAGGCCGCTGTAATCTGTAAAACCATAATATACACTCAGACAGATCGGTGCCAGAATAGCAAAAATAAATGTCAGTATTCCCGGAAGCACAAGAGTTGCTATTACCCCTTTATTGCTGTATGTTTTATGCATAAATACACTCCTTCCCGTTTTTTCATATAACCCTTTTATAGAAAATGGCCGTCTTATTAGGTTTCGATAAGACGGCCATTGCAATCACCTGATACTTCCTCTAAGAAGATATATTATTGCCCAACAGCTTCCAGGGCTCTCAAATAATCGTCCGCCGAAATTTTCCCTGCTGCGAGTTCCTGTGATTTATCTTCACAGATTGTCTTAAATTCTGAACTGCCGAGATCGCCGAGCGGTGTACCCGAAAGATCTGTCGCATCCGCAACAAGCTGCATCAACTGTTTCTGTACTTCTGTCTCGGAACCGGTTGCAAAATCACCGAAGTTCTGTGCGGACATGCAGACACCGTTCTCCCATGCAATCTTTGTCCAGCCCTCAGGACGGAACATATAATTCAATAGCTTAATAGCTTCCTCCTTATTTGCCGCGCTCTCTGTGACAGCATATCCGCCGCCGTGCCATGCCGTAATCGTTGTGGCATCGCCTTTTCCTCCCTCCGGTACAGGCATCAGGAACACCCTGATGTTCTCACGTATTTCGTCGGGAATATCCTGATCGGTAACCATGCTCATCTCCCAGCTTCCCGTGTAGTACATAGCCGCCTGACCGTTTGTAAAGAGGTTTTTAGCCGTACCGCCATCGTTTGACTCAAACCCGTTCTGGAATAATCCTCTGTCTACCGCCTCGACAAACAGTTCCGTGGCCTGTTTGAAAGTCGGATCCGAAAAGTCGTGGTTTTTGATTGCGTTGCTTGTCTTTGCCATAATTCCGGAACCGTCCAACTGTTCTTCAATGTCATGTATGTAGATGTAGAGAGACCACTTATCGCCGCCGAACATGGAAACCGGCTGTAATCCTGCCGCTCTCACTTTTTCACCCAGATCCAACAGTTCCTCATAAGTCTGCGGAACTTCCCAGCCGTTATCTTCAAAAATCTTTTGATTGTAGTAGAAGCACATAACATCCGTATTGCGGGAAAGTCCGTACAGCCTACCGTCCTTGCTGAAACCGTCCAGAGATCCCGGCAGGAAATTATAATCTGCATAATCATCCGGATTCAGCTCTGCAAGCAATCCCGCCTCCATCACTTCATCTAAAAATCCGGGCTGCCCCCACACGTTTACCAGATCCGGCATCTGGCTGCCGGAAGCGTAGGCCTTAAACTTTGTTTTATACGCTTCATCGTCAAGCGCTTCCACCTCGATCGTCACATTCGGATTTTCATCCATGTATGCGTCAAACAGCGTCTGCTCTACCAGTCCCTGTCCCGATGTACGATCCGGAAGATTGGAAAATACCTTCAGTGTGACGGGCTCTCCCGCTGCATCGCTATTCGTCGGTGCGCTCTCCTCCTGTGCCGGTACATTCGCAGTCTGATCACTATTTGCATTATCTGCACTTCCGCCGCAGGCTGTCAGTGATGCAACCATGGCTGCCGCCAACAACAGCGACAAAATTTTCTTTTTCATGATTTTTACCTCCTTGCTTTTTGGTAATTATTTTATTGTTACAATGAGTATATCAATTTTTCTTATGCACTTTAACGGACGTTTTTTCAAAATGGTGTAATATTTTTTACTGTTTTTGTAAAAATGCCTTCAGTTCCTCCACAATCGATACACTGGCCGTAGAACCGATTCTGGATACTCCCAGCTCTATCATTTTCTGTGCCGTCTCCAAATTTCGAATTCCGCCGGCAGCCTTGATTTTTACTTCATCTCCTACCATCCTCTTCATCAGCGCAACATCCTCAAAAGTAGCGCCTCCTGTTCCGAATCCGGTGGAAGTCTTGATAAAATCCGGCTTTACAATGCAGGCAATGCGGCACAGTTCCTTTTTTTCCGCATCCGTCAGATAACAATTCTCAAAAATCACCTTGGATATGATATTTTTGCTCCGGCATATTTCTACGATCTCTGCCATTTCCCGCTCGATATAGTCGTAGTTCCTTTCCTTCAACTGTGTGATATTGATCACATAGTCGATCTCGTCGGCGCCGTTCATAATTGCGTTTTTTGTCTCCGCCACTTTGTCTTCTATTGTCGTCTGTCCAAGTGGAAAGCTTATGGCCGCCCCCACATGTATATCAGTCCCCGACAGCAATTCCTTACAGAATCTTACCGGCGCCGAATTGACGGCAACCATGGCAAACCCATAGCGGCGGCTCTCAGCACAGAGCGTCTCAAAATCCCGATATGCTGCATACGCCCGCAACTGCGTATGGTCAAAATATTTTGCCAGCTGCTCCGGCGTCATATTTCCAATCATCATCTTTTCCTCCTCTAACCTTACCAGGCTATCTCATAAATTTCTCTTACATCTTCCTTTGTCAAAGACATAAAGCTTCCGAGTTTTCCGTTTCTGCAGGCCTTTTCTGCCATCACGTCAAAATTCTCCCTGCCGATTCCCACATCCCGCAGTCTTGTGGACAGACCGATCTCATGGAAGAATATTTCTAACGCTCCGATAGCGGTCAGACATACCTCATCCGTATCTTTTTCCTCCCCACGGATGCCGAACACCCGCTCCGCAAACTGTACAAAACGCTCCGGATGCTTCCTGTATACATATTTCATCCAGGCCGGAAAGACAATGGCAAGCCCTGCGCCGTGGGCAATGTCATAGATACCGCTCAGCTCATGCTCGATTCCGTGGCTTGCCCAGTCTTCCTCCCTTCCCTTACCTAGCAAGCCGTTGTGAGCTACATTCCCTGTCCACATCACCTCCGCCCAGGCATCATAATTCTCTCTTTCTCTCAGTACCCGCGGCAGATTCTCCATGAGCGCCCGCATAGCTCCCTCGCAGAGCCTGTCAGACAGATCCGTATTTTTATTCGGCACAAAATACCGCTCCATGATATGCGACAAAATATCCGCGCCGCCGGCACGGATCTGATGTTCCGGCAGCGTATAACATAGTTCCGGATTCAGGATGGCAAACTGCGGATACATCCATTCCGTACAGCAGGAACACTTGTCCTGAGTATCCTCCTTGGTGATCACACTGCCGTCGCTGCTCTCGCTTCCCGCAGCCGGGATCGTGAGAACCACTCCGGTTTTCAGCGCCTTTTCCGGTCTGATCCCTTTTTCATAAAAGTCCCATACATCACCCTCATAACAGGCTCCAACCGCGATTGCCTTCGCCGAATCGATCACGCTCCCGCCGCCCACAGCCAGAATAAAATCTATCTTTTCTTTTCGGCACAATCCTATGCCCTGATACACTAACGATAGTCTGGGATTTGGCTTAACCCCGCCGAGCTCTGTATAACGGACACCGGCCTCTGTCAGGGATTTTGTCACCGCTTCGTAGGTTCCCGCAGCTCTTATACTTTTGCCCCCATAGTGCAGAAGAATATTTTTACTGTATTTTACCACTTCTTCCCCCACGCTTTTATGGGCATCCTTTCCGAAAATGATTCGTGTAGGATTGTACCATATAAAATTATTCATTATTCTCCTCTCCTCTTTTCTGTCAGCCACGCTGCCCCGTTCTTTAAAAGTTTTTCCAGCATTGGCTCCTCAAAAGCACGGACATTATGACCGCAGCACAGATAAATGACACGTCCAAGTCCGTATTCCCTTGTCCAGCCCGCCGGGCAGGACACGCCTTTTTCCTCATAGGATAAAAAAATACGCCGATCCTCCAGTTTAGGCAAATCGAACAAATACAATTCATCCGGAATTGAAAAATCCTTCACGTCCAGCGTCAGCGGATGTTTCGTATCCTCTACTTTATAAGAAACCATGGGAAGTTCCTCATAGGGAGGATGTCCGGTGAATATACCGCCGATAAGCTGCCCAAGCTCCGGCCTGTTTTGAATCGCTATCCCGCCATGAATGCCGAAAATCCCGCCGCCCTGCGCCGCAAAGATAAGCAAAGCGGCCGCTGTTTCTCTCGAAAGGGGCGGTTGTTCAAAATCTGCATATAAAAAACATACAGCATAGTCTCCGTTCTTTACCTTCTGCAGTTCCGCCTCCCGATCAGTCATTTCGACTTCCAGTGCCGGCAGCAATTCCTGTATGCGTCTTCCCACTTTCTCCATCGGATGATAGGGAGTATGTTCCGATCCGTAAAACAGTGCTTTCATCTCTCTTTCCCTTCCGCATATTTCGCCGCCGCATGCTCCATCAGCAGATAAAATGCCTGCCCCTCAGGAGATATCCCCGGTTTATCAAAAGTGGGCGCGCCGCAGACATCACAGATAAATCCGTAAGCATTCATCTTCCGATTCGCCGCCTTTCTCAAAAACGCCGCCTTCGCCTCCCATCCTCTGTCAAGCCATCCTTCCGTCAGCCCTCTGTAGATGCTGTAGGACATCATTTGGGAAAAATTGGTCTCCGCAAAGGTCTCTCTTTCGTCTATCACATCATGGAACAGACCGTCATCCCGCATATATTTCACTGCACTCTCCAAAAGTCCGCAGGCCATCCTCCTGATCTTTTTTCTGTCCTCGGCATAACTTTCCGGAAGCAGTCCCTGCATACGGACCATGGCGGACAGCGCCCAGCCGTTCCCGGTGCCCCAGTGTGCCTTTCTGATATATTCGCCTTTCTCGTCGTCCCACATATGGCTCATCAGACCGCATTTTCTGTCATACAGAGCTTCATAGTAACCGTAAAAGTTCGTGAGCGCTTCCTCATAATATCCCGCTGCCGCCAGAAACGGAGGCAGCATATACATGGAATCCACCCAGAATTGGCATCCTGTGTTCAGATGATACAGCACGCCTTGTTCGCTGCGTGGCGCTTTATTCAACGCCCATTCCAGAAGGGCGTCTCTCCCCTCCTTCAGTATCTCATCTTTCGTCATCTCACAGGCGGCAAGCAAGGCTTCCCCTACCGCGCAGGGATCTGTCACCGCGTCAAAGACTCCGATGGAAGCCGCTCTCCCATCCTCCGTCCTGCGGTACACCGCCTCGTAGGCTAAACAGACTACCTGCTCCATTTTTCCCCATTCATACAAAGCCTGCATGGCAAGCCCCTGTTCCCAAGAATGTCTCTGCATGGCCAGAAGACAGCGCAATGCTTTTTCTGCTTCCGCTTTCATTTCCCTTCTTCTCCTCCTCTCCTTTTTCTGCCTCTGTGTTCCATCTCTTCCGCTCTTCGATAATCTGCAAGACTCCCGTAAACATTCACCAGCGCTTCATAGGATTCATTAAAGATATCATACATCCTACCATACACCGCCTTGTACTCTCGGTTGGGCTCTATCACATATTCTGTGCGGTTCAGCTTCTCCATCACGGCAAAATCCGGGTACAGTCCGATTCCGACACCGGCACAGACTGCTGCTCCCATGCTGGTCGCCTCCTCCAGATACTGCGGCACAGCGATCTGTTTCTGCCAGATATCCGCAAGAATCTGAAGCCATAACTTTCCCTTCGCACCGCCTCCGATCAAAATCAGTTCTTCGATCTTCTGCTTTTTCTGCAGAATATCCAGAATAACCTTCAGATTGTAGCCCACGCCCTCTAAAATTGCTCTGGAAATATCTCCCTTTGTCGTTGTCACGGACAACCCGATCAGGCTGCCTCTGGCATCCGGATTCCATCTCGGAGAACGCTCCCCCAAAAGATAGGGCAGATAGATCAGTCCGCCTGCTCCCGGTCTGCTTTTGGCCGCCTCCCTGTTGATCATTTCGTAGGCGCTGATTCCTTCCGCCGGCGCAGCTTTTCTCTCCTCGGCGCACAGCGTATTTCGATACCAACTGTAGGAATAGCCTGCCGCCTGCATCGTTCCGCAGGGAGTATACAGCTCCGGATCCAGATGCACCCAGTTAAAAGTCCGCATCTTACCGTCAAATATCGGCGCTCTGCTCGCCGTGGAAATCCAGGAAGAGGAGCCCAGCACATTGTAGGCGCTTCCCTCCCTCACAACTCCTGCCCCTACACAGGCACAGCTTCCGTCGCCGCCGCCGATCACCACGGGCGTCCCTTCCCGAAGTCCTGTAAGTTTCGCCGCTCCGGCTGTCACCTTCCCCGCAATATCCGTAGAAGGGTGCACCTCCGGAAGCAGTTTCTCCGAAATTTCAAAGGCATCCAGCAATTCCTGAGACCACTTCTTTTTCACAAGGTCAAAGAGGTTTGTTCCCGAGGCATCGCTGTAATCACTGACCATATTCCCGGTCAGCTTATAAATAATATAGTCCTTCGCATGGATCATCTTCCAGCACTTTTTATAGAGTTCCGCCTCATGATCCCTCACCCACAGCAGTTTCGCCGCCGAGTAGGAGGAACTGATGCGGTGTCCGGTAATCTTGTAGACTATCTCCGGTTTTATCTGTTCTTTCATCCAAGCTTCCTGTTTGCCCGCACGGGTGTCCGCCCAGATCAACATATTTCTGAGAGGTTCCCCGTTTTTGTCCACCAAAAGACATCCCATCATCTGCGCGCTGAAGGAAACCGCCGCAATCTTTTCCGCCGGAATGCCCGTTTCCGATAAAAGCCGCTTTGTGGAATTGCAGACTGCCTCCCACCATTTTTCCGGCTCCTGCTCTACAGCACCGGGAAACGGGTAAAAAGTCGGATACTCGTAGAGTGCACTGGCAGCCAATGTGCCGTCCTCTCTATATAGAACCGCCTTGTTCCCGCTGGTTCCAAGATCATGCGCCAATAAATAATCAGCCATCGTTTTCCCCTCTTCTTTCCTCACTCTTTCCAGGGCAGGGAAAGTTCCACAAGTGTCGCCGGCATTTCATGCTTCAGATTGACTTTATCCGGCCCTGTCACCAGATCGAAGCAGGACGCGATGATCTTCCCGTCCCACACGATAGGTTCCCCGGGTTGGTCCAGCCCACCGTCCACGCCGGTACAGTCCGGGCTCTGCGCGATCCTCTCCACTTTGCCTTCCGGTGACACCATGGCGATAGCATTGGCCGAAAAGTCTGCAATATACAGATTTCCTCTCTCGTCAAAAAACATCCCGTCCGTACTCTGCAGCTGCTCCGGATCCTGTGCGAACACTTTATTTTCTTTTAGGCTCCCGTCCTCGTTGAATGTGATCCTGTAAACAGCGCCGTCCCCAAAATTCCCCACATAGAGATTTCCTTCCTTGTCAAACACAATGCCGTCCGCCCCATACTGACATTCCGGATTCTGCGTCACAAAAGCGGCAAATACATTTTTATCCTGCAATGTGTTTGTGATATCTACATCTTCCTCATCCAGTGCAAACCGGTAGACACAGCTCACCAGTCTGCCGTCCTCTCTTTTTTCCGGATGCATATAACTCTGCGTCACATACATATAACCGTCTTTGATGCGAATCCCGTTGGGATGCTCCATATTCTTTGCTACAACAGTGGTTTTCAGTATATTCCCCTCGTCATCCGCCACAACTTTTAAAATGCGCCCCTTATAGAGAAACTCCGGCCTCTCGCTCCATCCCTGATTGTCGCAGATATACAAATTCCAGTCTTTGTCAAAAGCGATCCCCATATTCCTCGCCACTCCGGTCTCCGGATGTACAGGCACATCAAACCATTTCTTTACATTGCCTTCCCTGTCAATTTTCACCACACATCCTGAAATATTGTCGTCAGCATAGTTCGGACAAGACAGCACCAGATTTCCATGTCTGTCCACCTCAAATCCGTCCGGCGTACAAATGTACTCCGGCAATACGCAAAACAATTTACTCTCCTGCATAACAGTCCCTCCTCCTTTTTATAAGTTCCGTATCCTCACTCATACCGGATCACTATCTTTTTTGTGGAGGGCTTTCTCTCCTCCACAAGGGCAAAAGCTTCCAATATACGGTCAAACTCTATCACATCCGAAATAAAATCCATGGGATCCAGCACTCCCTGATTGATCCATGCCATGATCTGAGAATGAGCTTCCCCCTCTTCCTTTTTGCTTGGCCACTGGACAAACTGCAGCGTCCAGTTGTAAGGGGCCGATGTCCAGTCAAGCTCCATTCCCAATTTAGGCGATATGCCGTAACAACATATTTTCCCGTTGTATTTGATCAGCCCCATGGCCTGATTGATCAGCGCGTTGATGCCCACAGCTTCCACCACATAATCGATCCCGTCCGGAAACAGACGTTTTACCTCCGCGGCAATATCACATTTCGTGGAATTGAATGCATAGTCGGCGCCTGCCGACTTCGCTCCCTCCACTTTATCGTCCGTCACATCTGTCGTGATGACTGTCTTTAAGCCAAGCAATTTACAAAACTTTGTGAAACACAACCCCACCGGCCCCGCTCCGAAAATCAGTACGTTTTCATTTGGCTGAAAGCCAAACCTTCTGATCGCGCTCAGCACTTCCCGGAAAGTAATGATCATTGCCGCTCCCACAGCGTCCACCTTATCCGCCGGTTTAATCACTGTCTGGGCCAGATATCCTTCACTCCATTCCTTCGTCCCCTCGCCCATGCCGTTTGCAATATAGCTCTCCGCATCGCCGACCACCGCATACTCGGAATAAGCGCCCCATCCCGGTGTATAGCCGCAGACTTCTTTCTCCAAAAAAGGAAGAAGCACTATGTCCCCCACATGCAACCCTGTCACTTTCGCACCTGTTTCAACAACTCTGCCCACGCCCTCATGTCCCAAAACAGCCGGATAAGAATCAAAATTTTTAAAGCTGTGATGGATCAGTTTTATGTCTGTTCCATTGCAGACACCGCAGCTTAACATTTTTACCAGTGCCTGACATTCTCCATATGTCGGCTTCGGTATCTCCTGCACAGACAAGGTGCCCCTTTCATCAACCGTCAATGTTTTCAAATCATACCTCCTCCTCTCTGTCAGACAGTCGCCGCGACTGCCTTTTCCTAAATTATAGCGGGAATATTTTTTGAAAAACATGGTCTTTTTTCTTATTTGGTGGAAAATCTTTATGTACAAGTTGTGCAGAGTACAGATAGATGTTATATTGTCTGTGACAGAAATACTCGAGAACGTACGACGTACAGAAGCTTGATTTAACTTTATAAAAAGGAGATCATCATGAAAAAAGGAATTGAAATGAAATTACAAATATTTTCTGCTGAGGACGCGCTGCGCTACCAAAACATCGGAGACGGACGCTGCGAACTTGTCTGGTGCGGAAGCTATGAACCCGGCGACTACATCCGCATCGTCTCGTCCCCCGGCACCTTCGCCAAGATCCAGCTGGATCTGTTGCTCCTGCCTGCCTTCGTCTATCTGCAGGATGGGATATTTTCTTTTGAGATCCCATTCGGCAGCGCAAAGGAACCCTACCCTCCGGAAGCCTTCACCGGTCTCTGCCATCAACTCTCAGCCGAAGCGGCGGAGCCCCCTGCAGATCGCTATATCCTGAGCGAAAATTCATTGGATGTCCGCGGTAAAAGTCGTGTATTCCCCCACTGCACAGCCAGTATAGAGACAAGAGGAGAATCTGTCTTCGCAGCCCGCAATACAATAGACGGGCTGCTGATCACATCGGGACATGGATTTTTCCCCTATACCTCTTGGGGGGAGGGAGAAGATGCGGACGCACACATTGACATCTTTTTCGGCCGCAAAATCCTCGCAGAAGAGGTTCAGATTTTTCTGCGCGCCGATTTTCCCCACGATAACTACTGGCAAGAAGGACTCCTCTCTTTCAGCGACGGTACTTTGCTTCCGATCAAACTGCAAAAAACAGGAATATGTCAGTCTTTCCTTCTGCCAACCCCCCTTGAAACGGAATGGGTACGCCTGTCGGATCTGAAAAAGGACAGCACTGATTCCTCTCCGTTTCCGGCACTGACACAATGGAGAGTTATCGGAAAAGAATGCTGACTTATCAGTCCTCTCCGGCGGCAGAGGACATCTTCTTTTTCCGCATCACATAAAAATAAGTCACGACGGAAAATACCACTAACACTGCCGCCAGCAGCTGCGACACAGGGATCCGGGTTCCTGCCAGAAAAAGCTGGTCGGTCCGGAACCCTTCGATCCATGCTCTTCCGAGTCCGTAGCCGCCCAGATAGACAAGCCCTATCTCTCCCTCAAATTGTTTAAATTTCCAGATTATGAGCATCGCTGTAATGACCATAAGATTCCAGAGACATTCATACAAAAAGGTAGGGTGCACCTGAATCGCTCCGTCAGCGGCGTGGGAAGCGATCAGCTCCGTGATCTCATGGGGGCGCACCGCCGCCTCCGGCAGCCGCATGGCAAATAAACAGTCCGTGTACTCTCCGAAAGCTTCCCTGTTAAAAAAGTTTCCCCAGCGTCCGATGGCCTGCCCTAACGCCAACCCCGGCGCACAGATGTCTATCATCGTAAAATAATTGAGTTTCTTTTTTTTGCAGAAAATATACAGTGTTATAAATGCCGCAATAACTCCGCCGTAGATCGCCAGACCGCCTTTCCGCAGATTGAAGATACCGGGCAAATCATTTTTGTAATAATCCCATGCGAAAATCACATAGTAGATCCTCGCACCGATCAGTCCGAAGAAGATGCCGTACAGAAAAAAGTCCCAGATCCTTTCCGAGTCATGTCCGTACTTTTTCGCCACCCGCAGCGCCAGCCAAAGCCCTGCTGCCATGCCGACGGCGATGACCGCTCCGTAATACGCTATCGTAAATCCGAACACCGTAAAGCTTTTTGGCACATGATCCAAATATATTCCCAGATGGGGAAATTCTATTGCTGTTTCACTCATTCCGTCTCCTCGTTTTCAATGTTTATTCTAGGCGTTTGCGAAACTCCTCTTTCTACAAATATTGCTGGTGCAAAATTTACGCATCAATAAGCAGGCGCTTCGCTCCGAGCCGGTATAATATCTTTCGATATTATACCCCAGCGCGCCGCAAATGTAAATTGCTACATTTCATAACTCTGACTCTATCACCGAATCCGTATATTTTCTTTGCATATCATGCCGCTTTTTTCGATTTTCAACCGTCTCAAATATGATAGAAAAATCATAATCCTCCGGATAAAGTTCGGCAGCCGCCACATGCAGTTTTACCCGCTTATGATTGATCCAGATTTTTTTATTCGGCATCTGTACCCTTAATACGCCTTTTTCATTGATCGGTACACACACTATCCCTATCTTTTTCTCCGGATAAACCATTACGCTGTCTCCGATTTTGTATTTTTCGGTAAGTTCGATATTACTTTTTTCGCTTTTCGCTTTCGTGATTTTAGCTGTACTTTTCTTGACGATATTACTCTCTGTATTTTGAAACGTATAGGAGTTTACCGCCTCCGCTCCATATGCGGCGCAAATCGCCACTTTCAGCATTTCTTCCGACATTCCTAAACGGTCCGCAATATAAAACGCACAGCTTTCTCCCGCTTCTCCGATTACCATTTGATAGGTCGGGCGCAATGTTTGTTTGTCAAACGTCATTCTTGCATTAACGATATCCTCCGCTTTGGCGGCGTATTCCTTTACTTCCGGATAATGTGTCGTCACCAGAAAAATAGCGCCGCTTTTTCTAAGTTCTTCCAACACCGCGATCGCAATCCCCATACCTTCCGTCGGATCTGTGCCGGAACCCAATTCATCCATGATCACAAAGCTGTCCCTATTTACTTCGCTTAAAACTTCCAGCACATTCGTTATATGTGCAGAAAATGTGGACAAATTCTCCGACAAATTCTGCCCATCGCCGATGTCGCACAGATAGGAACTGTTCATGCATATATCAGCCTGCTTACATGTGACATGCAGCCCACACTGAGCCATGATACAATTCAACATAACCGTTTTAATTGCTACGGTTTTTCCTCCTGTGTTGGGTCCTGTTATAACGATGCCCCTTATCGCTTCGCCCACCTCAAACTGCAGCGGTACAGCTGCTGCCTTATCCATCAACGGGTGGCGCGCCTCCACCAGCTTCATTCTGCGTTCTGTATTTATCGTCGGCTCCGCCCCGTCCATATCGAGGCTCAATTTACCTTTCGAGAAGATGAAATCCAGTTTTTCAATCATTGTCAAGTTTTCATATAATACAGGCGCCGATGCCGAAACCAAAGCGGATAAGGTATACAAAATGCGGTATACCTCATTTTCTTCACCTATTTTGAGCAACTGCAGTTCCTCGTAGTATTTTGCGACGCCTGTCGGTTCAATAAACAGCGTGCTGCCCGTAGAAGATTTATCTATAACGCTGCCGGAGATTTTAAGCTTATATTCCTTTTTCACCGGAAGGCATATTCGCCCGTTTCTGAACGTGCAATAATGATCCGCCATGCATTCCTTACTAGAACGAAGGATATGCTCCGCCTTTTGTTTCATCTGCTCTTCACATTTTATGAGCTGCCCACGTATTTGCTCTAATTCTTTCGATGCATGGTCATCCACGTCTCCGTTCCTGATCTTGCTGCATATCTCTTCACGCAACTCTGAAAGCGGCTCCAGATTTTCGTCATAATAAGCCAAAGGATTATCATATATTTTTCCTCTTGCCAGATAGTCCTTTAACCTTTTTATTGCAACTAAAACTTTTTCTACCCGCTCTAATTGATAGGGTGTCAGGCAATCTCCCTTTTCCGCTTTCAGTATAACCTCTTTTATTTCTGTGATACTCTGTAAGGGCGGCGTCCCCAGTTTTTCAATCAGAAATCTCGCATCTGTTGTATCCCTTAATTGCTTTTTCAATTCCTTTTCAGAAAAATATACCGCTGCATCCCTGATTTTTTCCTTCGCCCGATCGGTAATCGCGAAATCGCTCCATACCTCTTTCACTTTATCAAATTCAATCTGTCTCTCAATATTCATTTTCTTTTCCTTTTCCTAAACTATAATGTGTAATTGCAAAAGATAATATATAATAAGTTTCGCAATCACTTATAAACTGAAACATCGCCTTATATGCAAAAAGGCCATATATACCCTAAATGCATTAAGATACTATGGCCGTTAAATCTCTATATGATCATCCTGTCTATTTCAAAAAGGCATAAAAACAGCATGGCCGTACAGCCATGCTAATATTTTCTAAGGAAATAGATATACCACAATATTAAGCAATTGTAAGGCGAAAGCGCCGACAACTCATGTGTCAGCAAACGGTCAGACTTTCAGTGCAAAACTGAAAATCACCCTGCAATATTTATTTTGCGGTCTTCTCCATTACAATCACACTTAACATAAAAATCCTCCTGAAACTTTTTTTCAATTATACATCCCATTATATGAAAGGTCAAGTATCTGGTTACAAACTCGTAGTTCAAACTCAATTTTCAAGCTCGAAAATCCTTCGGCTCTGCCGAAGACGCTGCTTCGCAGCTCTCCATTTTCTCGCTGTACGCTCGGGTGAAATCAAATGTCCGCTTCGCGGCCGCTTGATTTCCTTCCTCGCTACACGTTAAACCTAAACAGGATCACATCCCCGTCCTGCACCACATACTCTTTTCCTTCCATGCCCACAAGGCCTTTTTCTCTTGCCGCGGAAAGGGAGCCGAACTCCAGCAGATCCTTATAATTGACGACTTCTGCCTTGATAAAGCCGCGCTCAAAATCCGTATGTATCTTTCCCGCCGCCTGAGGCGCTTTTGTTCCGATCTTTATCGTCCAAGCCCTTGTCTCATCTTCTCCCGCCGTAAGGAAACTCATCAGACCCAGAATGCGGTAGCTGGCGGCAATCAGCTTATCAAGTCCCGACTGCTCAATCCCCATATCCTCCAAAAACATCGCCTTCTCGTCATCGTCAAGCTCCGCGATCTCCTGCTCGATCTGAGCGCAGATCACAAACACTTCGCTGCCGTTTTCCGCCGCAAATTCTCTCACCTTCTGCACACCGCCGTTGGAAGCGCCATCATCAGGCAGATCCTCCTCCGCCACGTTTGCTGCAAAAATAACAGGTTTCGCTGTCAGCAGATTGTATGAATCAAACCACGCCGCATCATCCTCATCTTCACCCACCTCAAAACTCATGGCAAGTTTTCCGGCTTCCAAATGTTCTTTTATCCTTTGAAGCAAAGCCAGCTCTTTCCCGAGAGCCTTGTCCATTCTCGCCCCTTTGGAAGTCTTCGCGATCCTTCTCTCCAAAATCTCCAAATCGGAGAATATCAGCTCCAGATTGATAGTCTCGATATCCCTCAGCGGATCGACGCTGCCGTCCACATGAACCACGTTTGCATCCTCAAAACACCGCACCACATGCACGATGGCATCCACCTCGCGAATATTGGAAAGAAACTGGTTCCCAAGCCCTTCCCCTTTGGAGGCCCCCTTCACCAGTCCCGCGATATCTACAAACTCGATCACCGCCGGCGTCACTTTCTTGGAATGATACATTTCTCCAAGCAGCCTGATCCGCTCATCCGGCACAGCCACGATACCCACGTTGGGATCGATGGTGCAAAACGGATAATTTGCAGATTCAGCTCCCGCCTTTGTCAACGAATTAAAAAGGGTACTCTTTCCCACGTTGGGAAGTCCTACGATGCCTAGTTTCATGTTATTTTATTCCTCCGTGTTTGCTAATCTTATTTTCCTACGCATATCATTATGATATAATCGTTTCTCTATTCCAAAATGCTCCAAAGCAAAGAGCCTTAACAGCTATGATAGTATAGCATAGTAGGGCTCTATTCATCAAGCATTATCGTTCCCTTTTTCGCCTTCGCTTTCAGTCTCGCCATCTGCTCTCTCTCAATCTCCTGAATACTCTTTTTAGGAATATTTATTTCACTCAATAACTTTTCTCCTGATATTCCCGCCGTCCAATTTTCTCCGCCATAATTACTCATAATTTAACTATTTCCCGATTTAAATATTATAGTAATGAAATTTCACTTTTATTTAATCCCTACATAAAATACTTACACTTTTCAAAATAGAATTGTTGCTCTTTTTCGAACAACCTGACTAACTTATTCAAAGATTTTTCTTCCCTATACTCTTTCAGGGCCTCCAAATACTCATCTCTATTCGCATCTTCAATCACAATCGGCACGATAGCATTCTTCATGCACTCTCGAAAAAGAATTAACCTGCCTGTTCTGCCATTCCCATCTTGGAAAGGATGTATACTCTCGTATCCGGCATGAAACTCAGCTAATACATCAAGATTTATTTTCTGTCTGAAATACCATCCAATGAGGACGTTCATCTCTTTTTCAACGTTCTCAGGTTTTACAGTCTGATACATACCAATCATATTAGGACGCTTCTTATAATCACCAATAGCATATCCATTTGCACGATCCTCAAACACCCCGGATTTCAATTCATAATGGAATTGCTTTATCAGTTCTTGTGTTAACGGCTCGTCCAATGTATCCAACATCTTATTAAACATTAGGAAATGACCATTCATTTCCTCTACATCCTTTGCTCTATAATAATCGTCTGACTTAGGCAGAGTCCCATTATCAAACAAAGAAGCTGTTTGTTCCTCCGTAAGCGTGCTCCCCTCAATCTTATTTGAATTATAGGCAAGTAAACGCTGCGTATATGCATATACACCGGACCTGTCAAACCTTTCTCTTTCTATTTTAAATCTATCCAAAAGAAAGTTTAAAAATTCTCTATCTTTGCAATGACTCATATAGTTTACCTCTCTTAATTGAAACCATCAAACCAGAATTCTATTGGTATTTATAAGCAATTTATTTCTTAATTAAGTGTCACACATTATGTTAATTATCATACCACATCCATAATCCAATTTCCATATTTGGGCAAAACTCGTTATACTGCCTTTCTCACAGACGAAAATTTGATGCTTATTTTTCAGCTTTAAGGAACACCCCTTTTCCTTTTCTATAGACCTGTACTGTTTTAAATCCACAATTATAAAAGATTTCCCCTAACTCCTTTTTGCTGTATATTCTTACATCTCCGCTTTTTGAAAAGGGAAACCAAAATTTATTTGCTATAAATCTGACTACTGCTCCAAAATTAGGATCAGCTACATAAACTGTACCGTTTTTCTTTAAAACTCTTTTACATTCATTTACAAAACCTTGCGGATTGTCAAAATGATGAAACGCGCAACACACGGTTATAATATCAATACTTTCATTACTCCATTCTAGCGGATAGCACGGTTTTACCTCAAAACTCATATTCGGGTATCGCTTCTTTGCAGAAGATATCATGTTCTCAGAAATATCTATTCCATTTGCTTCGATTTTTGCTTTTTTCGATAATTCCCACAACAGAGTTCCGTTTCCACATGCAACATCAAGGACAACATTACCCTCATGCAAATCTATAGTGTTAGATAATTCCATAATATGAAATCTTGTATATTGCCCTTCCCTTGTCGCATCATATTCAGATGCTATTTTATTGTATGCAATTCTCGATTCTTCTGTTTTCTTATTCACGTCACTTTCTCACTCCTGATTTCTTCATCTGATTATACTACTTCCATTCTCTATTTGCCATGATAAAATATAGGGCATAGGAAGTGAAAAATATTTCGGCAATTTTTCCAGAAATTCCTCGCCGCAGCGAAGCTGGCACCCCCCGCAATAAGAGCAAATCATTTGACAGCGCTCTAAAAGCATATTGCCGCATTTTAGTTGTATATGCATTTGATGAATGGTATGCTAATTATGAAAAACGGGAGGATATAAAAATGGATCATTTGGATTTTTTCAATCGGTATATCATGGGAAGTGTGCAAATGCTTATCAGTTTCTATTTTTACACAAAATTATTGAACAAGAAGATAAATCCAACTTATTATTTTTTGTTTGCCTTATTAGGAATTACAATCATAGAATCTGTCAAAGCCGGGAATATTACAAAATTTATTATATATATCTTACTGCTCGCCATAAGCGGATTCCTTGTGTGCAAGATCCGAAACGTATCTGTTATCCTATATGCAGTTATTATAGTCGAAATTATGCAGTTTACGTTTGGGATTTTTAATTCTGTTTTGTGCATTTTATATCCGTCAGGCGGAGTATTCCATCAGGAAATCATCGGCATTCTATTTATGGGATTAGGATATTTGTCATTGCCGGCGGCAGTTATTTGCTGCTGCACAGCAGTCAAATTCTTTTCGTATGATAAAATGACACAACATAAATATACCCTTATCATTTTGGCGCCCACACTGATGATATTTTTAATCGGTGAATATATCAATTCCGTGATTTACGGAAATACAATAGTCACAGACGGCAATAGAATGATCATCAACACAAACCATTATCAAATGCTCATGATACAAACATTGGGAATGGCAAGTCTGTTCTGCATCATGTTCTATCATAAAAAACTGTCAGAAAATTTTTACTTAAATACAAAACTATCGCTGTTTGAACAGGAAGAACATTCTCTAAATCAGTACGTTACCGAGGCAAAAACCCGATATGAAAAAACGAGATCATTTCGCCATGACATAAAAAATCACATGACAGTCTTGAAGAAACTTTTGCAGGAAGAAAAAACCGAACAGGCGATCAACTATATACGGGATATGGATGAAATAACAGAAGAATTATCATTTCCATGCAATACCAATAATCCTGCAGTCGATATTTTAATAGAGAATAAATTAGGAACGGCTAAAAATATGGGAATAGACGTTTCCTGTTCCTTGAGTCTGCCATATCCTTGTATGATTCGTGATATCGATTTTGCTATTATTTTGTCCAACGCTTTGGATAATGCGGTATATGCCTGTAAAAGTATGGATTCCCATGCTGAAAAATATATTCGTGTAGCCGGAAAGATACAGGGAGATTTTATTTTTCTCGAAATTGAAAACAGCTGCCAAAAAAGGGGACAGTTCAGAAAGGGGACGGGACTGTTGAACATACAAACCGTTGCAGAAAAGTATCATGGTGCAGTAAATATAAAATCTCAAAGTAATTCTTTTCTTCTCAGCGTATTGCTTATCATTCCGCCGCATTCAGAAAGCTTTTCGCCGCAAATTTGTTGATTTCCCGCATTTCACAGCCGAAAAATTTCTCAGTTTCCCCTCTCTGTAAAAATTATCCTTTACAAAACATGATCCTTACCGTCACATATCCCGTATGTAAAATGCGATCTGGTAGGGCAGGCGTTCTTCCGGCGTGGAAAGCTCCGTGCCTAACAGTTTTTTTATGTTGTTCATGCGGTAGATGATCGTATTCCGGTGCGTGAACATGCTCTGAGCCATCGCCTGTATGCTCCCGTCCAACTCCAGATAGCGCCGCAGCGTCTCCACATAGTTCGAGTTATGCCGCCTGTCATGCTCCTCAAGCACGGAAAGCGCCTCCTGTTTCATCTGTGCAAGCAGCCCGGTATCCGTGCAGCTGTATAACAGGCGGTACATGCCCATCTCCTCAAACTTTAAAAACGCGGTCTTTGTCCGCATCGCCATGTTTGCCGCCGCCTCCGCCCTCCGGTAGCTGACCGAAAGGTTTTCGATATCCGTCACCGGACTTCCTATGCCCACATAGAGCGGTCTGCCCGGCATCCGCTTATGAGCCCGCTTTAACATCCCTTCGCCCAGCTCGATCAGAAGTTCCGGCTTTATCGCATTTACAACGAGTACAAAAAACGAATTGTAATAAAAGAAACTCCCGTTGTGGGTGATCTGCTCCAAATACATCTGCAGCCGGTAGGACAGCTTTCTCCTGTCCACCGTATCCATCGAATCTAACCCTTCGCTGGCGATGAGCATGACCTGAAAGGTTCCGTCCACATCAAAATACGGCAGCAGCTTTTTCCGGTACTCCTGATTGTCCGGCTGCTCGACCGCCGAGATCAGAGCGTTTACAACCTGCTCGTCCGTACTCCCCTGCACAAAGATGCGAATGCTGAAATCCTTCATCATATCAGCGAGGTGAACCTCCCACGGCACGGTCAAAAGAGGCAGATGATTATCCTCACAATATGCCAGCAGGCTTTCGGGCAGTTCCTCTATATAGTTCCCGGTATTGACGACTAACCCGGCCGCATGGCGCTGTACCAGATGTCTGGCCAACTCCATCATCGCTTCCTCCGTCGGAAAACCGAGTCCCGTCGTAACCACCAGTTCTTTTCCCCAGAAGTTCTGTATGATCTTCGTATCTTCGATCAGATGCACCCAGCTGATCGAGTTGGACCAGCCGTCTTTGCCCGCGAGATACCTCATCCGGTAACGCTCCTCCGAGGTGATCATCATATCCTGTATCGTAAAACCCATTCCAGCCTCCTCCTTTTCCTGTTTTTTATTTCATTCTACCACTTTTTGTGCTGACAGTACATATTTAGTCTGCATTTTTAGATTTCAAGGCCATTGGATTTTCTTTTCTTTATGTTATGATTATATTAAATAACAAATAAAAAAAATAAAGGAGGCGCATCTTATGTTAACAATTTCAAACAACTTCGCAACCAACTACAGCTATACACCATCATGGATTAAGTCCGAGCGTTACCTGTACTGCGACAATTTTGCACAGGATCTTGCCGGAAGCAAACATGCGTCGTTCCTCGCATCTATCCGCAAACTGTTTCACAGATAAAAGCTAACGGAATCAACTGATAGAGATGAGAATTGCAAAAAGGCTGCCGCGGCAGCCTTTTTTATCGATACTTTCTTTTGTTTTTCAACTCCTCATACAACACCGTATAATTGTGATATCTCACATCGCTGATTTTTCCCGCTCCTAAGGCCTCCTTCACACTGCACCCGGGTTCGCTTATATGGACACACCCTCTGAATCTGCAGTCTTCCTCATATTTCTTAAATTCCGGATAAAAATCCCTCAGTTCCTCTTTCTCCATGTCAAAAAGCTGCAAAGATGAAAACCCCGGTGTGTCCATGATATAACTATCCTGATCAAGCACAAACAGCTCCGAATGGCGGGTAGTGTGCTTTCCTCTGTCAATCTTTCTGCTGATATCCCCGGTCTCCATCGCCGCCTGAGGGTGCAGGAAGTTGATTAGGGAGGATTTACCCACACCGCTGGGACCTGCCATCGCCGTTGTCTTACTCCGCAAAAGCGACCGGACTTCCTCTAATCCTTCCTTTTCTCTGACGCTGATAAAGAGCACCTTACAGCCGCAGGCTTCATAAGCGCTCCGCAAATTGTTCCTCTCCTCCTCTGCGGAAATATCGCTCTTGTTAAAACAGATAATGCAGGGCAAACCCTGCTGCTCCATCATAATCAGAAAACGATCCAACAAATTAAAATTGGGCTCCGGTTTTGCAATCGCAAACACCACCAGAGCCTGATCGATATTGGCCACCGCCGGCCGGATCAACGTGCTTTTCCTTGGCAGGATCTCGCAGATACTGCCCGTCTTTTCCGCTTGATCAAGCACTTCTAACTCCGCGCGGTCGCCCACAAGCGGCTTGATATTCTCCCGTCTGAATATCCCTCTCGCCTTACACTCATAAACCTCGCCGTCAGCGGCATGCACATAATAAAATCCGCCGATCCCCTTAATTATCTTTCCCTGCATACGGCATATCCTGTTTTTGACATTTTAAAACAGCTACCTCTCTTCTGTAAATTCTATGATCCGCTCTATCTTCTTAGGCTCTTTTACCTCTTCCGTTGCCGGCGTATCCCCTTCCGCCGTCCCGGTCTCAACCCGCTTCACGTTTGTGTACTCAAAGGTGATCGTGCCTGTGGGTGACTTGATGCCGCTGTAATTCACCGCCACAGGAAAAGAAGTAGTCTGGGTGTCCAACAGTTTGGTGCCGTCCGCCGTCACGATAGTTACTTTCACAGTCGTGCCCTCGCTGTTATATTCAGGATCTTCCTCTCTGGTAGGCCCGTTGATATTGCCGCTGTAGCTGTATGTCGCCGCCTTTCCTCCCATACTGATCTTGATATCGATGGCCGTTCCCGGATCCACAAAGGAACCCACTGAGTAACTCTGGTAACAGACCTGCCCCTCCGGAAAGTCCTCGTTGTTGATCTGACCTACCGTCCCCACTGGCAGCCCGGCCTCCACCAGCATCGCCACCGCTTCATCTTCTTCTTTCCCCATCAGATCAGGCACCCTGACCTTGGAATCCTCCGCTCCGGAACTGACCACTATCGTAACGGCAGATCCCTTCGGGGCTTTCGTGCCCTCCGCCGGATTCTGGGAGATCACATAGTTATTTTCCACCGTGGAGGAAGAACTCTCGTTCTTATTGACCACGAAACCGGCTTTCTCCAACGTATTTTTCGCTTCCTCGTAGGTAATGCCCGTCGCTTTCGGCACGGTCACGCCCTCCGCTCCGGAACTGACCGTCAATGTGATCACTGTTCCCTGATCCAACATCGTACCTTCCTTCACATTGGCGCTGATCACCTGATTCTGTGGGTAGGCCGCACTTTCCACATATTTCACTTCCGGTTCCAATCCAAGTTTACGCAGCCTTTCCTGAGCCGTATTCACCGCCATACCGGTGACATCTATCATCTCCACCTGCTCGGTCTGTTCTTCCTGCCTGTTCTCTTCATTTTCTTTGTTTCCGCTTAAACGGAACAGTCCCAAAGCTCTGCCCACAAGCACGATCACAATACAGCCAATGATAACGGCTGCCACGACGGCGAGGATCGTCGTGACCTTTTCCATGCGGGGGTCGTAATCCTCTTCGTATTCTTCCTCTTCCCCCTCCTCGCTCTCCCCGTGCCTTGTCCGGTTTAAGCGCATGGACTCCTCCAGATCATCTTTCTGGGCGGACGCTCTCTTGATCCGCTCCATCTCCCGCTCCGTGATCATACGGGTGGACGCTTTGCGATCCGGTTCCACCATCTTCACAAAATCTTCATCCGGATATAACAGAGACTGTTTTAAGTCGTCGATCAATTCCGGCATCGACTGATAGCGCCTGTCGGGACTCTTCTGGCAGCACTTGAAAACGATCTGTTCTACGCTGACGGGAATCTCCGGCACATACTCCCTCGGTGAAGGCAGTTCCTCCTGAATATGCTTGATAGCGATGGCAACCGTAGTCTCCCCGTTAAAAGGCACCCTGCCGGTCAGCATCTCAAACATCGTGATGCCCAGAGAATAGATGTCGCTCTTTTCATCGCTGTAGCCTCCTCTGGCCTGCTCCGGCGACGTATAGTGGACAGATCCCATCACATTTGACGTGATCGTATTGCTGGTGGCGGCCTTCGCGATGCCAAAGTCCGTCACTTTGACTTTCCCCTCTTTGGAGATCATAATATTCTGGGGCTTGATATCCCGGTGAATGATATGGTTGTTATGAGCAGCTTCAATGCCCATAGAAACCTGAATCGCTATGCTGATAGCCTCTTTCACGGAAAGCCTTGCTTTCTTTTCAATATACTTCTTTAACGTAATGCCCTCTACTATTTCCATGACAAAATAATAGATACCGTTTTCCTCGCCCACATCGTAAACATTGACAATGTTCGGATGCATCAGCCCCGCCGCCGCCTGCGCCTCCGTGCGGAACTTCGAGACAAAATTTGCGTTCTCGGAAAATTCCTGCTTCAACACCTTGATTGCCACAAATCTGTTCAATTTATGGCATTTCGCTTTATAGACATCTGACATGCCGCCGGTTCCTATCTTTTCTAAGATCTCATAGCGGTCCCCTATCATCATTCCAATTTTAATCATGCTTTAAACTCCATTTCAAACATCCGGTTCAATCAGTATCAGGGAAATATTGTCCCTTCCGCCGTTTTGATTCGCCGCCCTTACCAGAGCTTCTGCCTTTTCCATGATGTCGCGCTGGGCGTTTACGATCATTCTGATCTCTTCGTCCTCCAGCATATTACTCAAACCGTCAGAGCACAGTAATACAATGTCACCCTTTTTCAGCTGCACTTCATAAAAATCAGCCAACACCGAATAGGCGACGCCTACCGCCCTTGTGATAATGTTCTTATTGGGGTGGGTCCTCGCGCTCTCCCTGTCGAGCCCTCCCATCCTGATCATCTCCTCCACGAGGGAGTGATCCGTCGTAATCTGTCTGATATCTTTTCCGTTGACAATATAAAGGCGGCTGTCGCCCACATTGCCCACCTTCAGACAGGTTCCATTCATAGTTGCGGCGACTAACGTCGTCCCCATGCCTTCGAAATCCCTGTTCTTGTTGGAAAGCTCGAAGAGACCGGAATTTGCCACATCGATAGCTCTCTGCAGTATCTTCTCCGGAATCCTCTCTTCTGAACGCTCCGCTTCGCTGCAAATAGTGTCCACTGCATAGCGTGAAGCGTAATCCCCCGCTTTATGACCGCCCATACCGTCCGCGATCATAAACAGATTCGGCAGATTTCCCACCGGCAGTTCCGAAGAATACACCACGTCCTGATTCAGTTGTCTTCTTTTTCCCTTATCCGATAAGGAGGCTGTTTTCATCAAAGCTATAGGTCCCCCTAAAGTTATCTATAGTGTTCTACAATTAAAAATACTATCACATAAATGACAAAGGGGCAAGAACATCTGCATAGTTTCTGCGCAGCTGCCCGCAGGCGCCGTCAATATCGCGTCCCATCTCCCGGCGCAGCGTCACATTGACTCCCGCCTCCTCCAGTTTCTTCTGAAAAGCTCTCACGGTGTCCTTTCCGGAAGCGGCAAATTCTCTCTCCCTGACAGGATTGACGGGGATCAGATTCACATGGGCATGAACCGATCCGCTGAGAACGGCCAACCCCTGCGCATCCTCCTTTGCATCGTTGACACCGGCCGCCAGCGCATACTCAAAGGTGATGCGCCGCCCCGTCTTCTCAAAATAATACCGACAGGCATCCATCAGTTCCGCAATGCTGTATCTCTCAGCCACCGGCATCATTTTCTTTCGCTTTTCGTCGGTGACTCCGTGCAGGGACAGGGCCAGCGTTATCTGGAGATTTTTCTCCGCCAACTCCCTGATCTTCGGCGCAAGTCCGCAGGTGGAAACCGTGATATTCCTTTTACTGATATTTAAGCCCTTTTCATCTGTCAGCATCTCTATAAACCGCAGGAGATTTTCCATATTGTCCAAGGGCTCCCCGATTCCCATGACAACCACATTGGACACCCGCTCCCCGCTTAACTTCTGTACTCTGTAGACCTGCTCCAACATCTCCCCTGCGGTCAGGTTCCTCACAAGCCCCCCCAGCGTGGAGGCGCAGAACCGGCATCCCATCCTGCATCCCACCTGAGAGGAGATACAGACGGAATTCCCGTGGCGGTAACGCATCAGCACGCTCTCCACCATATTGCCGTCACCCAACGCAAACAAATACTTTTTCGTACCGTCCAGTTTCGATTCCTGCACTCTCACAGGCCGTAAAACCGTCAGCTCAAAATGCTCCGCGCACTTTTCCCGCAAAGAAAGTGACAGATTTGTCATTTCAGTGAAATCCTCCGCCAGCTTTTTGTGCATCCACTCGTAAATCTGAGCCGCCCGGAATTTCTTTTCTCCGATCTTCTCCATCTCCCGCTGCAGTTCGGACAGCACATGAGATTTTATATCTGTTTTCTCTATCATAACTTCACTCTGTTTCTCTTATCGTTTTTGAACCGCAGACGGAGCGCATCTTCTTTCCTGTCTGCGCAGCCTTGCTAAAAAGAAGCCGTCGCAGTCATGGATCCCCGGCGTCAGTTGAAGCATACCGCTTCCCGCCGCCTCACACCGCAGCTCTTTTGGCAAATAAAGGTTTAAGCTCTCCGGCACAAGGGGGAATTCCCCGCACATCCAACGCACCTGCTCCTCGTTTTCCTCCCGATGAATCGTACAGGTACTGTACAAAATTACACCTCCCGGTTTCACATAGCGCCAACAGGTCTCTATGATCCGCCGCTGCAGTTTCACAAGTTCTTCCAGACTTTCCTTTGTAACATGGTACTTGATATCCCGTTTTTTTCCTAAAATACCAAGCCCGGAGCAGGGCAGATCCAGATACAGCACATCCGCCTTCCCCTCCATCTCCTGATCATATACACAGGCGTCCCAAACCTTTACGTCCACCTGTTCCGCTTTTGTGCGCCGCACGGCTTCCAGAATCAGTTCCGCTTTCTCCTCCGAGAGATCTCTGGCTTCCACCCGTCCGCTTCCCCCAATCTTGCAGGAGGCATGGAGGCTTTTTCCTCCGGGCGCCGCACAGACGTCCAATACAAAGTCTCCCTCTTTGATGCCCGCACACTCCCCCACCAGCATGGAACTGACATCCTGCACGGTCACAAGCCCCTCCGAAAAGCCGGAAAGCCTGTATAAGCCCGCCACATTTTTACAGCGCCAGGCATAGGGCAGATAAGGGTGTCTTTCACAGACGATCCCCGCCTTTCTCCATCTTTCCGCCAGTTCCTCCTGCTCTTTCTCTGAAAGAGTTTCCGACATCCGCAGGCTTACGGACTTCACCTCAAGAAGAGCCTGACACATCGACTCGGTCTGTACTCGCCCGTAATCCCTCTCCCAAAGTCCCGTGAGAAACTCCGGCATGGAATACCGGACGGAGACTGCTTTTAACCAATCCTTCTCCGGATCCGGCCAGACAATATCCTCTTTATTTCTGGCAATGTTCCGCAGCACGCCGTTCACAAATCCCGACAGAGACTGGAAATGCCTTTTTCTTGCAAGCCGCACCGCCTCGTTGCATACCGCACTGTCAGGCACTGCGCTCATATAAAAAAGCTGATAGACGCTCATGCGCATAAGCTGCCTGATAAAGGGCTTCATTTTAGGGACGGGTACACTGGAAAACTGGCCTATGATGTGGTCCAGTTCTATCCGGCGCTCCACCGTCCCTTCCGTAACCCGCTTGATGAATGCCTTTTCAGGCTGCGGGAGATAATCATATTTTTCAAGAATCCGCCCGATCAGCACATTGCTGAACACTTCCTCTTTTTCCAGTTCAAGCAGTGCCTCCAGTATGATCTCTCTTGTGTTTTCCATCAGTCTCTATCCCTTCCGCCTCGGTTGCCGAACAACAAAATAAGACGAAGCATCTGCAGGACGGAAGACGCCGCTGCCGCCACATAGGTGAGCGCCGCCGCGCTTAAAACTTTACGCACATGGCCCACTTCCTGCTGTCCCAAGATCCCGTACTGGGACAACATGGCCATGGCCCTGCCCGAGGCATTGAACTCCACCGGCAGCGTCACGATCTGAAACAGCACTGCCGCCGCAAACACCCAGATGCCGATCTGAGCAAGCAGAGATCCCGCCCCGCCGAACAGGATGCCGAGCAGGATGATCGGGATCCCCAGCCTGCTGCCGATATTAGCCGCAGGCACCAGCGCGGAACGGATCTTCAAAGGCGCATAGCCCTGCTGATGCTGCACCGCATGTCCGCACTCATGTGCCGCCACGCCGATAGCCGCCACGGAACTGCTTCCATAAACGGAATCCGACAGTCTGAGCACTTTGGCGGAAGGATCATAGTGATCCGTCAGGTTCCCCCTGATATGCTCCACCTTGACATCATAGATGCCGTTCTGGTTTAAGATCCTCTGCGCCGCTTCCGCCCCCGTCATGCCGCTCATACTGCGCACGCGGGCATATTTCCTGTAGGTGCTGTTCACCCTCGCGCTTGCCGCCATACACAGCAGCGCGCCGATCAACACCAGAATGTATGTCCAGTCCATATAATAGCCATAACCGTAACCATATCCGTATCCCATGATCTTCCCGTCCTTTCTCCGCGGTTATTCCAAGACTTCCCCGGCTTTCACCTGACAGCCCAACAGGAAATCCTGCACCGGCATCCGCTTTTTCCCTGCAAACTGCACTTCTTTTAAGGCCAGCACGCCTTTCCCCGTCTGCACGCAGATACTGTCTTTCGTCACCGCAAGCACCTCTCCGGGTCTTGCCGCCTTTTCTTCCTCACGCCTGAAAAATCCCGAAGGGACGCTTTCCTCCTGCTCTCCCCCGGCATAGACCTCCGATGCCCAGACTTTCAGGCTCTTTTCCCTGAAAGTACAGTAAGCGCTGGGCCAAGGATTCATCCCCCGCACCAGCCTCTCTAAGGTCTCCGCATCCTTTCTCCAATCTAATTTACCCATATCTTTTCTCAGCATACGCACATGGACGGCATCTTCCTCCTGCTGTTTCACCGGAATGATCTCTCCCGCCTCTATCTTCGGCAGCGTCTTGATCAAAAGTCCTGCCCCCAGCTCGCTGAGCTTTTCAAACAAGCTGCCGCCGGTATCGTTTTTTTCCACAGGGATCGCTTTCATCGTCAAAATATCGCCGGTATCCATCCCCTCGTCCATCTGCATGATGGTCACGCCGGTCACGTCGTCCCCGTTTAAAACAGCGTACTGAATGGGTGATGCTCCCCTGTATCTGGGCAGCAGGGAGGCATGGATATTGATGCAGCCGTACTTAGGCATCTCCAAAATCTCCTTAGAAAGAATCTGCCCGAAAGCCGCAACCACAAAAATATCAGCCTCGAAAGTCCGCAGTTTCTCCACCGCCTCGGGGGCTTTGATCCTTGCCGGCTGAAAGACAGGCAGCCCGTGGGCAAGGGCACATTCTTTGACCGGCGAAAACTGCACCTTCCGGTCCCGCCCTTTCTCTTTATCCGGCTGCGTCACCACCGCCGTCACTCTATGTCCTGCCTCTATGAGTGCAGTCAGCGCTCCCACCGCAAAATCGGGGGTTCCCATAAAAACAACATTCATAGCCGCTCCTTACTCTTCACCGGATGCAGGATCCTCGGTATCCTCCCCTGCATCTTCCTCATCTTCCAGTTCCGCCACATCCATCAGCCGCCCCTCTACCTTCTCCGCATAGAGATGGCCGTCCAAATGGTCGTATTCATGACAGATCGCCCTCGCTAAAAGTTCTTCCCCTTCCAGTTCAAAATATTCCATATTTTCATTGTAGGCCGCCACTTTTACGTAGTTCGGTCTTGTCACGATCCCTGTCTTTCCGGGTATGCTCAGACACCCCTCCTGTCCTCTCTGTTCCCCGGATGTCTCGAGAATCTTCGGATTTATAAAAACGCAGGGATCCTCCCCCGTCACGTCCACCACAAAGATACGCTTCAAAACGCCGACCTGCACTGCTGCCAGCCCGACGCCGTTCGCCTCATACATGGTATCAAACATATCCTCGATCAGTTCCGCCGTTCTGGGCGTCATCTCTTTCACATCCTTGCTGATCTTGCCGAGTATCGAATCACCCTGTTCCCTCACATTTCTCAGTGCCATTTTCTTCCTCCGCTCATTTCTCTTGTCTTTGTTGTCAGCTTCAATATCCGTTCATAGGGTCAATATCAAATTGTACCTGTTCTGCGCGCTTTTGTAAAGTCTGTATATGATTTTCCATACGCTCTCTGGCTTCTGCCAGTTTCTTTTCATCCACGCTCTTCATATAGAAGATAAAGCGGTAATTGTCATTTAGTTTGGAGTAAGATGCAGGGCAAGGTCCAAGCACCGTCACGGCGCCCTCTTCCTCCCCTGCCAACTTGGCCAGTTCCTGCGCCAAAGCTTTCACATGTTCCTCATCCTCTCCGGTCACAAGCACCGCCATCATATGTGAGGAGGGAGGATACCCCCCGATCTCCCGGTAAAGCACTTCTTCCTCATAAAATTTCTCGTAATTCTGAGCCGCCGCATGGACAATGCTGTAATGATCCGGCTGATACGTCTGGATCACCACCTCGCCGGGCAAATCCCCTCTTCCGGCCCTTCCGGCCGCCTGGGTGAGAAGCTGAAACGTCCTCTCCGCCGCCCTGTAGTCCCCGGCAAATAAAGACATATCCGCCGCCAGAACCCCCACTAACGTCACCCCCGGAAAATCATGCCCTTTGACGATCATCTGCGTTCCCAGCAAAATATCCGCCTCTCTGTCCGCAAAGGCTGACAGTATTTTTTCGTAACTGTCCTTTTTCTTTGTGGTATCCCCGTCCATCCTCAGCACCCGCGCTTTCGGATACATCTGACGGAGCTTTTCCTCCACTGCCTCCGTCCCCGCCTTGAAGCCCAGAATATACTTTGACCCGCAGGCCGGACAGCTCTTTACGGCAGGCTCCTCATAGCCGCAGTAATGGCAGACTAATTTCCCGTTTTTATGCTCCGATAAAGACACGCTGCAGTGGGGACACTCCATCACATGGCCGCAGTTTCTGCAGGAGACAAATCCCGCGTAGCCCCGTCGGTTTAAAAACAACATGACCTGCTCGCCCTTTTTAAGCCGCTCCTCCATCAGCTCCTGAAGCTTTCTGCTGAAGATCGAACGATTTCCCTGCCGCAGTTCCTGCCGCAGATCCACCCTGTGAACCTGAGGCAGCACATTTCCCGTCAGCCTCTCCCCCAGATAAAAGAACCCGTACTGCCCCTGTTTTGCCCTGTAATAACTCTCGAGAGACGGGGTTGCAGAACCAAGAAGCACGCTGGCATGATGAAGGGAAGCTAAATAGACTGCGGTCTCTCTGGCGTGGTATTTGGGCATCGTCTCACTCTTGTAGGAGGATTCATGTTCCTCGTCGATAATGATAAGCCCCAGCCTCTCAAAAGGTGTAAAAAGCGCCGAGCGCGGCCCGATGATCACGTCGATATCTCCGTTTTTTGCCCGCTCGCACTGGTCGTACTTCTCCCCTGCGGAAAGGCCGGAGTGCAGCACCGATACTCTGTTTCCGAAGCGCTTCAAAAAACGCACTACGGTCTGATAGGTCAGCGCGATCTCGGGGATCAGCAAAATCGCCTGCCTGCCCCTGTCTATGCACTCCTCGATCAGCTTCATGTAAACTTCCGTCTTTCCGCTGCCGGTGATTCCGTGGAGCAGATACGTCTTTCTGATGCCGGCATCGTAATCGTCAAGCACGCTGTCCACGATCTTTTGCTGGGCGGCGCTCAATATGGGGCTGTCTTTCCCGAAGGCATCCTTCTTTTTCGCCGCCTCCATGCTGCTTTCCACGGGATTTCGGTAGATCCGCACGCTCTGTATCCTGAGCGCCCCCTGCTTTTCCAGACTGTTTATGGTGGAGGAAGAGATATGCAGCTTCTCTCTGACCAATTCCATCGGCAGCCGCTCCCGCTCCGCCAAAGCCGAGAGGAGCCTTGCCATAGCAGACCTGTTTTTCTGTGCCGAGCGTTTTGCAAGGTCTTCCGTCTCCTCCGCCGACAACAGTCTCCGGATCTCCTTTTTCTCCAGATTCCGCTTCTTCTGTTTCGCCGGAAGCACTGTTTTCAAAGCGGCGATCATCGTGGAGCCGTACTGCTCCCTGATCCAGCCGGCCAGACGCACCAAAACGGCATCCACCGCCGTATCCTCCTTCGCCCTGCGTAAAATTTCCTTCGCCTTCCTCTCGTCGAACGAAATGCTGTCCCTAAGGGCAATGACATATCCCTGTCTGACGCTGTCCCCCCTGCCAAAGGGCACGGACACGCTCATTCCCGTCTCCAGTTTTCCTTTAAGGTCCTCCGGTATCCGGTAAGTAAAAGGTCTGTCAACACTCTCATGGGAAATATCCACGATGACATCCGCATAAGGAAAATTTCTTGTCTCTTCACCCATGTCTATTACAGTTTTATCCCTTCTTCTTTCAGAATTTCTGAAATCAGCACTCTCTCGTCCATCGGATACTGCACTCCTTCTATCTCCTGATAATCCTCATGCCCTTTGCCGGCGAGCACCACGATGTCCTCTGGCTCCCCGTTTTTGATGGCATAGCGGATGGCTTCCTTCCTGTCGGGTATCTCTATGTAAGCGCCCTTTGTCTTACTCATACCTGTTTTGATATCCTCGATAATATCAAGAGGTTTTTCAAACCGCGGGTTGTCGGAGGTGATGATCGTAAAATCCGCCAGTCTCCCGCTGACCTCCCCCATCTCATAGCGGCGCAGTTTAGAGCGGTTGCCTCCACAGCCGAAAAGGCAGACTAACCTGTGGGGTTCGTACTCTTTTAACGTCGTCAAAAGGCTCTCCAACGCCATCGCGTTGTGGGCATAATCGATCATCAGCGTAAATTCGTTCGAAACCTTCACCATCTCGATGCGCCCTTTCACATGGGCTTTCTTGAGCGCATCCTGAATATCCGCCACCGATACATGAAAATGACGGCAGATCGCAATGGCGCACAACGCGTTGTACACGCTGAAACGTCCCGGCGCCGGCACCTGCGCATGAAAATCAAGGAGCCCCTTCACATCAAAGGAAACGCCTAACTCCCCGGGACTTTTCACCAACGTCATATGCTCCGCCCGCAGGGATGCCTCCCCATGGAGGCCGTAAGTCTCCAGCTCGCATGTATGCCCTTTGAGCACCTCCTTCCAGTGGACATCGTCACAGTTGACAATGCCTCTTTTACACTGCTTGAACAATAAACCCTTGCAATAGGTATAATCCTCAAAATCCTTATGTTCATTCGGGCCGATGTGATCCGGCTCCAGATTCGTGAAAATCCCCAGTTCAAAGGTGAATCCCTGTGTTCTGTGCAGCATGAGTCCCTGAGAGGAGACCTCCATCACACAGACGCTGCAGCCCGCGTCCAACATCTTCCGAAAGCTTTCTTGTAGCACATAGGATTCCGGCGTAGTATTGTGAGCCGGAATATGCTCCCCGTCTATGATCGTTTCGATCGTACCGATCAGTCCCGTCTTATAGCCGGCATGTTCCAATATCGATCTGACAAGATAAGTTGTCGTCGTTTTTCCTTTCGTTCCGGTCACCCCGATGACTTTTAAGGTGTCCGCCGGATGTCCGAACCAAGCGGCGGAGATAAAGGCCATCGCATATCTGGTGGAGGCCACTTTGATCACTGTAATATCCGTATCCTCCGGCAGTTCCACGTCCTTTTCCACCACGATGGCCGCTGCTTTCTTTTCCGCCGCTTCCGCCGCCTTGCTGTGGCCGTCAAAATTTGCCCCCGCAATACATAGGAAAAGACATCCGGAAGCGATCTTTCTCGAATCCATCTCCACCGAAGTGATCTCCCGCTCCACGCTTCCTCTGATACAGGTATAGTCCAGTTTTTCCAGTAAATCCTTGCAACAAGCCATATTTCATCCCTCGTTTTCTTTTATTGTATACCGCCGTTTCCCATATTGTACCACATCCTTTTTCTCCTGACAAATCAGGAGTCCCTTGAAAAACTGCAAGAATGGCTTTACCATTTGTTTTCTTCATTTTTATTTTTCTCACAGAATTTTCATTTGTTGAACACATTTTCGACACATTTTCCGCTTATAGTAGATATTGATAGTTGAAGTAATTCACTATCTCCCCCCTCATAAGTAAAAAGCGCCCGGTTTTCCGGGCGTTTTTTATGTCGCTTTTTTGTCACGCGGCATGTCGCCCAGACATATATTAGCAAAAACGGAACTTCGCCATGAACGATCATTACAAATTCATCAATACTCCTCTGCCCTACGCTTACGATGCCATGGAGCCCTATATCGACGAAAAGACTATGAGGCTGCACCACGACAGACACCTGCAGACCTACATCAACAATCTAAACAGTGCGCTAAACAAATATCCCCAGTTCCAGAACTGGACGTTGGAACAGCTCCTGCTCAATGTGCCGAGCCTTCCCGAAGAGATCCGAACCGCTGTAAAAAATAATGCCGGCGGCGTTTTTAACCATCGTTTTTACTTTTCAAACCTCACCCCGCCGCCCTCCACGCAGCCTTTCGGATCACTGTGTGACGCTATCGAAAAGGAATACCGCGGCTATTCATCCTTTCAAAACCAGTTTAAGACTGCCGCTTTATCCGTATTCG
The DNA here is from genome assembly GCA_910577955.1 of uncultured Lachnospiraceae bacterium. GTDB lineage: Bacteria > Bacillota > Clostridia > Lachnospirales > Lachnospiraceae > 1XD8-76. Next base: position 136,462 of record CAJTNC010000005.1, read on the forward strand.
GTTCCGGCTATGCATGGCTTGTGGTCAACGCGGCAGGAAAGCTGTGCATTATCACGACCGAAAATCAGGACACTCCTCTCCCCCTTGGTCTGTTTCCCATACTCAACATTGATGTCTGGGAGCACGCATATTACCTGAAGCATTATAATCTGAGAGCAGATTATATCGACGACTGGTTCCGTGTGGTCAACTGGAATAACGCCAACAAAAATTATATGCGCTGCTTTGGTATCGGCAGTTAGGTCTTTACTGTCCGCTCAACAGTAGTTTGTTATTACAAATTCTATCTCTTTGTTCCCTCTGAATACATTGAGACTTGGGTAGTATGTAATCGTAAGCGGCAGAGATACGGTGCCTCCCGAAAACATTCTTTTCGCTTCGGCACCGTACTTTTCAAAGAGAAATCCCTCCAGTTCCTCCACGCCCCCGAAATACACCATCGTATGTTCCGCATTTTCCGCGTCCGTCCCGCGAAACTTTACGACATTTCTGTTCTTTCCGAGAATCCGTCCGGAACGCAGCAATATATTTTTCTGCGCAAAAACAGGTTTCGGATTTCCTGTGCCGAAGGGCGCCAACAGATCCAGTTCCCTGATAAAGTCTTCCGACACATAAGATAGCGGCAGCGCCACATCAATATGTACTTTCGGCACAAAATCCACCTCTGACAACCCACAGTTATCGTTCAGTCTCTTTCTCAGTTCTCCTATGCGGTTCTTTGCAAAGGACAGCCCCGCCGCCATTTTATGACCGCCGAATTTATCAAAAAGATCTCTACAGGCGGAAAGTTCCGCAAACATATCGTACCCTTCAATGGAACGGCCGGAACCCTTTACGCCTTCCTCTGCGTCGGTCAGCACGATAGCCGGCTTATGATATTTTTCTCTGATCCGCCCGGCGATGATCCCCGCAAGACTTTCATGACAGTCCGGCAGATACAAAATCAGCACTTTATCGCTCCTGTCTGACGAAACCGTCTGTCCCGACAGACTCCCTGCGACCGAGACCGATGGGGCCGCCTTACGCTCCAACAGCTTTACCGCCTGCTTTACGCCTGCTTCCGTCAATTCTTTCCGACTATCGTTTAAGTTCTTTAACTCCGCCGCCGCGGGCACGGCCTTCTTATAATCCTCCTCCAGCCACAGTTTCAGCGAAAGTTCTGCGCTCTCCAGCCTCCCTGAAGCATTGATGCAGGGGCCCAGCACAAAACCGATGTGCCAAGCTTCCAATTCCCGCATATCCAGTCCGTTGACTTCTATCAGCGCCCGAAGACCCGGATGGGCGGTGCGCCGCATCCGTTTTAACCCCTCTTTTACAATGATACGGTTTTCATCTTTCAACTCCATCACATCGCCGATCGTCGCGAAGGCGGCGGGCTCTAAAAGCGCGTCTAAGAGCCTTTCCTCCACCCCAAGCGCTTCCGCCAGTTTATAGGCGACCACCGCTCCGCAGATGCCGGAAAAGGGATAAGTTTCCTCCGGCTGTTTCGGATCCACCACCGCTCTCGCCGCCGGCAGATGATAGATCCTTTCCCCGCTTTCTCCATGCTCCGTAAAAGGAACCTCGTGATGATCTGTCACCACCACCTCCATGCCGAGACTGCCCGCCAGTTCGATCTGACCAGCCGCCGCAATACCGTTGTCACAGGTCACGATCAGTTTTATCCCTTCCTCCGCCGCCTGCCTGATCAAGTGATCATTTAACCCGTAGCCGTCCTTTATCCGGTGGGGGATCGCCATATCCACATCCGCCCCCAGCGAGCGAAAGGCCCGCACCAGAATACAGGTGGCGCAGACACCGTCGATATCGTAGTCCCCTATCACCCGGATCTTCCGCTTTTCCCCGATCGCTTCTTTTATCACGACCACCGCTTCGTCCATACCTTTCAACAGCCCGGGATCATACAGGTCTTTCATCCCGCCGCACAGATATTTCCGTATCTCTTCCTCCCCACAGATGTCCCTGTTCCGGATCAGCCTTGCAAGCACCGGCGAAATGCCGAAGGTCTCCGCTATCTTATTAAAATCCGCCTTTTTGGCAGCCACAAACCAGTTTGCCATACCGTTTCCTCATATGAAAACAGGGCAGGATGCCTCTGCCCTGCCCCGTTTGATCATTTCCGTTTATTTTGTTTCTTCTTTCTGTTTGATCTTTGTCCGCAGCACATACCACAGCGCACCCGTAATGCAGACCGAAGAGTATGTTCCGCAGAGGATACCTGCCATCAGCGGCAGTGCAAACTCCCGGATGCTGGATACGCCGAAGACATACAGCGCCGCCACCATGATAAAGGTCGTCAGAGAAGTAAAGATACTTCTGGAAAGCGTCTGTGTGACAGAGCGGTTTACCATCTCCTGCAGGTCGTCCCGTCTTGTCATGCTTCCCATGTTCTCTCTGACACGATCAAAGATAACGATAGTGGCGTTGATGGAATAACCTACGATCGTCAGCATGCAGGCGATAAATGTGGAACCTACGGAGACTCTTGTCACCGCATAGAACGCCAACACTACCAACACGTCATGGATCAGCGCGATCACTGCACTTGCGCCAAACCGGATATCCTTAAACCGGAACCAGATATAGAGCAGCATGCAGACCGTCGCAATCACTACCGCCACAACAGCATCCATCTGCGCCTCGGAACTGATCGTGGAACTGATAGTCTCCGCTGTGATCGGATAATTTTCATCCAACGCGAAATTTTCCTCCAACATCGTATCCAGTTCTTCTCTCTCTTCCACAGACAGCGTTCTGGTCTTGAAGATCACCTGATTGTTGCCTGCCACTTTCTGTACCTGAACATTGGCGTCCTTTGTAATTTTTTCAATGCCCGGCACGACCTCGGCATCCAGCCGTTCGATGGAGTAATCTTCCGCAAAAGTCACTGTGGTCTGAGTACCGCCCATGAAGTCTAAAGAGTAATTTAACGCGCCGTTTCCGCCGCCTTTTTGTACCCCCATCACCACAAATCCGGCAACCACCACCGCAGCGGAAATACCGAAGAAGAGATGTTTTTTGCCGAGGAAGTTGACGGCTTTCTTTTCCTTCGCCACTCCGAAAAGCTTCACGGAGTCAAGACCAAGCCCCATCAAGGCATTTAAAATGATGCGGGTGATAAATACCGCCGTAAACATGGACAGGATAATGCCCAGCGCCAATGTCTGTGCAAAGCCCTTGATCGCTCCTGTTCCCCTAAGTCCCAGCACAATGGCTGCGATCAGGGTCGTGATATTTCCGTCGATGATAGCCGAAAGAGCTTTGTTAAAACCGATCTTCACAGAGGAGCCTACCGTCTTTCCGGTAGCCAGTTCCTCTCTGATTCTGGCAAATATGATCACGTTTGCATCCACCGCCATACCGATGCCGAGGATGATACCCGCAATACCGGGTAATGTCAGCGTGATACTAAACGCGCCAAGCAGGATCACCACCAGTTCCACATACATTCCCAGCGCTAAAACCGCCGCGAATCCGGGCAGGAAGTAAACAGCTATCATAAATACCGCAATGACGGCAAAACCAACCGCACCGGCAAGCAGCGCCGTCCGGATGGCATCGGAGCCAAGCTGTGCGCCAACCACGTTGCTGCGCAGTTCTTCCAAAGTTAAGGTCAGTCCGCCGATCCGGATCGTGGACGCCAGATTTTCCGCCGCCTCGAACGACTGCATGTTTGTGATCACGCAATTGCCGTCCGTGATCTGTTCCTGCACCGCCGGCATACTGATGATCATACCGTCGTATATGATATAAATCGGTTCGTTGTTCGGAGCCGCCGCGCCTGTGGCATCGGAAAACTTTTTCGCCCCCTCGTCCGTCAGGGTCAGCCGCACCTGATAGTCCATATTGCCCATCTGATCCTGGCTGGTAGCCGCCTGCGCATCCACCACATCGGTGCCCTGCAGCACCAGCTGGCCGCCTATGTCATAAAATTCCAGAGAACCGGGCCGCCCAAGCTCTTCCAAAATCTCATTTGCATTCTCCACACCGGGAATCTCGATACTGATCCGGTTGCTGCCCTCCTGATAAGCGTGGGCCTCCGTGCTGTAACCTTCCACACGCTTCTGCAGCTTGTAGACAGTATCGCTCATATCCGCCTGACTGGGATTTTCCTCTCCCACCACCTGATAGGTAATGCTGACGCCGCCCTCAAGATCAAGCCCCAGCTTGATGTCGCTGCCGGATCCCGATTTTGTTTCGCCCCAGCCGTATGCCGCGGTATATCCGAAAAGCGCCAATAACGCCACGAATACTACCAGTACAACAACTGATTTTACTTTGCTCTGTTTCATCTTTCTATTCTCCTATTCCATTTCCGCTTCTGCGGCTTTTATCATGATCGCACACTCGACCCGTTTTCGCTGCAGCGCGCAGCCTACCTCGTAAACATCCGTGATGCTTCCGTGGAAGTTGTGGGAATTTGCCGCACACCCTCCGCTGCAGTAAAATTTTGCAAAGCAGTCTTTACACGCTTCTTTCGCATACACATTGCATTCTTTAAACCGGTCTCTGATATCGGTGCGCACAATACCGGTGTCCACATTTCCCATCAGGAACTCTTCTTTCCCCACAAACTGATGGCAGGGATACAAATCTCCCCAGGGCGTAACCGCCAAATATTCCGTGCCGCTGCCGCAGCCCGAAAGGCGCTTGGCCACACAGGGACCGCCTTTTAAATCTATCATAAAATGAAAGAAATGAAAACCCTTCCCTTCTTTTTTCCGGCGAAGCAGCTCTTTTGCCAAAATGTCGTACTCCTCCAAAAGGACGGGGATATCTTCCTCCCTGAGGGCATACTCCTCGGTTTTTTCCGCCACCACCGGTTCCACGGAGATCTGTTTAAATCCCAGATCCGCCAGATGCAGCACATCCTTTGAAAAATCGAGGTTGTTCCTCGTAAAGGTGCCGCGGACATAGTAGTCTGTCTGTTTTCTGCTCTCCGCCGCCTTTTTATATTTGGGCACCACCATATCGTAGCTGCCCTGTCCGCCCCTGAAGGGCCTCATCAGATCGTGGATCTCCCTTCGCCCGTCGATCGAGAGAACAATGTTTCCCATCTCCCTATTACAAAATTCCAGTATCTCATCGTTTAAAAGCACGCCGTTGGTCGTCAGGGTAAAGCGGAACTTCTTATGATAAGGCTCCTCCAAGCTTCTGCCGTAAGCCACAAGGTCTTTCACTACCTGCCAGTTGAGAAGCGGCTCCCCGCCGAAAAAGTCCACTTCCAGATTGACTCTGCCGCCGGAATTTTCCACCAGAAAGTCGAGGGCTTTCTTTCCCACCTCATAGGACATGAGCGCCCGTCTGCCGTGGTACTCGCCCTCCCCCGCAAAGCAGTATCTGCAGGCCAAATTGCAGTCGTGGGCGATGTGCAGGCAGAGAGCTTTCACCACAGTCTGTCTGTTCTTAAAATCCACTATATAATTCTCGTAGATATCTTTTGCAAAGAGCTGTCCGGCCTGCGCCAGAAAAAGCAGTTCCTCCGCGATCTCGCGCCTTTCATTTTCCGGCGCTTCAAGATCCCGCAGCGCTTCTGCCGCTTCCTCCAAAAGCTCCTGCGGTATGCCGTTATCTTCCGCTTCCCGTTCTTTCGCCTCCGAAGAATTTCTCTGCTTTTCCTGCCACGCCTCCCAAACAGGTTCCAATAACGGCACAGCCTGATAACTGAGCTCGTCCATCACATGAACGCTGCCGCTGTTGACATCCAGAACGATGGGATATCCGTTGTTGATGTATTGATGTATCATGTATAATTATTATACCTTTCTGTTTTCCTACCACAAATAAGCAGCGAGATCTCCCGCTGCTTATTCCGTTCTCTTATGGCTGCGACGGACGGTGTTTATTTCCGAACCTGTTCACAGCTCTGATTTCCCACCGTACAGGATGTCTTACATGCTGACTGGCAGGACGTCTGGCACTCGCCGCATCCGCCTTTCTTCATGGACTCCTTTAAGTCTCTGGTTGTCAATGTCTTGATATGTTTCATAACAGGGCCTCCTACCTTATTTGATCAACTTTCTTTTCCTGCTTTTATGCAGTCACTGCATATCTTTTAGGAGTATAGCACAAAAATATCGGCATGAAAAGGGGTTGAAAAAAATTTTGCAGGACTTCCGCCGCCTTTACACTTCTTTCCTCTCCATGATCATCGCCCCGGCCGCCGTGAAAAGGATCAAATATAAGATACAGATAAACACAAACTGAGGATAGCCCTCTGCGGTAAGCTGCTGCTTGTTGTTGTTGGCCACCATCCCGTAAGCCATAAGAGAATAGGGATAGAGATGCCCATATCCGCCCTTCGCCATAGCGAGAAGTCCGGTAAAGCCTCCGGCAAAAGAAATCCCCACAGGAAGCGCGAAGCTGTCACAAAATAAAGAGATAATAAGCTGCATAGCTTCTATAACAAAAGCGCCGAGGGTTCCGAACAAGCACCAGATCACCAGCTCTCCCACAGGCGGTTTTGCCTGCATCCCGGTAATCTTTCCCGAAATAATAAACAGTACGCCGATCCACGCCTGTGACAATAAAATGATTTTTCCCGCAGACAATAACTTTGCCAAAAACAATTGTTTTCTGGAAATCGGCAGCGTCATCAGCTTTGTTAAATTATGATTATTTTTTTCTATTCTCATCAGGTAGCTGCAATAAAACCCTAACAGGATCGGCAGAAAAAAATAGCTGGTAAACAGCGTGTGCTGGGTCCAGAGGCTGTACCACTCAGACTGCAGTATCTCTATATTCATCAGATAATTCATTGTTCCCAGAAAGGCCGGCACTATCGGAACCACAATAAAAATCAGCCAAACAGGGGATCTTCTCAGTTTCATTTTCTCCGCTTTATATAATCTCCACAACATACTATTCCTCCTTTTTGCAGAACGCAATTCTTCCCGTTGCATAAATAACAATTGTTATTGTTACAATGGCAGCAAATCCCCGCCAATTGATTTCCCTGTAAAAGTAGGTGGAGATTCTGGTCTCCTTGTCGTACTCCATACCGACGATCATCAGGGCGCCGAAATACCCCCAAGGGATCGTCTGGGAAAACCATCTGTAGGGCAAAAATAAGGACATCACCCCCGCAAACTCTCCGACGATCCCCACCACGTACGGCGCCGCCGGTTTTGTAAAGCACATTGCCAATGTATGCTGCAGCACATAGATAGCGGCGGCCGGCGCGATCGTAAACAGCAAAAGCAGCAAATATTCTTTCCATAAAAAGACGCCGCCGAAATGATGTCTGAAAAAACCGTCCGCGATAACGGCGCACCACTGCAGCGCTATACCGGCGAACATCAGTCCGAGTCCGTACAAAAGCTTCGCATCAAACAGTTTTCCCTTGTCTACCACACAGCACAGCTGTTTCAGCATACCGTTTTTATGCTCCAGATCCCCCAACCTGAAAGAAAGCAGCATCGCCATGACCGGCAGCATCAGCGTATTGGTGACGGGCATCTGATAAAGCAGCATATACCACCCCTTCCTGATCCCGTCTTCATTGATTTTGCCGCTCAGAGCCCAAGCCATAACTACCGCTGACATGCCGAGCACAAAAAGCATCAGATAACGTCTTCTTGTCTTTTGATATTCCGCCTTCCACAATGCAATCATAAGCTCACCTCTTCCGTCGTCATGTCCAAAAAAATTTCCTCCAGTGTCTTTGCCCTGTCGTATTCATGCAGCCTTTCCAAAGAACCCTGATATTTTAACTTGCCTCCCGCGATAATGCCGATATCATCCACGATCTGATCGATCTCCGACAGAAGATGGCTTGAAATAACAACTGTTATTCCATATTTTCCCGGCAGGGAGCGGACCAGTTCCCGCATCTCCTGTATGCCCGCCGGATCCAGACCGTTGGTTGGCTCATCCAATATGAGCAATTTGGGAAAATTTAAAAGCGCCGACGCTAATCCCAAACGCTGTTTCATGCCCAGCGAATAAGCGGAAACTTTTTTCTTTCCCTGATCATGAAGCCGCACGATCCGCAATACCTTCTCCACGTTCTCCTTCGGAGCTTTCAAAAGTCCCTGCAGAATTTCCAGATTTTCCTTTCCCGTCAGATGTCCGTAATAGGAGGGACTCTCTATCAGGGATCCGGTCTGCCGTAAGATTTCTATCCGGTTTTTTGCAGTCATTTCCCTGCCAAATATGCTGATCTCTCCTTCCGTGGGTCTTACGAGTCCCAACAGCATCTTCAATGTGGTGGATTTTCCCGCTCCGTTCGGACCGCAGAAACCGTAGATCGTCCTTTCCGGCACAGACAAATCGATCCCCTTCACAACCGGACTTTCCCCGTATCTTTTAGAAAGGTTTTGTGTTCTGATTATTTCTTTCATGTTTTTTCCTCCATACAGTCTTTGTTTTCTGATTCACCTCAGACTTTACCACCCTCTCCTTACCACTTCCTTAAACCACCCTTACAGGAACCTTAACTTTAAAAAATCCAATCCTGATATATTAAATACGCAGCTTCATTATGCTATACTTAGTAATAATAAAAGAGAAACAAACTATAAATAGGAAAGGCTTTTGCCATGCTTGACAAAACTGACGACACTCATGAACTGAAAAATAAGAAGATCCTTCTGGTGGACGACGAACCCCAGCTTTTGACCATGCTGGAACAAATCCTTTATTCTAACGGTTTCTTCCAACTCTATACCGCGAAATCCTGCAAGGAAGCTCTTCATATTATGGATACGCAAACTATCTCCCTCTGCATTCTGGATGTAAATCTGCCCGACGGGGACGGTTTTTACCTGTTTCGCAAAATCCGGGAACTTTCCCCTGCGCCGGTTATCTTTCTGACCGCAAGGGGCGAAGCCGAAGATAAGATACAGGGGCTTACGCTGGGAGCCGACGATTATATCGTAAAACCTTTTCTGCCAAAGGAATTTTTGCTCCGGGTCACGGCCCTCCTTCGGCGCACCTACGGTAATGTCATTCCGGAAAACAGTTTTTCCCTGCCGGATTCCGTCTGCGGAACAAGAAAAATTCACTTTGACACTGCTGTTGTGGAACATGGCGATGAGGAGATCCCTCTGACGCCGAAAGAATTGATTCTCCTAAAAGTGCTTTACGGACAAAAAAACCGCATTGTCACAAGCGATGCCCTGACTATGGCCGCATGGGGGGATACCAGTTACGGATATGAAAATACACTGATGGTTCATATCAGAAGGCTTCGACAAAAAATCGAGGAAGAACCCTCTTCTCCGAAACATCTGCTGACCATCAAAGGACTGGGATATAAGCTTGTCGTGAAATCATAAAAGCATCGGATGCGGACTAAAAGCCCCTATTCATAACAGATGTTATTGTGAAATAACCGGAGGGATTATGAAAAAAAGATATGTTTCTCTGAATCTTACTATCATGAAAATATTTATTTCTATCGTTTTGATATCCACGGTCGTCGCCATGGTGCTCTTTTCGCTGAATCTTTTAGCTCTCGGAACGATCATGAGCGATAGAGGACATAATTTTTCAAATCATCCCCAAAGAATTTTGGCCGATATCAGCGCTCATTTTTCCGTCACAGAATCGGAAGCCGAAAAAACGATATCCTGCGCTCTTACAGATGAAAGCATTCTTCCGGAAGATTACTGGTGTATTCTTCTGGATGAAAAGGGGGATATCATCTGGTCTTTGCACAAACCGACGGACATCCCCGACCACTACTCCATCAACGATATCGCCGTCCTCACCAGATGGTTTTTAGCCGATTATCCCGTATATGTCAGAACCGAGGACTACGGTCTCTTTATTCTTGGCATCCCCAAAAACTCCGTGGGGAAATATTCCATGGAATTTACAATGGATTGGTTCCGCACGCTGCCCTTCCGCATTTTCCGCGCATTTATCTTAAATTTTGCTGTGGCCGCGCTTCTCTCTTTTTTCTTCGGTTTTTTTCTTTATAAAAAAATGAAATTGTTGACAGAAGGACTTACCGCCCTGAAAAAGGAAGAGATTGTCGCTCTGCCCGCCAAAGGCATTTTTAAGGAGCCTTTTTCCAATATCAATCAGACATCCCGCACTCTCGCCAGAAAAAACGCACAACTCGCTGCCCGCGATAAAGCCCGCGCAAGCTGGATTGCCGGCATCTCCCATGACATCCGCACACCGCTTTCCATGGTGGTCGGCTATGGCGGACAACTTGCTGAAAGCGCGGATCTCTCCGATGAGAACAAGAAATGTGCCTCCATCATCACCGCGCAAGGTTTAAAAATCAAAAAGTTAATTGAAGATTTAAATTTGATATCTTCGTTGGAATACGACATGCAGCCTTCCCACAAAACTCCCCTGCAAATTTCCGTTTTGCTGCGAAGCGTTGTTGGTGAAATATTAAATTCTAATTTAATAAATTTGGATTTTGATTCAAAAACAGCAGAGAAACAGCCTGTGTATGATATCTCCGTATCGCTCCACTGCGGGCAGGCGATGATTTCCGGCGACGAATCCCTTCTTTCCAGAGCCTTTTATAACCTGCTGCAAAACAGCATCATACACAATGAAAACGGCTGCCTCATCACCGTTTCCGGCACCGTGCAGGGTGCGTCCGTTTTACTTGTGATCGCAGATAACGGGCAGGGCGTCCCGGAAAAGGTACTGAAAAATCTGAACACCCTGCCGAATACCACCCACGGTTTCGGCCTGCCTATGGCCTGCAAGATCATCCGCGCCCACGGCGGAACTTTCCGCGCGGAAAATAGAGACGGCTTTGTGGTGACAATAGAACTGCCGCTCACTTCCTAAGGCACACTTACATCAAAAACGGCGCTCCGGGTCCGGCAGCGGGCTGTGATACCTATTTATTCCATCACTTCCGCAAAAAAGCCTTCCAGCCCCTCCACGATCTCATGGTAGGTTTTCTCAAAGTCCCCTGTGTACCAAGGATCGTCGATATCCCCTCCGCTGCCCGCAAAATCCAACAGCTTGTGGACCTTCTTTTCCGGGTCGCTTCCGATAATGCGCATCAGATTGCGGATATTATACTGCTCCATAACGACCAGATAATCATAGTAGTCGTAGTCCGCCTTTGTCACCTGTCTCGCGTGATGTCCATCACAGGAAATGCCGACGCTGTTCAATTTTCTTTTTGCGGGCGGATATACACCGTTCCCTATTTCCTCCCTGCTTGTTGCCGCCGACGCGATTTCCAGTTCCCCTGACATGCCGCGGTCAGCCGCCATTTTTTTGCAGATGTACTCAGCCATTGGGCTGCGGCAGATATTGCCGTGGCAGATGAATAGGATTTTTATCATAGTTTTTCAAACTCCTTCATTTGTCCCGAAATGCCCTGTTTTGCAAGGGATTCCAAGTGTTTTATGCCTTGCTCTTAAATAAGCGATTATTGCAAATCAGAGCATATCTTAGCAAGTTATTACTACCTGTTAGTAGTAAAATTAGTAGTAAAAAGGAAATTCTTACTACTAAGGATTTTGAGTATCACTTTCTGTCATTTCAAATATCTTTTCTATTACACCCTTATCGTGCCTATTAGTTATTTTTTCCTGTGGTCCCTGATATTCTAATATAGAATCCTCTGTAACCCAAACTCCCGGAATCGTATAATTTTGCATTCTCGGATTTTGCGTTACTCTTAATATCCGAGCAGCAGTTTCATACTTCTTCATACAACACTTTTTATACTTAATTCCACTTCCACAAACGCAGACATCATTTCTCCCTAATTTACCTTTTATATCTTTAACATATGTAGACATATATTCATAAGAATGTGCATTCATATCTTTATCTTCATCATATAAAAAGACTTCCCTTTTTATTATCCTGTCCTGAATGCTTCCATCGCTATATTTCATTATACATTTTATTGGACTATATGATTCAATAGGCACGCTCTTAACTCGCTCTAATTCACTTTCACTTTTTCCAACACATTTCACGTAAGAATTTTGAAATATCACATTATTTATTTCGTCAACGCTATCATCATTTAATACAGAAAACATATTTTCTTCAATATAAGAAGGAATTCTTCCGTTATAAAAAACAATATAAAACTTTAATGTTAATGGTATCAAGATCATTGTTTCTTTCATACCTATTTGTCGATTTGAAGCATTTGAAAATCTGTTTTTATACATCAATGCTACAGTAGAAACATATTGATCGCTCAACAAGAACCGTTCTTTTTCATCAACAATTATTCCGCACTTATAATAATTGCAAATGGTATCCTTCAAACCACGAATATAATTAACATCCATTATATTCAAAAGCATCCTTTCAACTTTCGTATTTTTAGGTTCTTCGGCATCCATTGAATATTCCTTTAACAATGCGCCGCTACGAAAATAAAAAAGGAGTACATATGGAATAATACTTTTAATTGTTTGCATAAGTCCAATTATGCTTTGCTTATTTTCATAATTGTTTTCTATTTCATAAATTAGCCCATCAATTAACGGAAATGCTTTTGATTCGAATTTTGCAAATATATTTTCAACAGTATTTGTTTTAATTCTTGGATGTTCATATACAAATTTTTGTGACATCGTATTATCAATACATTTTTTAGATATTAATTCCTTCTCAATAAATAACTCAAATATCTTATTTTTCTCATCACTAAAATGCTTTAACACACCTTGAGAAACATAATGTTGATTTTTTGTAATATTCAGTTTATTCACCCCATTTTATATTATACACAGTAATATTGAATCTTGAAATGCACAGTCCAACTCAATAGGTCCAATCAATATGTTATCTTGAAATACAATTATTATAATAACCCGCTCCAAAAAGCGGGTTATACAAATGAGCGTGTTGGGATTCGAACCCAAAGGTACTCCATCCTATTTTCAACACATTCATATTGTCATATTAGCCACACACCATCGAGTCACGCTCAGGAATACCAATACTCACCATGAATGCTGCACATACTATTGTCATTTTTCTTGCTCCTTTCCATCTCGCAGATAATTTCTTACTACAACCATTATTCTGTTTTTTGCTTGTTCCCTTTTCGCACTTTTGTTTTAGACTTCCATGCACATCAGAACCATATTTTACGGAAAGTGACACCGTAACTGCTGTTGCCAATACTCCAACCACAATGCTCCATATAGGCAAAACACTACAAACATATTATATCACCATGTATCCAATCTTACAACAAAAAACGCCCCAGCCTTAGCCAGAGCGTCATCCATTTTCTAAATCAAACCACCTTAAATATTTTCTGTGATACCGCCTTTGCCTCGTTTTTCTTTTCAACCTCATCCTGCGCCTTTCTGAATTCCTCCATCCGTCTCAATTCTTCCTCGGCATCATCAAATCCGATATGCGTATACACATTCATGGTCACGCTGATATCCGAATGTCCCATGAGATACTGTAAAGTCTTAGGATTCATTCCCGCTTTTGCCATATTGGAGCAATAAGTATGCCTGCATACATGCGGAGTGATGTTCGGCATCTGCACCCGGTAAATATCATTGTACCTGCCGACCAGATGGTTGAATCGGTGCTGCCAGTGCATCGCCACTAACGGGTTGCCGTCATCATCGTAGAAAAGGAATCCCGTATAGCCGTCAATCACTTTTTCTGTCTTCTATTGCGTAACAGAAAAGCAGAGAACCGACCACTAATGAAAGTTACTGTTTCATTAGTGATCGGTTGTATGAAACTCCACTGAATATGATTAAAAAATATCAATTAAGCCTTTCGCAAACTTCTGCCAAAGTTTTGGCATAATCAAAGGCTCGTCGTTTTACTGTCTTTTTACTTACGAATATACACATTATAGCAATTCCAATAATCATTAGCAAAAAAGCAATATATTCCGGATATGGTTTTAAAAAAATATTTCTAACATTAAAGGAATCAATTATAATTATTTCTCGTATTGCAATTAAAAGATAAATTATAATTGAAATCCATTTGCATCCGTATAAATTTCTCCAATAATTATATTCTTTTAATTCTTGATAAACTCGTGGCTCAACATCTCGGTTTGAGTTTGCATATTTTCTAAGATACGTCATTGATGATGAATACATAATATCACTTTCTTGATCTTCTTCATCAGGATTTAAAGGCAAGTGAATATCACTTATTTTTTCGTTCAAGACTTTATGATATCTGGTTTTTGTGATATTATCTATTGTGCAATCAGAATACCTCAATATAATTGTTGTTGGTTTTCCCCCTAACTCATCATACATTTTAGTTTCATAACGCTTACCGCATTCTCTGGCAATTTTAGAAGCTAAAGCTATAAATATCAATAAAACAAAAGCATATAAAGAAATATCTAAAAAGTCTTTATAAATAAATCCTTTAAATACGCCTAAAACAATTATCGGGAACATAGCTGTTAAAACAGGCATTACTCTTGCATGAAAAACAAAATCATCAAAGAATTTTATTAACTTATCCATTATTCTCCCAATCCTCCACATAACTGTCAAAATTTAATTTTGTAATAGAAGTCCAACCTTCTCTCTCAGGCATATTTCTATGGTGATGAATGATTTTTCCGTTATTTTTATAAACTTTTACACCCCTTCTAACAAAAGCATTTACGACCATTTGTAACGGGTGATCTGAATTCTTTCCTGCGGATACAAAAGCTGTCTTTCCTGTTGTAGTTTCTTCATCAACAATTTCTCCTACCATGCGATTAAGTATAGATGGGCTAATATTACGTCTTCCGCCATGATGTGGTATTTGAAGAAACATAACATTATCAATAATAGGAGATTCTATGTCTTCTGAATATGTAATTGCTAAATCCAATCCTCTAATTCCGACATCTCCTGTTAACAAAAAACTTTCCTCTTCCATATTCCCTAAAATTACAATACTCATTTCATTTTCAGGTGTAGTTTCTACGCCTTCCCGTAACTTTTCTTCGTTCCAACTTTCAAACAAATTTTTGATATAATTACCAATTTTTTTGAAAACATCTTTAACAAATGAAGCATTTTCCACCGCTACTAATGGTGTTTTATCTGATTCTACCAACAAATCTAAATAGAAATCTTTTGTTGGTGACATAACGATTAATTTATCTTCAATTATTTTGCCTTGAAAAGTTTCAATTATTTTTATCCCCTTTTCATTTGCTATATCTTCTAATTCCGATACATATCTATATTTTTCTTTCAGCCTACGTTGTAAACTATCTTTAGTAATCCTTCCATCGGAAACTTTGTCAAAAACATCATCTACATATAGCCATGGTCTATTCATATATAAAGTGTTAACTTTAAAATTATTTAAAATAATTTTCAAACCTGAAGCGTGATCCAAATCGGAATGAGAACATATTACAAAATCTATAACTTTATTAGTTTCGTTTTTATCAAAATAGTATTGATTTAAATGCTCTTGTAATTTTTCGCCATATGCCTGTATACCCCCATCATACACTCCTATTTTATAATTTCCATTTTCATCCTTCCAACGAAATGCAATAGCATCTGAATCCTTACTCTCTTCATCAATCCCTATAAAATCAATTTCGTATGCCATAAAATACCTCCCACAATTATTAGCACTCAATTCGATTGAGTGCTAATAATATAGCATATACTATTTTGCTTGTCAATATAAGGCATTTAATTATATTGAGGAAATGCTAACAAGGAAAAATATGTAACAGAAAAAGCAGGGAACCGACCACTAATGAAAGTGATATGTTCTCTGCTCTTGTTTGCACCCTGTTTGTCAGCGTTGATGATAAGTTGTTGTGAATACTTCCTTATCAATGTAAAACTAACGGTTTCAGGATGTTCGAAGAGCCTTTGGCTGTTCGATTTCAAGACCTGACATCGGCCAGCCGAATTGTTGCCATGTGATCGGTTCTACCTCGGAACTGTTACGAGGCCAACGGTATTTTCCATGTACGACATCCAGCCTTTTGTATAGAAGAACATACCCATCCGGTTCTCGTAAAAGAACCTTGATGCGGTCACATCTTTTTCCACAGAAAAGATAAATGGCATTCCTGTCCGGTTCTGTCTGCAGCTGTTTTAGTATGATGGCACACAGACCATCTATTGACTTTCGCATATCAGTATAACCGGTCACGATATAAATGTTGCCTGCAATGGAAATGTCACCAAGCACGAGTGGCACCTCCCATACACTGCATGGCACACCGGATCAGATTTTGATCTGCACCATCAAAAAGACGAAGTGTCACATTTCCGACCACTAATTCAGCGGCAGCGGAAGGAGTAGATGAGGCAGTTATGGGGCGAGTATTTTGCTCTATTACGGAACTAGACATATCCTCGCGTACCAGATTTATCTTAACGACATCCTGTACAACTACCGCTCCTTCAGACTTACTTTTGGAATCAGGAAAGGTATAACCGGCTTTTCGAAGTTTGCTGACCCAGTTATAGAAAGTACCAACATTAATATCCTGTCGTTGGCACCACTGATAATCGGAAAGCCCGCTTTGACGACATTCCATGATGAGCCGGATCTGCTCCTCTTTTCTGACAATTCTTTTTTGCATAATGATTGGCTCCTTTGGATAGAGTGAAACACTTGCGTCTAGCCCTCCAAATGGAGTAAAACGCTTGCGTTTCCTACCAATCATTATAAGAAAATCGGTGGATGGATGGAATCCACCCCGAAATTAAGCGCTTACCTTTAATCTGTTTAATACTTGCATTTCTGAACTCCTTCCTTCTATTATATGGGCATTAAAAAAGGACTACGGTATTTTGCCGTAATCCCTTTTGTAGTTTATAATCCCAATTCTCTTACTGCATATCCTGCTTCATCACCGCTAAATCCTTCGTATTTTAACTGTTCATACAAATCTGTTCTTGAAAAATCATATAATTCCAAATATTTTTTCCCCATAAGAAACGCCTGCTCTTTCCAATCTGCACCACAATTATCCGCCGCATACTTAGCATCTTCATAAGAACACCCCTCATACTCTAACTGTTCAACTAATCCATTCAAAGAAAACGGCATAACATCCAAATAAACGGTTGCAAGGTTTAATGCATTTATCTCTCCTACAGTTAATACTTTTTCCGTTTCTTCATCTGAAGCAATAACTCCATTTAGATTAACTGTTACACATGGGCGAATGCCATGTTTCCCATAATCAACATCGCTTCCCCCTACACTAATATATCCTATATACATATCAACAGCTTTGTCTTGGGAACTGCCTACAGTTCTAAACCAATACATGCATGTTGTATTATTACTTGGATCTAAGAAGCTCCTATTATCATACCGTTCAGCCCCTTGTCTTTCTGCATAAGCTGTTGGCGCACAAGATAAATGATAATCATATGTATTTGAATTACTGGCATTTATATCTGCGTCAAAATAACCAACAGCTTCATCATAACTGAGGATAAATACCCTATCCTGCGTACTATTACCGCCACTTATTCCTGAATCTGGATTACTTTTATTATCTAAATTTATCAAACGTATAATACATTTTTCATTTACACTAAATGCTTCATTATAGAAATCATCATTTAGCCACGTTCTCAGCGAACATGTTTCCCATGTTACACTCTCATTTGTATCATTATAATTTTTACAATCCAGAGCATAAACACTCATCAAAATTGCATAATCATTTTCTATATCAATAACATACCATTCTATTGCTTCTGCCCCATTGTTATTATTATTATCTTGTTCATAATTACCAAACTCTATGATATCGCCAACATTAACATCTGAAATGTTTATAGGTTCTGCTGATGGTGCAGAAATATCACCCAACTCTTCTTTTAAATCTTCGGGCGTATGCTCAATCAGAGTTATCTCATCTTCAATTTCATCACTATTTATTGTTTCTACTTCATTTTCAGAATTATTCTTTGTTTCTTCTATAGTATTCCTACTTCCACATGCACTCAGCAAAAACGATAAACACACTATCATAAATAATTTCTTTTTCATGGCTACCCTCCCATTAAGATAAACCTCTTCTATATCATACCTCACAAATGTTCCAAATTCCACATTTTTTTACATGAACTGAAAATCTTGTTCCATCTGTAAGGTAAACATTCACTATGTTGTTCCGATCATCAACCACTATATCCTGTATCGGTAGATTATCTGTGTCATTCAGTACATCAAATAATCTGTCCTTAATTTCGTTCTTCTCCATGCTTATCCTCTATGCATCTAACACTTCTATGAATGTTATATCTGTGAATTATATTTCTGTTATCCATTATATAAAATAATGAGAGAAAAGTAAAGGAGAATCTTCTATGGAATATGGTAATTTGCATATGCGTATAAACGAAATATTAGAAGAAAAGGGTATCAGCAAAAACAAGATTTGTAAAGACCTCGATATTCCTCGAACCAATTTCAATAAATACTGTCGTGATGGAGTCAGCCGCTTTGATACTGGATTGATTTGTAAGTTGTGTTGGTATCTCAACATAGAAGTTGGGGAGTTAATTGAGTATAAACGCCCTGAAGAATAATATGCCTTCGGAAACGTGTTCGGCAATGGCTAAAACCGCCATTTATCCGCAATTCCATATACCAAAATATATGTTCGGTAAAATCAATAATGTAGGCATTTTTATAAGATTTTAAGGCTATTATGGTACATTAACAATATTTTTAATGATGGTTCGGTAGAATCCTTTATTTCCAATACTTTCTACCATTTTTTATATTATATTGTGTTACGCCCAATTTCTGAAAGGCTTGTTTTTCTTTACTTTTTTAATATTGATACTTTTTATCAGTGTTCGATAAAATTTTAAGAACTACCCTGCAAAAGAATATTATTAGCACTTTAACATTCCATTTTTACGCTGACACATGAATACAACAGATATATACTTTTTATAAATTACTGCTGCCAAATCAAATGTAAACTATCCCGACTAAAAAATGCCATTACTCGCTTCTTTACAAGCAATGGCATTACTGACATCCAGTATTTTCTAATTCCTGTTCCATAATAGTCCTTATCTTATCAATATCCGTAAATATCAAATGAATCCCACGGTTATACAACGCAAGCACTTCCCCTAAATTTTCTGTAAGAATCCTGTTCAATTCATTATGCACTGTTACGGGTTTGTTTTCGACTGTATGTATATGATCAAAAAAATCTGCAATAATGGGAAAAGCATTTTGAATCAAAAATGCATTCTCTTTTCCTACAAATTTACCAATGATTATTGTATTGCATTTCCCATATTTTCTTTTCTTCTTTTCAAGAATGACCTTATACTTTTCCACCTGTGAACTTATGGGTATCATCCAATATAGAGCTTGATTCTTTTTATCTTGTATTGCATAGAAATGAGGACGGTAATTTCCGTTTTCTTTATTACTCATCAAATATTTATCCTGCACCATATTAAAGAATTCATCTTTAATATGATAAGAATATCCCTGTCGTATCTCCATATACTGTAGCATTCTCCTTTGGGTAACTTCGTATTATGCAAATTCCCCACCGACATCAGCCGATGGGGATCATTTACGCACTATACCATTTATATCCCACCTGTATAGCAAGTGGCATCATTTACGAACTGAATCACTTATACCCCGCACCATCAGCAAGCGGCAAACATTTACTTCTAACCATAGTATATACAGATTATGAGAAATAATCAACCTGTTTTTCAACTTTTTTTGCACTGGACTTCTTATCTATTTTTTGATTCTCTGTAAAACCTCTGTAAATTCATCTGACAATTAGCATTTTTCTTAGAAAATATCAGCATTTCAAGGCTTGTATTCGCTTCCTGCCGTGGCACACAAAAAGTATTTTTATCATGGTCTATATAACTCCTTATCACTTGGTATATCCTCGTTTTTTCCCTTGTTTTCAAGGTTTTCTCTC
>CAJTNC010000006.1 GCA_910577955.1 uncultured Lachnospiraceae bacterium
CCATGCTTCGCAAACCTGCATAAATACTGAATGTGTGGAGTTTTGCTCATGGCTACTTGAGAATACAAGGGAGGTGATATGCTTGACGCAAGGTGAGCGAATAAAAGAAATTAGAAAATCCCTCAATCTTACTCTTGAGAAATTTGGTGAAAAAATAGGTGTTACAAAAACCGCTATTTCAAGGATTGAAAAAGGTGAACGTGGTTGCACTGAACAAATGACAAAAGCAATCTGTCGGGAGTTCGGTGTTGACTACATATTTTTGACCACTGGTGAGGGAGAAATGTTCGTGGATTCTGATGATGATTTCATCGAAAAGATTGACCGCATTATGGCAGGGGAGGATGATGCCCGAAAGAACCTTTTCAAATTCATGCTTAGTCTGAATGATGATGATATTGCAGCACTAGGTAGGATTCTTGACCAAATGATAGAATTTTTTAAAGAAAAAGACTGACAGTCTTTTCAACTGCCAGCCTCATTCTTTGGTGTAAAGATACAAAACGAATTTATATATCCTCTTGAGGATTTTTTCACTATGTATCTTTCCGACTAACTCCATGATAGCCTCTTTGTAATTCAAGGGAACACCACCCCTTTCCGAATCACATTGTAACACAAATTTCCATGATTGTGGAAATCGTGAGGCACATTTCCATGATTATGGAAATATTCTCACCTGCTGCCGACATCCTGTCCGGCGTGTGGTACAATTATTTGTATTCGGATTCAAACAGGTCGGTGATTTTAACGCCCATTGCAATGGCTATCATTTCAAGCTGAAACAATGTCGGCGACACCTTGCCGTTTTCGATGTTGTTGAGCGTTGATTTTCCGATTCCGGATTTCTTCGCCAACTCCACCAATGTGAACCGCTTTTCGGTTCTCTTTTCCCATAACAGAACTTTCACCCTGCTCACCTCCTTTCACAAGGAAGTTTACAAGGTGACATAGTTCACATATAGAATGGAGGTACTTTGCATGAAATACGGTGTCAGAAAACCGAATATAAAAAAGAGTATCAAGGCTCGAACTACTGGAAAAATGAAAAGACAGGTCAAAAAGGCAGTCAACCCGCTTTATGGTAAAAAGGGAATGGGCGTTATAAACAACCCGAAAAAGGCTGCATATAACGCCGTATATAACCGAACGACTGTCGGCGTATCTGATATATCAAAAAGTGTCTCGCCCTCAAATACGTCGCGTCCTGTCAGAAACACCCCTGCCGTGAGGCATGAATATTCCGACCGGACATATAACATCTGCGGTATTTTAGCAATGATTTCCGGTATCATCCTTGCACTTATAGGACTGCTGCTCATGGTTGCCGTTCCTATTGGTGGAATAATTGCGATTGCTGCCGGAGTTTTCTTTTTTATCATCGGTCGCAAATATAGAAACATAGCAAAAACAAATCGCAATTCAAACATTGCATAATAAATAAAAAAGACGACCTCCGCTGCAACGGAAATCGCCTTTTCAGAAACATCCACACCTCGCAAAATGCACGGTGATGAAATGTCTCCCGCAAGTCTCATTTTATCACGAAACCGTGCTTTTGCATAGGTTTTATTTTTATACCTTTTTATGATTGGAGTTGATAAAATGAGACGGAAAACCGTTGCCTCGATTGAAAAAATCCTGCTCCGTGTTGCAATATATATCCGTGTTTCGACTGACAGGCAGGTCAAAGAGGGAGATTCCATGCGTGACCAGTTAGCAACCGGACAGAAATATATCGACACGCATGAGAACATGATTCTCGTCGATACCTACATCGACGACGGAATCTCCGGACAAAAACTCAAGAGAGACGATTTCCAACGCCTCCTCGATGATATACGGGCAGGAAAGATTGACCTTGTCATCTTCACCCGCCTTGACCGTTGGTTCAGAAACCTCCGGCATTATCTGAATACTCAAGACATCCTCGACAAGCACGGCGTTTCGTGGACTGCCATTGAGCAGCCTTATTTTGACACATCCACGCCCCACGGACGGGCGTTCGTGAATAATTCAATGATATGGGCTGAACTTGAGGCTCAAAACGATTCTGACAGAATCCTCGGTGTGTTCGATGACAAGGTTGACAACGGTGAGGTGCTTTCCGGCTCAACTCCTCTCGGATATTCCATCAAGGACAAACACCTCGCTCCGGATGACGATGCGCCGACCGCCGTTGCAATCTTTCAATTCTACCGAAAAAACGGGAATTTGAGTGAAACGCTCCGGCATATGGAATCGGAGTTCGGACTGGTTCGTTCCGCTGCCAGTCTCAAGAACATGCTCACAAACACAAAATACATCGGAGTGTTTCGGGATAATAAAGAATATTGTCCGGCAATCATCGACCGTGAACTCTTTGAGGATGTTCAGAGACTTCTCAAAATCAACATCAAGGACGGGAAAAAACATGATTATATTTTCGGCGGGCTTGTGGTCTGCGATGACTGCGACCATATCATGAGCGGATGTCAGCATCGTTCCTCCGGTCGCCTCCGTGCAGATGGTACACGGGTAACATATAAATATAACTGCTACCGATGCAGACAAGGCGTGAACCTGCACCGATGCCCGAATCGAAAAATTGTCATGGAATCCACCCTTGAGGCGATGATGCTTGACCGCATCCGTCCGGAACTGGAAAAGTATATCGCAGAATATGAGGTTGCGAACCTGCCCGCCATCCGGACGGACGCAAAACGACGGAGTGTCGAAAACAAATTGCAGAAATTAAAGGATTTGTTTCTGAATGACCTCATAACGATGGACGAGTTCAAACTGGATAGAGAAAAGCTGCTTTTGCAGCTTGAGAAAATCAATGCAGAGGATTCCCGCCCCGTCAAGGATTTGTCGTATCTGCGGGATTTCTTGAAAATGGATTTTGAAAGTGTATATGATTCCTTTTCCATTCCGGAAAAGCGTGAATTGTGGCGGTCAATCCTCAAGGAAATCCGTGTTGACCATGAGAAAAATATCCACATTATTTTTTTGTGATTGTTGTACTACTAACTTTATCCCTCCGGTGGGCTCGTCCGCGAGAAGAAACGCCGGATCATTGATTAACGCTCTGCCCACGGACACCCTCTGCTGCTGTCCGCCGGAAAGTTCTCCCGGCAGATGGTTTCTGCGATGTGACAGTCCTGTCATCTCCACGATCCGATCCAGTTTCTCCAAATCAGGTTTCCGGTGGTCTAACAGACAGGGCAGCATAATATTCTCCTCCACACTCAGATTGGGGATCAGATTGTAGAACTGGTAGACGATGCCGATATTTCTGCGCCTGAAGATTGCAAGCTCGCTCTCATTCATGCTGAAAATATCTTTCTCCTCGATCGTGACGCTGCCCCATGTGGGGCGATCGATGCCGCCGATCAGATTCATCAGCGTAGATTTGCCGGAACCTGATGCCCCTACTACCGCAACAAATTCTCCCTTTTTCACCTGAAAGCTGACATGATCCAGAGCGGTCACCTGATTCTCTCCGCTGCCGTATACCTTTGTCAGCTCTTTTACTTCCAAAACAGCCATGAAATTACCTCTTTTCTTTCTTTTTATAATCTTATCATAGACAAGAAAAGTGACTCTTCTGTGACTATTTGTAAAATTTCATGATAAAAGTTGCGCCGACACCCTTTCCTCCGGGCAGCACCTCAATATCCCCGTTCTGCGCCCGCATGATGGAGCGGGCCAGAGGAAGACCTATCCCATAGCCGTTTTCCTTCTGTGAATTCTCAAACCGGCGAAACAGTACCGCAAGCCGTTCCCTCGACAGCCCCTCCCCGGTATCCGTCACGGAAATAAATCGATAAATTGGATTTTCTCCGCAGTCCACAACGATTTCGCTGTTCTTTTTCGAGCACTCCGACGCATTTTTTAACAGATTGAGCAGCGCCTCCACAGTCCACCTTCTGTCACAGGGTAGCTGCAGATCCTGTTTCAATACCACGGTCTGATCCCTGATATCCAGCATGACCTCCACTGAATTTAAAGCCTCCTCAAACAAAGTCCGGACGTCATTTTCCTCCCTGTGAAAAGAAACCACCGAAGAATCCAGCTTTGCCATCTTTAACAGAGCCTCCGTCAGCCACTTCATATGTCTGACTTCCCTTTTCATACAAAGAAGAAATTCTTTTTTTCTGTCATCAGACGCCTTTTCCATCAGTTCTGTCATCAAAATCAGGGAAGTGACAGGGGTTTTCAGCTGATGGGATATATCGGACAGATACTGCGCCAGACGCTCTTTTTCCTCCACCGCCGCCGATCGCTGCTCCTCCTCCAGATGCACCAACGTGTAGATATCGTTTTTCAGAACGCTGAAAGGGCCTTCCCTGTTGTCTCTGGGATCAAACTCCTGCCCGTCTATCGCCCTGCGGATCCCCTTTGAAAGTTCCAGAATTTCTTCTTTTTTAATCCACACGATAACCAATCCCCCTGACCGTAGTGATAGAAAGCGCATCCTGAAGCTTTTGCCGCAGTCTCTTGACATACACTGTCAGCGTATTGTCTTCCACGAAATCCCCTCCGATATCCCAGATCCGCTCCAAAAGCTGCTCTCTGGTCATAAGAATCCCCTGATTTTCCGCAAAGATAAGCAGCAGCCGATATTCCAGAGCCGTCAGTGTCACCGGATTTCCCCTGACAAATACTTTTCCGGCATCAGCATCAATGGATACTCCTCCCAGTTTTAACACTCCGGCTGTTTCCGGCTCCCCCTGCAAACTTTTTTTGATCCGCACAAGCACTTCCCGCAGCCTGAAAGGCTTTGTAATATAGTCTGCAGCTCCGTCCTCCAGAGCCCCTACGATCTCATCCTCATCATCCACAACAGTCAGATAGATCACCGGAACCTGCTCTGCTTTCATCACCTGCGCGATCTCTTTTCCGACGCCGTCCGAAAGCTGCATATCAAGCAATGCAAGATCAAACGGTATATCTTCCATCCTCTCAAAAGCCGCAGATACATTTTTGCAGTGCGTAACCTTGTATCCCTCCTGTTCCATGGCATAAATCAGGCCGGAAGCTATAGACGCGTCGTCCTCCACAAACAAGATATGCTTTTCCATCTGCATTCTCCCCACGCTGTATCACTTTTGCTTATTTATCTTAAAAAACCGGTTCGGCACCTCAAATACCAACACGATCCCAAGCACAATGGCAAAGGCTGCCTTGACCGCCGCAAATCCGTTTACGGCGGCATCCGCCGGGCGGTCCGTCACAAGATAATATGCCGTCCAATAAATTCTCGCCCCCGGCACCAGCGGAAAAATCCCGGCAGTCAAAAACACAGTCACCGGACATCTCTCCCAGACTGCCAGAAAGCGGGACAATAATACAACCAGACAGGCCGCAAAAAACACCGCCTCTTCCGCCGCACAGCCGGCATATTCCGTCACCATCAGATATAGCCACCACCCCGCACCGCCCACAAAGCCGCAATATACATAGTATTGTCTCGGCACGCCGAAAAGAACCGAAAATGCCACTGTTCCCAAGGCTGCCACAAAAACGGGAATAATCATAACAGCACACCTCCAAAAACACGGTGATAGATAAGAAACATCACACCAACACCGATTGCCACGCACAGGAACACCAAAATCGCATCAAGAATCCTCACTGCGCCTGAAATATAATCTCCGTCCGCAATATCTCTGATACCATTTGTAAAAGCAACCCCGGGTACCAAAGGAATGATCGATCCGATGATCATATTGCTCAGACTCTCTCCAAGCCCCAAACGGTGACAGAGAATACAGAACAATGTCACAAGGGCGCCGCCGCATATATTTTTCGTAATCTTTGTCATGTCGGATTTCTTGACTGAGAGCACAAAAACGTACAATAAAAAACCTGCGGCAAAAGCCACCGCGCTGTCGGTCAGACTCCCCCCAAGGAGATAGCAAAAACAAGCGCTCCCTATGCCGGAGGCCAGAATCTGCACCGGAAAACTTTTTTCCGGCATGCGTTTTATCTGTTCTAATTTTTCTTTTGTCTCTTCCAAGCTGTAACAGCCTTCCTCCACTTCTCTTGAAAGCTGATTGACCGCCACCACTTTGTCAAGCTGCGCCCCTTTTACCGGTATATGCTGAACCTTTGCATACTGCCCTCTCTGCCCCTCAAAATTTCCGTTTCCCGTCACGAAAATGCCGTTGCTCAACACGAAAAAATTTTCGGACTGCGCTCCGAAATACCGGCATATCCGCTCCATCGTCTCCTCCACTCTGGCAATCTCCGCTCCGTTTTCCAGCAGGATATGTCCGGCCATCACGGCTACTTCCAAAAGTTCCTGATCATTCTGATGCAATGTCTCTTTCTCCATGCTCCATTCTCTCCGAATACTCAATCTGTCAAAAATAACTCTCTGATTCGCTGTTCATACTCATACAGATGCGATGTCTTTTTGATCGCCTTCATAAGCTTCTTTTCTTCCGGAAACATCTTCTCAGCATAAACCCAAAATTCTTTCATCTTAAAAAGCACATTTTTCTCTCCGGACATCACCTGCTTATAATCATCATACAAGCGATCATGGAAAACCTTCAGCCTCTTCCGCTCCATGATCCCCTCAGGATCTGACGCCTTCTCCAACCTTATCTCCTCCGCCAGCGCCGGATCCATTAAAAGCCCCCGCCCCAGCATGACGCGAGCCACAGTGGGGAATTCCGCTTTTAATCTCTTGTAATCTTCCAAAGTAAAAATATCTCCATTGTAACATACGGGATTTCTGCTTTTTAGAAGCGCTTCTCCAAAGGTCTTCCAATTTGGCGTATTGTTGTAATAGTCCTTCTGCACCCGCGGATGAATAATCAGTTCACAAAGCGGATACCTGTTGAAAATTTCCATCAGACTGTCAAACTCTTCCGGACTGTCCATACCGATTCTGGTTTTCACCGACACTTTTATCTTTACATTTTCAAATACCTCAAGAAGAAAATCATCCAGTTCTTCCGGTCTTCCCAAAAATCCGGATCCCTTTCCCTTTGACACCACAGTGCGGGAAGGGCACCCCAAATTCAGATTGATTTCCTGATATCCGTATCTCTCTTCCAGCTCCTGCGCCGCCCGCAAAAAATATTCCGCATGATTTGTCAAAATCTGCGGTACTGCATACATATCCCGATTATGTTCCGGCAGTACATCCCGGATCTCCTTCGGGCACAGCGCCCTGTTCCGGTTTGGAGAAATAAAAGGTATAAAATATTTATCTATACCGGTGTAAATGCTGTGGAAAGCGTTTCTGTATACATATCCGGTTATCCCCTCCAACGGGGCAAAGTACAGCTTCATTCAACTTCCTCCCGAATCTCTCTCCTTCTCTCAGGCGCTATTCTCCGGTCTGTTCCCTCTCTTTTCCCTGACTCATCTCCTTCAATTCCTTCGCCACCATAACCACAACGATCTGGGTCAGAATAAACGTCAAAAGATCCGCTGCGGGCTGGGCTAACTGCAGACCGGACAGACCGAATATTTCCGGCAGAATCAGAATTGCCGGAATAAAAAACAACCCCTGCTTTCCAATAGCTGTCAGAGTAGCCCTAAAACTGTAGCCGATGGACTGCGTCAGCATATTGCCGATAATGGAAAATGCCTGTGTAGGCAAAATCACACACTGCATCTTCAAAGCCATAGCTCCAATCGCTATAACCTCCGCGTCCTCTCTGCGAAACAGCCTCATAATAGGTGTAGATACCGCAAACATAATGACAGCCATCGCGAGCAAAAATACAAACGCCACTTTTCTGCAAAAATAGTAGGCCTCCAATACACGATCGTAATTTTTTGCACCGAAATTAAATCCGCATACCGGTTGAAAACCCTGTCCGAAACCGATCAGCGCGGAGTTGATGAACATCATGATCCTTGTGACTATAGACATAGCAGCCACTGCCGCGTCCCCGAATCCGGAGGCCGCCACGTTTAAAAGCACAGACGCCAGACTTGCAAGCCCTTGACGCCCCAGAGTCGGCATTCCTGCAGACAATATCTCTTTATATACCCACCATTTCATCGTAAAAAATTTCGGATTCGGTTTCAGTACGTTCCCGGAACGGATCACCAAAACCAACAAAATCACAAAACTGACAAACTGACTGAAAATAGTCGCAACCGCAGCGCCGGATATTCCCATATCAAATTGAAAAATCAAGAGCGGATCCAAAATCACATTCAACACACCGCCGGCAGTGATTCCGACCATAGAGAGCATCGCATTCCCCTGAGAGCGCAGATGATTATTGAATACAAAGGATACTGTCATATAGGGAGCGGCAAGCAGAATATATCTCCCGTAGTCTTTCGCATAGGGCGCAATCGTCTCCGTTGCCCCCAGCAGACGCACCAGCTTATCGATATTGGAAACACCGAAAAAGGCTAACAATGCCCCAAAGAAAACAGCCGTATACACCGCCGTAGAGCAGGCTCTCTGTGCCTTCTCCCGTTTCTTTTCACCCAGCATTCTGGACATGTAGTTTCCGCTTCCCATTCCCAGTGTAAAACCGATGGCCTGAATCATCGCCATCAGGGAAAAGTTGACGCCAACCGCGCCGGAAGCGGCGGTGCTAAGCTGGCTCACAAAAAAAGTATCCGCCATATTATAGATGGAGGTTATCAACATACTGATGATCGTCGGCACGGCAAGGCGCGGTATCAGCTTGTTCACCGGTGTCTCTATCATCATCCTGTATTTTTCTTCATATGTCATTTCCCGCCGCATAATGTCACTCCTCAAATCTGTCATCTCATAAGATAAATTCTGGCTTTCTATCAAATTTTACACTATGCAGCATGGAAAATGCAATCGTCCCGACAAAACTTTTCGGTATGATTCAAGGAATTCTATAATTGCTGAAAATGCTTCAAAACAAGAACGACCTATAATAATTCACTGGCATAATAAGGAATGATCAGATAATATCCCTCCCGGATATCGTCCGCATTTCTCAGATGGTTCATGAAGACCACCTCGTCAATATATTTTTCAAGCGTTTCGTAATGCGCCTCATCGGCATAGGTTCTGGCGATAGATGTGAGCGTCTCCCCTCGCTCCACGCATATATTTTTATAATATTTGATCGAGATATCCTCTTTTCCCGCATCCTTCGCTTTAGAGATTATACTGTTCAGACATAATACGGCAACACAGATGAATCCTATGGCAAAAATCAGTTGTAAAATATGTTTCCTGATCTCTGCATTCCTTCTTCTCTTATTATTGCGGATCCTTACATCCCATTTACTCACCGGCAAAGTAGCGTACTTATTTCTCATTGTCATGCTGTTCATCACTGTTTCCTCCGTTTTCTGCTGTATTGTTTTACTTCTCCCGCAGTATACCCTGTTATATGTCCCTTAAATCGGACTCTTCATCCCAAAGCTCTTTTTATATGCTTCACTGATTCTCGAATATTCTTTCTGAACATTTGTTCTTTTCCTATTTATAAAATATCATCCGAACAAATGTTTGTCAAGAATTTTTCAAACATTTGTTCGGAATATATGTTTGCTTTTTGACGGACAATGTGATATACTTTACTTACAAATTCCAAAGAACGGAGATTTACTATGGCAAAAGGTAAAATTACTGCAAAGCAGCAGGAAATACTGGAATATATGAAAGAAGAAATCTTGAAAAAAGGATATCCGCCCACCGTGCGGGAAATTTGTCAGGCAGTGCATCTGAAATCTACTTCTTCAGTTCACGCCCATTTGGAGACCCTTGAGAAGCTCGGGATGATCGAGCGTGATCCGACGAAACCCCGGGCTATCGAGATCTGCGACGATAGTTTCCAGATGGTGCGGAAAGAAATGGTTTCTCTCCCAGTCGTCGGCACTGTTGCCGCCGGGCAGCCTATTCTTGCACAGCAGAATATCGAAAGCTATTTCCCCGTTCCCGCCGAGTTCGTTCCGGGAGGTGAATCCTTTGTATTGAAGGTAAAAGGTGATTCCATGATCAATGTCGGAATCTTAGACGGGGATCAGATTTTCGTGAAATGCTGCAATACCGCCACCAACGGCGATATCGTAGTTGCGTTGGTGGAAGATTCCGCCACAGTGAAAACTTTTTATAAAGAAGCGGATCACATCCGTCTGCAGCCTGAAAATGACTCAATGGATCCGATCCTTGTCAAAGAATGCGTTATTCTCGGGAAAGTATTCGGCGTATTTCGAATCCTTTAACCGCAAAGAGGTTCTCTTTCCGGCGTAAAAAATAAGCGGGCTTACTCCAGCCCGCTTATATCTATCTCTTTT
This sequence comes from uncultured Lachnospiraceae bacterium, assembly GCA_910577955.1. Lineage (GTDB taxonomy): Bacteria > Bacillota > Clostridia > Lachnospirales > Lachnospiraceae > 1XD8-76. The sequence continues at coordinate 10,252 of CAJTNC010000006.1, forward strand.
CCGTCCCTCCAGATCCTCTCGAGATCATAGAACAACCTGTTCTCCGTATCAAAAATATGCACGATGATATCGCCGTAATCCATCAGGATCCAATTCGCAGTTTTGTACCCTTCCGTCTGCTTCATTGTCGCACCTGCTCTTCCCAGCGTTTCATCCACATTATCGCACATCGCCTGTATCTGGCTGTGATTTTTTCCGCTGGCAATGATAAAATAATCTGCTATTGTGGAAATATCACTGATATCGATCACTTTGATATCTTCTGCTTTTTTGTCCTCCAACGCCTGAATTGCCAGTTTTGCCATCTCTTTTGCTTCCATAAAGATTCTCCCTTCTCTCTGTATTATGGTTTCTCATCCATGATTTTTATATAATGATCATAAGTTCTTCTGGTCATCGGGTCGATCTCATTTTCCAGTCCGTCCAGATAGGAAAGCGTATCTTTTAAAATCTCAATCAATGTTCTGTCCAGATCCTGAAAAGCCAACCTTCTGAGTTCCGGAAGTCTTGCAGAATGATCTCTGCCCGGTTCGATATAGTCTGCGATAAATACAATCTTTTCCAATGTGCTCATTCCGGGCCTGCCGGTAGTATGATAGCGGACGGCGTTTAAAATATCTTCATCCCCGATCCCATACTTATGTTCGGCCAGATATGCCCCTGCCTTTGCGTGGAGCAAAAACGGATTTTTGGCTTCCGTCATGTTGATTTCTATCGACTGCTTTTTGCAAAGGCTGACTTTCTTATCATTGCTCAAACATTTCGCACAATCATGCAAAAGCCCCGCAATCTGAGCTCGTTCCGTGTCGACATCATAACACATCGCCAGACATGCCGCTGTATAAGTCACTCCCAAAGTATGCTCAAACCGTTTTTTGTCCTGCGTTTTTTTTATCTTTGTCCGCAATTCCGCAATGTCCACTCTCGCCATACTGCATCCTATGCCTCGTTTTTTTCATAAAGATGGTTTTTTAAAATATATTCCCTCACCTTATCCGGCACGATATAACGGATCGAACGTCCTTCGGCCACCTTTTTCCGTATCATCGAAGAAGATATATCCACATGCTGCACGTCAAGAAGCAAAATATCTGCGCCGTATTTTTCCTTTAGCTGCGCCATCTTTTCCTCCATATCGCTGTGTTTCCTGTCGCCTCTCACGGCGGCAAGAATTTTTGCATTCTGAAAAATCATCTCCGCATCTTTCCACTCTTCCATTGTGAAAAGGTTGTCGGCCCCTACGATCAGATAGTATTCCTGATCCGGGTAATGCTTTTTCAACTCCGCCAGCGTATCGCAGGTATAGGAATTCCCTCCTCTGTCAATCTCAATCGTAGAAAGAGCAAAATGAGGATTATCCTCAATCGCTAACCCTGTCATGTTGATCCTGTCCTTTGCCGGAAGAATCTCCGATATATCTTTCAAATAGGAGCAGCCGGACGGCACAAACAAAATATCGTCCAATCCCGCATTTTCTCTGGCAGTCTCCGCAATGATCAGATGCGCCGTATGCACAGGATTAAAAGTGCCGCCGAGAATACCTACTTTTTTCATCGCAATATCCATGCCTTTTCTCCGTCCTGTAATACCCTACAACAAACAATATGATTTTTACAGTATTCTATGCCTATCATACTAAAAAGCGCCGGTCACTTCGGCAATTCAATCTTTTTGTGATCTTTGCTTTCTTTATATAATACGATCTTCTTGCCGATTACCTGTACCACTTCAGAGTGTGTGCGCTCCGCCAGCATTTCCGCTATCTCCCTCGGATCATCCATACAGTTTTTCAACACGCTGATCTTTACAAGTTCCCGCTTGTTAAAACATTCGGAAATATTCTCTGTAAACTCCGGTGTCAGTGAAGATTTTCCCACTTGAAATATCGACTCCAAATTCATGGCAAGCCCCTTTAAGTAGGCTCTCTGCTTACTCGTCATAATTTCTCCTTTCGCTGCAACACAACCCCTCAATAGAAAAAGGCACGGATTACCTCCTTTTTATTCATTCCCGGTTATCCTTCGTAATAATCAAACGACAGCCCATACAGTCTTACCGTATCGCCTTCGCTGATCCCCTGTGCCTTTAACTCCTCCAGTATTCCGTTTTCCCGCAGAAAACGCTGAAAAAAAGCAAATCCTTTTTCCGATTCGAGATTCGTATATCCTAACATCTTCTCGATTCTCGGCCCTTCCACCACATACTCGTTCTTTTCTTCGTCATATGTGACTGTATAAGGATCTTTTTCCTGTCTGAGGGCAGTCTCGGGGTCGTACTCCTGTTCAAAAATAACAGGCTCTTCTTTCAGTTTGGAAAGTTCTTCCAAAACCCTGTAGAGCAGTTCTTTCACTCCCTTTCCTGTCACCGCTGAAATAGCGTACACAGGAATTCCTTTGGGCTCAAATTCCGCTCTGATCTTCTCCACCGGATCCTCATCTTCATAAATGCAGTCTATCTTATTCGCTGCGATGATCTGAGGCCGCGCGGCGATATCTTTCTGATAACTTTCCAGTTCCTTGTTTATCGCATAAATGTCTTCAATGGGATCTCTTCCCTCGGTCGAAGCCGCATCCACAATATGAATCAGCATTTTTGTCCGCTCGATATGGCGCAGAAACTCATGCCCCAGTCCTATCCCCTCGGAAGCTCCCTCGATCAGTCCCGGAATATCCGCAATCACAAAACCGTCCCCATCCAGATCAACCACTCCCAGATTAGGATTTAACGTCGTAAAATGATAATTAGCAATCTTAGGTCTGGCGTTCGTCACTCGGGATAAAAACGTGGATTTACCGACATTAGGAAATCCCACAAGTCCCACATCCGCAATCACTTTCAGTTCCAGCAAAAGCTCCAGCTCTCTGGCCGGCTGCCCGGGCTGGGCATACTTAGGCGCCTGCATCGTGGATGTCGCATAGTGCTGGTTTCCGCAACCTCCCCTGCCGCCTGCGAGAAGTATGAATCTCTTATTGTCACCGGACATATCGGTAATCACCTTACCGCTTTCAGCCTCTTTGATGACTGTGCCCGCCGGCACTTTGATCGTGATATCCTTTCCGTTTTTTCCATGGCAGTTTTTCTTACCGCCCTCCTGACCGTTCTCCGCGCAGTATTTACGGATATGTCTAAAATCCGTCAACGTATTCAGTCCTTCGTCCACCACGAAGATCACACTGCCGCCGTTGCCCCCGTCGCCCCCGTCAGGTCCGCCGTTTGGCACATATTTTTCGCGGCGGAAAGAAACGTGTCCGTCGCCGCCCTTACCGCTTCTCACATAAATTTTTGCTCTGTCTGCAAACATAAATTTTCCTGCCTGTCATATAATAAAAGAGCCCCAAACAACCGTTTGAGGCCCCACTACGAGATCTTAGCCTTCGCTTCTCTCAACCGGATAAACGGAAGCCTGCTTTCTGTCTCTTCCTTTTCTCTCAAATCTCAGAACACCGTCTACCAGTGCAAACAACGTATCGTCGCCGCCTTTTCCCACATTGTTGCCGGGATGGATTTTCGTTCCACGCTGTCTGTATAAAATATTACCTGCCTTTACAAACTGTCCGTCTGCTCTTTTTGCGCCAAGTCTCTTGGATTCGGAATCTCTGCCGTTCTTTGTGGAGCCGACACCCTTCTTATGCGCAAAAAACTGAAGGTTCAATTTCATCATGGTCTTACACCTCCTCAAATTTTACTTTGCAATACTTTCTGCCGTACTGTTTTTCAATACTCACACAGCCCAGTGCCAGAGAATCAAGCAATAACACCGCCTTTTCATCCAATCCCTCCGGAAAACGACAAGCGATCTGCCCGCCCGCTTCATCCGTCTCAGGATCGATTGGCAGCTTACAAAGCTCTTCCAGAGAATTTAATGTATTGATCACAAGAACCGAAAGCGCCGCACAGACAATGTCACCTCCGTACTTTCCGTATCCCGCATGTCCTTTACATCGAAGTTCCCTGTACTCTCCCTGACCGTTTTTTCTAAAAATCACTGTTGTCATAAAACATCAGCCATTGATCTTGTCAATCTTAACCTGTGTGTATGCTTGTCTGTGACCGTTTTTCTTGTGGTAGCCGGATTTTCTTTTATACTTGTAAACGATAACTTTTTTGCCTCTGCCCTGCTTCTTCACAGTGCCGGTCACTGTTGCGCCTGCTACATCTGCGCCGACCTTCAGACCGTTATCACTCACAGCCAGTACCTGATCAAACGTTACAGTGCTTCCATCTTCCACATCCAGCTTTTCCACCCGGATGACATCGCCTTCGGAAACCTTGTACTGCTTTCCACCTGTTGCAATAATTGCGTACATACCGTACCTCCTATTTCCATTACTCGCTGGCTTCGGCGGCAGTTTCTGCATCTTTTTCACGGAATTTGTCATTCCGTTGACCTAGCCATGCGGCATACTCTGAAATCATAGCATTATTAGGGAAAACTGTCAAGAAAAAAATATATTTGTTTTATATCCGAGTCTGCAGAGTTTCTCCTCCTTTTCTGATAAACACCGGTATCACATCAAGAGGCGCATCGGCCTCGATCTCCTGTCCTCCCTCATACTCTTTTCCGGTGGCATACTCCACCCATGCTGCTCCTTCCGGCAGATACACCCTGCGGGATCTTTCCTCCGCCCAGAGAACCGGGGCCACCAGTATATCCGGACCGTAGCAATACTCGTCTTCCACTGTCCAGCAGATCGGATCTTCCGGGAACATATAGAACAACGTCCTCATCACAGGCGTGCCTTTTTCATGGGCCTCCTCCATCAGCCTTCTCGTATACGGCCGCATCTTTTCTCTCAATTCAAGGTACTTTTTACAAATCTCATAGACCTCTTCCCCGTAACTCCAGACTTCGTTCGCAGCGCCGGAGCGGCAGGCCGCACCGCCGGTGGTTCCATACTGGGGCTGTCTTGGCTCTCTGTCCCCGTGAAGCCGCATAACAGGACAAAATGCGCCCCATTCAAACCAACGCACAAACAGTTCCCTGAACTTAGGATCATCGGGATTCCCCCCGTGGAAACCGCCGATATCCGTGGTCCACCAAGGGATTCCCGCAAGTCCCATATTGAGCCCCGCCGCAAACTGGTTTCGCATACTTTCATAACTGGATGCGATATCTCCCGACCAGACAAGAGCGCCGTAGCGCTGGCTTCCCGCCCAGGCACAGCGCAGAAGATTCACGATATTCGCCTGTCCTTCTCTTTCCATGCCTTCGTAAAAAGCCCGCGCATAATCTACCGGATAAATATTTCCGATCTGAAGATCCGTGCCCAGATAGTATCTGTAATTGTCAAAATCATAGGCGGTATACTCCGGCTCCGCCTCATCCAGCCAGAATACTTTGATGCCTTTATCGTAATAATTCTGTTTTGCCTTGTTCCACACATATTCTCTGGCTTCCGGATTGGTGGCATCGAAGTAGATCGTCGCTCCCTGAAAATCCTGCCCGGCCCGGAACCCTCTCTCGGTGCGGATCAGATACCCCTTCTCCAACATCTCCTCAAAATTCTCACAGGTTCTGTCCACCGTAGGCCAGACGGACACCATCAGTTCGATCCCCATCTCCTTCAATTCCCGCACCATCCCGTCTGGATCCGGCCAGTAGACCGGATCAAACTTCCATTCTCCCTGCTTCGGCCAGTGGAAAAAATCGATAACGATCAGATCGATGGGCAGGTCTCTGCGCTTATATTCCCTTGCCACCTGAAGCAATTCTTCCTGCGTCTGATAGCGCAGCTTACATTGCCAGAATCCAAGCCCGTACTCCGGCATCATCGGCACTGTTCCCGCCACTTTCGCATAAGCCTCCTCTATCTGCGAGGGCGTGTCCCCCGCCACGATCCAGTAATCCAGCGCTTTCGTGGAGTAGGCCTCGAAGCTCATGATATTCTTTCCGAACACTGCGCGCCCTACCCCCGGATTATTCCACAAAAAACCGTATCCCAAAGACGAAACCGCAAAGGGCACGCTGGCCTGTGAGTTGCGGTGAGCCAACTCCAGATCTAACCCTTTCAGATCCAGATAAGGCTGCTGATACTGTCCCATCCCATAGATCTTCTCATCTTTGTCCAGAGATTCAAACCGCATGGTCAGGTGGTAGTCTCCGCCAGGGATCGGTCTAAATTCCCTCGCCTCCACCTCGATGGCGCTGCACTTCTTATCTAAGATATCCCGTCTGTTCCTGCAGTACTCCTCCAACAACAGCCTGCCGTCCGCACGGTATACCGTGATCTTTCCCAGTCTTGTGATTTCCGCATAAATCTTTCCGTTCTCTATCCTCGCCCCGGTCTCCGTCAATGTGACCTGCGCCTGATCCCCTCCTCTGTGATACAGCGCCCAGTCCTCCTCAGGCATCCGACATTCCTTCGTAGCCCGCACCCGCAGGGCATTCTCTCCCCACGCCTCGATCCACACTTCCTCCGCATCGTATCTGAAAATCAGTTTTCTATCCTCTGCCTTCAACATACCTCTGTTTTCTCCTTTTTCCTTTCTCTTATCGCAAGTCATTCTCTTTACAATTATAAAAAAGCCGCATTCTATTTGCAATATTTATTTACCATGCACCTACCCCTTCACAGCGCCGCTGGTCATGCCGCTGACAATATACTTCTGCATAAAGATAAAAATAAGCGCCACCGGAATGATCGTCACTACTGCAAAAGCCGTCAGATAACTCCACTTTGTTCCGTACTGTCCCATAAAATTGAAAATCCCCGCTGTGATCGGCCGCTTCTCCTGATCCAGAATGAAAGTCATGCCGTAAGCCAGATCTCCCCATGCATAGAGGAAAGAAAAAATCGCACAGACCACCACCCCCGGTTTCGCAATCGGAATCAGTATCCGGATAAATGCCGTAAACCTGTTGCATCCATCCAGATAAGCAGCCTCCTCCATATCCTTCGGTATGGAGGCAAAATAATTTTTAAGAATCAGCACCGAAAAGGGGATGCCAATGGTTGCATCCGCCAATACTGCTGCCATCCATGTATTATAGACATGCATGTTTTTAAACATGATGAACATCGGCGTCAGCAATACAGATACCGGCAGCATCTGTGTCACCAGAAAGGACAATAACATCAGTTTCCTCGCCCTGAAGCGGTATTTCGCGATTCCGTAAGAGGCTGGCACTGCCAGTAAAACCGCTATAACCGTCGCTCCCATAGAAATCAAAAAACTGTTTCCGAAGGAGCGGAACATGTTGAAATCCCCGGTCTCCACCTGTGCCGCATAGGATTTCAGATTTAAAATATGCGGGTAAAAAGTGGGCGGATTCCGGAATATCTCCTGCTCTGTCTTCAACGAAGTGATCAGTGCCCAGTACAGCGGAAACAGAAGAATACATAAAATCAGAACCGACACTATACAAAAAATTATATTTTTTCTTACCGTCACTTTTTTTTCTTCATCCATCATTCTTCCTCCCCCGCCGTCGTCGCCTTGATATAAAACACACCCACAATAAGTAAAATTGCAAGCAGCACATTCGCCACTGCAGAACCTTTGCTGTACTTAAACATTTCGAAAGACAGCTTATAGGAGTAGGTGGACAGCATATGTGTGGAATTCACCGGCCCTCCGCTTGTCATCACATAGACCAGATCGTACACCTTAAAGGTATAGATAAAGCCCAGTATCAACACCGATTCGATGGTAGGCCTAAGAAGCGGCAGCGTGATGTTCCAAAATGTCTGCACTCTGTTTGCGCCGTCAATGGAAGCGCTTTCGTACAATTCCTTTGGGATCGTCGTGAGCCCTGTGGAGATCAGAATCATATTGAACGGAATACCGATCCATATATTGGCGCAGACAAGCGCAAACATCGCAGTTCCCGGTGTAGTCAGCCATTCTATATTCTTACTGATCAGATGCAGACTCCGCAGTATGTAATTTATCACACCGATATCCGTGGCAAACAAAAGCTTAAACATCAATGCCGTCACCGTCACCGGAATCATCCAGGGCACCAGCAAAATTCCTCTGACCGGCTTTGCGAAAGAAAATCTTTTATTAAAAAACAGCGCCAAAGCAAAGCCGACCACAAACTGAAAAATCAGACATAGGATGGTATATTTCAGTGTGTTGCTCAGCGAAGTCCTGAATACAGCATCCCTGAACAATTCCAAATAATTTTCAAATAAAACAAAGTTTTTTGTTCCCTTTACCAGATTTCCTGCATTCACGTCCTGAAAACTCAGGATGATATTGCGGATGATCGGATATCCCACAAAAATCAGCATATACAGAAAAGCCGGAAGAACAAACAATATTCCCGCATTATCATAGCGGAATAATTTTTTTGATTTTCCCATGAACAACCTCCTGCCAAACAACAGACGCGACACCTTTAAAACTGTTCCTATATGAAAACAGCTGCTGCACAAATGATACTCTGTAACGCTCTGTGCAGCAGCTTTTACTACATCTTACTTCATATTTTCATTTTATTTTATGATCCCATCGATCGTCTCCTGAGCCTGCGCTGCCGCATCTTCCGGAGTCGCAGTCCCCGTGATCACCTGATTGAAGGCTAAGGAGATCGCGTCGGATACACTGGGCCACTCAGCAAGAGGTCCTCTGGGCATCGCGTAGTTTAATTCCTCAACGAAAGGCTGGTACGGAGAATCCGCTTCAAACTGCTTCTCAGCAATAGTCTTATCCGCAGAGATATACCCGAATTTTTCCATCATAAACTTCACCTTTTCTTCGGATGTAGCATAAGTAAGAAAATCCAGAGCTCCGTCTACATTTCTTCCGTTGATCACCGCATAGTTCTCACCGCCGAGTACGGAAGAATATTCCGCATCTTTCGGAATCAACGTCACCTTCCAGTTCAGATTCGGCGCTTCGGCCTGCATGGTGGGAATCTGCCAAGGGCCGTTCTCCATCATCGCCACATTGCCCGAGATAAACTGATTCATTACATCACCCTGAGTCCAATTGATACACTCTTTACTCATGACGCCTTCATTTATCAGATCCTGAATAAAGGTCAGGGCACGGATTCCGTTTTCATTATTGATATCGTAGGATGTTGCACCCGTGGACCAGAGCCAGGGAACAAAGTTGAAGGTTCCTTCCTCATTCTGTACACTGCACAGTGCAAGGCCTGTCACACTGTCTGTTGTCAATGCCTTTGCCGTCTCTTTCAGCTCATCCCAAGTGGCGGGCACACTGCACCCGGCATCTTTCAGCATATCCTCGTTATAGTACAGTGCGAGGCAATTTACACCAAAGGGGACACCGTACAGTTTTCCATCCACCGTACAGGAGTTTACAGTCCCCTCATAGTAATTGCTCACATCAAATTTTCCCGTAATATCCTCAAAGATACCCATATCTACATAAGATGCATGATCCGGTGAATCTAAGATTGCAATATCCGGCAGTTCATCTGCGGATGCACCGATGGATAACTGTTTCTTAAAGTCCGCAAAAGGCACATACTTTGCTGTCACTTCATAAGCGTTCTGTGATGCGTTATACTCCTGAATTACCTGATCCAATGCTACCTGATGACCTTCCGTTTCCCAGTAATACCAAATGGTCACCGCCTCTGCACCCTCTGCGGACGCACTCTCTTCCGCTTCCGCCACGGATGTTTCCTCTCCGGATACTTCCCCCGCAGACTGGTCAGCCTCTTTTGTCTCTCCGGAAGAGCCACAGCCTGTAAGCAAGCCGGACAACATGGCAAATGCTGCTAATAACGCAATTACTTTTTTCCTTTTCATGATTTTCCTCCTTTAAACTGTTTATGTATCAGTTTGCTTTCTGATGGCTCTATCATATCGGCTTTCCACACCTCATAAAACGGTAAATAAGTGAAAAAGGATGAATTATCTAATCAATGTTACCTATGGGATTTTCTGTACTCTGCGGGGGACATTCCAATGCATTCCTTAAATACTCTTGCAAAATACTTTGCATCCGTATAGCCCACTTTCTCCGAAATCTCATACTGTTTTAACTGAGTACCGATCAGCAGTTCCTTCGCCTTTAAGAGACGGTAATTGCGTATATAAGCGCTGAAATTTTCTCCCAGTTCTTTGTGGAATTGACTGCCCAGATACTCCTGCGTCAGGTTCAGCCTGCCCGCAATCTCATTTAAAGTGATTCCGTCTGCATAAAATTCATGGATCATACTCTGGGCCTTTTTAACCGCAAGGCTCACCGCTCCCGTTTCTCCGTCCGAAACATCCATGCAGCGGAAAAGTTCCTCAAAAGTGTTTTTCAGTTCTCTCTCTGTCTTCGCATTCATCACCAGATCCAGAAGCCTTTTCTGATCAATGTTCTGATAGTCGATGCAGCCTACTTCCTTTGCAATATTTAAGACGGACCACTGGAACCTCACAAAAGATTCCTTGATCTCTTTCGGTGAGTATACTTTTCCGTTTAGGAAATATTGATGGAAGCGTTCCACAACCTCTCTGATCTTTTCCTTTTCTCCCATACAGATCGCTATTCTGGCCTGATTTTCCAATTCCACCGGGTAAATACATATCTCCGTCTGAATATCCGTAATACGGGGATAAGATATCAGGACGTCATCCCCGAGTACGATATTCCAGTCCATGTAGGGCAGCAGCTTATGATAACCCTCTCTGATCGCTGCCACTCCTGATACTTCCAGCATTCCGTAACTGATCTCCTTCTCCTCATCCCCCCGCTTTTGAAACAAGATTTGATTCTGATACCACCGCTCCGTCTCCTGCTTGGAAGAATACCCGTAAAGTAATGCCAGAAGCGCCTTATCATACTCCATATCCACCAGAGCGTACTTTAATTTTTTCTGTTCCAGAAGGTGACACATTCTCTGTCTTTTTCTTTCCCGTCCGTCTTCAAAACTTTCCCCCATATAAATCAACAGTTCAATCAGCGGCGTGTCCTTCTTGATGCCGTACTTCTTCGCCAGAAATTCTTCTATTTTTATATCTTCTTCCAACGACGCCGCCCCGTACAGAAGACTGGACACGATATTTTCTAAGCTTCCCATTCTCTCCGGCGTTCTCTTCTGTTCCTGCTCACATAAATTCTGTATCTTGCGGACCGTCTGGACAAATTCCTGCACCATGACCGGTTTAATGACATAATCGCAGACACCTAACTTCACTGCCCTCTGGGCGTAAGAAAACTCCGAATAAGCCGTCAACACTATGACATTGGACGTAATTCCCATCTCCTGCATCTTTGAGAGCATCTCCAGTCCGTCCATAATCGGCATTCTGATATCCGTAATGATCAGATCCGGTCTGTACTTCTCAATGCACAAAAGCCCCTCCCGACCGTTGCCTGCCACTCCGCAGATGCTGATCTCAGGAAACATTTTTCTCATCAGCTCACAGAGTCCCTCCCTGATTAAAATCTCATCTTCCACTACCACTGCTGTCATAAATTTCATTACCTCCTGTGACCGGGATGCGGATCTGTATCAAAGTTCCCTCCCCCTGTCTGCTCCTTATTACCACTTTTGTTTCTTCGCCGTAATACATATACAATCTCGTGATCGCGTTTTCCATCCCGATATGATTCTTATCCTCCGTCTTCCGGAAAATTCCCTGATTCATCTCCCGCACGATCTCTTCCGGTATGCCGCAGCCGTTGTCCTCGATCCGGATCTCTATATGATCATTGTCCCGCTTCATCTCCATCTGCAGGCTGTACTTCCTGTCCACTCCCTCAAATCCATGCAGGATCGCATTCTCGATAAAGGGCTGCAAAAGCAGTTTATGTATCGACAGATCCATCAGTTCCGGCTCCACATTGATGTGGCATTCGAAAGAATTTTTTAATTTTGTCTGCTGTAAAAAAATATACTGTTTTAACCATTCCACCTCATTCCTTATCTTTACCACACCGTTGCTGTCGGATATGCCGTAGCGCAGAATACGGGCCAAGGTAGTGATCATATTGCTGATTTCATATTCATCCCTGTCGATGGCCATCCAGTTGATCGTGTCCAACGTATTATAGAGAAAATGCGGATTGATCTGCGCCTCCAGTGCCGCAATCTCTGCATTTTTCTGTTTGACAATAGACTTTTTATACTTGTCCATCATCGGCAAAACAGAAAGAAGAGACAAAAAGATGATAAAAGCCAATATTTTCTGCTGTTGGTGGAGCCCCTGTACCAGTTCGTTCTGATCTGTGGCCCGGATGATTTCCCATCCCGTTTTTTCATCTTGTACTGAATAAAAAGACAGTTCGCTGTTCCCCAGAAACCCTGTCTCTCTCACGATCCGTTCACAAGCCTCCTCCTTTTCCTTCCTGTTATCTCCCTCCTTAAAGACAGGTGACCCTATCTTATCTGAACCTGCACAGGATATCAGATATCCTCTGCCGTCCATCATAAAATTCATCCCGTTTTCCGTGGGCGGCGAACATACCTCCTCCAGAAGCCTCTCGTCGATACTCACGATAACCACCCCGCACCTTTTGTCTACATCCAGATAGTCGATAATACGGTGTCCCATATGGAATAAATGGCAGGAATTACTGCCGAAAACCATCTTCTCTCCGGTAGAAAAAAGATGCGTTTTATTGTCACTGCTGATCTCTGCATACAGCTCTTCCTGCGAGAGATCAATGCTCTGAAACCAAGAGGTCTGTGTCGTAGATGCCGTCAGCTGATCGTAAAATACCAGTTCGCCGCTCTCCGTTATGATGGAAATAGACTTGACATAATCCTTTGTATAAAACAGTCCCCGCAGCGTTTTCCGCAGCATCTTCCTGTTGTTGGCCACATCCTCGCCCGCATTGATCCTATCCACCAACTCCACAATGCCATCATCCGTATAAACCTGAAACAGAATATCCTCGTAAGAGTCCAGCCACACATCAAGACTCACTCTGGTCTGCTCTAAATTTGCCCGCATCATACTCTCCACATTCTGCTGTACAAGTCTCGATGTATTATAATAATAAACTATATGTACAAGAAAAATCGGCATGATCGATATAACAATAAATGTCACAACCAACTGCATTCTGATCCCTCTTCTGTTTCTCATTCTCATCGCAAATCACCCCCTTTTTATTATAACTGCCCACCCCGATAAGTTAAGGGGAAAAATATGAAAAAGGCATAAAAATCCAAACAAAAAAGAGGCATTCGCCTCTTTTTCTCCTCTTGCATAATTCTTCCTACAGATTATCCAGCCCTCCGATAGAGAAAAACCATGAAGCGATCTGCGCCCTTGTGCTGAACTGCTCCGTCTCCAACAGATGCGCCACCTCCTCTTTCGTATAGAAGGCCGCCTGAATCCATTCGTTTTCGGACATATGGGAATCATCGATCTCCCCCTCCGCCTCCACAAAGGCGATCTGATTCAAGATATCACAGATAGACACCGCCGCAAAAGCAGGTTTCAGAATATGGTGGATCGTTTTCAGGGAAAGCCCGGTCTCCTCATAGAGTTCCCGCCTGATACACTCCTCCATAGTCTCGTCTTCCTCTTTCATACCGGCACAAAGGTTATAGACAAACTGATCCACTCCCATGCGGAACTCCCGCAGAAGAAGCAGCTTCCCCCGATAGAGCGCCACGATGGAAACGCCGCTGACCTTTCCGCCGATCTCGGATATATCCCGGATCTCGTGATGACTCACGATCTCGTATTTCTTTTCATGGCCCGCCCTGTTTTCGTAGACAAGCTCATAATTCTTTAAATACTTTCCTTCCCGTACTTTATTGATCTCCAGTAATTTCATACAGACCTCTTCCCTCAACTTTTCCACGCCCAGTCCCGCAGCGTATACTGCAGCGCTCCGGAAGTCTTTTTCCTTGTGATCTCCGCAAGTCCAAGTCTTGTCAGATCCACAAAACGGGTGGTCACCTGATCCTTTGCCGTCTCCTTTTTCAGCGCATCCACCAGCGTTTTTGTGTGCTCCTTATCCTTCATATTGATAAAATCCACCAAAATCATGCCGCTGATATTTCTGGCGGAAAGCTGATAACAGACCTCTTTCACAGCCTCCAGATTCGTCCGGAAATAGAACTCCTCCGGATCTGTTTTTTTCTCCGCTTTGCCTGAATTGACATCGATGGCTACAAGCGCTTCCGTGGGCTCTATCATCAGATAAGCGCCGGATCTCATATATACCTTAGGCTGCAAAAGCTCCCGCAGTCTGGTATCCAAAGCATAGACGGAGGCCAACGAAATTTTCGTATCCTCATAGAATCGCACCGGAAGAGAATCCCCACGGATATGAGCCTTCAATGTTTCATATACATCCCTTTCATCCGTCACGATCTCCCCCAAAGCGGAAATATTTTGATCCCTGATAAACTCCAGATAAAAATCCTCCGGTTCATACAATTTACTGTAGACCGTCCTCGTCCGGCTGAGTCTGTCAATTTCTTTTAATTGACTAATTAAGTCAATCAATTCGTTCTGCCATATTTCAGGCAATACAGACGGCGCATTTGTCCTGAAAGTAATATCCCACTCCGAAAAATCCGGTTCTTTTTCAGGATCTTCTGCCGAAAAATCCTTCTTCCAACTCTCAAAACTTTCCGCAAGCTGCGCCCGCTCTGTCTCTGTGCTCTTCGACGAATACCGGATCTGGCCGTTTCCCTTTTTTACCACCGCAAACTGTCCGGCAAGAGAATATTCCCCAGAAAGTTCGGGGGGTTTGTTCCCCTTTGCCTGTTTGACGATCTGAACAGGCAGTTCATCGCCGCACAAGATTCGTCCGTCCGCCGTCCTGTTCACCGGACGGTAGCTGCCATTTTCCCTTGCCTGCAAAAACCCCGTTCGTCCCGCTTTTCCTTTCTGATCTTCCAGTGCAAGAAATGCTCCCTGGAATTGCTTTGCCACATTCAGCACTTTCCCCAGAATCACGGTTCCGATCGGGAACTCCTCTTTCTCCTCTCTGGCCGCTTTGCGAATTCTGCCGTCCTCAATCAAGAAGCTGTAGAGAATCCCTCTGTTCCGCAATATCAGTATTTTGTTTGACTGCATATTTTTTCGGTACAGTTCATGATCCTCCTCCATATGAACCGCTCCCTGTATATATCTGCTCATTCACTCAGAATCCTCGCCCAGTCTGCCTGCCAGTTATCCATACTCAGCAGATTGTACTGCACACCGTTTACCATAATATTCTGATATGTAATCACATGAGGCGCTCTCTTCGCAATCTCCTCAACCGTCTCCCGACAGGTCTTCTCTGCGTCTCTCTGTTCGCCCATCAGAGAGTTCGTATACCCTTCATACTGCTTTCCAGTGAAAGGGTTCTTTGTCCCGTTTTTCTTTATGTCCTGTCTGGAAATGATATGTACTCCCTCCCGGTATCCGCCGATTCCCGGAATCTGGCAGGAATGGAAAGCAGCTACAATATCCTCTAACTTCACAAGATAACACCCCTTAACCGGCCACACCGACAAAAAATAATGGGCGCTGATCATAAACAGAACTTCCTCTTTTGCTCTGTCCGTCTTGCTGACAATACAAACCTTGTCGGCGCTCATCATCTCCTGATCCGCCTGCTGCAGTTCCTCCACACTGTAGCCGGTTTCCTTCTGATAAAAATCCAAATAGCTGTTTATCCGCTTATTGCGTTTGATCACACCGGGGATGATGAGCAAAAGTCCCGGCGCACAGAAAACTGCCCCGATCAACATGCCCCTTACTCCAAGTCCCAGCATGCTGATCCCCCCCAGAAGAACACCAAAGATAAGCAGCGTAATACCGCCCGCTATGGCTCCTGCCGCACCGCCTCCCTGAGATCTGAAAGCTTTCAGCACACTGCCGTGTTTGTTTACTGATTTCTCTAATCCTTTTGTCATTCCTGTTTTCATCATAACACTCCTTTTCTGATATATTTTTTTATTCGCTTATCACTAACACCGAATCATCGAGCACCTGCAGGTTGCTCACCGGATTGCCTATACAATTCACAGACCGCAGGGATGTAATTGCTGTCAGCGGACGAAGCTCCGTCACATAATTATCCGAAATATCAAGCTCCTCCAATTTTCCCAGACTCTCCGCAAAATTGATATCCCTGATCTCATTGCCTGACAGATTTAGTCTCTTCAGATTCGGAAAAGCTTTTAAAAAGTCAAGATGCTCCGCCAGATACACATCATCATATGTTACATAGACAATGCCTCCCTCACCGGACACATTCGCGTTTTTATAGAGCTTTACTCCGGCTATCTCCAAAGATTCCAAAGAGGAATTTTCCGCTATCCTGTCAAAATCGATCTCACACTCCGCCCCGTTTATGTTAAGCTCTTTTAAGTGTGGCAGCGCAAAAATACCCGAAATATCTTCGTAGGTCACAATGCCCCTCATATTTACAGATTCCAGAGAAGAAATACTGTCTACGAAAGCAAAGGATCTGTCACTGCGCGATGTCGTACAGGACAGCTTTCGCAGTTCGGTAAGCCCCGACAGATCGATCTCCTCAGGCAGATCACAGCTCTGCAGGGACAGGCTGGTAAGCTTTGTCAGATTCTCCAAAAAACCGCAGGAATGGAAATTTTTCAGTGTCAGACTTTCCAACTCCGTAAGAGCTGCCAGAGACGGCTCCTCACAATTGTGGGATTTTTCCAGAGTCAGCTCTTTTAACCCGGTAAGGCTCTCCACCGCTCTCATATCTTTTAACTCCGTGCAGTCCGTCACCGAAAGCTTTTCCAGATTCTCCAACGTCTCTATGCCGTTTAAATCCAACAGCTCCCCGTCCGAAATCTCCAAACTTTTTAATTGCGGTATCCGGCCTGCAAAATCCAAAACCTTAATGTTTTCAGACTCAAGGCTCAATTCCTCCAGTTTCTCCATAGAACCGAACACGGCAAAATCATTCAGGGCATCTGCCTTTTTCAAAGTCAGACTTGTTAGGCATGGCATCGCTGTCACCACGCTTATCTCACTCAACATACCAGCCGAAACGGAAAGCTTTTCCACCTTCGAAAAACTTTCTAACCCTTCTAAACTTTCGATACTGTTTTGGATATCCAGTTCCCGGATCATAGCAGGATCATCTAACGCCTCGGCCGCTTCACTCAGCGAAGCGATGGAAGCTGCAAGTCCTGTCAGCTGCAGTCCTTCTAAATTACACTCGGAAAGGGCTCTTTTCGTCTCCAGTCTTTTAAGGCCCGTCAACGCGGCAAGCTTCTCATAGCCGCTCTCATACCGGGTTCCGACACTGTTTTGATAGGTGAGCCATACGATTTCGGCGTCCGCATTCTCCAAAGGATCTTCAAAACTGTAACCGATATAAGTAAAATCCACATCATTTTTATCTGCGATCCACCGGATCTTCGAAAGTTCTTCCTCCGTCACACTGTCTGCATCTTTGCCGAAAGCCGCTTCCACCGCCTCCCCCAGCAGACCGTGAAACGCTGCGTCTTCCCTCTCCCCTGTTTCTCTGGGATCATATAGACTGTACGCGTTCTTCTCAAGGGCTTCCAGCGCCGTCTGCTTTTCCGCCTCCTGCGCTTTTTCCTTCTTGGAATTTATCATCATACCGATCACGGCCGCAAATACCGCGAGCGCCCCCACAACATAGAGTATCCGATATAATATGGGCTCTTCCTTTACCGTTTGTGTCATCGGCACCGCAGGCTGCCAATCCGGCGCTTTTCTGGGAGCAACTTCTCCCTGCAGTCCACTGACGGCATACTCTCCCCCGCAGTACTCACATTTGACAAACCGGGTTCCGTCAGAAGGCATCTTCAGCGTACTGCCGCAGCCCGGGCATTTTATTTCCGCAATTTTAATATGATCATCCATGACTCGCCTCCCTATCCGCCTGCCGGCTGTCTGTATTTATTGATCCATAGGCACAAACAAAGGCTCCTCTTCCGTCCCCCGGTTCAGATAGGTATCCTCTCTCGTAACCGACATCCGAAAAGCGTCGAAAGGCAGATCCAGTCCCTTAAAAATAGCTTCCATCACCATAGCCGGTTTGATATTCCCTGCGCTGGACGCATTCACCATCAGATACAGACAGTTCTTTCCCTGATAGGAGGAAAGTCTGAAATCATAAATCGACGGCTTTAAGTCGATCTCCAGCACACTTTTCTTGGTCTGTTTCTCCATCAGGATCTGTTCCGCCTGCAGAAATTCTTTTATTGCTTCCCTCCAGCCTTGTGAAGGCTCAAAACCATCCGGAAAAGCGATATAATAGCCGGCTGCCGCCACAGCCGCCATAGCGCTGCCCGACTTCTCCGGCAGCACCACCACGGAGAGCACTTCCATCCCCTCCGCCATCTGTTCGTTCATCTTTCTTTTGACGTCCTCCGTGCTCTCCAAAGAGTTGAACTCCACATCCATATATTCCCCGTCGCTCTCAAGCCCCACGCCCAGAGGCGCCGCAAAGGACATGACCTGATGGGGAGAAAAACCTTCCGTGTAGGCGATATCAATGCCGGAGCGCCGGAACACTTTCTGAAAGTACCGCATGATATCCAGATGTCCGATAAATTTTAACGCGCCGTGTTTGGAAAATTTGATGCGCACTTTGATCCGTTCACTCATACTCTCTCCTCCACACAGACGCCGCAGCCGTATTTTGCCGCACCGCAGCCGCTGCAGGCTTTCCTGCAGTTGGGAGAAACCTCCTCTTTCTGCGCTTTCTCCCACTCCCGCCACAGGTACTCTTTCGTGACGCCGCAGTCCAAAATATCCCATGGAAAAATCTCGTCTTTTTTCCGCTCTCTCGTATTATAGAAATCGATGGAAATGCCGCAGTCCGCAAAAGCCTCCATCCATAGATCATTTTTGTAGTATTCACTCCATGCGTCAAACATGCAGCCCTTTTCATAGGCCTTTAAGATCACCTGTGCAACCTTTCTGTCCCCTCTGGCAAGCACCCCCTCCATCACGCTGACATCCGCCTCGTGCCAGTTGTACTTGATCCGCTTCTGATTTAACTGGGAAGAAATACCCTGCCTTGTCTCATAGGCTTTGTCCAAAAATTCCTCTCCGCTGCACATAGGAGCCCACTGAAAGGGCGTAAAAGGTTTCGGGATAAAGAAGGACGTGCTGGCAACTATCTGCACCGGCTCCCGCCTTCTCTCCTTCGGCACCGTATCAAAAAATACGGAAGCAATCTTGTTTGCCAAATCCCCGATGCCCTGTACATCCTCTTTTGTCTCCGTGGGAAGCCCCAGCATAAAGTAAAGCTTCACCCTTGTCCATCCGCCTTCAAAGGCTAACTGAGCCCCTCTCAAAATATCCTCCTCTGTGAGACCTTTGTTGATCACATTCCGAAGCCTCTGGGAACCGGCCTCCGGGGCAAAAGTCAAGGAACTTTTCTTCACATCCTGCACCTTGCTCATCACGTCCAACGAAAAAGAGTCGATCCGCAGACTGGGCAGAGAAATATTCACCCGCTTCTCACCGCAGTCCTCGATCAGGAAATCCACCAGCTCTTTCAGCTCCGAATAGTCACTGGAACTCAAGGAACTCAGCGTTATCTCATCATAACCGGTATTTTTTAACATCTCTGAGGCATACTGTTTGAGCCTGTCCACATTTTTTTCCCGCACGGGTCTGTAAAGCTGTCCTGCCTGACAGAAACGACACCCTCGGATACAGCCCCGCTGGATCTCCAACACCACTCTGTCCTGCGCGCACTTGATAAAGGGGACCACCGGTTTCACCGGGTAAGGCACCCCGTCAAAATCCGTCACGATATTTTTGGTGATCCTCTCCGGCGCATCCTGAATATTTGGCTTCATGGAAGCGATCCTGCCGTCCTCCTCATAGACCACATCATAAAACTGCGGCACATAAATGCCCTGCAGGGAACAGATCTTTTTCAAAAAATCCCTCCGGCTGCCCCCCGCCTTTTTGTTTTCTTTATAGAGATCCAGTATTTCCCGATATCTGGTCTCTCCCTCCCCGATATAAAAGAAATCAAAAAACTCGGCGATAGGTTCCGGATTATAGGAACAGGGACCGCCGCCGATCACAATCGGATCATCCTCCCTCCTGTCCTTTGAAAGGAGCGGGATCTGCGAGAGATCAAGCACCTGTAAAATATTGGTGTAGCACATTTCGTACTGCAATGTGATGCCGAGGAAATCCAGATTTTTTACAGGTTCCTGGCTCTCCAACCCAAAAAGCGGGATTTTCTTCTCCCGCATGATCTGATCCAGATCCGGCCACGGGGAATACACCCGCTCACACCAGACATCCTCATAGCTGTTAAACATATCGTACAGAATCTGCAGTCCCAAATGGGACATACCGATCTCATACACATCCGGAAAGCACATGGCCATGCGGATATCCACATCCTCAGGCCGCTTCACCACGCTGTTTATTTCCTTTCCGATATATCTGGCCGGCTTTTCTATTTTTAACAATATTTCATCCTGTAACGCTAAACTGCTCATTGTTATCCTCTCGTACTTCTTATCGAAATTTCTCTTCCAATAGTATAGCAAGTTATTCTCAGTAATTCAATGTCAGCATCTCATTTTCTATATTCCGCTGTCAGTTTTCGTCCTTTTGCATCTCCTGCATCTCTTCAATCTCCGGCATCATTTCCTCAAAATCCATCCCGTCCACGAACTCTTCACTGCCCAGAGAATCCATCAGATTCTGATAATCCACGTCCCAGAATTTTAATCCGGCAAACCTCATTAAAAGCACGATCACAAACAAAAGAACAGAAATAAAGCCCCGCGTCACAAAAGATATTCTGTTCCTTCTCTGCATCTTCTGCCACATGGCTTCCGCTTCCGCATCCTCGTTTTCCGCTGCCTGCAGCATGGATGTCCTGCCGTAACCGCTCTTTAACATGTCATTGTATTTCTTCTTTTTTCCCCTCACTACCGATTTTCCGTAGACAAGCATCTCCCGTTTGTCCATCTGCAGCCTGTTATAGTCCTGCTCCTGCCTGAGCATATGGGAAAGCTCTAACTTCTGTTCCACGGAAAGCCCCCGTCTCTCCCTGCCTTTGCCGAATCCTTTTTCATATAGATCTTCCATCTCTTATTCACCTTCGCTGTGTAGGCTTTGTCCTTTTTTAACAGAATATGAGGAACTGTCATAATTTAGAATACAAAATCTGTCCCGCCATCCCATCTGCATTTTTTCATATCCACATGGCTATTATCCTTAAATTCCACGCCTTCCTCCAGAAGCAGTTCCCTCTGCTCGTAAAAAAACGGCGCTAACCGCCCAGCATGGTTCACAACCCGGTGACAGGGGTATTCCCCGTAATATTCCGCCATACTCAGCACTTTCCCCACAAGCCTTGCGTTTTTGTCTCTGCCGATCAATTTCGCGATCTGTCCGTAGGAGGCGACTTTTCCCGCCGGTATCTCCTCCACCACCGACAATATTTCATAGATCAAAGTTTCCGTCATAGTTGTCTTCATAGCGTCATCTCCTTTGACATCGCAGTGCAAAATATATCATATCACACCGCCATATACATATGTCAAAAAATACATTTTTTTCAATTGAAAGAATACAAATACGCGCACTTGACAGTTTAGCCTGATTCAGATAGAATATGGTCTTAACTGGAATTTGTACTGCAAATGAAGTTTAGGAGGATATTATGAATATAGAACACTTGAAAGACAACAAAGCAGATATTGCAGTTATTTCCAGTGACGAAAAGCTGATCGTTGATGCCCAATCCGCTTTAGATCTGGCTATGACTGTCAAGTACGAAACAGGCGCAACAGATATAGTGATCAATAAATCAGCGGTATGTGAAGAGTTTTTTATTCTCAGCAACGGCTTAGCAGGTGAAATACTCCAAAAGTTTATCAATTATCATATCAGGATTGCTGTTTACGGAGAATACTCACAATATACAAGCAAACCGCTGAAAGATTTTATTTATGAGTCAAACAATGGCAATGACTTCTTTTTTGTCTCAACCAAAGAAGAGGCAATACAAAAACTGACTGAAACACAATAACAACATCGTGCAAATTCCGGTTTATAAAAAAAGAACCTTCCGATCAGTCGGAAAGTCCTTTTTTACATCTTATTATGCTTCTACATTAACGATTTCCCGTTTGTTATAAGAACCGCAGCTCTTGCATACTCTGTGGGGCACCATCAGCGCGCCGCACTTGCTGCATTTCACCAGCGTCGGAGCAGACATTTTCCAGTTTGCTCTTCTCTTGTCTCTTCTCGAACGGGAAGATTTATTCTTAGGACAAATAGACATACGTTACACCTCCTTATTCGCGTTAAAGATATCCTTTATCGCCGCCATCCTCGGGTCCGGAACGAAGGTATCGCATCCACATTCTCCCAAGTTCAGATCCTTTCCGCACACCCTGCAAATTCCTTTGCAGTCCGGTCTGCATAAAACCTTGGTCGGCAGGCTCATCAATATTTCGTTACTAAACAGGCTCTCCACATTCAGCTGATACCCTTCCATAAAGGTCTGGTCATCGGCCTCCTCGAGCGGAACTTCCGGCGATACCACATCCACCGCAAAGGAAAGCTCTATCTCCTGCTCAACATCCTTTAAGCATCTGCTGCACTGCATCCCCAGCACAACTTCCGCCTCCCCTTCCACACGCACCTTGCCTTTGCCAAGATTTGTGAAAACAAAGGTTACGGGTGTTTTCCGCAGTATCTGAAAACTTTCCGTACCGTCTGCAAATACTTTAAGCTCCGGCACGATCTCTTTCTTTTCTTTATGCCCTCGCTGGCAAGCAAACAGTTCCGTCAAATTCAATAACATAGAAAGCTCCTATTCACGCACCCAGTCATTATACCTGCTTCCCACTTTTTTGTCAACTGGTTTCATACCAATTTCTGCAAATTCCGCAGCACAAATTCCATTATTTTTCCCAGAAAAAGACATGCTGCCACGGTTCCGACTCCGATGGAGCCCTTCATCAACGCCCCGAAGATGATCAGACAGGCATCCGTGCACAATCGCACAACGGCATAAGATTTTCTGAAAAGCTGCATAAAACCGTAAATAAAGCAATCGTAAGCCGTTTTACCGCAGCCTGCATGTATGCTGAATGCGATGCCGGATGCCATCAGGATCAGTCCTGCAATAAACAGTACCGCCGGATGCAGCAGCCCTGAAATGTCCGGAACCACGCTTATTCCCAAGGAACAAATCCACGGACTGATCAAAGTCATAACCGTAATGTCCTTCCTGTTTGTCCCAAAGGATACCGCTATAAAGAACACACAGGTAAGTATATTCGCACCGCTGAAGGAAATATGGAAGGTTCTGGCCATACCGGTCTGGAATATCCCCAGAGGATCCATCCCCAGACCGGCCAGATTGCACAGCTGCATACCAAAACCCATCACTGCCGTACCGACAGAAAAAATCAGCCGCTTTTTAATTTTCTTTGCCATTTTCATATGAATCGTTTTCTTTATTTCTCTTCTTCCGCCTTCTCTCCCTTCATAATGGAGCGCTCATAAGCCTTGAAGAACGGATAGTAGATCGCCATATCCACCAAAATCAGCACTACGATCAAAACTGCCGCCTTGAAATCTCCGGTCGATAAGAAGGAACCGAATATGGAGGGCATATTGTATGACAGCATGGCATATGTTCTTCCGATCACGCCGCCTGACATCAACAGGAATGCCACCGCACAGTTCACCATACTGGTCACGACGGAGGGAATAAACAGGATCGGGTTGAGCATGATCGGCAGTCCGAACGTGATCGGCTCCGAAATGCCGAAGAATGCCGGCGCGATGCCCAAACGTCCCACTGTCTTAAACTCTTTCGATTTGGAGAGCAGACACAAAATACCGAGCGCCAGACAGTTGCCCAGACCGCCGATAATTCCGAAATATGCCCAGAAGGATACGGTAAATACATTGGGCAGTGCCGTTCCCGCCGCAAACGCCGTGGCATTATTTGCCAGATTCCCGTACTCAATAGGGCTTAAGAAACCCGAAAATACCGTGTCATGTACGCCGAAGAACCACCCGAAGTTGAGCAGGAATCCTACCAGAACCGCAAACCAGAGATTATCTGTGGCTTCCAGTGCCGGCGATAAGATCGCCAGAATCCACTTGGCCATCGTCGTTCCAAATGCATTAAAGATAAAGAACAGCACCGTGTCCGCCAACAGGACGATCAACACCGGCACAAGCGACGCAAAGGATTCCGTCAGGGCGCCCGGTACGCTGTCCGGCAGCTTGATCCGCCCCACATTTTTGTTCCGCAGAAAACGATACAGCTCCACGGTAAGAACAGCAACGATGATTGCAACTAATATTCCTTTTCCGTCAAAATATGTCACCTGCACCTGCGCATCCCCATAGCCTAGTGAGATCGCGTCTCCCGCCAGCATCATAAATCCGGCGATCGATGTCAGGATCGGCGCAAACACGTTCATCTTATAGCCCACACACAGGTAATATGTAATACCGATGCAGACATATAATGCCAGAAAGCCCATCGTCACAAGATTCAGCCAGCTCAGCTGAACCGCAAATTTGGCGTCGAAGGCTGACCATGCCAAAAGGAAACCGTTTGTTGTCTCCTCCGTCGCCGGATTGGCATTTAACACCGCGATCATACCCCCGAAAAATAGTACCGGCAAAATCGTCATAAAGGTATCACGGATCGCCTTGATATGGCGCTGTGTCGAAATCTTATTTGCTACAGGCATCAATTTTGCTTCCAAAAGATCTATAAACTTCTGCATACTGCTTCCCTCCTTGTAAATTTATTTCATTTTATCGTTTTTATGGTATCCTATTATATAATTATGGCCGCTCCCGATGCGACTGCTATTCCCCTATGAGTTTTTCCACCACCTCGAGTACCGCCTTCGCATCCATTCTGCCGTAGATCTGGGGTTTGATGCTTTCCACAGGCACATCCACATTCTGTTTTATCTGCGGAAGCAGGTAACGGATCTGAGGACCCACGAGAATACAGACCGCACCGTCAAGATGCTCTGTATATTCCTGCTCTCCATAGGCAAAAACCTCATATTTCCCGCCGCTCTCATCGTTCATCCTCTTTGCCAGCATAGAAGTGGACATTCCGCCGTTGCATACGAGTACAATTTTTTTCATCTTATTTAAACTCCTTTTTAATCGCTTCTTTATACCAGTAATAAGATTTCTTAGGTTTCCTTTCACAGCCGTTCTCAAAGTCGATCCCTACTAAACCGTAACGCTTTTCACAGCCGTTCTTCCAGGAGTACAGATCGAAGGGTGCCCAGGTAAAATACCCTCTGACATCTACTCCTTCATTTTTCGCATGGATGATCTCCTTCACATGGGAATCAATATATTCGATCCTCTGGTCATCCTCGACCTGATCCGGCGTGATGTCCTCATACAGCCCGATTCCGTTCTCCGTGATATATAACGGTGTCTGATATCTCTCCCAGTAGTTTTTCAACAGTTCGTAGATCCCTTTCGGATAAGTCTGGGTTCCCCATGCGGTCGTCGGCAGATTTGTGTTTTTCGTATACTCATACCAGTCTTTTACACGATTTATCACTTTTCCCTTAAACCTTGCCCCGGAATTATTCGTCACAAAGCAGGTGTCTCCTTCCGCATTTACCTTTACAAACACAGGACCGTAATAGTTGCATCCCAGAAAATCTACACGATTTTTCGCGATCACATCCAGATCCTCTTTCTTTACAAAGGACAAATCAAAACCCTGAGATTTTATCTTTTCCACCATATCTTTCGGAAATTCCCCTTTGCAGGCCGGATCGCATACCCAGTTATTGGCATAATTATCCGCATTCCTCACCGCCTGCAGCGTCTCCGGCCTGTCGTCGATCGGATACATCGGTTCAGTCGACATGACGATACCTATCTTACCCTTTATGTTTTCCCTGCGGAACAGATCCACCGCCTTTGCGTGAGCAACCATAACATTGTAGCAGCACTGAATATACTCCTGAGGGTTATGATGCTCCGGCGGGTAATTCCCTGCCATGTATCCGCAGTGGGTAAACCACTTAGGTTCATTGAAAGTCGTCCACAAATCGATCTTTCCGTCGAAAGCTTTGTAACAGACTCCCGCATAATGTACAAAAGCATCCGCCGTCTTCGGATTGATCCACCCGCCTATATCCTCCAGATACTGCGGCAGATCCCAGTGGTAAAGAGTCACCATAGGCTCTATCCCCTGCTTATGGCACTCATCCAGTACATCCCTGTAATGGCTGATTCCGGCCTCGTTGACATCGCCCTGCAGATTTTTGATGATCCTCGGCCAGGCGATGGAAAAACGGTAGGCATTCTGCCCGCCCTCTTTCATCATACGGATATCTTCCTGATATCTGTGATAATGATCGCTTGCCACATCTCCGTTTTCATAATTGTTTTCGTGAAGATATACATCCCACATGGACTGCACTTTGCCGTCCTCATCCCACGCCCCTTCACACTGGTAGGAAGCGGAAGCCCCGCCAAACAGAAACTCTCCCTTATTGTCAATATTTTTCATCCCGTTTACATTCCTTTCATTTTACTGCAATTTACAGTTTTCTAGTCCTCCTGCCCATTCAACCTTGAATAAAGCTCTACCATTTCTGCACTCATCTCAAGCGCTAACTCCGCACACATCAAATGCCCCATCGCATGGGATAAAAGAATGTTATTTTCCACTTTCCTCCCATCTGCGTAGCTGGATATCAGACTAAACTGTTCATTGTGCGCCGAATGGGCGGATCTTTTGCCCTCCTCTATCGCTTCCAGTGCCTGATCGATCTGATTCTTCTTTGCCAGAGAAATAGCCTGAACCGCATAGGAACGGGCATCTCCTCCGTAAGCGATAATTGACATTGCCACACTGTCAACATCGATCACTTCTGAATTGTTTCCCTGATTTTCCATGATATACCCTCCTTTCATATTTTCAGTAAACCATGCCGGACAAAAACTGTAAAATCAAGTTTTACCGTTATGAAACGGTATCATCCACCTGCCTTTCCGGCCGCACATCACTTCATAAATTCCTCCACAAATTCATCGTAACTGTCACAGGCGCATATCCTCTTCACCTTTTTGGCATCGTCTAACAGTTCGATGATCCTTTCAAACAGCTGCATCACATGGGTATTGTTTTCGGACAGAGAAAACAGAAAGATCAGGCTTACCTCCCTGTGTTCCCTTGACCATTCGATCGGGTGTTCCAGAATGGCGACGGCGATTCCCGACCGGCGGGCAGTCTTTTTGACCGGATGAGGAATGGCAAAATGATTGCCGAAACAGGTGGCGGCAATCTGTTCCCGTTCCCACACCAGATCGATATAGTGCTCGTCGCAGTAGCCGTTTTCCACCAACGCATCACACAGAAGCGTTATGACTTCCGCCTTATTTTTACATTTGACATGTGTAAAAAACAGATTCCTGTCAAACTGTGAGATCGGCAGCTTGTTCTTTTTGTTGATCTCCTCCAGTTTTTCCAGCTTTTTCGCAATATGCCTGATATCCTCGTCGTTAAAGAGTGAAGAACAGCAGACAACAGGGGCGGAAAAATGCAGGTTCAGATGAACCGTGCTGATAATCAGCTGCGGATCAAATTCGCATATTCTTTCCAGATTGTACACAGAAAAAGATCTCACTGTCAGCACGTAAGCGGGCAAATTATGACTGAATCTATTTTGATAATAGCTGATATTTCGCGAACCGATGGGATCCACGACAGCAACTCTGTATCTGGGTTTTTTCATTTTTTCCACCGCGCACATCAAATGCATCGACAAAAAACAGGTCTCATCCTCTGAAATTTCATAGGAAAATACCTCGGTAAATTTCATTGACAGAAACACGCTGATATCATAGATCATGGGAAACTGACTCTTGATCTCCTGAATAAGAGGATTCTTCACCCCGTTTTTCGGCAGACGGTTATACAGATTCAAAAAATGAATCAGGATATTCTTTTTCAGTTCCACATCTTCTGCGAAATCGAGACCATAAAAACTATCGATCTCCCGCAGCACTCTGTCGACAAACTCCTGCACGCGTTTCTCGTCCTGCCCCAACGTAACCGTATTATTCCACAGCAGGGATGCCACATAGTGGTACTCCGCTTCATTCAACTGTATCTGATACCGCTTTTCCAATCTTTTGCAGAAATCGATACAGATCTCCCGCTGGTTCTCGTTCTCCTCCATCAAGACGCTGGATGTCATGGAATAACCCTTCTTTATCCTGTCAATGGTCAGTCCCAGATGCAGTACCAGAATCAGTATCTCGATATCCGAAAACTGAATTTCATAGGAAAATGCAAACTGATCGACGAACGACTTCACATCCTCCAGCTCACAAAACTCAAAATAGTTATTGTACTCCGCTATCCGGAAATTGAATCCGCCGATCTCTTCCAACAGAAGATGCGTCATGATACTCCGCTTTTTCTTTTCCCCGCACTCCAAAACCAATCTGTTGTTTACTCTCTCGATTTTCACCTGAAAAGTGCTGAGGATCCTCTCATTGATTCTGTCCACATCTCTCTTCAAGGTTGCCTCGCTGACATAGTAAGTATCACACAGATAACCGATATCCGTATTCTCGGATACCAGTATATACTTGAGCAGCATCACCCGCCTGTTCTCTTCCCGCTTATCATTCTCGATATTTTGGTATATAAAAACTTTATCCTCAATATAATATCCGCTCCCCTTTTTGGATTTAATTAAATTTCCATCCGCATACACTTCCCTATTGATCGCTTTTATCTCGTTATAAACCGTCTTCTCACTGAGATTTAGTTTTTTGGAAAGCTCGGAAGCAGTAAGCATATCTGCCTCTGCAATAGCTCTGACAATTTGGATTTGACGTTTTGAAAGTTCCATGATAAACCTCCCCATTTTCAGTAGACCATGTTTTAATGGAGTTGTAAAATCAAGTTTTACCATTAAGAAGTGGTATATTCGCTGTACCGCAATCGAGGAGCAAATTTTTTTCTTCCGACTTGCCGCACAGTCCGTAGGCATAAAAAAGCAGCCACCGGTAAACCGGTGACTGCACATTCACGATATCTTTTTTCAAGCTGTTGCCATGCCGCTTATTCAATTAACGCCGCCGTCTCTCTGGCGATCATTAATTCCTCATTAGTGGGAATCACCATGACCTTCACTCTGCTGTCAGGCGTAGAGATCACCACATCTTCGCCGCGCTTTGCATTCTGTGCGCCGTCGATCGCTATGCCTAAATAACCCATATATTCGCAGACTTCCGCTCTGGTCTCAGCGGAATTTTCACCGATACCCGCCGTAAAGCAGATTGCATCCACGCCGTTCATGGCCGCCGTGTAAGCGCCGATATATTTTGCCACCCGGTAGCAGTAAGTTTTCACAGTCCTGATTCCCTCGGGCTTCCCTTGATCACAGGCAGCATGCAGATCTCTGGAATCGGAAGAGAGATAACCGGACAGGCCGTACATACCGGATTTTTTATTCAGGATCGACATGATCTCGTCAATGCTCTTGTCTTCCTTGTGGGCAAGAAATTCAATAATGGCAGGATCGATGTCCCCGGATCTTGTGCCCATCATCAATCCCTCGAGAGGCGTGAGTCCCATAGACGTATCCACGCATTTTCCGTTTTTCACCGCGGACACAGAGGCACCGTTGCCCAAATGGCAGACAATGATTTTCGCATTTTCATAAGGTTTTCCCAACATTTCTGCCGCTCTTTTTGATACATAAGAGTGGCTTGTACCGTGAAAACCGTATCTTCTGATTCTGTATTTCTCGTAATATTCATAGGGTATGCCGTACAGATAAGCCTTCTCGGGCATGGTCTGATGGAAGGCCGTGTCAAATACTCCCGCCTGAGGCACTCCGGGCATCAGATCCTGACAGGCGCGGATGCCGATCAGATTCGCAGGGTTGTGAAGCGGCGCCAGATCGTTGCACTCTGTGATGGCTGCGATCACTTCCTCATTGATCAACGTGGAGCCCGCAAATTTTTCTCCGCCGTGTACCAGTCTGTGACCCACCGCATCGATCTCGGAAAGACTCACAAGCACGCCGTTCTCTTTGTCTGTCAACGCTTCGATCACAAGGGATACCGCTTTCTTGTGATCCTCCATAGGCGATTCATTCTCCTGCTTTGCACCCTTCTCCGGAATGTAGATCAGCTTACTTCCGTCCATTCCGATCCTCTCACATATCCCCTTCGCAATGACCGCTTCCGTCTCGGAATCGATCAACTGAAACTTTAAAGAAGAACTGCCGCAGTTTATCACTAAAATTTTCATTGTTTTATACCTCGATTCTTATTGATTTTATGTGAAGTCACATGATCTGTGCCTGCACCGCAGTCAGGGCTACAACACCCACGATATCTTCCCACGAACATCCTCTGGACAAGTCGTTGACCGGTTTCGCAATTCCCTGCAGCATGGGGCCGTAGGCCTCCGCCTTCGCCAGTCTCTGCACTAATTTGTAGCCGATATTGCCACAGTCCAGATTCGGGAAGATCAGTACGTTTGCCTTACCGGTCACATCGCTGAGTGCTCCCTTAGTCTTCGCCACTTTCGCATCCAGCGCCGCGTCCAACTGTAATTCGCCGTCCAACAGCAGATTCGGATACTCTTCATGGGCTATTCTTGTAGCCTCCACCACCTTGTCTACCAGCGCATGCTTGGCGCTGCCCTTCGTGGAATGTGACAGCATGGCAACGATAGGCTTGCTGCCTACCAGATTCTGAAAACTTCTCGCCGAAGAATCCGCAATCGCCGCAAGTTCCTCCGCCGTGGGATCCTGATTCAGACCGCAGTCCGCAAAAAGGAAGGTTCCGCCGTCGCCGTAGGTGCAGTTCGGTACATCCATAATGAAAAAACCTGATACCAGTTTTACTCCGGGAGCCGTCTTTAAGATCTGCAGGGACGGTCGAAGAGTGTCTGCCGTCGCATGGCAGGCCCCCGCCACCATGCCATCCGCATCGTTGGCCTTTACCATGATCACCCCGAAAGTCAGATAATCTTTTTTCAGGATCTCCGCTGCCTTCTCAAGTGTCATTCCTTTAGATTTTCTCGTCTCATAGAGCAGATTTGCGTACTCGTCAAACTTTTCACAGTTTTCGGGATTTACCACCTTAACACCGTCCAGCTCTATCTCAAGCCAGCCGGCACCATCCATAATTTTTTCTTCATCACCTACCATGATAATGTCCGCAATTCCCTCTTCAATAATATGGGATGCAGCGATCAGAGTCCTCTTGTCATTTGACTCCGGCAGAACGATCGTTTTTTTGTCTTTTCTCGCTTTTTCCTTGATGCTGTCAATGTAAGCCATCCCCGTTTTTTACCTCCTGTTATTTTCACCTCTCAGACAACATTTTACCGCACCATGCCCTATGCTGCACTGCGGTAAAAAGCTGTATTAGTTTCTTTCAGTATACCTTTATTTTCCATAACAGACAAGTCAAAAACGGAAAAATCAATCATAATCCCATTCGTAATCCCGAACAGCTCCTGTCTGCGCGTCGATCTCGTACTCATATTCCATATTTCCGGCAATAAACTCTATCTCATAGACCAAGAGACCGTCGTCATAATCCTGTTTCGCCTTTTGAAACCAAACTGCATCTGCCGTCTGCCCTGCGTGGTTTAGCGCAATCTCCTTCGCCTGATCCACCGTAATGGAAGCGGAAGTATTTCCGGCATTTTCATTGTGCAGCGTATCCGCCATCTCCCTCTTGTTCTTCACAATATCGCCCGTCTGTGCATTGATCTCATACTCGTATTCCACATTTCCTGCAACAAACTCGATCTCATAGACCAAGAGGCCGTCGTCGTAATCCTGTTTCGCCTTTTCAAACCAGACCGCATCTGCCGTCTGCCCTGCATGGTTTAATGCAATCTCTTTGGCCCGTTCCACCGTGATGGGCGCGGAGGGATCTACGCCGCCTGTTCCTACACCGGTTCCTGTATTTGCATTGCTTCCCGTACCTGCACCGGTTCCTGTATTTGCATTGCTTCCCGTACCTGCACCGGTTCCTGTATTTGCATTACTTCCCGCTCCCGCACTGTTCTCATTACCGTATGCCCCGTCATGGTTAGGATTCTCATAATAATCCATCGTCTGACTGATCTTGTTTTTCACAACCTCGCCGGTTCTGGCATCAATGTCGAACTCGTATTCATATCCTCCGCAGTAAAAATCTATCTCATAGACCAGCACACCTCTCTCCACATCCATATCTGTGCGGTAAAAACTGATATCTCCCTCTGACAGCCCCGCATGAGCAAGCGCTATCTCTTTTACTTTCTCCACTCCGATATAAGCCTTATCGCTGGCATTACCCACAGCAGAAACTTTCTCTATTCCGGACTCCGCCGCCTCGATGAGAAGATTCAATTCATTGATAGAGAACGGCACCAGTTCCTCAAAAGTGTACCCTCTGCCGCTGTCTAAAATATCCTGTATCAGCTGCGCCTTTCCGGAGGTGATACCGTACTGGTCCGCCAACTGCTGCAGATCAGCGCTTCCCGTAATAGTCTGGCTTAGCACTGCTCCGGGAAACCCGTCCGATTCCAGCATTTTGTTGACTTCATTAGTCAATTTTTCCTGCAGCAACGCTCCCTTCTCTGTATCATCATTGTCCACACTGATCAAAATAGAATTAGCCAGATCGTTCAGGTAACCGTTGCGAAGCATGGAACCGACTAACGCATTGACAGCCACATTGACATCGCTGCGCGACAAATCCATATCGCCTATCACAATCTCCCCATCCCCGTTCAAAGCTTTCACATCCAGCACTTTCTCCTTTTCGTTGACCAAAATCTGAAGACTTGGATTCACTTCCAGAGACACCGTGGAATCCACCCTGTAGTTGACCCGGTACGCTTTCAGCCCAAAGCCCCCTCCCATCACGAAAACCAGACAGACCGCTGCTGCCATCAGATATTTCAGAGGTTTCTTATTTTTCTTTGTTTCTTCCATTACGATCACCTGCCCTTTCTTCTGGCTGCAGTCAATGAGGATCGCATCGCAGATATCCGGCGCAGCGTTTACATATGCCTGTCTGATCTTTTCTCTTTTATCAGCCTCTCTCATCTTCCTTGCTCTCCTCCATAAAATTTCGCAGCTTTTTCAACGCTCTGTTATATTTGGATAAAACCGTAGAAAGCGGCAGATCAAGCAGCTTTGCAATCTCTCTGTGCCTGAAACCGGCCGCAGCATGAAGGACAACGATCTGTCTTTCCTGATCTGAAAGACGTCCCATACATTCCGCCAAAATCAGTCTGTCTTCCGGAGACATATTTGGATTGCTCTCTATATAGCTTTCCCAATCCTCCTGCGGAATATCGGACCTCTTCTGATATTCCCGATATTTTTGCAGACACAGATTCCTTGTGATCGTCAAGATCCACGCCATCGGCCTTCCCTCTGCACAATACTTTCCCGCGCCGGACCACACCGCCACATACAGATCGTGCATCACATCCTCCGCATCCTGTGCGTTTTTCAGGGTAGATAAAGCAAAACCGAATACAGAGGCGCCGGTCCTGTAATACAACTCCTCCAATGCATTCAAATCCTGCTTTTTAATGGCTAAAAGACACTGTTCCACCGCATCATCGCTGCAGTCTCCCCGCCTGTTATCTATCTGTGCCCAGTGAAACATCTTACAGTTTTACCCCTTTCCTTTAGTTAATGTACGAGCAGGCAGTTTTATTGCACAAATTCTTTATTTTTTAGCAACAATAGCCCTATTCTTTTATTTTATACTGTTTGTCAAATAATGCAACTATGCTCTAAGTCCGTCATACACAATCCTGACTGCTGGAAATCTTACTTTTTCCTTATATCGTCTGTAACAAATACCGTATCCAGTTTCCGCCAAGTATCTTTTTTACTGTCTCCACCGACATTCCCCTTCTGAGCAATTCCGCGGTAAGGGCGGGGAGCTGTGTCGTATCTTCCAAAAAATTCCCCTCACCCAGATTAAGCCCAAACCCTACGCAGTCTTCCCCGGCGCTCTCAAGCAAATAAAAGATCTGGGCACACAGAGCACAGATATAGGAACACCCCTCCGGCTCACAGTTTGACCTCTTTTCACCTTTTATTCCATCCGGAATACGGCAGTTAAATTCCCGATAGCCGTTCACACCGATCACGCCGCCCCGCTTGGCGACCTCCTTTATTTCCTCCTCCGTCAGATTTCTCCGGTGTTCCACGACAGCGGCTCCGTTAGAATGGGTCGCCGCGTATGGTTTTTTCGTAAAGGAAGGCAAAAGCCACGCCGCCTGTCTGCTCAAATGGCTGCTGTCAACAAATATTCCAAGCTGTTCCATCAAAAAGAGCGCCTGTACCCCTTTATCGGTGATTGGCGGTTCTTCCGTCCCGCCGCATACTGCAGCTCTGCACTTCTCTCCCGTTCCTCTTGCAAAAACATTCGGAAGTTCACTCCTCTCATTCCATGTAAGGGACGCCCCCCGCACCCCCATTGCGTAAAAACACCGCAGCAGTTCCGGCTCCCCTTCCAACACATCCAATCCTTCCAGATAAAGCAGCACGCCTATCCTTTGTCTTCTTGACAATCCTCTTTTTGCCGTGGTCCGCAAAAGAGAATCCCTGTCTGTCACAAGCGCCACCCTTCCTTTCGTCTCCTCTAAATCCGCGTAAAAAGCAGCCAGCATCTCCATCGCTTTCGTCAAAAGCGCTCCCCTTAAAATAGCGCCGTCCACCTTACATTCCTCCAACTCGTCCGTACCTAAAAAGAGCGATGCAAATATCAAGTTTACACCGCTCTTCAACCATTCTTTTTTATGATACTTATTCAAAACCCCCGTCTCGCCGTCCCTGCGCCTTCTGTAAACTTCCGTCACAAGATCCCGATGAGCGTCCGCCACCGGACAGCTTCTATGCAGATAAGCTGCATACCAGTCAAAATAATCCATTCTTTTCCCCAGCACGTTTTTTTCAGTCTATGCGCCTGTCTGCCTTTATATACCCTGCGGTATGTCCTGTCTTTCTATATGCCAAGCACCGCACATTTTTTCTTGATTTTTTCCGCCATAAACTCCTGCACTTCCTCCTTCGGCATCTGCAGAGAAAAAGCCAACTCCCCATACAAATTTTCTTCCGCCATCTGAAGGTAGCGCTCATCACTGCTCGTAACCTTCTTGCCCTTCGATAGCCTGTCCATCTTCCGGGAATAAAGAGTTTTGATGATCCTTACCCACTCTTTACAGTCGCAGGTCTTCATCTTTTCCTTATAAATCTCTTCCCGCCTTTTCTCATCTCCGATGGAAAGTGTATCGATCTCCTCCAGCTCATCTATCAGAGCGTCACTTTCTTTCCTCGTCAGAATCGGCCGCATCACCACTTTATCGCTGTCCACCACCGCATAGATCCTGCTGTTTCGCCCATACACAGGCACAAGTGTATAATAGTCCTTATCCGAACTTCCAATCGGCAAAGGACCGATTCCTTCCACCCTGCATACCCCTGTGTTCCCATACACAACATATTCGCCCACTTTAAACATTTGATTGCCTTTCCCAGCTTGTCCTGTCATATTTATTTTAACAGACTTTTTGTCGTTTTGTAAGTAATTTTTTCAAAAAAACCATTTTTGTGAAATATCGTCAAAAAATTATACAGCTTTTTATTAAATCTTATACGAAAGCGAAAAATCCCATGACCGTGACGAAAAAAGAGCTGCAGTTTGTCCTACAGCTCTTTTCGCAATGTCCCATAATTATATTTGTCCGCCTCGGAAACCCTCTCCGTGCGAATTTCTCCTTCCTGACTGCTCAGCACCAGATGGCTGTTTTGCAGATAATAAGTAAGTCCCTCCGCCCAGTCGCGGAACATCTCATCGTCATATCTAACCTCTCCTCCAAACCGGAATCTGCTGCCGGCGATCTGCCTGATCTCCCCTCTCTCGTCTAGTCGATTCTCTCCGAGACGGTACACCTGATAGCCGTACTCGCCGTAATCGTCTCTGTCCTCAATATGCACAGTCAGTATATAATTTATACCTTCCGCCTCGCCGATATAGATATTGTTCCAGCCCGCCCTCGACGCATGGGCAAACTCCGATCCCCGAACGATTCCGTCCGCATCCTTAAAGAGCGCCACGCCGCTCTCCCCGTCCCCGGTATTGCCGGTGTAAACATCTATTTGTTCTATCCCTGCGCCATCGCCGATATCCGCCGTCTCCGTATGGGACAAAGTATAATACTTATTCAGTACCTCCTCTGCTGCCATATGCAGATCACTCCCCGCATTTTCCGAGTACAGATCCCATTCCCAACCGCTGTTTACCGGTCTCTCATAGCTAAATCCGTTCATATAGTAACCGCTCTCCAGATCTGCACGCAGGATCAGATTGTTTTCGATTTCACAGTATACCGTCGGATTGATCACCCTTGCCGACTGTGTGATCAATTCCGCAAATTTATCGAAACTTACCGGGGAATAAGAAAGTTTGTCCAACTCCCAGTTTACCCGGAATTCACAAGTTTCCGCAAAGGGCAGCAGCGGAAGATCATCATAGTCTCCATCCGTCACATACCGGTCAAACCCTTTCGCACTCTGTGATATGGACTGCACATATACCACATACATCCCGTCCTGAAGCTCTCTGTTTCTTAATCTCTCCGGCGACAGGGAAAACAGCTCGCTTCCGGCGTCCTCTGAAAGAATGTCGGTGTAGGACGCCTCCTCCGGCGCCTTCTGTTCAGAAGCCTGTTCTGTCCGTATCAGTTTTGCAGTGATGCCGAAGCCAAACTCCGATAAGAAAACTTCCGCCTCCTCCGCTTCCAGTTCCACCCAGATATCATAATGCTCGGGATCCACGGAAAGTACTTCCGTAGAAGCCAAAAGCGCCTGCTCCGATATGTCATCCTGTGAAAAGACATAAATCTCCTCCGCAGTATCCGCCTCCGGATCATGATAGATTTCCAGTACATCACCCGCCTGCGCTTCCAAGGCCATCCCGAGCGGTACAGAAAACAAATACCTGTCATTCTCCTGCCGTATTATAGAAAATCCTTCGCCCATGACCTGAATACTATCCGCCTCTGCGTCAGATGCCCCGGCAAATTGGTACAATGTCCGTCCGTATCGTTCCGTTACGGACAGCTGTATCTCCTGATCCGGTGAAAAGGTGATCCGCAGAAGATCTCCGGGCATGATGATCTCAACCGCGTCCCGCTCCAAATAGAGCGAAATCTCCCTCGCCTGAGGTAGCACCACATCGCCGAAACGCGGGATACGCACCACCGTCTCCTGTCTGCCGTCCACTCCCTCTATTTCTGTTACCACCCCGTAAAAAATATTGTTATTCTCCTTCGCTTTTGCCGGATTGGCCAAAAAGACTACTCCAAGGACTGCGCTAAGAAGAACCGCGCTGCCGATAAGCAACGCCGCCGGCTTTTGATAGCGCAGCACGTTTTTGATCCTGCTTCCTGTGTCGCTCTCCCCGAAAGCCAAAGGGATCCCTTTGACAATATGCCGTCCCGACGCTGCGTTTAACAGGGAAGCTGAATACCCCTTTTTCACACCGTTCCCCAGCCTGCGGATCACCGCTTCATCACAGGACATCTCCATATCTCTTCCGCTGAGCAAAAAGGCGGCCCAAACAAGGGGATTGAACCAGTGCAGTGAAAGAGCAAGATATGCGAACAGTCTGAACACCGCATCTCCTCTCTTTATATGGATCTGCTCATGGAGCAGGATATACTGTTCCTCCTCCTTCGTCATGTTCTCCGGCAGATAAATGCGGGGAAAGAACACTCCGTACACGAAGGGTGAACCGCCCCCTCGCAGTCTGTAAATATTCTCTTTTTCACAGACCGCATCTCTCAGTCTTCTCCGCAGCCGCACTAGGGAAATCACGCTGTAAACCGCTATACTTAAAACACCGAGCAGCCACAGATAAGCGCCGGCCGTCAGCCATATTTGCATCGGATTGACGGAGGCTTCAGGCTTCCCGAGGGGAAGCCTTTCGTTCACCGCTTCCGCAAGCCCCGGCGTCGGAAGGGTAATCTCCGGTTTTTCCATATAGCCCACGTCCTCCCCTATATACTCCATCCTCCCCCCTTTCGGAGGTTCGTTTTGCAGCGCGCCAAGCAGAGAGACAGGAAAAGAAAAAGAAACCGGACAAAGCAGTCTGAAAAGCACCACAGCCCAGAGCGCATAAGAAAAAATCTTAGGCGCCTTCTTTAGCAGGATCCTTGTAAGAAGCACTGCCGCGATCACCACACAGGCGGTAAGACTCATATTAAAAACAAGAAGAAAACATTTTACCAATGTCTGCTCAAATATCATCTGCGCCATCCTTTTCCTCCTCATACTCCTCTATCATCTTTTTGAGTTCCGCTACCTCCCGCCCACTCAATTTCCTCCTGCGGGAAAATGCCGCCAGAAAAACAGGCAGGGAACCGTCAAAATTTTCTTCCAAAAACTGCTCTCCCTGCGCCGCCTGAAACTCTTCTTTCGTCATGCGCACTAATACTGTGCCGTTTTCATTGACAAACAGTTCTCTGTCGCAGAGCCTTTTTAGCATCGTGTAGGTGGTGGTACGTTTCCAGTTAAAAACCCCCCCGCACAGCTTCACCAGTTCACCGCTGGCTATAGGCGCCTTCTCCCAGATCAGATCCGCAAATTTCTGTTCCATCTCCCCCAGTTTATACTGCTGCATTTTGGTCTCCCTTTTCCTGTTTTATTTTGGCACACGCTTTGCTATTCCTTAATATTCTATATTTGGTAATCCGGATAATAAAAGTGGTCTAACGTCGTTAGACACTTTTAGTCTAACACCATTAGACCGCTTTGTCAAGCCTGTCCGAATGCTGCCTCAGTTTCTGTCACTCTATCCGAACAACTCTCTCGTTCTCTCCATCCGCTCCGCCACCGCAACATGGAAGGGACACCTGCTCTCGCAGCTTTTACAGCCGACGCAGTCCGAAGCGTTAGCTTTTAACTCGCCGTAATGGGCGCGCACCGTCCCCGGCACTTCCTCCTGCATCACTGCCAGATCGTACAATTTGTTCACCATAGCGATATCGATCTTTCTGGGGCAGGGTGCACAGTGCCCGCAGTAAGTGCACTGTCCTGTGGAAAAAGCGTGCTTAGGCGCCTTTGCCAGCACGCTGGCATAATCCTTTTCCTCCTCCGCGGCGGTCTCATAGGCCGTCGCCGCATAGACATGTTCCGGCGTGTCAAAACCCACCATCACACTCGCCACCGCAGGCCTTGTAAGCGAATAGTGGAGACATTGTACCGGTGTAAGCGCCACACCGAAGGGCGATGTCTTTGCATCGAACAGACGGCCTCCCGCATACCCTTTCATCACCGTGATCCCCACATTCTGCTGTTCGCAGAGCTTGTAAAGATCCTCCCTGATCGGAGCAATCCCACCTAACTTCTCGTCATATGTATCCTCAAAATACTGATCCAGATCGCGCACTGCCGGCATCATATCAAAAGCCGGATTGATGCTGAAGAGAATCATCTCAATCTCCCCCTGCAGCGCCGCCATCTTTGCCACTTCCGGATTGTGGGTGCTCAGGCCGATATGGCGGATTATCCCCTCCGTCTTTTGCTGCCGCACATAGTCCATAAATTCACCGGCCGTCACCTTCGCAAACTCTTCCGGCTCGTCGATAAAGTGGATCATGCCCAGATCGATATAATCTGTCTGCATCCGCGCAAGCAAATCCTCAAAAGCAGGTTTTACAATAGACAGTTCTCTTGTTTTCACATACTGACCGTCCTGCCAAGTGGAACCGATATGCCCTTGAATGATCCACTTGTCCCTTCTTCCTTTTAACGCAGCTCCGATGTTGGAACGCACATTCGGCTCAGACATCCAACAGTCCAGAATATTGATCCCCTCCCTTTCACAGGTATCGATCACTTCTTTTACTTCCTCCGTATTATGCCGCTCCAACCATTCTCCGCCAAGGCCGATCTCGCTCACCTTAAGCCCCGTTTTTCCTAATGTTCTGTACCTCATACGCGCCTCCTTTTCCGTGTTACAGTTTCAAAGCATTTTTCGGACATTCGTCCACACATTTCATGCACAAAATACATTCCGTTGCATTTTTCTTCTTTCGGGAATTGACCGGGACTTCCACATCCATCGGACATACCCTTTCACACTTCCCGCAAGAGATACATTTCTTTTCATCTACTTTAATGCGAAAAAGCGAAAAGTAACTCATCGGCTTCAAAAAAATTGTAATTGGACAAATGTATTTGCAAAAAGCCCTGTTATCTTTGTATCGATAGGCCATGGCAATTCCAACGACATAGTAGAGGATATTTCCAATAATGAAACTCCACCACATAATTTCCCCTTTGTTCGGAACCTGAAGAATAAAAATCAGACTGACGAATACAAGGGATGCTGCGAAGACAAAGTAACGGACAATTTCCCTATGCCTGCGGGGTGCGGCAGGTTCTTTGAACGGAAGAAGATCTAAGATCATCGCAGTCCAGCAGGCATAACCGCACCATCCACGCCCAAATAGCAGCGGCCCTAAAATTTTTGCCACGACATAATGAATTGTGGCAGCTTCAAATGTGCCGAGGAAAAGATAATACCAAAAACCTTCTATCTGCATATTTTCCCGACAAAGAAAACCAAGATACACAAGCATATACAGACCGACGGCGAGCTGAACTAAATTTCTGGCATATTTTTTCTTCTGTCCGTATAAGAATAACCCGACTGCAATCGCTGTACCGATATAGGAAAAATTCAAAAGATAAAATATATTATCCAGCGTAAGCCACAATGTTACAGCAATCGCTTCAAAAGTGAGCCACATGACAAACGGCGGCAAATGTTTCTTAATCCTCATCTTCTTTCCCTGCCTGTTCAATCAACGATATGACAAAAGCGACGGTATCATTTAAAATACCGCCGCTTTGGCTTTAACATTCAAGATGCACTAAATCCGAAACCTCCCCGATTCGAACCGGGTCTGGATCATCATTATCTAGTGCCGGCAGCGGGACTTGAACCCGCACGTGGTTGCCCACAACAGATTTTGAGTCTGCCTCGTCTGCCATTCCGACACGCCGGCTGATCTTTACACAGGAACTGCAAAAAACTTTTTTACCCTGCGCCGAAAATAATCATATCACATCTGCCTCTTCTTGGCAAGCAGTAAAATTATGTTTTCCGCTTTCTGATACTATAAAAACAACAAAACCGCTTTTTTTACAAAAGCCGATGGTCATTCCCCTCCTCCTGTGTTAAAATAGATATGATTGAAACATTTGAAGAAGAAAGGGGATCCTGCCAACTATGTTTATTACAAATGACATTAAATATCTCGGCGTAAATGACTATGACATCGATCTGTTTGAAGGACAGTACGACGTTCCAAACGGTATGGCCTACAATTCCTATGTGGTCTGCGATGAAAAAACGGCTGTATTTGACACAGTGGATGCAAGCTTTACCGACATCTGGCTTAAAAATCTGGAGGAGGCGCTCTCCGGAAAGTCTCCGGATTATCTGATCGTACAGCATATGGAACCGGATCATTCCGCAGGTATCCATATTTTTATGGACAAGTATCCTGACGCCATGATCGTTGCCACCGCTCAGGCGTTCCGCATGATGAAACAGTTTTTCGGGGAAGAATTTGAAGATCGCCGTGTTATTGCCGCAGAAAAAAGCACACTTTCTCTCGGCAGACATACTCTCACTTTTGTCACGGCTCCTATGGTGCACTGGCCTGAGGTCATGGTCACTTACGACGATGCGGACAAGGTTCTTTTCTCCGCCGATGCTTTCGGAAAATTCGGCGCTCTCGATACCGATGAGGACTGGTCCTGCGAAGCCCGCCGCTATTACATCGGCATTGTGGGAAAATACGGCATGCAGGTACAGGCGCTTCTGAAAAAAGCGGCTGATCTGGATATCCAAAAGATCTGTCCGCTGCATGGCCCCATCCTGACGGAAAATCTTGGGTATTATCTGAATCTCTACGATATCTGGTCCTCCTACGGCGTAGAATCCGAAGGCGTTATGATCGCATACACTTCCGTCTACGGTCACACCAAAGAGGCTGCGGAATTACTTGCAAAAATACTTGAGGAAAAAAACTGCCCGAAAGTTGTACTAACCGATCTGGCCAGAGAAGATATGGCAGAAGCTGTGGAGGACGCTTTCCGCTACGGAAAACTGGTGCTTGCCACCACCACCTACAATATGGATATCTTCCCCTTTATGAGGCAGTTTATCGATCATCTCACGGAGCGCAACTTCCAGAACCGCACCGTCGGTATCATTGAA
The DNA here is from genome assembly GCA_910577955.1 of uncultured Lachnospiraceae bacterium. Lineage (GTDB taxonomy): Bacteria > Bacillota > Clostridia > Lachnospirales > Lachnospiraceae > 1XD8-76. The sequence continues at coordinate 52,428 of CAJTNC010000006.1, forward strand.
AACGGTTCATGGGCTCCCGCGGCTGCCCGCACCATCAAAAAAATGCTGGAAAACAGCCAGAATATCACCTACACGGAGACCGCCGTCACCATCAAATCAGCTATGACAGCGGAAAACAAGGCTGAACTTGAGAAAATGGCGGGAGAACTTCTCTAAAACCTGTCCTGCCGTTTATTTAGACACCATTTTAAAAAGCAGAGAACCTTTGCTCATATGAGCGCTGTTCTCTGCTTCTTTACATTTACTGTGTCGCCTCTAAAATATTTCTGTCAGATTTCAAATATCCGTCTTCTAAATCTGACTTCAGATATCCAATTTTTTGTAGACATCCAGCCCGTCAAACGTCGCAAAATAATCCTTCGGAGTCTCTGCCCGGCGGATCAGTTCCACACTGCCGTCCTCCTTTAACAAAAGCTCCGCCGACCGCAGTTTTCCGTTATAATTGTATCCCATGGAAAATCCGTGGGCGCCGGTATCATGGATAAACAGATAATCCCCCATCTCAATTTCCGGCAGCATCCTGTCTATGGCAAATTTATCATTATTCTCACAGAGTGAGCCTGCCACATCATATTGACGATTGCAGGGAGCATCCTCCTTCCCCAGCACTGTGATATGATGGTATGCCCCGTACATAGCAGGCCTCATCAGATTTACCGCACAGGCATCCACGCCGATATATTCTTTATGAATATGCTTCTCATGTATGGCCTTCGTCACAAGGGCACCGTAAGGTCCCATCATGAAACGCCCCATCTCCGTATAAATAGCCACATCTCCCATACCGGCAGGAACAAGGATCCTCTCGTAAGCTTCCCTCACTCCCTCGCCGATCACTCTGATATCATTGGAAACTTCCCCCGGTCTGTAGGGAATCCCCACACCGCCGGAAAGGTTGATAAAAGCAATATGTGCCCCGGTCTCCTTCTTCAGTTTCACTGCCAGTTCAAACAACTGCCCGGCTAACATCGGATAATACTCGTTCGTCACCGTGTTGCTGGCCAAAAAAGCGTGGATGCCAAAATGCTTCACTCCTTTTTTCAGCAATATTTTATACGCCTCCGTCATCTGTTCCGGCATCATGCCGTACTTGGAATCGCCGGGGTTGTCCATGATACCGTTGCTCATCTGGAACACACCGCCCGGATTATAGCGGCAGCTCATTGTCTCCGGCAACTTCCCGCCGCAAGCCTCTTCACAAAAATCAATATGGGTAATGTCATCCAGATTGATGATCGCCCCCATCTCATTCGCATAAGTATATTCTTCCGCCGGCGTATCGTTGGAAGAAAACATGATGCGGTCCCCGGAAAGCCCTATGGCCCCACTGAGCATCAGTTCTGTCATCGAAGAGCAATCCGCTCCGCAGCCATACTCTGCCAGTATCTGCATCAAATATGGATTTGGCGTCGCTTTCACCGCAAAATATTCACGAAATCCCGGATTCCATGAGAAAGCTTCCTGCACTGCTTTCGCATTTTCTCTGATGCCCTTTTCATCATAAATATGAAAGGGTGTCGGAAATTTCTCCGCGATCTCCTCCGCCTGTAATCTTGTAATAAATGGTATTTTCTGCATTCTTCTGTCCCTTCCGGTTGTCTGTCTTCTCAGATACCAGTTATACATCAAAACAACCCGCTATAGTATCATTTCTGTATTTTTCTTCTCCAGATTCACATACATATGTGTCGTGGAAATATCGGAATGCCCAAGCATCTCCTGAACACTTTTTAGATCCGTGCCCCTTTTCACCATATGAGCCGCAAAGGTATGGCGCAGCGTGTGAGGCGTGATATCTTTAGAAATACCCGCTTTCTTCGCATAACTTTTCACCAGTTTCCAGAATCCCTGCCTGCTCATAGGACTTCCGGAACAATTCACAAACAGTATATCCCGCGCCTCATTTGAGGCCATACGGTTTCTCGCCTTTGTCAGGTACTTCCGCAGCGCGTCCTGCACCTCACTGTCAAAAGACACCATTCTCTCCCTGTCTCCGTCACGGCAGATCAAAAACCCCAACTGCATATTCACATCCGATATCTTTAAACGGATCAATTCAGACACCCTGATACCTGTCGCACACAAAAGTTCTAACATCGCTCTGTCCCTGATCTCTTTGTCGGAAACACCGGAAGGCTGTTCCAACAGTCTCTCCATTTCTTCAACCGATAAAACTTCCGGCACTTTCCTTTCCACTCTCGGCGCTTTCAGACAGTTTGATATATCTGTTTTCACCATGCCTTCTTTCAGCAGATAATGAAAAAAAGCTTTGATCGATGCAATGCTTCTCGATATGGTCGAAGCCTTGAACTTCTTTCGTTCCATATACGCAATATATTTTTTCAGGTTTTCCTCCGTCACCTCGCAGGCTGCAGAAATCTGAGCTGTCAGTTCCAGATAAATACGCATTTTAGTCAGGTCACGCCTGTAGGACATCTCCGTATTGGGAGATGTTTTCTTAATATTGTGCAAATATGAAATAAAAGCCTCTATTTCCCGCTCCATGCTCCCCCATGCCTTTCTTTTTACAACTATTTTTCATCATAGTATATTTTTCATGGAAAAGCAACGCAAAAATCAAAAAAGCTGTAAGATCGCTTTTAAGATGCGGGGATTGATATAGGCTTCCAGAAAACAGCCTGCCGCAATAATCATAACGCATGTTATCATATTCAGTGCTCTCCGCAGAATAAGTCCGGCTTTTTCTCCGCCTGAAACCCTGCCCGAGCCCCCCTGAAAATACATTGTCCTGCACAATCCGCTGCACTTCGCCGACAAAATCAAAAATGCCGGTATCAAAATAAGCTGCTGCGGAAACAGACTCCCCGCCGCCAGCAAAATCCCCTTCGCCCCATACCGCAAAACGCTTCCTGCCGACAAAATTCCTATGGCCAGACCGCTCCAAAACTGATAAAGATACGCCGTCACGCTGCCCAGATAAGTCGTGGCCAGAATAATGAGCAAAACTGCCGCTCCAAGCCGCTGCATAAAAATGGTGACTAAAAGCTTTCCGGTATCCGGCTGCAGATATTTTACAGGGCCAAGTGTGTAGCTGTCCAAAAATCCGGTGTTGTAAAGCAGACTCTCCTTCTTCAATATCATGCCCAGTATTCCGGCAAAAAATCCGAAAAGCAAAGTGTAGAGCAGCTTTGCCATCTGCTCCCCTTCCTCCGTCTCCCGAAAGACTGAAATACCGCTTTCCGCTGTCTTGTGTTTTAATAAATGAATTGCCATCTAAAAAAGGACTTCCTCTATATTCTCTTAAATATATGAGAAAGCCCGTCTTAGTATGCCTGTCTAAATTTTTCCGTCCGCCGCCAGACTCTTGTAAGTCATGATCGCGCAAATTGTTTTGGAGTCTTCTATTTTCCCATCGTAGATCATCTGTACGAGTTCTTCCAGACTGTATGCACCCACATCCACAAACTCATCCTCGTCCAAATGCTGCTCTTCTTTTTTCTTTAACCCGGTAGCCAGATAAATATCGATTCCCTCATTACAGAAAGCCACCGTCGTGTATATCCTCTGAAGAAACTTTACATTCTCCGCAATATATCCGGTTTCCTCTTTCAATTCCCGGATCGCCGCTTCTTTCGTCGGCTCCTCAATACCGTTTAGGCCTCCGGCCGGAATTTCCAGCGTATACTTCTCTATGGCGTTCCTCCACTGGCGCACCATCAAAATTTTTCCGTCCTCTCTGACGGCCATCATTGCCGCAGCGCCTTTATGGCCGATAAAATCATAGATTGCTTCATTCCCGTTCGGAAGCTTTATCTCATCCTGATAGTAATCTATGATCCTGCCCTTATGGATAAGCTTCCTGCCCAAGCGTTTAAATTCTTCCGACATTTTCTCTTCCTTTCTGCTGATCCTGTCTAAAACACACCAAAGTACAAAATCAATCCTGCAGCAGCTTCTCAATGCTGACAAGTTTCACACACAGTACAAACAACTTTGAAGCCTCTTTCATCTCTTCCAAGGAAGGATAAGACGGCGCTATCCTGATATTGCTGTCTTTCGGATCTACACCGTAAGGATAGGTTGCACCCGCGTCGGTCAGTACCATTCCCCCTTCTTTACACTTTGCCACGATGGCTTTCGCACACCCTTCCAAAGCGTCAAAGGAAATAAAATAGCCTCCCACCGGATTCGTCCACTTTCCGATCCCAAGACCTCCCAGTTCTTTTTCCAGCACTTCTTTCACCAATTCAAACTTAGGACGAATCAACGCAGAATTTTTCATCATCTGCGTACGCAGCCCCGCTTTGTCTTTATAATATCTGACATGGCGCAGCTGATTGATCTTATCCGGGCCGATGGTCTGAACTGTCATGGCTTTTTTGATCCACTCTCTGTTTTTTTCGGATGCCGCGATAACCGAAACACCTGCACCTGCAAAACTGATTTTGGAGGTGGAAGCAAACTCAAACACCAGATCGGGATTTCCCGCCTTTTCACATTCCGATAAAATTTCCAGCAGCGTATCGCATTTATCCTCATACAGATCGTGGATGCAGTATGCGTTGTCCCAATATATCCTGAAATCCTCCGCCGCAGGCTTCAGATTCACAAACCGTCTGACGGTCTCATCAGAATAGGTATACCCCTGTGGATTTGAATACTTCGGCACACACCAGATTCCTTTTACGGATGCATCCGTCTGCACATATTTCTCCACCAAGTCCATATCCGGACCATCCTCGGTCATGGGAATCGTTATCATCTCAATACCAAAATACTCCGTCACCTTAAAGTGTCTGTCATATCCCGGCGCCGGACACAAAAATTTGACTTTATCAAGTTTACACCATGGGGTAGCGCCGCATACCCCGTGAGTCACAGAATGAGATACCGTATCAAACATCAGCGACAAACTGGCATTACCGTCAACGATCACATTTTCAGGTTTTGTCTCCAGCATTTCCGCCATCAGCCTTTTTATCTCGGGAATGCCGTCCATAATGCCATAGTTTCTGCAATCCACTCCACTCTCCGTCCGCAGATCCGATTCCCCATTTATAACATTCAAAAGAGGCATCGCTGTATCAAGCTGCTCCGGCGCAGGTTTTCCTCTGGACATATCAAGCTTCAAGTCCTCCGCTTTGATCTGCTCAAACTGAAGCATCAGTTTGTCATACAGTTCTTTCAGCTCTTGTCTGCTCATTTCCTGAAATGTTTTCATATCAATACCGTTCCCTTTCCATAGCCCTCAAATTTTATTCATATGATACCTTGTTTCTCCGATATTCATCCACCCACATCATTTCCCGGTATCATTGTATACAATTATCCACATCTGACATTTTACTACACCAAAGTAAAAATGAGCAATAGAAAAACCATAAAAATAAAGTTCGAAAATAATATTTTTTTGAGATAAATAGCACAAAAAAAGCCCTACAGCAACATACTGCAGGGCTGATTTTTCATGTACTATTTTGCATAATCGACTACACGGCTTTCTCTGATCACATTGACTTTGATCTGCCCGGGATATTCCAACTCAGCTTCTATCTTCTTAGAAACTTCCCTTGCAAGCAAAACCATATCAGAATCAGATATCTGCTCCGGAACTACCATTACCCGAATCTCTCTACCCGCTTGAATAGCAAAAGATTTATCTACGCCTTTAAAATTGTTTGTGATTTCTTCTAATTGTCTCAGTCTGCTTGTGTAAGTCTCAAGAGTTTCTCTTCTTGCACCCGGTCTCGCTGCAGAAATGGTATCAGCTGCCTGTACAATACACGCAATGAGAGTCTGCGCCTCTACATCGCCGTGATGAGATTCCACTGCATTTATAACAGTTGCAGATTCTTTATATTTTCTGCAAAGTTCAGAGCCAAGCTGTATATGGGAGCCTTCCATCTCATGATCCACGGCTTTGCCAATATCATGCAAAAGCCCCGCCCTTTTTGCCATTCTGACATCTAAGCCCATCTCCGCCGCAAGCAGCCCGGAAAGCTGTGCCACTTCGATAGAATGCTTCAGCGCATTCTGGCCATAGCTGGTTCTAAACTTCATCTTACCAAGTAATTTGATCAGTTCAGGATGAATGCCGTGCACACCTACTTCGAGAGTTGCCGCTTCACCCTCCTCTTTAATCATTACTTCGACTTCTCTTTGCGCCTTTTCAACCATCTCCTCGATTCTTGCCGGATGGATACGGCCGTCCACGATCAGTTTTTCCAAGGCAATACGTGCCACTTCCCGTCTGATGGGATCAAATCCGGAAAGGATAACTGCTTCCGGCGTATCATCGATAATCAGATCCACGCCAGTCATCGTCTCGAGAGTTCTGATATTTCTTCCCTCTCTGCCGATGATCCTTCCTTTCATCTCATCATTCGGAAGCTGCACAACAGATATTGTAGTCTCCGAAACATGATCCGCCGCACATTTCTGTATGGCCATGACAACATATTCCTTCGCCTTTTTGTCTGCTTCTTCTTTCGCCCGCGTTTCCATTTCTTTGATCATAACCGCGGACTCATGTTTCACTTCATCTTCAACAATTTTCAGTAAATATTCTTTTGCCTGTTCAGAGGTTAATCCTGAGATTCTTTCCAGTTCCTGTAATCTTTGCTCGTTCAGCTTTGAAACTTCTTCCCGCTGCTTCGCCAGACGTTCCTCTTTGGCAGCAAGACTCGCTTCTTTCTTTTCGATGGCATCGGCCTTTTTCTCGATGTTCTCTTCCTTCTGCTGGATTCTGCGCTCATAACGCTGCGCTTCAGCTCTGCGCTCTTTGACTTCCTTGTCCAATTCATTTTTTACACGAATGGACTCTTCCTTTGTCTCAAGCTGTGCTTCGCGCTTTTTCGTTTCAGCCGTTTTCAAAGCTTCATCGATGATCTCCCTTGCTTTCGTCTCCGCGCTGCCGATTTTGGATTCCACTACTTTTTTCCGATATTCCGTCGCAACATAAGCAGATACAGGAACCGCAACGACAAGCGTGACCAATACCGCCGCTATCACATAACCAAGCATGTACAGGAGCACCTCCTTATTCAGTTTTCATTGTACAAATCTATCATAGAATATCAGTTTTACACCAGATATTCTAATTAGCATATTTACAACACTTCAATTCTAAACAAAAAACAATAGTATGTCAAGCATTTTATGAAATACCACCGCGATAGAATGCTGTCTGCTACACAAATATTATAAATTGCACAATATGCTTATATGATTTTCTCTATTTTATCCAATGAAAATCCTTTTCTGTACAAAAATGCTCCCATTTTCTGTCTTTCCCGGTAATCCGCATGCTCTCTGTCATAATTTTTTTTCTGAATTAAGCGCTCCATCAAAGCGGTCTCATCGGGTATCTCTTCCTCCAGATCCTCCTCATAGACAGCTCCTATCAGTTCTCTGGAAATACCTTTTTTGATAAGATCCTGCGTGATCCTGCCGCGGCTGCGGCTTTCGCTGTAATATATGATATAGTCCTTTGCATAACGCCTGTCATCTATATAATGAAAAGATTTTATGTACGCAACTGCCTCATCGATCACCTGCTCAGGGTAAAAACCTTCTTTCAATTTTTCTCTGATCTGGTATTCTGTGTAGGAGCGGCTCTTTAAAAGGTTCATGCTGCGCAGTTTTGCCCGCTTGGGGAGAATTCTTGTCATGATTTCCTCCACCGCATCCCCGGATATCCTCTCTCCTTCTTTTATGTGATAGGCACGCATTTCTCCCTTATAGAGCACTAACCTGAGTTCTCCGTCGAACTCGATCTTATACCGGCCTTTTCCCAGTTCCGTAACACTTGTTATGGTATATTCATCCTGCATAGCTTGTTATTCTTTCTCTACACTTTTCTTCTTTGCCGCCTTTTCCTCTTTACCGTTCTCCCTCTCCTTGTCCGCTGCGGCTGCTTCCTCTCCATCTATCAGAGAAAAATGCACACGAACTTTCTTTTCGATTTCTTCGCAGACAGCAGGATTATCTTTCAGATACTGCTTCGCATTCTCTCTGCCCTGTCCGATTTTGTTTCCCTCGTAGGCATACCACGCTCCGCTCTTATTTACCACATCAATGCTGACGGCAATATCCAGAATATCTCCCACACGGGAAATTCCCTCGCCGAACATGATATCAAATTCCGCTTCCTTGAAAGGCGGTGCGATCTTATTCTTCACTACTTTTACTCTGGTCCTGTTGCCGATCACTTCACCGGCCTGCTTCAGGGATTCGATCCGTCTTACATCCAGCCGAACCGAGGAATAGAATTTTAACGCCCGTCCGCCGGTAGTAGTCTCCGGACTGCCAAACATCACACCCACTTTCTCTCGAAGCTGGTTGATGAAAACTACGGTACAATTCGATTTGCTGATCACAGCGGTCAGCTTTCTGAGCGCTTGGGACATCAGTCTCGCCTGCAGTCCCACATGAGAATCTCCCATCTCTCCGTCGATCTCGGCCTTTGGCACAAGCGCCGCCACCGAGTCCACTACAATGATATCCAACGCCCCGGAGCGCACCATAGTTTCCGTGATCTCCAGCGCCTGCTCTCCGCAGTCCGGCTGAGATATATACAAATTATCCACATCTACGCCGATATTACCCGCATAGACCGGATCTAACGCATGCTCCGCGTCGATAAAACCCGCAATCCCTCCTCGTTTCTGCACTTCCGCTATCATATGCAGCGTCACGGTCGTCTTACCGCTGGACTCCGGCCCGTATATCTCCACGATCCTTCCTTTCGGAATCCCACCCAGTCCCAGCGCCAGATCAAGGCTTAAAGAGCCCGTAGGTATCGTTTCTATATTCATCTGTGCACTGGGATCGCCCAGCTTCATCACGGTTCCTTTCCCATACTGCTTCTCGATCTGGGCTATCGCCGCATCCAATGCTTTTAATTTTTCGTTGTTTTCCATTCTGCTATCCTTCCTTTTCCATCTTCTGGTTTCTTTTATCTGTTTTTGCCCTGATTCCGAACATCTGTTTGCTCTTATATTAGAACAAATGTTCTTTTCTGTCAAGTCTTATTTTTTACTTTTCCACTATCTCACAATAAGTGTCCCATAAATGACCCTCAATAGCATCTCCCTCCTCTTTTTTTATTTCTTTTTTCGTTTTCGCTTTGAAATAAATGGCGAAATGCCTGATATGTGCAAAGCAGACAACTGAATATTAAGATACACTTACTTTACCACGCTATACAGCTTTACGTCAATTCCAAAATTGACAGACTTTTCAAAACGCCGGATGTCAGGTCCTGCCTGACATCCGGTCTTCTAAAATCTAAAATGATTTCAAATACTCCTCATAATCGGCATAGGTAACGGTTACCCAGCCTTCATCCAAATTCAATCCGATCTCCATGCCCTGAGGACAGTAAAACAGAATCAGATTATAAGCGGAATCAAGGTAATCCCTTATTTCCTCATCGTCATAATAATCCAGCACGCTGTCCGCATTCTGCTTTCTGCTCCGTTCCCGAAACTCCTCCACAAAAGCTTCATCGATGTCCAGCATTCCCGTACTCTCCAGAAGCTGACCGTTTTTCATGTCAAAGTTCAGGCAGTACAGATAAAGTTCTGTCTCATAATCCAGATATTCCCCGTAATAAACAGTCTCCTGATAAACAATGCTCAAAATATCTTCCGACATATAAGCTATATTTCCGGCCACTTCAGCTATAATACCGTCACTGTAACCATACTCTTCATAATCCGACCCGTAATAATCATACAGACCTCCTCTGTAGTCTTCCTCATAGTAATCTATGAGGCCTTCCCACTCCTCGCAGATCACATCGTTGATGTAATCCACATTCGGCACGTCCCCGCTCACCACCGGATAACTGTAGTAAATATAGGTACAGTCCCTATCCTCATATTCTTTGTCTTCCATTTCCACAGAATAGGCAAGTCCATCCACTCTGTTGTCCGCAGGAAGTGAAAAATATTCGCCTGTCGCATATCCCTCAATGTCCTCGTCATGCGTAGAACGGTCAAACCTCTCCCGCGGATCTTCTTTCTCATCCCCGAAATAATGAAACTCCCCGTCCTCTCCATAGTAGCCAAATCCGGCATCCTGCTCCGGTTCCCCGTAATAGTGGAAGTATCCGTCGTCATCATAGTAACCGTAATCAAAGGCGTCCGTCTCATCCTCTGCGTTCGCCTCCAGCCACCGATCCAGTTTTCCGTTCCGGCTAAGCTCCACAAACTGCATCATCACGGCGATACAGCCGGCAAAAAGCCCCGCAAAAACAAGGGTCACAACAACTCCTATCGCAATATTTCTGCCTCTGTTTGTATGATTATTTTCCGGATACATTTATGTTCCTCTCCTATGTCAAAATCGATTCTTCTCTATGTTTTGCAAATTGCGCCCTACTCTGCGAACATCACATTGCTACAATACTGTAAAATACACTCCCGCATCAGCCCCAGCGCCGCTGAAACCGAAGCTTCCCTGATCTTATTCCTGTTTCCTTTGAAATGATATTCTTTTACCACGCTCTCCCCGCGCACCTGACAACCGATATAGACAAGCCCCACCGGCTTCTCCTCACTGCCGCCGTCGGGTCCCGCGATACCGGTGACGGAAACCACCACATCCGCTTTGCTGAGTATGGCTGCCCCTTTCGCCATCTCCTTCGCTACCACTTCACTGACTGCGCCGTACTTTTCCAAAGAGTTTCTCTTTACGCCGAATAACTTTCTCTTTGTCTTGTTGGAATAACTCACATAGCCCGCCTTGAACACTTCGGATGCCCCCGGCACATTGATCAGTCTTGCTGAAAGCAGACCGCCTGTGCAGGATTCCGCCGTGGACACGGTCAGCCCGTTCGCCGTCAGAAGATCAACCACCGATTTCTCCAGCGTTACTTCCGTATCTGTCGTGTAGATACTGTTGCCGAACCTGCCCTTCAATTCTTTCACCACGGGTTTTACAAGTTTTCTCGCCTCTTTTTCACTCTCGGCTTTCGCCGTCACACGCAGATGCACCTCACCGGTCTTCGCGTAAGTAGCGATCGTCGGATTGCTCTGAGCGGCGATCATATCTTTTATCATCGTCTCCGCGATGCTCTCTCCCACTCCGCAAACCTTCACCGTTTTGGAATAGATCACCCCGGGCTGCAGTTCACTCAAATAGGGGAAAATACTTTTTTCAAACATCGGCCGCATCTCGCCCGGCGGTCCCGGCAGGAGGATCACATGCTTGCCGTCCTTTTCAATGATCATCCCCGGCGCCGTGCCGTTCTCGTTATCGATGATAATGGCTCCCTCCGGCGCAAGCGCCTGCTTCCAGTTGTTTTCTGTCACATCCAGACCTCTGGTTTCCATGTATTCTTTGATTCGCTCTCTGCTGTGGCCATCCTCCACCAGCTTGAGCCCCAGCACTTTCGCCGTCACTTCCTTTGTCAAATCGTCCTGGGTAGGCCCAAGCCCTCCGCCCAGTATCACGATATCCGACCGCTCAAGAGCCATCTGCAGCGTCCCCTGCAGTCTCTCCGCATTGTCTCCGACCACACTCTGATAATAGCAGGAAAGTCCTAACCCCGCACACTGCTCCGCCAGATACGCCGCATTGGTATTGACGATATTCCCCAGCAAAATCTCCGTTCCCACACTGATCAATTCTACGACCATATCCTTCTCCTGTCCCTCTACTTTGTCCCCTGCATCACTTCTTTGTTCTTCACCAGATAATCCACTAATGACACCACTGTCAGTATCAACGATATCCACATGACGATCCCCGTCACCGGCGAAAGCGCCGGTATGTTGGCAATCATCAAAATAACCATGACCATCTGGAACGTTGTCTTGAATTTTCCCCAATAACTTGCCGCGATCACCCTGCCGTTATCCGAAGCGATCAGACGGAAACCGCTGATCACGAACTCCCTGCTGATGATGAGGATCACGATCCACGCAGGTATCCTGCCCATGGCAGTTAAACAGATCATCGCGGAACAGACCAACAGCTTATCAGCTAACGGATCCATAAACTTTCCGAAATTGGTGATCAGATCATACTTTCTCGCAATCTTTCCGTCCAAAAGATCCGTCAGGCTGGCAACCACAAAAATTGCCAGCGCAATATAATCCGTATATGGCGCAATGCCGCCAAACAGTGCCATAAACCATCCCCAGCCCTCAAAGCCGCCAAGCAGCAACACTACAAAAGGCACGATCAGCACCATGCGAAATACCGTCAACTTATTCGGCAGATTCATTCTTTATTCCTCCCGTCAGATCATATCCGCTGCTGCCTGTCACCTGCACCGTGACAAAGCTTCCTGAATCCAGCTCTCTCTCAGATGATAAAAACAGATATCCGTCCACATTCGGCGCATCCATATAAGTTCTCGCCACATAGACGCCTTCTTCCGGAAGATATCCCTCTATCACCGCTTCCAGTTCTTTTCCCACCTTTTCTTCCGCTTTTTCAAAAGCGATCTCCTGCTGCAGTTCCATCAGTTCATCCCGCCGCTTTTGTCTGATCTCCTCCGGGATCTGATCAGGCAGAAGCACCGCCGGTGTATCCTCCTCAGGAGAATATGCAAAAACGCCCAGCCTGTCAAATTCCATCTCGTTGACAAACCGGTACAATTCCTCAAAATCCTCCTCCCGCTCCCCCGGAAAACCGGAAATAAGCGTAGTCCGCAGACAAATATCCGGAATCTCACCGCGGAGTTTTCCGATGATCTCCTGCAGATCTTTCTTTGTAGTCCGCCGTCCCATGCGCTTTAATACCTCATCTGATGCATGCTGGATAGGGATATCCAGATAACGGCAGATCTTTTGCTCCTCCTTTATGACTTCAATCAGTTCCTCTGTGATCTCCTCAGGATAACAGTACAGAATCCGAATCCAGTGCAGTTCCTCTATCTGACATAATTCCCGCAGCAATTGCGGCAGCATTTTCTTCCCATAGAGATCCACTCCGTACAGAGTCGTCTCCTGAGCCACAAGAATCAACTCTCTGACGCCCTCCGACACAAGCCCGCGAGCCTCCTCCAAAAGCCTCTCCATCGGCGTGCTTCGATAGCTTCCCCGTATCTTAGGTATGATACAGTAAGTACAGCGCTTATCACAGCCTTCCGCGATCTTCAGATAAGCATAGTGGCCGCCGGTGGTGACCATCCGTCTACCGCTTGAAAAGCAGGCGTCGCCCTCTCCTATATGATTTCTCGCCGCCCCGGCCAACGTCTCCTCCACAGCCTGTGCGATACTATGGATATCCGTAATGCCAATCACCGCATCCACCTCGGGGATCTCTGTCTGTATCTCCTCCCTGTAACGCTCAGCAAGGCACCCTGTCACAAGAAAAGCTTTCACCTGCCCGGTCTTTTTCCATTCCGCCATCTCCAGTATCGTCTCGATGCTTTCCTCTTTGGCGTCCCTGATAAAGCAGCAGGTATTGACGATGACAATATCCGCCTCCCTCTCCTCCTGTGTAAACGTATATCCGTTCTCCGCCAGTTTCCCCAGCATCACTTCCGTGTCCACCAGATTTTTGTCACAGCCCAGAGAAATGAATAATATCTTCCTATCTTCTTTTCCACTCATCCGCCCTGTTCCCCGCGCATAAAAGTTGCGGAAAAACTCCCGTTTCTCCGCGTCCTTCGAGTCTCTTCTCTCCTGCCGTATCCTTACTCATCATCCTCGTTAAGAATGTGGATTCTGCCCTGTTCCAACTCGCTGACCGCAACGGAAAGCGGTTTTTCCACAGATAAATTATCCACCATCGGATCATCGCCCGCAATCAGCTGTCTTGCCCGTTTAGCGGTCGCCATAACGATAGAATATCTGCTGTTCACAACCGGTGCCTCCCCCGGTTCTACCTCACTGTTCACTACTTTCATTAAATCTGCATACGATGGATGTAACATCACTTTCTCTCCTTTCACAATCTGCTTAGACCATCCCGAATGGCCTCGATCAGCTCCTCATTTCTGCCCGGCATACTACGGGCGGCTTCGATCAGGCTGTGGAGTTTTCTAACCCCTTCTTCCACCTCATCATTTATCAGAATATAATCGTACTTCTCAATGACATCGACCTCTTCAGCCGCCCGACGCATTCGTTTTCTGATCACATCTTCCGTCTCTGTTCCTCTGTTTTTCAGTCTTTTATAGAGTTCTTCAGCGTTCGGCGGCAGCACAAAGACTAAAACCGCATCGGGAAAACGTTCCTTCACCTTTAACGCTCCCTGTACTTCAATCTCCAGAACAACGTTCTTTCCTGCCGACCTCTGCTCCTCCACATAGGCTTTCGGCGTTCCGTAATAGTTTTCCACATAAGTGGCGTATTCAATCAACCCATCCGTCTCTATTTCCTGTTCAAATTTTTCCCTTGACACAAAAAAGTATTCTCTGCCGTGAACCTCCCCCGGTCTCGGCAGCCTTGTAGTCATAGAGACAGACAGTGCATACTCTTCATATTCCTCTATCAGGCGCTTCATGAGCGTCCCCTTGCCGCAACCTGCAAAACCTGAAACTACAATTAAAAGTCCCCTCTTTGTCATCCGTTAATCCTCTTTTGTCAATTCGAGAGAAACGCCCGCCCGTCCCGCAAGAGTCTCCGGCGTCAGTGCCGACAGTACCACGCTGCCGTTCTCCATAACAAGCACCGCTTTCGTTTTGCGTCCCTGCGTCGCATCGATCGCCGTCCGTTTTTCCTTTGCCCCCTGCACCATACGTCTTACGGGTGCAGAATCCGGACCGACGATGGCTATGATCTTTTCCGCGTTTATCATATTTCCGAATCCGATATGAATCAGTTTACTCAATGTTTTGAATCTGCTCCCTCACTTTTTCAATTTCGTTCTTCAGTTCGATTGCCCTGTCGGAAATTTCCAGATCATTTGCTTTGGAAAGAATCGTGTTTGCTTCCCTGTTCATCTCCTGCGCAATAAAATCCAGTTTTCTGCCCACACTGCCCTCGGCAAGGAGAGTCTTCTTCGTACTCTCCACATGGCTTTTTAAACGAACCAGTTCCTCGTCCACGCACACTTTGTCGGCGAACATAGTCACTTCCATATAAAGTCTGTTCTCATCGATCTGGACATCTCCCAACAGTTCGCATACTTTCTCCCGCAGTTTTTCCCTGTACTCCTGAATCAGCTTAGGAGAGCGCTCTGTGATAAACTCCACATGCCCGAGCATAGCGTCCAGTTTTTCATTCAGATCTGCCAGCAGATTCTCACCCTCCGCAGTCCTCGTCTTCACAAAGTTTTCCGCCGCGCCGCGCAGTGCCTCCTCGATATCTTTCCAGAGTTCTTCCTCATCGATATTGTGTTCTTCCATCCCAAAGACTTCCGGATATCTTGAGAGCGTGGAGACCCGGATGTCATCGTCTAATCCAAACTCTTCCGCCATCTCGCGCAGATAAGTCAGATACTCCTTCGCAAGCGCCTTATTATACTTCAGCGCGCCGCTGTCCTCTCTGTAGTCTTCACAAGTGATAAAAACATCCACCTTGCCTCTGGAAATATAATTTTTCAATTCCGTCCGTATGGCGCTTTCAAAAAAATTGAGTTTCTTCGGCATCTTGATACTCACATCGAGATACCTGTGATTGACGGACTTCATCTCCACCGTCAGCTTTCTGTCTTTTCCCGTCACCTCGCATCTTCCGAAGCCGGTCATGCTTTTGATCATGGTCTTTTGCCCCTCTTCCGTATCCCGGCGCTACACCGCCAGATCTATATTATTTCCCCTGAATCCCATACCATGCTGAAATTTCCTTTCTTTCTGGTAAGGGTTATCCTCATTGGGATAGCTAATCTTTGTGTGAGTCGTGCCGCCGGACACATAAGTCCTGCCGCACTCCGGACAGATCGCCGTGTGGATGCTGACGGAAGCCTGAATCACTTTACCGCCGTCCTGTTCGGCTTTATTGTAAGCGTTTGACACATGCTCTCCCTCATGAGCCCTTACCCTCGCGCCCGCGCTGGAAGGCGAAATATGCTGTGCCGACTTAAAAGAAACGTTCTCGTCGGAACCGTCCTGATATTTCCGTTCCTTACAAGTCTTACACTCTTCGGGTGAAGACGTTCGTCCGGGCTTTTTAACGGAATCCTTATCTCCTGAAACTTCCTTTGCCTTCTCGGTTCCGGAAATTCCCGGTATATTTTTCTCATCCGCCCTCTCTTCTCCCGGCATGAACGGCGTGATAACAAGGACCGCCTCCTCTCCGGGACGCCCCCAAATCTTTTGCCATGCGGCTTCATATGGATTTTGCAGACCTTCGATATTCATATCCTTTTACCTGTGAATGTGATAGATATGGTTTCTGCAGCCAGACAAATTCCCGCCCTTTCCGTCGGGCCTGTCTGCCGCTCGAAATCCTGATTTATATAAATTGTAGCACAAAAACAAGAAAGAGGAAATACCCTATCTTGTTTTTCGCAAATAAATTTGCTATTTTCCCCCTGTGATGCTACTATGTAAATATTCTACCGATTTAACAAAAAAGGAGACATACACTATGGCTTTTGACGGCGTTACGATCGCCGCTCTTGTAAAAGAATGCAAAGATCTTCTGACAGGCGCGCGCATCTATAAAATTGCACAGCCGGAGGCTGATGAACTGCAGCTCACGCTGAAAACAAAAACAGGACAGCACTACCTGCTGCTCTCCGCCAGCGCATCCCTCCCTCTGATCTATCTGACAGGCAGGACAAAACAGAGTCCTATGACGGCTCCCAATTTCTGCATGCTGCTCAGAAAACATATCCAGAACGGGCGCATTGTTTCCATCACACAGCCCGGTCTCGAGCGGATCATGCAGATCGACATCGAGCATATGAGTGAACTGGGGGATCTGTGCAGAAAAAAACTGATCGTGGAAGTGATGGGTAAACACAGCAACATCATCTTCTGCAGCGAAGAGGATGTGATTATCGACAGCATCAAACATATTTCCGGCATGGTAAGCTCTGTCAGAGAAGTGCTGCCCGGAAAAACTTATTTTATTCCGAAAACCGAAGATAAAGCAGATCCGGCAGCATTTATGGAAAATTCTTTATCCGAATCTGACCGGAAAAAGCAATTTCATGACCTTGTATTTCAAAAACCGACTCCCTTATACAAGGCGTTGTACTCCTCTTTCACCGGCTTCTCACCTATTTTAGCGCAGGAGCTTTGCTTTCTGGCGGGCCTTGACCCCGACCGCTCCGCTCTCAGTTACAGGCAGGAGTCCTCTGCTGCCCGGACGGAAGTTTCCGGAGCGGACTTCGAGTTGCTCTACAGGCAGTTTGCCGTTTTGATGAAAGAAGTGACAACCGGCTGCTTTTCTCCGGTCATTTACTACGATGGGAAAAGCCCTGTGGAATTTTCTGCTCTGCCCATGAAACTGTATCGCGATGCTGTCTCCAAAAGTTTTTCTTCCATCTCGGAACTTCTGGAGACTTATTATGCGGAAAAAAATGCACAGACGCGGATCAGACAGCGGTCTGCAGACCTTCGAAAGATCGTTCAGACCATTCTGGAGCGCACTGTGAAAAAATATGATCTTCAGTGCCGCCAGATAAAGGACACGGAAAAGCGGGAGAAATATAAGCTTTACGGAGAACTGCTGCACACCTACGGCTACGACGCCGAGCCCGGTGCAAAATCTTTGGAAGCCTTAAACTACTATACAAATGAGACTATTGCGATCCCTCTTGATCCTACCCTCACCGCCGCGGAAAATGCGAAGAAGTATTTTGAAAAATACGGGAAACTGAAACGTACTTATGAGACGCTATCCGAACTTACCGTGCAGGTGAAGGAAGAGATCGATCATCTGGAATCCATCACAGCCTCCTTAGACATCGCCGAACAGGAATCCGATCTTGTGGAGATCAAGGAGGAGCTGATCGCGGCGGGCTACATCCGCAGAAAAGGCGGCGCAAAAAAGGAAAAGATCACCAGCAAACCTTTCCACTATATCAGCAGCGACGGTTTCCATATGTACGTCGGGAAAAACAATTTCCAGAACGATGAACTGACCTTTAAGTTCGCCGTCGGGAACGACTGGTGGTTCCATGCCAAAGGCCAGCCCGGCTCCCATGTGATCGTCCGCACCGAGGGGGCCGAGCTGCCCGACGCTACCTTTGAGGAGGCCGCAAGACTTGCCGCCCACTACTCCAAGGGACGAGGACAAGAGAAGGTGGAGATCGACTACACCGAAAAAAAGAACGTGAAAAAACCCGGCGGAGCCAAACCGGGATTTGTAGTCTACTATACGAACTATTCCATGATGATCGATTCCGACATCTCGGAAATCAGGCAGTTGTGATAACATTCATATCACATCTGCAGAAACCACCCGCTCTTTCTCTTTGATCGCCTGATGCAGCGCATTGAGCACTCTCTTTTTATCTGCGCTCCATTCAGGCGCGATCAGCGTCTTTTTATCTCCGTCACCCGTCATGCGGTGAATGACCATTCTCTCCGGCAGCAGGGCAATGCAGTCCGCCGCCAAAGCAACATACTCCTCCATCCCCATCACCCGAACGCTTCCCTCTGCGTACTCCTTTTCCAGATCCGTTCCCTTTATCACATGCAAAAGCTGCAGCTTGATCCCGTCTGCCCCGCTTTTTCCAACATAGGACACGGTCTGTTTCATCTCTTCCGCCGTTTCTCCCGGAAGACCTAAAATCACATGGACGATCACCTGCACCCCAATGCTTTTTAGTTTCTCCAACGCTTCGTCGTAAACAGACAGCGGGTATCCTCTCCTGATATAAGCCGCCGTCTTTTCATGGATCGTCTGCAGCCCCAGTTCCACCCACACCGGTTTTCTCCGGTTCATCTCCCCTAACAGCAACAGAACCTCCTCCGGAAGACAGTCCGGCCTTGTAGCGACAGACAACACGGCAATGTCCGGATGGGATACCGCCTCCTCGTACAATTTCCTCAGTTTTTCCACCGGGGCATAGGTCCCGGTAAAAGCCTGAAAATAGGCAATATATTTCCCGCTCCTCAACTTTTTTTTGACTCTCTCTTTGCCCTTCTCAATCTGGGCGGTAATCGTGTCTTCCGCTCTCTGCGCAAATTCCCCGGAGCCTGCGCCCGAACAGAAAATGCAGCCCCTTGTCCCTTTTGTGCCGTCCCTGTTTGGACAGGTAAATCCCCCGTCCAGCGCGATCTTATAGACCTTTTGTCCAAAGGTATCCTGCAGATAATCATTTAACGAATAGTATTCCATTCGACGCCCTCATGCTCCAACAGTTTTATCTTCTTGTCGATCCCTCCCGCATACCCTGTCAGCCCTCCGCCCGTTCCCAGCACCCTGTGACAGGGAATGACCACGGAGATGGGATTGTGGGCGACGGCTCCGCCCACCGCTTGAGCGGACATGGTCCTTCGTCCCATTTTGGCCGCCATTTTTTTAGCGATCTCCCCGTAAGTTGTCACACTTCCGTAGGGTATCTCACAGAGGATATCCCAGACATCCTGCCGGAACTTACCTCCTTCCGGCGCCAGAGGAAGCTCTGATATCAGCGGCTTTTTTCCCGCAAAATAAGCATCCAGCCAGTCTAGCGCCTTTCGCAGTACGGGGATATCCTCCTGCATGACAGGTTCCTCCTTCAATCCCCCCAGAAAATATTTCTGTCTCTCAAACCACATTCCTATGATGTGACTTTTCTCCTCATCGCAGACGATCACCATATTTCCGATCGGCGATCCGTAGTTTGTCTGATAATACATCTTTTCCCTCCCCTGCAATCCAGGCATTTCCGATCTCCCTGTCCCATATCTCCACCAGTTTTTCCAGAGAACAGGCCGCATTCGCCGGACTGGTGGAGGGCAGCGCTATAACCGGCACTTTCGTTTTCGGAAAAATATATTTCCGGTACAGACTCTCGGCCTTTTTCCCGTTGGCATATATCCCTCTTATATCCGCCTTCTCCAATATCTCTCCTATATCCGCAGGCACCACGTTTTTGATACTGCTGTCGCTGGAACCTATGATGTCACAGCTTTCGATCACATCCCATACAGCCACATGATGCGCAAGCAGCATCTCTTCTTTCTCCTGTATCGTAACCGGAACAGGGCAGGACAAAACAGCCCCCAAAACTTTCCAGAACCTATTCTGCGGGTGTCCGTAATAAAACCCTGCCTCTCTGGATTTTACGGAAGGCAGACTTCCCAAAATCAATATTTTTGATTTTTCGTCATACACAGGCCTGAAAGTATGACAAATATGTTGATATTCCGACATGCTGTTTTCCTATTCTTCATCCTCCGAGCGAATGCGGCTTATCCGTTTTTTATCCTTTCCGGTTCTCCCAAAAACCGCTCACAACTTTCTGACCGGATGTCTGATCACCGTGCGCAGTTTCTCTGCCGCCGCTTTTCTCGGGTCACTCAAGTATATTTCATGGTGCAGACGGATATCTGAAATATCCTCCGCATATCCCTGTTCTTTCAGATATGCCTGCATCAGCCGGATCGTCTCCGGTTCTTCGTCATAACTCCCAATATGCATGCATTGCACACAGGTTCCCTCATCATAGGTAAAAAACTGCACTTCGGAAAAATCCTGCTTCTTTTTCTCCGAAGCCTCCATGATCGCCCAATCAAACTCTTCCTTTGTCACAAACTCCGGCAGCCGGATCATGGACGTCCACTCAAAATTTTCCTTGTGAGCATAATCGATAGCGCCTCCTCCTCTCTGCTTCCAGAGTCCCTCAAGGGGAGGCACCACATAAGGGAAATAGCCGTCGATCTTATGACTTCCTTTATAACTCATTTTAATCGTAAACGCAATGCTGTACAGCATTCCGATTGCCGCCTTATACGCTCCCTCCGGCTCATTGGGATCGCCCTTACCGTTTACCGCGATAAAATGCATTTCCGGCACTTCTATCATCCCCGGTTTCTTAGGCGGCAGATAAAATTCCTTATATTCTTTCTTATAGTCAAACGCCATTTTTCTCCCTCTTATTCCGCTTCTCAAACCTTTTTCTTTTTCTTCGGCTTTGGCGGCGGCAGCTCTTTGCAGGTGGCCGCCACAAATTCCACAAGCGCCTCCTTATCGTCGATATCCTCCACCAACAGATAATTTTTGGCTCCTTCGTAGGGCGGCGCTTCCTCCAGCTCCGGCCTCATTTTTCTGCCCGCTTCCGTCACTTTCACAAACAACTGGTTTTCACAGATCACCGCAAATATCTTTCCGTCAAGATACATACCGTACTCCCCGAACATTTTCCGATAAGTGATCTCACCTGCCCCACACAACTGATCTGCAATATACTGCACAAATTCCGGATTTGATGCCATATCCCGTTTCCCTCCTTTATCATCTATTCCATTAGATAATTGTGAATCTTATTGATTCTGTCGTTTTTTTGTTTAAAATATATGATCCAACGCAGGCATGCTCTCGCTGCGGCTCGCCCGTAGCGGCAGTAAGTTCGAAAATACCTCACTAACTGCCGACGGTCTCACAGCGCCTGCTTATGGATGCGTAAATTTTAAACACGCAATACTGCAGAAAGCAGAACTTCGCAATTACTTAGATGCATTCTATCTCAGGCAATTGTGAATCTTAAGTTTCCACAGCGTTCATCGTGCAAAATTCATATATCTATAAGCAGGTGCTGTGAGGCCGCCGGCACTTAGCAAATGTGAAATTGCGAAATTTCACATGCGCTTAGTGTCCGCTGCGGTCGAACTGCAGCGAGAGCGTGCCTGCGTTGGATTATAATTTTGCACGGTCAACACTGCAAAACTAAAGCATGAAACTTCTTCTCTGACAAAATTTCATGCGTCACATATTCCCCGTCGTAAAACAGCGCATAATTTGTCCAAACGGCGGGCGCTTTCTGGGCCGCTTCCGCACTATCGATCTCTACTGCCGTGAGCGGCACTTCCCTCTCTTTTGCCCACTGTTTCAGAAGGGGCACATATTTTGCCGTAAACGGACAGCCGCCTGTATAGTACAGGACAAACCCCTTCCCGTCGCATCTCGGGTGTTTTGCACACTCCCTAAACTGCGGCATCTCTGCCTGTTCCTCAAAGGGAAGATACCACAATTCAAAGTAAGGCTCTGCCGCATCTGCCCGCCGGAATCCCTTATAGGCAAGATACTTCGGGTCCGACAGAAAAGACTTTTTCTTTGCCGATGTGATCACCGTAAGCCCGATCTTCCCTTTCTGTTTCGCATCGGCGATGCACTGATTTAACAGATCATTGGCATAGCCCTGTCCCTTGCAGGAACCGGAAACCCAAAAACAGTTGATATGTATATAGCCCTCCGCCAGAATCGGCACCCAGGCACATTCCGCAGGGATATACTCTATAAAACATTTCCCTCTGATATCTCCCTTTAAAAAGACCAGCCCTTCTTTTATTCTCTCCCGCATCCACGCCTTCTTGGCCATGACCTGGGGATCCTTATTATTGGAGATGGCACAGCAGATATGCTCTTCCTCCAGATTTTCCTCCGTGATCTGAATATAATTCATGTCAGTCCTCCCTGTAGTTCTCCAATGTCTTAAGCAGCGTCCTGTGCAGCTCTTCCCGCAGTTTAAGCGGCTCCACTATCTCCGCCTTTTCCCGAAAAGAAAGCAGCCAAGTGATCAGATTTTCCTCATCTGTGTAATCCGCCTGAAAAAGCAGCCTGCCGTCCTCTAGTTCCGTAAAGCAGTCCATGCCGAACTCTTCCACCAGCCGCCACTTACAGTCCCCGGCTATCAGCGCCTTTACCCTGACGCCGCCTGAAAAGATCCGTTCATTGCTCAGATCCGGCAGGGGGACAGATCTTTTTACAAACATTTCGGCCAATGCTAATTTTTCCATGCGGTTTAACTTGAACAGCCGAAAATCTCCACGGCTCCTGCACCATCCCCAGAGATACCAGCTTGACCATCGAAAGATCAGATAATACGGCTCTATGCACCGTTCTTTCTCCCCTTTCGGTGAAAAATAGAGAAACCTAAGTTCCTTACAATTTTCTATAGCGTTTCGGATCATCTCGATCTTAGGCCCAAGAGAATCTTTATACCAGGAAGAAAGGTCGATCAGAACGGACTGACTGCCAAACATAAAATCCGCGGATCCGGCGGAAAGTTTTTCCATAAGCTGACTGTAACGGTTTGTACCGTTTACGCTGTCAAGCCCTCTAAGCCCCGCCAGAATATCCTGCATCTCCGCGTTTGTCAGCAACGTTTTCTCAATCTTATAATTCTCCATGATCGAGATTCCGCCCCTCGCTCCCTGCCTTGTCACAATGGGTATTCCCGCCTTACACAGATCCTCGATATCGCGATTTATCGTCCGTCTCGAAACCTCGAACTGCGCCGCCAGTTCAGGCGCTGTCACCGTATCTTTCTGCAGCAGCAGGGATAAAATCCCGATCAATCTGTCTATTTTCATTGCCGTTCCTCTGTCGATACTATATCATAATAAACACGCCAACTGTGTGTCATGTTATAAAAAGTTTATACCATAAACTTTATCATCCAGAGTGCAAACGAAATCAGTCCCGGAACTTCAGCCGCCGCCATGAAAAGCATGACTTTTGAAATTCCGTTCTGCCTTTCCGTTCCCACGCAGCGGGATAATTTCATTCCTCCGATTATTCCCTTGATGAGACAGGAAGCGGCACTCAACACACTGATCGCTGCAAAAAATGCAACCGGCACTCCTTCTATTTTATCTGCCGCTATGCCTTCGTTTCCCAACATCAGAAAAATCTCCACAACCGCATATATCAAATTTGTCATACACACAGGCAAAAATAACACCATGGCACTGCCCAATTCCGCACCGTCCAATCCGTTGCTTTCCTCCCTCGCCTTAGAAGCAAAGAGGTAAATAACTGCGATCGCAAAAGCGACGGCCGTCGGCACAAACAAGATCAGAATCCTCATTAATATCCCATCATTCTGCAGCAATTCCATATTCATCTTATTTCCTCCTTTTTCTATGCTCCACATATCAACTCTACCACATTTCAAATGATTTGGACAGATATTATTGCTGTAAAGCAAAAGCTTATCTTCTATAAAGACAGATTGATGGCGACAGTAATTGTGTAGTATAATCAATTTTATAAATACAAATTTTTTGGAGGAGCTGTCATGAAAGACTCTGTACGGGAAAGCCTAAGTTATTGGGGGCTGTACAAAAAAATGCGTCAGGTAAAAAGGTTGTTCATCCCTCAAAATATATCTTTTGGAAACAGTAAGGAGCAATATTTCCTGTACTATGAACCGGAACAAATCGCAAGTGATAAGGTTATTATATGGGTGCATGGCGGCGGCTGGAATGCCGGCACACCTAAGTATTTTGACTTCGTAGGCCAATACGCTGCAAATGCCGGTTATCACTTTGTTTCGATTGGGTACAGACTGTCGCCAAAGAATAAATATCCTTGTCAGATTGAGGACGTGTGTAACGGATATAAAGCAGCGATACAATGGCTGAACGAAAGAAATATTGATACTTCAAAAGTAATCATTTCAGGATCGTCTGCCGGAGCGCATCTGTCCTCGATTCTGTGTTACAGTAAGTCGGTGCAGAAAGAGTATGATACAGATGTGTCAAATATCATTGGCTTTATCGGATTGGGCGGACCATATTGCTTTTCTGATCAAACATCTTTGTCTGTAAAAATATTACTGAACCAATTATTTGCGAAAGGTTTCGACAGAACAAACGGAGAACCATGTTCACTTATGACTAAGAATTCGATACCAATGCTGTTGATTCAAAGCAGGAATGACGGATTGATAGATTTCTCATGTGCAGAACAATTCTATAAAAAGGCCAAGAGTATCGGAAATGAATGCGAACTCTATGAAGTTGCTGATAAGAAGAATACACATTCATGGTATACGGCAGGAATGTTCCTTGAAACAAGAGAAGAAAATCAGGGATTAGATAAATTCTTTTCATGGATTGAAAATATAGGAAAAACAATGATATGCTGATTGCCGGAGACAATTCTTTCCGGAAATATCTCGACATCCAGCACTATGATGAGGAGGTGGCTCATCCGGAAACAAAATACGGCCCTCCTCATGGACGGCTCTATCTGGCATACTGTAAGGAAGAACCGGCGGGATGCGTCGGTCTGAGAAAAATTGACGATGAAAACTGCGAAATGAAACGCCTCTATGTCAGGCCCCGATTCAGAGGGCAGCAAATCGGAAACCAACTGGTTCAAAGAGTCACAGCGGACGCAAAAGAGATCGGTTACTCTCATATGCTGTTGGATACGCTTCCCTTCTTAAAGAACGCAATCCGCATGTACCGGAAATTTGGATTTTACGAGATAAAAAGCTATAATGACAGCCCCATGAGCACTTCCATCTTTATGAGGCTTGATTTGGACAATTCAACCGAGGCGGAACAGACTGCTGATCATCAGCCCGAAATCTATTAAAGACTGTTTCGCATAAGTCAGGTTGCTCTATCCTGTTTTCCATATCGCATCCTCCGATACATATGCAGCAGCTTATAATAAGCATAAAAGCAGAGATCCGATTTCATGTGCATCCCGATCAGTTTCCTTGTTTCTTCGTCTGTATATTGCAGATAGTAGGGATTTTTTGAAAAATCCGGAACCTGTTCCAACAGCCCCTTTTTTAGTTCTTTCACAAAAGATAGTCTCGTTTTTTCACACTGCTGCAGATAAGAGAACAGCGTATTTTTATAAAACAATTCAAAGAATTTGTAATCCGTTTCTTCCCTGTATTCCTCGTAAAATCCCCGCTTCCTAAATTCCTCCATATAGAGTAAAGAAGCCTTCATCCTGTCCCTGCAGCGCCCTTCATTGATCGTATGCACGGTGGAGGAAGGATTCTGATAATAGTAATAGAGCGCTTCCTCCACTTTCTCAAATCTTTTTGCATATAACATCGTGATTGCTCCGATCGCGTTATCTTCATAAAATATGTGTTCCGGAAAACGGATCTCATTTTTAAAGAAGATATCCCTGTGATATATTTTTATCACCATGCTTCCGGGATTCAACACCATTTTTTTGTGCTTTTCCGCATCCGCCGCCCCCGCCTGCTCCACGGAATTGTTGCGGCTGTATATCCCGGGAACCATAGTCTGTTCCTGCACGATCGTATAATCGCAGCCCACGATATCCGCGCCCGTCTCATCCGCTTTTTTTAAAAGCTTTTCATACATATCGGGCGTGACCCAGTCGTCGCTGTCTATAAAACCGATCCATGTGCCGCTGACAGCGGCTAATCCCAGATTTTTCGCCCCGCCCTGTCTTCTGTTTTCCGGGGACGCTATGACTTTGATCTTTTGCGGAAATTTCGTCTCCCACTCCCGCAGTGCGCGCAAAGAATCGTCGTTGGATTTGTCATCCACCGCTATAATCTCATAATCCTCTATGGTCTGATCAACTAACGACTGCAGGCAAAAGTCCAGTTTTCCCCCTGCAACCATATTATATACAGGCACTATAATGCTTAACTTCATCTAAAGCTTTCCCCTTTCTTTTGCGCCGCATAACAGCAGACCCTATTCCCTGTTCGCCAGTTCTTTTGTAATCTCCTCCCAACTGATCCCCTTCTCCGCCATCAGCACCATCATATGATACAGGAAATCAGATATTTCATACTTCACTTCGTTTTTGTTCGGGTTTTTGGCGGCGATCACGATCTCCGTCGCCTCTTCTCCCAACTTTTTCAAAATCTTGTCAAGCCCCTTATCGAACAGATAATTCGTGTAGGATCCCTCCCTCGGGTGGATCTTTCTGTCCTCGATCACTTTCATCACTTCTTCAAACACCTTCAACGGATTCGCCGCCTCCTTCAGATCCTGCGTCATGATCTCGTTGAAGAAACAGGAACGGCTTCCCGTGTGACAGGCTGCCCCCACCTGACTGACTTTCGCAAGAATCGTATCAAAATCGCAGTCTACCGTCAGCGATTTTACATACTGATAGTGTCCGCTGGTATCTCCCTTGATCCACAATTCCTGCCGGCTCCTGCTGTAATACGTCATTTTTCCGGTCCTCAACGTATGCTCAAAAGCCTCCTCGTTCATGTAGGCCACCATCAACACCTCACCGGTCTTATAATCCTGCGCCACCACCGGCACCATTCCGTCGCTGTTCAGTTTAAAATCTGCCCATGACATCTTCCCCTTAGGCACGCGGACCTCCATGCCGCTTTCCTGAAAAACGGATTTCATGGAATACAGATCCTTATAATTGTCATTGACTGCATTTCCGGATATCCCGTCCACCGCCGGATTCTGGAAAATCCACGCCATGCCCTCCAAAGAGCAATTCTCAAGCACAATGATGGTGGGATCGTTCAGACACTGTATCGTCTCCTTCACGCCCCCCTGCGCGATCCAGATGGTCTCTGAAATGCAGGCATCAATCAACTGTCTGTGTACACTCAGCGTCTCCGGTTTCGTAAAAGAAAGATATATCTTATCTTTGCCGAATCTCTGGGAGACCTCCTCGGTGATCTCGATATTTTCTTCCTTGTCATAGTTTAATACCGCGCGCTCACAGCCGGTATAAAGTATCTTTTTGACATCCTCCATTCTGGCCACATTTCCTGCGCCGATCACCGGAATATCGATAGCCGCACAGATTTCCTTCATCACATCCAACGCTTTCTCATGCTCTGCATCGCCTTTTGACATGTCAAAAACGATCAGTTCGTCCGCCGCATTCTCACTGTAGGTCTTCGCCAGTTCCACCGGATTTTCTGACACAACTGTCATATCCTTGAAATTCTTCACCGCTTTTTCTTTGTATAAATAAATACATGGAATTAATCTCTTCATTTTTTTATAATGTCCCCTTTGTACTCAACACATCCTCGATCCGCGCATCAACCGTTGTCGCCTCGTCAAGCGCTCTCGCAAAAGCCTTAAACATCGCTTCTATGATATGGTGGTTATTCTGCCCATCCAACACTTTAATATGTAAATTCATGCCGGCGCTGTAACTGATCGCATAGAAAAACTCATGTATCAGTTCCGTATCCAGATATCCTACCCGTTCCGCCGTAAATTTTGCGTCAAAGTTTAGCCATGGCCTGCCTCCCATATCAATGGCACAAAGCACCAATGTCTCGTCCATCGGCAAAATGCACTGTCCGAACCTCTTCATGCCTTTCTTATCTCCCACAGCCTCTCTGATCGCCTGCCCCAACACGATCCCGCAGTCTTCCACACTGTGGTGTCCGTCAACCCGCAGATCCCCGTCGATCCGTACTTTCAAATCAAAAAACCCATGTCTGGCAAATCCCTGCAGCATATGGTCAAAAAAACCGATACCTGTGGAAATATCGCCCTCCCCGGTTCCGTCCAGATCCAACTCCGCTATTATGGCTGTCTCCTTCGTATTTCTCTCAACTTTTGCTCTTCTGCCCATGCCTTTTATCTCCTTTCGCCGCTCTCCTGATATACGCTGTCCGGATGATGCGCGACCGCATATTCGCCGTAATAGTGCACTGTAAATCCCTGTTCTTCATACATTTCCCAATCCGCATTTCTGCTTAATATATAAGTCACATCGACATCCGGATCCGCCGGATCAAAATCACAGTTGTAACGCCCGAAGGACTTCGCCTCCAGATAGGGATGCGGATACATAAAGTATTCCACCGTATCCGTAAATTCCTGAACCGGTTCTCTCGTCAGAAAAAGGATTCTGGAATGTTCTATCCCCCTGCTGTAATAGATCGGCCCCTCATAGGATGCGGCATCCTCCACCGCATCCTCTAAACCTCGGCAAAAATAGTAATCCATCAAATCGCTGTATTCCGTAAAATAATAATGCGTGAACCCGATAAACATCACTAGATAGTATAAAACCGGCAGGATCAGCTCCTTTATATTGATCAGTTCAAAAAGATAATAGATTCCAAGAGCGGCTACCAACACCATGGGAATAAACAATATGTTATTGCGGTAAATATTTGTGCGCACAAGAAGCAGCCCTAGAAAAATCCCCGCTCCCACCTGCACCAACAGCAAAAATTCAGGCGCATACTCCCTCTTTGTCACTTTTATGAAACACCGCCGCAGACAGCAGTATATCCCCAGCATAAAAAACGACAGCGTTCCTCCATAGTAGATCCCGTACTCCTCCGTTCCGTCAAAGGGGATATTATCGGACTGCAACTTCATGAGATGCCACACATTTTTTGCCCGCTCTACAATATCTCCGAAAAACAGTTCCCCGTCCCGCATAACCAATAGTTTGGGAACTGAAAAAAACGGAAGCCTGATCTCATCGATCACATTCATATTCACCAGCAAAAACAGAAAAAGAGGCAGCGCCGTCGCTCCGAGAATCAACACCGAAAAGACCACATATTTATCAAAACGAATCTTTTTTACATACAGTCCGTACAAAAATTCAATCAGCACGATAAACGGCACCACCGCCCAGATCGTGGCATAACAGTACAGAGAAAGCCCGTACATCAACGCGGACAGCATGAGAAATTTGGAATTCTCAAGCCCTCGCACATAAAAATACAAACCGAAGATCAAAAAACCCGGCGCAAGATTCGCATCCAGCCCCCAGCGCGACATGGTGATGTGCCACGGACAGATCGCCAGTAAAAACAGGGAAAAAAGCGCCGCCTTTTCATGGTACATTCTTTTGATTAGCAAATAAACCACCCACAGAGTCAGGCAGGAAACGATGACTTGAGGCATCCTGATGACCCAGATCTCCGGCCCGAACAACGCCATAAACGGCATCATCAGATACGTGTTCAGGGCGCTCATCCCGCTCCCCCACGCAAACAGATACACCGGAAAATGATAGCCTGCGGAATCGACGCCATAGTGCAAAAGAGAATACGCCTCATAGCCCGCAAAAGCCTCATCCTGATTGATATCCCCCGGAATCGAACCGAAACCGATCACACGGACGGCAATTCCCACAGCCATGAGCGCCCAAAAAAGAAGCTTCATACGATCTATATGTCCAAACACTCCCTGAAGCGCCTGCCGCTTCTCCTTCGTCCAGTTTATCATATCCTCTCCAACTCTTAAAATCCTGTTAGTCTCCGGTCACTTCCGGATACTCTATTCAAACCGCACCGCCACCGAATTTGCATGAGCCGTCAGCCCCTCACTTTTCGCAAAGCGCTCGATATCCTCATGATCTCTCTCCAAAGCTTCTCTGGAATACGAGATGACGCTCGTCCTTTTGATGAAATCATCCACTCCGAGAGGCGAGAAAAATTTCGCTGTCCCGTTGGTTGGCAAAATGTGATTCGGCCCCGCAAAATAATCGCCGAGGGGTTCCGAGGAGTACGCTCCGAGGAAGATCGCCCCCGCATTTTTCACCTTTGTCATAGTCTCAAAAGGATCTCTCGTCAAAATCTCCAGATGTTCCGAAGCGATATCGTTGGCGGCCTCCACCGCCTGATCCATATCTTGCGCCACAAGAATATAGCCGTACTGTTCTAACGATTTTCTGATGATCTCCTCTCTGGAAAGCTGCCTTGTAAAATTCTCCATTTCCTCCGAGACCTTTTTTGCAAGTTCCATGGAATCCGTGATCAGAATCGCGCTGGCCAGTTCATCGTGTTCCGCCTGAGACAAAAGATCCGCCGCCGCAAATCTGGGATTCGCGCTCTCGTCCGCCAGCACAAGAATCTCGCTGGGGCCTGCCACGGAATCGATGCTCACATAGCCGAACACCGCTTTTTTGGCAAGAGCCACAAAAATATTGCCGGGGCCTGTGATCTTGTCCACTTTCGGAATAGACTCCGTGCCAAAGGCCATCGCTGCGACAGCCTGAGCGCCGCCCACTTTGTAGATCCTGTCCACGCCTGCAATATCCGCCGCCACAAGAGTTCCGGGATTGACTTTCCCATCCTTTCCGGGCGGTGTCGTCATAATGATCTCCGCAACCCCCGCCACTCTGGCTGGCATCACGTTCATCAGTACGCTGGAAGGATACGCCGCCTTTCCCCCGGGCACATAGACCCCCGCACGGGCCAGAGGGGTAATCCGCTGTCCCAAAAGAGATCCGTCCGGCTTCGTCGTAAAAAAGCTCTGTCTGACCTGCTTCTCATGATAAGCCCTGATATTTTCCGCAGACCTTTTCATAGTCTCGACCAGCGCTTCCTCCAACTCCCCGTAAGCCTCTTTTATCTCATCCTCTGTCACCGTCAGATTTTCCGGTGTCAGCTCGCACCGGTCAAACTGCTTTGTATAGGCAAAGACCGCCTCGTCTCCGCGCTCTCTGACCTGACGGATAATATCATTCACCGTCTCCTCATAGGCGCCGTAATGATCGGGACTGCGCTTCAACAGGTCATTCAGGATACTCTTTTTCGTCTCTTTGGTCAATTCTACAATTCTCATTGTGCTCCTTTTCCTCTCTATACCATTAAGTTCACCACAGTTTCCCGGATTACTCGGCTCTCTTAAAATATTTCCAGAAGTCGATCGTCTCCTGCAAATCTTCCTCATCCGCAAATATATCCAGTTGTTTTGCAGCTTCTATCGCAAAATCCACATAGGCGTTGGCTCTCGCCGTAACCACCCGCGATCCTTTGGTCACGGCAGCGTCGCAGACTACATCCTCATCCGCAGAATGGGTCGATTTCACATCCTGAAGAATGCCTGCATGATCTAAAACATCAACTCCTGCGCAGATACCGCCGATCAAAACCTCCCGCTCTCCCAACTCCCGGAGATATCCTCTTATATCTTCGTTGTCTATTGCAGAAATATCCCCGCCGGGGATGACAAAACTTCTGATCTGTTCTTTATCCAGTTCTTTCAACGACATGTCGGCGCAAACGGAAAATCCTTCCGTCGTCCTGACCGATTTCCCATCCTGAGAACAAAAAACCACATCACAGCCGGAAACATTTAAAAAATATGTCAATATCACAATTTCATAAAAACAGCATGTATCGTATACAAGAAAAACATCCTTCATTCTTATTCACAAATCTCCTTCAACCGATGGATCAGTCCGTTTATCCTCTCATACTCCATCCGCATGCTCACCGGATTCACGATCATCCGCGCCGACAGCGGACAAACCTCCTCCAAAACCCCTAACCCGTTCTCTCTAAGCGTTCCTCCGGTCTCCACAATATCCACGATCACATCCGATAATCCCACGATAGGACCAAGTTCCACGGAACCGTTTAACTTGATGATATCCACGGTCTGATGCTTTTTATTAAAAAAATATTCCTTTGCAATCAACGGATACTTCGTCGCCACCCGGATCCTCTCATGGTGTTTCAAAAGTTCCCCCGCCGTTTCCGGCCCGCAGACGCACATCCGGCATTTGCCAAAGCCGAGATCCAACACCTCGTAGACCCGCCTGTTTTCCTCCATCACAACGTCCGCGCCCACCACGCCGATATCAGCCGCCCCGTACTCCACATAGGTCGGTACGTCAGGCCCTTTGGACAGAAAAAATTTTAACCTCTGCTCCTCATTGACAAAAATCAGCTTTCTGGAATCTTTATCTCTCATCTCCTCGCAGGTGATGCCGATCTGTTCAAGCAGCTCCAGTGTTTTATTTGCAAGCCTGCCCTTACATAGTGCGAAGGTCAGGTAACGTTCTTCCTTTTTATTCTCCATCCTATATCCTCTCTAACATGCATCCGCGCCGCGCCGCCAGTTCTTCATATGCCTCTTCCGTTTTCTTTTCATCTTTTGGCATCAGTTCCACACAAACGCCTTCCTTCCGCAATTTGCCCGCTCTGGCCAGCGCTTTCCCGAAAGCCTCCCTGTCATAGACAAGCAGCGCCCTCTTTTCCTCCGACGGCAGCGCTATCCTCTGACTCGCCATAGCTGTCATCAGATCGTCTATCACAACCACAAAGCCCACAGCCGGCGCATCCTTCCCAAACTTCCCTAACAGATTATCATATCGTCCGCCTTTTGCAATGGCATCCCCCACGCCGTAAGTATAAGCTCTAAACGTCACGCCGGTATAATAATGATACTTGCTGAGCATTCCGAAATCAAAAGATATATACTGCTCCACCCCGTAAACCGCAAGCAGTCTGTAAAGCTGTTTTAACCGCTCCACAGCCCCTCCGGAACGCTCGTTTCTTGCGAAAGCTTCCGCCTGCTCAAGAACCTCCACCGAACCGAAAAGTTCCGTGATCTTCAAAAATGCCTGCCGATAATCTTTCCCGATATGCTCTTCCTTTAACAGATCCTCCACGCCGAAAATATTTTTCCCGCTGACATTTTCCCGCAGCGCAAGTTCCGTCTCCTTCGACAGGCCCGCCGCTTCGCATAGGCCTCTGAAATAATCCGCCTGCCCTACCGTCACCTGAAACCTCTCAAGCCCCGCGTTCTTCAGGCACTCTATCAGCATGGCTATCAGTTCCGCGTCCGCTTCCACGCTGTCATCCCCGATCAACTCTGCCCCCATCTGGGTCGCTTCGCACAGCTTTCCCTGCAGACTGGAAGTGTTGGCAAATGTATTTCCCAAATAACAAAACCGGATGGGAAAAGTCTCCTCCATAAAATATTTTGCCGCACAGCGCGCCATAGAGGGCGTAAAGTCCGGTCTGAGCGCTAACGTGTTGCCTTCTTTATCAAAAAATTTATACAGTTCCTTGGAGGGCGTAGTTCCGATCTCTTTGGAAAAAACATCAAAAAATTCAAAAGAAGGCGTCTGGATATCCTGATAACCAAAACTCTTGATCTTCCCGCGGATCAGTTCCTCCAGCTTCAATTTTCCCGCATATTCCCTGCCGTAGATGTCTCTGACACCCTCCGGCGTATGCAACAGATTCTTATTCATATTTATTTTCCTTCCTATGTCAGGCTCTGTCCTCCAGATCCTTTTGAAGCATATCCAGATACGGCACTAAAAACCCCTGCTTCTGCGGGATAAAATATTCCGGATTCAGTTCGTCGAACCGAAAACTCTTCCTGCCGCCCTTCAGTTTTCTGTCCCAGAAATAGTAAAGCATCTCAAAGGGCAGATAGTAAAACAGATCCTTGTTAGTATAATAAATCAAAAAGAACGCCACACCGCCCTGTTTTTCAAATCGCTGCATAAAATCCACCTGATGATCGTGGATATTCTGCAGCGAAAATGTATCAGCCGCACACTCCTTTGCGTCAAAACAAACCGGAATCCCCTGTACCGCACCGATATAATCCACCGTGCTCTTCTGGTCAAAATAGGCCAACGTAATATGTCTTGACTCCTTGTCCATTTTGATCGGCGTGATCGGCGTCGGTATCTTCTGGATCAGCGCCAGTCCTGCTTCCGCATATTTTTCATTTGTCCGGTTGATCATATCTTCTAAAGCGGACCCTCTGAGTCCCCTGCTCTTCCAAGTCGGCATGATATTTTTCCCTTTTGTATTTCCAGACTGTCTTCTAAGTACAAATTATATGGCAATGCCTGCCATTATGCAAGAAAAAGCTTTCCTCCCTCTTATGCCTCCATGATTCTCTGCCTTCTGTCCGATCTCAAAAGCCAGAGATAAGCGATCACACAAATCACCACCGAAACCGCCGACCCTGTGACCGTGGCAAGCCCCATCGGGAACAGAGTATCCGCAAACAACTTCGAGGCGAGATAGGCTAACGGGATCCGCGCACAGACAATGGCGATGGCATTGTGCAAAAAGGAAAGCCCCGATCTGCCGCAGGCACAGAAGTAGCCGCTGAAACAAAAATGCACTCCCGCAAACACGCAGTCCCAGACATAGCCCCGCAGATACTGGCTGCCAAGCAGCACCACCTCCGGCTCGCCTCGGAAAATGCCCACCACCGGCTCCGCAAAAAACTGCATCAGAAGCGCCGATACGGTCCCGAAGATCACTGCCGCAAACATGGCATACCGCAGCGTCTGCCTTGCCCTGTCCTTCTTCCCCGCGCCGATATTCTGCGCCGCCAGCGCAGAGACCGCAGAGAGCATAGAGGAAGGCACTAAAAACAAGATGCCGATGATCTTTTCCACAACTCCTACCGCCGCAGCGTCAAACAACCCTCTTTTGTTTGCGATGATCGTTATAAGCAGAAAGGAAATCTGGATAAACCCGTCCTGCATCGCCACGGGCACACCGATGGACAACAATTTCCCCATCACCGCCCCCTTCGGTTTTAAATCCTGCGCCGTCAGTCTGATATGACGCATACCGCTGTCGATCTTGATGCGATACAACGCCACCGCCACGCTGATAGCCTGAGACAGCGTCGTCCCAAGCGCCGCCCCTGCCGCTCCCATACCAAACGCGCCGATAAACAGATAATCGAGGGCTATATTGGACACACAGGCCACCGTGATGAAATACATAGGACTTTTGGAGTCTCCCATGCCGCGAAATACCGCGCTGATGATATTGTAAGCTGTGATAAAAGGAATACCGATAAAACAGATCGTCAGATAGGAAACCGCGCTGTTCACCGCCTCCGCCGGCACGGACATCACCCTTACTATAGGATGCACGCACAAGGTAAGGACAAACGCCGCTGCGATCGACAGGCCCAAAAACAGTGTGGCCGTATTGCCGATAGCCTCCATCATCCGTTTTTCATTCTTCGCGCCGGCCTCATGGCCGATGGATACCGTAGTCCCCATAGCAAGCCCTACGATCATCACCGTGATCATATGCATGATCTGGCTGCCCACCGAAACTGCCGTGGTGCTCTCCACCGCGTTAAACCGCCCAACAATGTACAGATCCGCCATCCCGTATAAAGTCTGCAGAAAATAGGACAAAAAATAGGGCAGTGAAAAATAAAACAGCGTCTGCAATACACTCCCTGATGTCAATTCTTTCTTCATGTTCCCTTTCATTGTTCCTCTCACACACTAACTTTCCGGCTCCGGAGCCCTCAGACATTTCCCCGACAGGTAAGCAAACTCGCCCTCTATCTCCGGAAACTCAATTCTGCCGGCGTGGAGCAGTTGATATTTCAAAGCCTCTTCCCGCTCATTCCGCGGCTTCCATCCATACTTGTAATCTCCCAGCACGGGATGCCCTATCCCCGCAAGATGAGCCCTGATCTGGTGACTCTTTCCCGTCACCAGCAAAACCTCCAGCTTTGTGAAATCTTTTTCCGTATCATAAAAAACCGGCTTTATCACCGTCTCAATCTTTTTGTATTCCTTTTCTGTCTCCGGCCGCGAAATAACAAGGCTTTCGTATTTTTCCTCGGACAGGATATAGGAAAGGTTTTTCTCCTCCTCTTTTTTCAGGTACCCCTCCAGCCGGATCTCCTCCCCGATCCTCCCCTGCGCTAAGGCTATGTAATACTTGCGCAGGCTCCGGTTTCGCAGCATCTTTGACAAAAACTGACTGCCCCGGATGCTCTTCCCGCAGAGCACAAGCCCGCTGGTATTGCGGTCTAACCGGTTGCACACGGAAGGGCGGAAATGCCCTGCATCCTCTTTTGTTAATTCTCCCTTTTCAAACAGATACCCGAGCATCCATTCATTCAGCGAAATGTCCTCTTTCTCCGCCTTCTGGGTCAAAACTCCGACAGGCTTATTCAGGATCAGAATATCTTCATCTTCATATATGACAGAGATGTCAGATAAACTGCGGCAGGCCTTTTCATAACTTCTCCCGGACTCCGTTCGTGTTTTGAATTTTCCGGAAAACTTCTGAAAGGTCTCCTCCGCAAAAAACATTTCCACGCTGTCTCCCGCCAGAATCACTTCATTTCCCGCAGCCTTTTTGCCATTCAGGGTAATATTCTTTTTTCGCAACATTTTATAGAGGAATCCGCCCGCCGCCTCAGGCAGCAGCTTTTTCAAATATTTGTCAAAACGCTGACCCTCTTCCTTCTTCGTCACCGTAAACTTCTGCATACCGTTCCTTCCGCCCCCGTCACGATCCGCTTTCTCCTCTACAGGGAAAGATCCTCCATCAGACCCAACACTTTGCCGTCATATTCCCTGTCGTCTTTCCCCTCCGATTCCTGCAGCGCCTTTACCTTCTCAAAATATTTGTCCTTATCTCTGAATATCCTCACTGTGACATCATGGATCCCGTTTTGTGCAAAGAGAGTTTTCAGATGCTGATGACAGGCTTTCTCGTCAAAATCCTTCTGCTCCGTGATGCCCGCTGCGCTCTTTCCTCTCATCACAAGATGACTGATCTGAAAGTTTTTCGCATAGCTGGTCAGATAAAGATCGTAGCGCTCGGAGAGCCCTGCCGCCTTGTCTCCGATGGCCTCCCGCAGAATTTCGGAACATCCTTTCGCCCTGATAAACATGATCATATTGACAGCGCTCTTGCTGGCCGGCAGACATCCCAAAACCGCGGCCAGAGTCAACAGGTTTTTATTGCTTTTTGTCGCGATATACCCCGCTAAATAGAGAGACAAAGAGACCGCAAACATTGCCGCCGTTTTGATGATCTCCCATCTTCTCTGCCGCTTGATATAGCCGTAAGTTCCCTTTTGATTAGCCCAAAGCATCGCATTCCACCTCTATTTCTTTCCTCTCTTTTTCCCAAAAGCCGCTATTTTTCTCGGCGGTATCAGGCACTTTTTGTCAAAACCGATCAGATCCTCCCTGCGGACAAGCTTAAGCGCCTCCTTCACCAGTTCGTAATTCTCAGGCGCCCTGTACTGCATCAACGCCCGCTGCATAGCTTTCTCATGGGGATTTTTCGGCACATACACTTTTTCGCCGCTTCGCGGATCGATGCCCGTATAATACATCACCGTTGAGAGCGTTGAGGGCGTCGGGTAAAAGTCCTGCACCTGTTCCGGCTGATGCCCCGTATCGCGCAGATATTCCGCCAGCATGACGGCGTCCTCCAAGTCCGCCCCGGGATGGGAGCTCATCAGATACGGAACAAGAAACTGCTTTAGCCGATATTTTTTATTGTACGCCTCATATTTTCCGACAAACCTGTCATAAACCTGTCGTTTTGGTTTCCCCATATAATATAAAACCCTGTCGGAAATATGTTCCGGCGCCACTTTACACAGACCGCTCACATGATATTGTATCATTTCTTTTAAGAATCTGTCATCCTTTTCCTGAAGCAGATAATCAAACCGTATACCGGAGCGGATAAAAACTTTTCTAACCCCGGATATACTCCGCAGTTTTTTTAACAGCTCGATATAATCGCTGTGGCTGCTGTCCAGATTTTTACAGGGTGTCGGAAACAGGCACTGTCTGTTTTTGCAGACACCGGATTTTAATTGTTTTTCACAGGCGGGATGCCTGAAATTGGCAGTGGGACCTCCCACATCGTGGATATACCCCTTAAAATCCGGCTGTCCGGTCATCCAGCAAGCTTCCCGCAGCAGGGATTCGTGGCTTCTCGCCTGAACGATGCGCCCCTGATGGAATGTCAACGCACAGAAACTGCATCCCCCGAAACACCCCCTGCAGCTGATCAGCGAAAATTTCACCTCCGCCATAGCCGGCACACCGCCCGCCTTTTCATAGGACGGATGGGGGGCGCGCATGTAGGGCAGATCGTACACATCATCCATCTCCTGCATGGAAAGCGGTTCCGCCGGCGGATTCTGTACCACAAATATCTTATTCGGATAGGCTTCTACCAACGTTTTGCCCTGAAAAGGGTCGGTATTTTCCTGCTGCTTCATAAAACTCCGGGCATAAAACTTCTTTTCTTCTTTACACTCCTCGTAGGAGGGCAGCATAACCCCATCGTACACCGAGGAAATATCCTGTGTCCGATAAACAGTCCCCCGGATAAACGTGATATCTTTTACCGCCAGTCCGGAATCCAGCGCCTCCGCGATCTCCACGATGCTCTTTTCCCCCATGCCGTAGCTGATCAGATCCGCGCCCGCGTCCAACAGAATAGACCGTTTATAGGAATCAGACCAGTAATCATAGTGGGCAAGCCGCCGCAGAGAAGCCTCGATCCCGCCCAGTATGATCGGCACATCCTTAAACGTGCGGCGGATCAGATTGCTGTAGACAACCGCCGCATGATCCGGCCTCTTCCCCGCTTTTCCGCCGGGCGTATAGGCATCCATGCCCCTTCTCTTCTTGGAGACATAATAATGGTTCACCATCGAGTCCATATTGCCGGAAGACACTAAAAAAGCCAGTCTCGGCCGCCCCAGTACCGCAATGCTGTCATCCTTCTTCCAGTCCGGCTGAGCAATGATTCCCACCGTAAAGCCGTGGGCCTGCAAAACCCTGCTGATGATCGCATGACCAAAAGAAGGGTGATCCACATAGGCGTCCCCTATCACATAGACAAAATCAAGCTGTTTTATATGTTGTTTTTCCATGTCCTCCCTTGTTATCGGGAGAAAACCCTCTGTCATACAGCATATATCCTTTCCATTCAAAAGCGCGTCCCTCACGGTATTTCCCTTCTGTAAACGCGCACATACTTCCCGTCAGCATAGGAGTCAAAGTTCTCCTCTATCCATCCCATGATCCATGAATCGGGTTCCACATGGGGTTCCCCGTACCAGCACTCCATCACCACCACATTTGGCACTTTCCACGGGTTTAATTCCCAGTACGTCAACAATTTTTCATTGTAGGTAGGAGTACATATTGTGGAATCTACGCATATCTCCGTATCCTCGTAAAGATATCCTATGGTGCTGGCAAGGGGCAGGCTCACGATCATCACTTTGTCCCCCTCCCGCACATACTGTTTCCAATCGTCCAGATCGGAATTTCTCACGTAAGCCCCCATATAATCCGAAAAAATACCGGCCATCGGACCACCCCTGATGACATCCCGCACGGATAAAACAGTCGCATGGGTTCTGTTCGCCGATTTGATCACATAAACATTCTTAAAAAGGACCACAAGCAAAAACAGGATAAGTATCCCGTACACCTTTATCCCCTTTCCCTCGGGCGCTCTCTTTCGCAGATATTCCCCGATCGGCATGATGGAAATCATGACCCCCGGAATCAAATAGGCTAAAACGGTCAACAGAGGAAGATTTGTCAAGATCAGCACCGCCGCTCCGCTGCAGATGCTGATGGAAATCCCAATGTGAAATGCCATTTTCACCTCGCTGCCGCAGTGTTTTTTCAGGATGAACGCCAGAACTATCAGCGGAATATAAACCGCCACATACAGAAATCTGAATATGATCGGGAAACCGTCCTCCGTAACATCGATCAACGTCTGAACAAAACTATAGGTGAGAAGAACCGACAAAAATATTTCGGCATAGGAAAACCTTGTCAGGGAAACTCCTTTTCCCGCCATCACTCTGCCTATCAAAAAAGCCAGTACGGCACAGATGCAAAACAGGACGGCCAGACTTATAATCTCCGTCAGATAACCGCTCAAGCGGCCGGCAAATTCCGTCACCTGATGGCTGTCGTCTCCCGTCACAATATACCGCACGGAAAGCAGAAAGCGGTCCCATCCCATATCGAACAAAAGAAACGCCAAAAATGCGCCTCCCATGGCAAAGCATATTCCGGAAAACAACGCCATATCCTTCTTTTTTGTCACGCTGTAACAACGCAGAATCACAAGCAGCACCGGAAACAGGATCATTGCAGAGGGATACGAAAGTACCTCCAGACAAAAACAGAGAGCGGCCAGAATCAAAAAAAACTTTCCCCCTTTTCCCTCGGGACACCCTTGAATATATGTGAAAAGACAACAGCATAACAGGACAGAAAAGTAAACCATCATATTGGAAAAATCAAGTACGATAAAATTTTTTGCATTGACTGCCAGAAAGAATGCGCACATAAAACACAGGACCGTCCGGTCACAGTATTTCCGGAAAGTCCGCCAGACCGCCCATGCCACTGCCAGTTTCACCCCCAACCCCACGACATTTAAATAAAGTGCGATGCCTGTAGTTGTACCCGTCACCGTCAGATAGATCTTAATGAAGATTGCATTTAAAAATGCAGATGTCTGATGGGGTTCCCACATTTGCGCCAGCATATGATCCCCTCTGACCATACGGTATGACTGGGTAATGGCGTATTCGAAATCCGTATCGAAATCTATCAGGATGCGCTTGATATTTACCAGAACCACGCCCCACCAAATAATCGCTATCCAGTTTATTTTTCTATCCAGAACCTTCCGCATATTCCGCTTCCCCGTTCATCCCTCAACCATTCTTTCTCTTATCGCCGCAATTTCTCCCGCTCTGCGACCTGTCCGAATTCCTCGATATAATAATCGGCAAGCTCTCTCTTCTCCTGATCATAATCTAACGAATACGCATCCTGCACGGCGCAGACTTTCATACCCGCATTCCTGCCCGCCATGATCCCCGCCGGCAGATCCTCGAACACAAGGCATTTCGCCGGATCCGTCTGCAGCTGCTTCGCCACCGCAAGATAAATATCCGGCGCCGGTTTTCCTCTGGGCACCTCAGATCCTGTGCGAATACTGCTGATATACTCTGTCAGGCCATGCACCCGCTCGACAATCTCAAACAGCTCTCTGGAATTGCTGGTAGCAATGCCCATTTTGATTCCTTTGTCCTTACACAGCTCCATGAAATCCCGCACGCCGGACTTTAAAGGCACTTCCTTTTCATACTTCTCTCTGGCCATATCATTCCAGTCCGCCATGATTTTTTCCAAGGAATCCGCAAGGCCGAAATGCTCTTTAAAATAAACCGCTGTCTCATAAAAGCTGCGGCCCTCGATCTCCGCCTGCAGCATATCCGGCAGTGTAATATCAAATTTTGACAGATACTCCCTGTCGATCTTTTTCCACACCCACATGGAGTCCGCCATCGTACCGTCCACATCAAAAATCACCGCTTCGATATCTTTAAGGGACGGCACTTTATCCCTCAAACTCTGTATCTCCCGCTCCGTCAGCGGTCTATAGCCCCCGGGGCGCAGTTCTTCATCCAGATATAAAGTCCCCATGCGAAGCCTCTTTAAGTGCAATACCCTGTTACCCACGGCGGCAAGCATCCTTTTCACCTGATGGAATCTCCCCTCTGTGATGGAAAGATGCAGCTTACCGTCCTCCTGCACTCTCGCGCGGGCAGGCATAGTCGGCTTTTCGTCCCCGATATCCAGACCGCACTCCAGCCTCAAGACCGCTTCCGCGTGGAGGGGCTTTTCCACCGTCACCTCATAGGTCTTCACCACATGCTTTTTCGGAGATAAAAGTTCGTGCGCAAGAGCCCCGTCGTCAGTGAGAAGAAGCAGCCCTTCTGTATCCTTATCCAATCTCCCCACCGGAAAGATCCCGTCTTTAAAAGAACCGTCTTTCTCCTCGTTCCAGACTTTTTTTAAAAAGTCTATCACGGTCTCCTCCCTTTTATCCTCCGTGGCCGAGACAATCCCCTGAGGTTTATAGAACATCAGATAAGTGTGCTCTTTATAAACAATATTTTGACCATTGCAGTCAATTTTTACCTTATTTTCATCCACCTTTTCCTCCGGTCTTTTGCAGACAAAACCGTCCACCCTCACCTGTCCGTTTCTAATCAGTTCTTTCACTCTGCTTCTTGTTCCCACACCTGCATCGCAGAGATATTTATCCAATCGCACCATCTTCCTTCCCCATCTTTAGTTCTGACATTTTTTTACCAACATATACTAAATCAAGACCTTAACGAAACCGCAGCGCTCTTCCTGCCGTCTTAAACATTATGCCTACTGCAAAATCCCGTTTTCTTTCCGCCGCACAGCTTATTTTATCTTCCGTCCTTGCCCTCTCCATTCTGGGCGCCCCGACCACAGCCTGTTTTTATGCCGCGCTGGCGCTGCAGTTGTGGTTTGAACGGATGATTCCCTCTCTGTTTCCGTTTATGGTACTCTCCGGCCTCATTCTCAGACTGAACCTCGGACAGCTTTTTGCGCTTCCACTATATCCCGTCCTCGGCCGTCTCTATCGAATCAGCAAAACCATGTGCACTACGCTGTTCATGGGATTTTTCTTCGGTTTTCCGCTGGGCGCCAAATGCGTCGCCGAAGCTTATGAATTAAAGCAGTTGTCAAAACCTCAGGCTCAGTTTCTTCTTTCGTTTTGCAACAATATCGGTCCTGTCTATCTGCTCAGTTTCGCCCTGCCCCTTCTCGGATTCTCGGAGAACTCGTATTCCGGACTTAAAATCGCCGTGATCGCGATCTTTTTCGGCGTCCCGTTACTCTACGGATTGATCCTTCGAAACACCGTCTACCGGCATATTCCCCTTACGGAAACCATTCTCTGTGGGGAATCCATCGGCCGGAAAGTCTCTTTTATCCCTGCTCTGGATGCCTCCGTCACCTCCGCCTGCGCGGCCATCACAAGGCTTGGCGGCTACATGATCTTTTTTATCGTCTGCAACCTGCCTCTTAGACAGACGGCCCTTCTGGCGCCGGCATTGGAGATCACCAGCGGACTTACTTTGTCAAAAGGCATCCTTCCGCCCGCGCTCTCCATGACTTTTCTCACCTTCGGCGGTCTTTCCTGTTTCGCCCAGACTTACACATGCATCCGGGACACCGATCTTTCGTTTCGGGATTACTGCTTCCACAAACTGCTGCAGAGCGCTATCGCCTTCTGCCTCTACGCCTTGCTTTTCTCTGTTTACGATAGACTGCCCGTGTTATCATAAGCAGGATCAAAACTGACACCAGCAGCCCTAAGATTGCCAGCCACAGAAAGTTTGAAACATCCTCGCCGTCTATCTGCACTTTGTCATTTTTTTCTTTCGCATCCTTCCGCTCATACCAGCCCATATTGATCTGGTGGACGCTGCCGGAAGCCTCCACGGTCTCTTCCTCTTCCCCCACAACTGCATCTATATCCTGCCCCGAAACATCTGTCACTGCTGTATCATCTTCCGCATTCTCTTCCGCCTTACCCTGCAGGGCAGGTATTTCCACCGTCTCCGTCTCTTCATACAGATCGTAGCCGTTATAGACCCGGCATTTTAAGGAAATATCCTCATCCACCGGTACTTTCAGCGTGCATTCCAGTTCCGTTCCGTTCTTCTCCCATTTCTGCAGCCCGCTGTACCTCGCTCCGCCGTCAAGACTGTAGGCATAGTATAGCAGTCCGCTCTCCACATCCTCTCCGGTCAGCAAAATATTCACCTCTCCGGTTTCCGGCTTTGTCCTAAGACAAGTCAAAGAAACATTCACCGGAGCCGTATCGTCCGGTTTCATCACTTTAGAGGGAATTTCCACCTTCGGCTTTTCATATTTGCGGTAATCATTTCCCAGAGTCGGAGAGTACAGTCCGTAATACTTTGCCACCGCCGTGGCATCCAACACTCCCAGTCTTTCCATCGCCTCCGTAGTCTCATACCTGCCTGCATCCTGAGGATGATCCAGATGACAGTGCTCAATGATAGCACAAGGGATCCGGTACTCCTGACAATGCTTGATGATCCCGTAGTAATCCGCACCGCTCTTGCCGAGCCTTGTCTTAACGCCCCTGTTGTAAAGATCCAGACTGCACAGCTCGTTCAGACACAGCTCCCCAAAGCTTTTCCCCTCCGCATAGCAGTTTCCGAAAGCCGAGACCCACACTTCCGTCCCGTAAAGCGTATGGTATTCCGACATATTAAAATGC
Source organism: uncultured Lachnospiraceae bacterium (assembly GCA_910577955.1). Classification (GTDB taxonomy): domain Bacteria; phylum Bacillota; class Clostridia; order Lachnospirales; family Lachnospiraceae; genus 1XD8-76. The sequence continues at coordinate 96,825 of CAJTNC010000006.1, forward strand.
AAACAGAACAAAAAGTCCGCCTCTACCTCTTTCGCATAGTCGGCCCGCTGCTGCAGAGAAAGTTCCGTGTCCTCCGTTCTTGTGAGAAAGACCTCTACCCCTTCATATTTCTGCAGTTCCTCCATCATGGCTTTTGCCACCACCATGGTCATATACTTTTCTGTATAGCCCTTATACTGTGCGCCGAGATTCTCTCCGCCGTGCCCCGGATCAATCGCAATCCTGATCGGCTCCGCATGCACTTTTTTTACGGGTACAGCGCAAAAAACAACTGTGATGGCTATACACAAAACAACCTTGCTTGCCATAGCAAAAGGCCGACTTCCTCGGAAACCGGCCATCTTCCACTTCATTTTCATTACATCAACTCCAAATTTTCTTTTACGGCCGGTCCCGGCTCTGCGCCCGCACTTTCCTCTTCCAGATCCTCCGGTATCGGCATAAGCTCCCGCCTGTTGGAAACGATCATTTCCTGATACTGTTTCATATGGCCGATCAGATTTTCATAATCTGCGGAAGCCGTCTGCATGGAACTCGCCACAACGTCTTCCACATGCGCCAACAGATCGTCCGTATACTGCATGGCAGAAAGACGCATTTCGTTGGACTCCATTACCGCCCGGTCCAACATATCCTGCGCCTGCTTGTGTGCCGCCGTCACGACCTCGTCCGCCTGCGCATAGGCCTGCTGCATGATCTGATGTTCACTGATCAGCTCCGTCCGCTGGATCGTGGTGTCTTTGATCAACTGCTCGGCCCTCGCCTTGGCATCGTTTAATATTTCTTCTTTATTTTGAATGATACGCTGATAGCGCTTGATCTCGTCCGGCGTTTTCACGCGCAGTTCACGGATCAGCTCCTCTATTTCATCTTTATTCACCAAAATCTTGGTGCTGCTGAATGTCTGATACTTACAGCTGTCGATATACTCTTCAATCTCATCTATTAACTGTTCGATTCTGCTGCTCATTTCTGCTCCACTTCTGTTTTTGTGATACCCTCAGTTCCCGCTCAGGCTCTCTGCGACATCCCACTGATTTTTCACTGACTTTCATTTCCGTGCCCATACTTCTCATAGATCATATCGCGCACAAAATCAGGTACCTGTTTTGAGATATCTCCTTTAAACATCGCAACTTCTTTCACCGTCGAAGAACTCAGATAAGCATACTCCAAACTGGTCGTCAAAAACATCGTATCCAGATGTCCGTCGGACAAAACCCGATTCGTCTGGGCGATCTGCAGCTCATACTCAAAGTCCGTAATGGCACGCAGCCCTCTGATCGACACGCCTATCTTATTCTTCCTCGTATAGTCCACCAGAAGTCCGCTGAAAGAATCCACCTTGACATTAGGATACTCCTTTGTAGCCTCTTTAAGCATTTTAACACGTTCTTCCACAGAAAACAATGGTGTCTTCATTTTGTTATCCAAAATACTGACAGTCAACTCGTCAAAAATTTCTGCGGAGCGTCTGATAATGTCCAGATGTCCGTATGTAACAGGATCAAAGCTGCCCGGATAAACCGCTGATTTCATATTGATGACCATACCTTTCTCAAAAACACATGTTTGTTTGTCTTATAGTATTTCTCGTTCTCGACTGTGAATCCGTATTCCTGTGCAAATCCGAAATCCCGTTTCAGATCGGCCTCCAGCACAAGCAGAGTATCCTCCGTCACATATGCCCTGTCTTTCAGAACGGACAAAAGCTTTTCATAGTGTCCTCCCTCGTAAGGGGGATCCGCAAAAATAATATCCGCCTCTTTCTCATGGATGCCGTACAGCGCCGTGTAAACATCTTTCTTTAACAATACTGTCTCTTCCGCCATCTTTGCAAACTGTACATTCTCCGCGATGCAGTTGAAAGCTTCTCTGCTGTTTTCCACTAAATACGCCTTTTTTGCGCCTCTGCTCACAGCCTCAATGCCTATCTGTCCGCTGCCGGCAAACAGATCCAAAAATACGCATCCCGGAATTTTCGGAGCCAGCATATTGAATAATGTCTCCTTGATCCTGTCGGAAGTCGGCCTTGTCTCAAGCCCCTGCGGGGTTTTAAGCGGAAGTCTCCGCGCCTTTCCTGCTATGATCCTCATACTCTTACTTTCACTCCCTTGCCGGCTCTTGCGCCGGATTTCAGTTTCCCCAGTTCGATGGTCTTTCCTTTGTACTCGATGGTCTGCTGTTCTGCGCCGATCCTCGTGTAGTAGACCGCCTCCACCTCGTCGCCGTCCGAAAGCTTCATCCCCTTTGTTCCCACCGCCGCCTTCTTCATCGCCGAAATCTCTTCCACTGCAAAACGCAGAAAATATCCGTCTTTTGACTGCAGAACGATACTCTTTTGGTCTTTAAAAGGTTCCACACTCAGCACTTCGTCCCCCTCCGTAAGCTTTGTGGAAGCCACAGTACGTTTCATCACGTCAAACTCTCCGCCGTCCACCATTTTTACCATGGACTGCTTTGTGACAAAAAGTACGCGGTACAGGTTTAACTCCGTCTGGCTTGTGGCGTAGACGAGCGTCTCCTTCTCAATATTGAAGTTGCTGATATTGTCCACAGGTACCCCTTTATCCCTGAATTTCCCAAAGGGCACATCCATCACCTTTAAGGTGTGCAGCTGTCCGCGGGCTGTAAATAAGCAGATCCTGCCCGTATTTTTGCAGAGGAATACAAACCGGTTCTCCGCCTCCGCCGCATCCTTATTCCGCTCGTAGGTCGCCACATCCACCGTTCTGCAGTAGCCGAAACGATCCATCAGGAACACGACCTCCATCTCTTCTATCTTCCTCTCCTCAAAGACAGCCGCCTCACCGTTTTCTATGACGGTCATGCGCTTCTTCCCGTAAGTTTTCTTAAAGCTTTCCAGTTCCTCCACGATGACCTGCGCCATGGAATCCCGCCTGTCCAGAATATCCTCATAGCGGTAAATGTTCGCCATCGTCTCCTCGTGATCTTTGATCAATGCCTGCAGTTCCAGCCCAATCAGTTTATACAGACGCATCTCCAAAATTGCGTTGGCCTGTCTTTCCGTAAAGAGAAGCTGAGCCGCCATAGCCTCGGAAGCCTTGGAGCGGAATTTGATCCCTTCCGTCTTCCCTTCCACAAGACATGCCTTGGCCATCGGCCTGTCCTTGGAACCTCTGAGTATTTCGATGACAAGATCGATCACATTGCAGGCCTTGATCAGTCCCTCTTGGATCTCCTTCCTCTCCTGTTCCTTCTCCAGAAGATTCGTGTACTTCCTCGTCGCCACCTCAAACTGGAAATCCACGCACTCCCTGAGGATGGCTTTCAATCCTAATGTCTCCGGCCTGCCGTGACTGATGGCAAGCATGTTGACGCCGAAAGTATCCTCCAGTCTGGTCTTCTTGTAGAGCATGTTGATAAAATTCTGTACATCCGCATCCCGCCGCAGTTCGATCACGATGCGGATTCCCTCCTTGGAGGACTGGTTTGTGATATCCACAATATCCTGCGTCTTTTTCGTCTCCGCGAGAGCCGCCACATCGGACAAAAACTTGCCGATCCCCATACCGATCATCGTGTAGGGAATCTCGGTGATGACCACATTGGTCTTTCCGCCTTTCCCCTTTTCAATCTCCACCTTGCCCCGCAGTTTTACTTTCCCTGCGCCGGTCTCGTAGATCTCCGCCAGCTCGTCCTTGTTGATCACAATGCCTCCGGTGGGAAAATCCGGTCCTTTGATATACCGCATCAGTTCTCTGGTGGTGATGTTATTGTCATTCATGTAGGCTTTGACCGCATCGATCACCTCGCTCAAATTATGGGGCGGAATGCTGGTTGCCATACCCACGGCGATGCCCTCGGAACCGTTGATCAAAAGGTTTGGCACTTTCACCGGCAGCACGGAAGGCTCTCTCTCCGTCTCGTCAAAGTTGGGAATAAAATCCACCACATCCTTGTCCAGATCCGCCAAAAAAGCTTCCTCGGTGATCTTCTGCAGTCTGGCTTCCGTGTAACGCATGGCGGCGGCGCCGTCTCCCTCGATATTGCCGAAATTGCCGTGGCCATCCACAAGAGGCTGTCCTTTCTTAAACTCCTGCGCCATCACCACCAACGCATCGTAAATCGAAGAATCTCCGTGGGGATGGTACTTACCCATCGTGTCGCCTACGATCCTCGCGCACTTTCTGAATGGTCTGTCGGAGCGAATCCCAAGCTCGTGCATATCGTAGAGCACTCTCCGCTGCACCGGTTTCAGTCCGTCCCGCACATCCGGCAGCGCTCTTGCCACGATAACGCTCATGGCGTAATCTATGTAAGATTTCTGCATCACTTCGGAATATTCTGTTTTTATGATCCTATCCTGTACCATTCTTTCCCTCACGTCTTATTATTATCTTTCAGAAACATATGCCGTTTTGATGTGTGTTTTGTCAAATTCTGTCTCACCGTAAGATTTCAAACCGCCCGTTACGTCTCAGCGAATCAATGATTTTATCATGATAATGCCATGATAATTCTTCCCATAACAATCAGGGATAAAGCCAGTCGGTGAAAATCCATACTGTACAAAATAGTCAAAATGCTCTCGCCCGTTAGACTTTAATCTATTTAATTCATCTGCACAATTGACAATGGGCTTACCATGGCATGACATACCTGTTGAACCAATGATATATTTCAAATTGCGGTAGCCCTTTTCCATTGCATAATTTTCTGCATATTTCAATAATGGTTCTAACTGCTGCTCCATAACAAACGATCCGTTCTCATCATACCCAAGGCATTCAATGCTCAAATAAGAATATCCCTCAAACTCTGCACACAGAATCCACCCCTTGGGATTTGTACTTTCCCCCATGTACCAACCAATCAGTTTTGCAAGCAAAGATACATCCTGCAGCTGCCGGCTCGCACCTTCAAAATCCCACCAATCCGGTTTTAAAGCAGACATGAGCTCTGCAACGGCAGCGACATTTAATTTATCTATTTTACAGATGTCCATAGGTACCTCTCTCAAATTGTAAGCTTTGGCTTTGCCAAGCGCTTTAAATCGAACAATCCCGCAGACGTTCCACAAGTTTACACATCCAGCTCCGCATCCGTCGCATTCTGATAGATAAACTTCTTTCTGGGCGGCACTTCCGTCCCCATCAACATCTGCGTCACCTCGGAGGCCATGCGCCCGTCCTCGATCTCCACTTTTTTGAGCATCCGGGTCTCCGGATCAAGGGTCGTCTCCCAGAGCTGTTGGGCGTCCATCTCTCCGAGTCCTTTGTAGCGCTGCAGCGTAAAGAGCCCTTTGTGGCGCTTTCTGTATTTTTCCAGCGCTGCGTCGTCGTAGAGGTACTCCTCCTTCCCTTTAGAGGGCATCGCTTTATAGAGCGGCGGCATGGCGATATACACATGCCCCTGATAGATCAGTTCCGGCATAAACCGATAAAACAGCGTCAACAGCAGTGTGGAGATATGAGCTCCGTCCACATCCGCATCCGCCATGATAATGATCTTGTCATAGCGCAGTTTGTTGATATCAAAATCGTTGCCGTATCCCTCCGAAAAGCCGCAGCCAAATGCATAGATCATGGTTTTGATCTCCGCGTTGGCAAGCACTTTGTCGATACTGGCCTTCTCCACGTTCAAAATCTTACCCCTGATCGGCAGGATCGCCTGATACATCCGATTTCTGGCGGTCTTTGCGGATCCGCCGGCAGAATCTCCCTCCACGATAAATATCTCGCACTTGGAAGGATCCTTGCTCTCACAGTTGGCAAGTTTTCCATTGGAGTCGAAGGAAAACTTCTGCTTTGTCAGCATGTTTGTTTTAGCCCGCTCCTCCGCCTTTCTGATCTTTGCCGCCTTCTCCGCACAGCCGATAATGCTTTTTAATATCTCCAGATTTCTGTCAAAATAGAGCACGGCCTTTTCGCCTGTCACCTTGCTGACCACTTTTGCGGCATCCTGATTGTCAAGCTTGGTCTTTGTCTGCCCCTCAAAACGGGGATCTCTGTGCTTGATGGAGATCACCGCCGTCATGCCGTTCCTGACGTCCGTCCCCGTAAAGTTTACGTCCTTATCCTTTAAAATGCCGAGCTCTCTAGCATAGGTATTGATCACATTTGTAAACATGGTCTTAAAACCCGTGATATGGGTGCCGCCCTCGGCGTTATATATGTTATTGCAAAAACCTAAAATATCCTCATGGAACTCATTGACATACTGAAAAGCCACCTGTACCTGTATATCCTCGGCCTCCCCGTCAAAATAGATCACCTCGTGCACCGTCTCTTTGCTTCCGTTCATATCTTTCACAAAGCCGATAATGCCGTCCGGTTCATAGAATTCCAGATGTTCAACTTCCTCTTTCCGCCTGTCCTCAAAAACGATCGTCAGTGACGGATTTAAGTAAGCCGTCTCATGGAGCCTGCTTTTTACTTCTTCCTCCCTGAACCTCGTCTTCTCAAAGATCGTATCGTCCGGCAGGAAATTGATGATCGTACCGGTCTCCTTCGTCTTACCCATCACCGGCAAAAGTCCGTCTTTCAGTTCCGTGGTCGGAATCCCCTGCTCATAGCTGTCCTGATAAATATACCCGCCACTTTTGACTCTGACAGTCAATCTTTTGGACAGCGCATTGACCACCGAAGAACCCACACCGTGCAGCCCCCCGCTGGTCTTATATGCCTCATTATCAAATTTTCCGCCCGCGTGCAGCGTTGTAAAAACAAGCCGCTCCGCACTGATTCCTTTCTCGTGCATTCCCACCGGGATGCCTCGCCCGTTGTCGGAGACTGTGGCGGAGCCATCCGCCTCCAAAACCACTTCTATCCTGTCGCAGAATCCTGCCAGATGTTCGTCCACAGAGTTATCCATGATCTCGTAAATCAGATGGTTAAGCCCTTTGGTCGAAACGCTGCCGATATACATGCCCGGCCGCCTTCTGACCGCCTCAAGCCCTTCCAAAACGGTAATATTGGAAGCGTCATAATTGCTGCTGTTTGCCATATAGTAACTCCTGTTCCCTCTCAGCTATTTCATCACTTTCGTGCAGGTCAACGCTAACGATCCCGGCCCGATATGGCAGCTCACCACTAATGACAGCGGATCCACGTCCCTAATCAGGAAACCCGGGAACGCCGCCTCCACTTCCTCCTTAAACTGCATCGCCATCTCTTTATTGTTGGTATGGGCGATACTTAAATAACAATTCTCGGGGGATGCCCCGCCGAACCTGTTCTCCATATCGCTTCTGACCGCATTTATCATGATCGTCTTCGCCTGATTGATCGTTCTGGCTTTGGCGAAAGCGTCAAGCAGCGCCCCCTGTATCTGCAGGACAGGTTTCAACCGCAGCACCGTACCTATCGCTGCCGCCGCCGGCGTGATCCTGCCGCCCTTTTTCAGATAATACAGCGTGTCCAACATAATATAAATACTGGAATTCTCTCCGTCCTCCTCCAGTATATCTTTTATTTCCGCCGCGCTCTTTCCCTGCCCTGCCAACCGCACCGCATCATAAACCGCGCTTTTTTGTGTGACAGAGATCCGGTGGTTATCCGCCACCTGTACCCGGCCCTCATAATCTTTTGCCAGCATGACCGCGCTCTGGCAGGAAGCGGAAAGCCCGCTGCTCATCGGGATATAGATCAGTTCCTCGTACTCTTCAAGCACTCTTTCCCAGAGAGCCATCACATCCCCCGGCGCCGGCTGGCTTGTGGAGATAGACTTATTCTCCGTCATCTTCTGATAGAATACCTCCTCCGTCAGATCCACATTCTCCAGATAATCTTTGCCGTCTATCATGAAAGGCATGGGAAGTATAAATATCTGATTTTCGGCCGCCTCTTCCGGAAGAATCCCCGCATTACTGTCTGTTACTACCGCTGTTTTTTTCATAATCCTGTATCCTTCTTAATTGTATTTAATGTAATCCTGCGCCGTCTTTGGCTAAACAGTTACTATTTTACGTTCAGATGCCCGGAAAGTCAATGTTATTTCTGATACTTCTCGCAAGAAGCTCAGAAAGTTCCCGGTATTCCTCCTTCTCTTCCCATGACGTATCCGCTGTGATCCGTCCGCACACTTTGTCCGCCGCCATCAGCATATCCGCGTCCTGATAGATATCCGCGATGCGAAAATTCAATATCCCGCTCTGCCGGATGCCGAACATATCTCCCGGTCCGCGAAGCTTCAGATCCTGCTCCGCAATATAAAAACCGTCGTTGGAATGGTTCAATACTTCCAACCGCTCTCCTGCTTTCTCCGAATCCGAACCGTTGATAAAAATACAATAGGACTGATGAGAGCCTCTGCCCACCCGGCCTCTAAGCTGGTGGAGCTGCGCAAGTCCAAACCTCTCCGCATTCTCAATCACCATCACCGTGGCGTTTGGAATATTGACTCCCACCTCGATGACCGTGGTTGAGACTAAAATATCTATCATTCCCTTTCCAAAGGCATCCATGATCCGGTTTTTCTCCGTCTGGCGCATCTTTCCGTGAAGCATCTCGATCCGCAGGGTTTTTGGCAAAACCGCCCGCATCTTCTCCGTATATTCCTCCACATTCTCCAGTTCCGACTCCTCCGACGGCTCGATCATAGGACAAACCACAAAGGCCTGTCTGCCCTCCGCGATCTCTTTTTCCAAAAACTTCCATGCGCGGTTTCTATAGTCAGTGCCGACCACACAATTTTTGATGGTCTGACGTCCTGTGGGAAGCATCTTTATCACGGAGACATGCAGATCCCCGTAAAGGATCATGGCAAGCGTCCTCGGAATCGGCGTGGCGCTCATGACCATCACATGAGGCATCCGGCTATCCCCCGCCTGTCCCATGCTTTTCTGTGAAAATGTCTCCCGCTGCCTAACCCCGAATCTGTGCTGTTCGTCCGTGATCACAAGAGCCAGTTTTGCATAACGCACTTTCTCCTGAATCAGCGCATGAGTTCCGATGATCACATTGCACTCACCGTTTTCTATCTGTCCGTAAACTTCCCGCTTTTCTTTAGCCGACAAAGAACCGGTTAAAAGCGCCGGGCGAAAAGGCAGTTTGTATTTCTCCGCATAACCGCGCAGCGTCTGAAAATGCTGCACCGCCAACACTTCCGTAGGCGCCATCATCGCTCCCTGATAGCCGTTGGAGACCGCAAGCAGCAGCGCCAACGCCGCAAGAATCGTCTTTCCCGAGCCTACGTCCCCCTGCACCAGACGATTCATCGTGTATCCGCCGGTCATATCGCCCGCTATCTCCCGCCATACCTGCTCCTGATCCTTCGTCAGCCGAAAGGGAAGGCTCTCCAACAGGCGCACGGTATCCGCCGTCTCAAGCATCGGGAACGCGCTTGGCACCATCTGCACCGAATTCTTCATCTTTCTGACAAGCAGCAAAAATACAAGAAATTCCTCAAAAGCCAGACGCTTTTTTGCCGCCGCCAACTGCTCCTCCTTCTCGGGAAAATGGATCCATTCAAGAGACTGCGTCCCATCGCACAGATCCTCCTCCACTCGTATATCGCAGGGCAGGATTTCCGGCAGCATATCTTTCTCCTTTATCACCGCCTCAAGCGCCTGCGCCACCGCTTTTCGGACCGCCTTCTGGTTTAACCCCGTTGTCAGCGGATAGAGAGGAAGAAGTTTTCCCTGCTGCTTTTCATATTCCGCAGGCGACAACAATGCGGGCTGCTCCATCGTGAAGCTGTTTCCCCGTCTGTGCACTTTCCCCCGCAGGTAATAGACAGAGCCCTTTTTCAGCATTTTTTTCATATAGGGCATATTGAAAAAAGACAACTGTATCTTCCCGCTTTCATCCGCCGCCTGAGAAAAGCTGATCGTCATTCTTCCCGCTTTCCTCTCCGAAACACCGCTGCAGATCGTCCCCCTCACCACGACTCGGCTGTTATCCTTCAATTCCGATATCAGGGAAACTTCCTCGATCCTGTCATAATCTCTCGGATAAAATCTCAAAAGTTCCTCCAGATTCTCCACGCCGACCCGCCGAAACAGCGCCGCTGATTTATCACCAATCCCCTTTAAAATTGTAACCGGATCTGTCAGTTGAAAGCCCACTTTGTTCCTCTTTTCTATCATTATTAGCGAAAACAACGGGCGCAGTGCCCGTTGTTTTAATAAACAATATCCGTCGCTCCGGCCTTATTCCGCCGAAACAACATAATAATAGATCGGCTGTCCGCCGTACTGCAGTTCAATATCACAGTCGGGATAGAGGTTTCCCACTTCCTTCCCAAACTTCTCCGCTTCCTCCTCCGGCACATCCGCACCGTAATAGATACTGATCAGTTCGACCTCGTCATCCACCATTTCTTTCACCATCTGCAGCGCAACGGCATCTTTATCTTCCCCTACGGACAAAATGCCGTGGTCGCCGATGCCCATATAGTCTCCCTGTTTGATTTCCTTATCATCTATGGAAGTATCTCTGACCGCATAGGTCACCTGTCCGGTTTTCACCCTGCCGATCTCCTCCTCCATAACTGCCGCATTTTCTTCTGCTGAGAGATCGGGCATATAATTGATCACCGCCGTAATACCCTGAGGTACAGTCTTTGTCGGAACGACAAATATCTCCTTATCTTCCACCAACGACTTCGCCTGATTTGCCGCCAAAATAATATTCTTATTATTCGGCAGAATGACCACATGATCCGCATTGACCTTATCGATAGCATTTAACATATCTTCGGTGCTGGGATTCATTGTCTGGCCGCCTTCAATAATGTAATCCACGCCAAGCCCTTTAAATATCTCATTCAGGCCATCCCCGATGGAGACTGCGATAAAAGCGGTGTCCTTTTTCTCCATTACAGGCTCTGCAGCCGCTTTCTCACCCTCTTTTTCCGCCATCTTAAACAGTTTTTCCTGATGCTCCAGCCGCATATTGTCGATCTTCAAATTCGAGAGCGCACCGTACTTCAACGCCCGCTGAAGAGCAAAACCCGGATCATTGGTATGCACATGCACTTTTACGATATCATCGTCTGCCACCACCACGATCGAATCGCCTATGGACTCGAGATATGCCTTAAAATCCATTTCCATCTTGATGTTAAAGGTTTTACTTAACATGATGATGAATTCCGTACAGTAACCGAACTTGATATCCGCTTCCGCCTGCGCCTGATAACTTCCATACCCCTTTGCAGATGCTCCGCTGCCTGACGTCATAGTCGTCGCTTCCGAAAGATCGATCTCTTTCCCCTGAAAGGCTTCATAGGCCCCCCTCACAACTTCCACTAACCCCTGACCACCGGAATCCACAACGCCGGCCTGTTTCAGCACAGGTAAAAGTTCCGGTGTCTGTGCAAGCACTTCCTCCATATGATGCAGCACTTCCCCGAAAAATACGTCTAACTCTGTTCTGCCTTCCTCCAACAATTCACCGGCCTTTTCCGCCGCTCCCTTTGCCACGGTCAGGATCGTGCCCTCTTTGGGCTTCATGACCGCTTTATAGGCTGTCTCCACCGCCTTGTCAAGGGCCTGACAGATATCCGCCGCATTCAGCTCCTTTTTCTCCCTGACTGATTTTGTAAAACCTCTGAAAAGCTGGGATAAGATAACGCCGGAATTTCCTCTCGCCCCTCTTAGGGATCCGGAGGAGATCGCCTTGCATACTGCCGCCATATCCTCCATATCGACAGACGCCACTTCCCTCGCCGCCGACATGATCGTCATTGTCATATTTGTCCCCGTATCTCCGTCAGGTACCGGAAACACGTTCAGTTCATTGATCCATTCCTTTTTATTGTCAAGATTTTTCGCACCAGCTAAGAACATTCTGGAAAGCATCTTAGCATCGATCGTTTTTAAAGCCACCGATATTTCCTCCTTAATCAATCACTCTGACACCTTCGACATAGATGTTCACTTTTTCGATTTCAAAACCTGTAAATTCTTCAACTTTATACTTTACGCTGCTGATCAGGTTATCTGCCACCGCCACGATGCTCACCCCGTACGCCACGATAATGTGGAAGTCTAACGTCAGTTTGTTCTGATTGATGGATACTAAGATTCCCCGCATGATGTTGTCCTTTTTCAGCAGGGATACGATACCATCCTTTACATTTACGCTGGCCATCCCCACCACGCCGAAGCTTTCCGTAGCAACACTGCCCGCGTACTGCGCGATCACTTCACTGTCAATATAGATATTCCCCAGATGGGTATTCATCGATGAATTGCTTCTCATGAAATTCCTCCTTATTTTTTACTTAGGTTCCACAGAACCCTCGTTGACATGTCAGCCCCGTCCAAATCCGGCTTTGCAGTGTTTGTCACTGCGCTGACACGTTACATTATAACCTGTTTTTTCCAAAAATGGAATATAGAAAATAATCTTTCTAAAAAATACCTTGCATTTTTACAGTTAATCTGCTATTATACTACTGTTGCGAATCTATTTCAGTTCGTTAGGAGGTGCGAAGATGGCTAAATGTGAAATTTGTGGCAAGGGCGTTCATTTTGGTAACAGCGTAAGCCATTCTCATAGAAGATCCAACAAAATTTGGAAATCTAATATCAAGAATGTAAAATGCAAAGTAAACGGAGCTTCCAAAACCATGCACGTCTGCACAAGATGCCTGCGTTCAGGCGCTGTAGAAAGAGCATAATCTATGTGGAAAACTATGGGATGACCCATCTGCCCCAAACAGGCAGGTGGGTTCTTTATTTATTCAGAATACTTTTCTCAACGACTCGTACTCTCTGCTGATCCGCTGCATCATCTCTTTATCGCCGGCCAGATTGTCCGGATGATAAATCTTTAACAGATCCTTATACCGCTTTTTTAACGCCAGCTGATTTCTCACACCCGCAAAGAAAACTCCCTTTTCCTCCAAAGAAACATCCACCTCGCGCGCATTCCTTCTGAAAGCCTCCCTCTCCCGCTCAAAAGACTTCCTATCCGCCTCAAGATTTGAAAAACCATCTTTCAGGATATCCATCTTTTTCTCAAAAAACTGCTCGTCCTGCCTTAAACGCTGTCTCGCCACCGCCATCCTCTGATTTAACAGCTTCATCTCCTCCTGAAACTGCATCCGCTCCTTCAGCAGACGGTTCTCCATCTCCAACAGTTTTTTCTGCTCCGCCTGGACCCGGATATTCTCGCTGAACAGCCATATTTTCAATGCCTGCAGCTCTTTCTCCGTAGCTTCTTCCAATCCCTTGCCGGAAGTTTCCCTATTCTCTTGTGCGTCTGCCGGGACTTTCTCCGCCATCACAGCTTCCGCTTCCATTCTCTGCACATCCATACCTTTTGCATCTCCGGTATAACTTCTTAAAATTTTTATAATCTTTTCGGGAGAACGCACCGCTTTCAGAGGGTGCTACATGCAAAACAAATTATATCCGACAATAAGAAAGCCGGCTACTAAAACAATGCCTACAATATTACTGCCAATCAACATCATCAGCAGCATACCTATCGCAATCCAAAACAGCATAAGCCCGAGAACACGCCTCACACATTTTCTCCCTGCGTTCTTTCTAAGAGTATATGCGTTTCATCTGTTTTATATCATAAATCTCGGATTTATGCTTACTCATTCTGCATTTATTCCGTTTTCTCCGGAAAAGCGATCTCGACGATCTCTTCCTCTTTTATTTCCTCGTCTTTCTTAGCTGTGAATTTGTCTACAATGTCCGGCACCATATCCAGAATCTTCGTCATCGTATCCTGATTTTTCACATTCACCAGCTTTGTATAGCCGTCCTTGATCACTAAAACCGCGCTGGGGGTCATCTTTCCGCCCATACCGCCTCCTCCGGAGTTTTTCTTTTCTCCGCTTCCTGCGCCGGCTCCCACGCCGAAAGTCACATCCACAAGAGGCAGAATGATCGTATCGCCGATCTGAGTCGCCTCACCTACTACGGTCTTTGTAGAAAGTACGGTATCCATCCCTCTCAAGAGAGATCCCACCACATCAGAAAAATGATTGTTCTGCATACGTTCTCCTCATTTCCGCACAAATTCGTGCTGTTTATTTAAATCATTATGGTCATCCATTTTGCCGCACACTGCGGCTTCTTCAGATTTCCTTCACTTCTTTTATCACGCGGCGCACATCTTTTGAAAAGAATATCGCCAGCGCTGCCTTCGCAAAATGCCATACCCGGATTTTTCCTTTTATCAAAATATGACTGTCAAGTACCTGTTTTTCAAAATCCGGCTCCAGAGAAAGTTTCGGATTCCAGACAGGATACAGCATCCCATAAACCGCCATGGCATATCCTGTAGCAGAAGGATCGTCAAAGCCGAACCGCAGATACCCCGAAAGACTTTTCGGCTTTGTGTGCTTTAACAGATACAGAAACTGCCTTTTAAGCAACCTCCTGCTGTTCACCGTATGTTCAGCCTTCCACAGCTTTTCTGCCTTCTCTGCCTTTTCCTTTATTTTCCTTAGTTTATCACAGAAATTCCGAATTGTCTGTAGAATATTGGAAATTAGGGATTCCCCGGTCTTTTTTCCTTTCGATCCGCTTCTATTTTCTTCTCCGACGTCATCCCCTAAAAACGCCTCTTCCGGTTCAGCGTTTTCCGGTGAAACTGTTTCTCCGGACTTATCTGTACTCTGAACTTTCCCCTCAGAGCCGCCGTCTTCCGCTTCGTATTTCTTTTTTCTTTTCTCTTTTTTCTCCGGCTTCTCTCTCTTTCTTTTCGCCGTATCCATCAGCGTAAAAAACAAAACTTTCACCCGCACGCGAAACTTCTCTTCAAAGGTAATATGCACCCGAACAAACCGTAAGAACCACGCTGCCCGAAGCTTTACACCTATCTCCTTTTTCCCGCAATCCTCCAAATCGGACACGAAAAAATCGCCTCTGTATCTCACCGGGACAAACAAAACGGAACAGGCCACTGTTATTAAAATGCCCAAAACCGACACTAATATGATTCCGGCTATTTTTAAAATAAATAATACTATTTCCAGCATGTTCCCTCTCTGTCATATTGCCATGGTAAGCTTTATTCTGTCCGTCCCGCTAAATATTCCTTCAAATCTGCATTCCGGTTTTTCGAATAACATTCTCTCACGATCTGCTGCAGTATTTCTATCGCCCCATCATAATCCGCCGCAATTCCGACGATGAATTTCTCCTGTCTGCGGAAATAAGGCTGCAGCAGCACGAATGAGTGGTAGATATCAAGCTGATCGCCGGCTTCGTTCACCGCCAGTACATAACAGGGTTTGTCCCGTTTGGCAACTTTCAGCCGCCACTTTATCCGGTCTCTGTTCTTTTCCGGAATTTTTTCATCCCAATAAAGGTATTTGTATAGTCTATGCACCTTTTTCCATACCTTTCTGCACCATCTGCTTCGCAAATGGTCTTATGGCGAAAAGGAATCCCGTAATAACAGGATTCCTCATCTGTGACGGATTATTTTCTTCTATCTCTTTGACCATTTGCCTGCCTTTTTCAATTCCAGATATTCCTGATAAGCCTTTTCCAGAATCTGCTTCTCATTGGAAAATTTCAACAGATGGTACGCTTCATGATATTTGTAATATCCTGAATCGACAAAATACTCTTCCCTCTGCGGTTTGCTGTAATAGCTGTCGGCGATCATCAGATACCAGTGCACATCCTTGTCCACCACATCATCGGGAATATTGAACGTATATTCACTCTTTCCGATATATTTTACAATCGCCGCCTTGGCGCCGGATTCCTCCAAGACCTCTCTTAGAGCTGTCTCCGGATATTCCTCTCCTTCTTCTACAGTCCCTTTCGGCAATACCCAGCCTTCATACTTGTTTTTAAAATTCTTATAAAGCAGAAGTATTTTACCCCGAAATATAACCACACCGCCACAACTGGTTGCCTCTAACATTGCAAATCCTCCTGTTTCTGGTGTGTCCTATAAACATTTATATCTTAGTATAAAACAAAATGAAAGAAGATGCAAGATATTTATCGTTCAGAACCCCGCGAAGTACTCGTCCAGCCAAGCCATCCGCCTCTTCTGATAATTCAACATATCCTCAATATCATCGGACATACTGTATTCAGGCCAACGAGCATTTTCCCTCTCTACGGCTCCGGCATCAATGAGATAATCTCTGTTTTCGCATAGCAGTTCCAATATATTATCGGTACTCAAAAAGCTTTCCCTGCACTCTCTCCATCTCTCTTGAAGGCGCGGTCTCACAAGTTCCGGCTTGGTATCTCTCAAAAAAGGAATTGCCGCCTCCTCATAGACCACTGTTTCATCATCATTAAAACCTCCGCTTAAGATTTTGCCGAAGGTCAAATCCAGATCCCACGGTATCTGACGCATTTTATAGGTACCGTCCTCAGCCACATCTGCGGCAAAATACATGTTTTTGAAATAGTTATCGCTCCCGCTTACGGCCATATTAAATAATAGCATGTCTATCCCATTTGACACATAAATTTTTTCCTCAACAGGGCTGCCATCCCATGCTTCGCTGTAAAAAACACCGAGATAGTCCCGCAAAGGATACCACGCCTTTTCATAATCAGCAATCATTTCCGGATGGCGTATGCGGATATAACTCATAATTCTCCATCTTCTGTCGATGGCTTCCTGAATATCTCCATCCTCCGGAATCATCCAGTTCGTCGATTTATACAACACATCATTTTTATCCAGTTCAAGCTTCTTAGCATCCACAGGCTCCACCAGCCCATAAAGCCCTGCATAATCATGATCCAAAATCAGTTCCACATACTCCATGCGTGGCCCTGCCTCATTTACTTCCATGTTGGAAAACGCAAACTGTTCCCAGATCTGGCATGCCGCCCTTTCACGGATCTTGCTTGTGTCTGCGACCATTCCCTTTAACTTCCAGCTATTATCGGAACGCATCCCAAGAAGCGATGTATCGAAATTCTCTCCTTTTGCATCCAAAATCCCTATCGAATAGCTCTTCTTCTCAAAGGAAGAACTGGAAGCTCCTCTGGGATAATAGCGTACCCCGGATTCCAGAATCTCATACTGCCTCATCTCCGTCCCCGGATCAAACAACTGCATCTGCCCATAATAAATAACTGGCGGATCAAAGTAAAAGCGCTCCGGATCCGTGTCGTAATCTCCCAGATCCTGTTCCTCCGCCCATCCGGTGTTTATCGTCATGACGGGCATGCCGCAGACTGCCATGGACAGTTCATAGTAACTTTCCCCATCCACCAGCCACAGCTTAAAGATATGATTGTCCCGAATGCTTCCCGCTTTATCCTCCCATGCCGGATCATATAAAGTACACAGAAACTTATCCCTTGTGTCGGCCGTTATCTCACCTACCCATTCCTCCGCCGCGAAATTCTGCGAAAGGTACACCGTTCCGTCCTTCGTATAGGGAAGTAATGCCCCCCCGAAACAAATTCCGGGATTGACCTCCGCAAAGCGCCTCTCCTTTCCCTCAAGAAAGTCCAGATCCTCCACGATCGGCACCGCCATCACTCTCCCGTTATAAGGCACAGGCACACGGTAATCCAGATATACTTCATAACAATAACAGCCCGCCAAAACTATCATAACCAAAAAACTGGCCGCCAGCATAATACGGATCTCTTTTCTTCTCATCGCTCACATCTCATCCACATTTTTCTGTTTAAATACCAATTCCCCTATCGGCTATCCTGATACAGCAGATAGTAATCCGTCTCCAGATTACCCATCTGCACTTTCATCCAGCGCATGGCATCATCTAACGCCTTATTATATACCACCGGGGCCAGATGTTCACAGAACAGATCGATGATCTGCTGCTCTTCGATCATCCCGATCTCCTCCCCCCGCACATCTAAATAGAAGGCCTTGATCTCTCCGGCAAGTTGTTTTCTCTGCTCATCGCTTAATTTTATCATATCATTCAGACTTCTTCTTTTCATGTTCTTTATCCATCCGTTATCCAAACCACCCCTGCAAAATCAGCAGTATCAACAGTATCGGCAGAATATAAGTCACATAAAACCGAATTTTTCTCGGCATTTTCAAACCCTCTCCGGTATTTGCCTCCTCCAGATACTTCTCATATCCCCAACCGTATTTTGTCACACAAAACAACAAATACACAAAGGAACCGATGGGCAGCAACACATTGCTGACAATGAAATCCTCCAGATCCAAAACCGCAGATCCTTCTCCCAACGGTTCAAAACCGGACCACACATTGAAACCGAGCACGCAGGGCATCGACAGCAAAATAATAGATACAAGGTTAATCAGACAGGATTTTTTTCTGCTCCAGTGAAACAGATCCATGCCACAGGAAATAATATTTTCAAACACCGCCAATATGGTGGAAAACGCGGCAAAAGTCATAAACATGAAAAACAGCGTTCCCCAGATCCTTCCGGCCGCCATATGGTTAAAAACGTTGGGCAGTGTGATAAAAATCAGTCTTGGACCGTTATCAGGGCTTATCCCGAAAGCAAAACAGGTCGGGAAAATAATCAGGCCGGATACAATAGCCACAAAAGTATCCAGAACAGCAATGTTGACGGATTCCCCCAACAGTGTATGCTTTTTATCAATATAACTGCCGAAGATAGCCATGGAACCGATTCCCAGACTCAACGTGAAAAAAGCCTGATTCATGGCTGCAACTACAGTCTCCAACACGCCGGCATCCCGCATCCTCTGCATATCGGGGACAAGATAAAATTTCAGTCCTTCCAGTCCCCCCTCCAACGTTATGCCGCGCACCGCCAGAACAATAATGATAAACAACAACAGCACCATCATAATTTTCGTGATTTTTTCAACGCCTTTCTGCAAACCCATAGAGCAGACTGCGATTCCCCCTATGACTATGATCACCATACAAACCGTCAAAACCAATGGGTCTGCCAACATATTCTGAAATACCCCTGCGACCTGATCGGTATCCTTTCCCGTAAACCGTCCCGTCAGCATCAGATAAAAATAGTAAAGCATCCATCCCGCCACGGTAGTATAAAACATCATCAGCACATAGTTTCCAAGCATGCTTAGATACCCGTGCAGATGCCACTTCTGTCCGGGTTTTTCCAACTTCGTGAAACTCTTTGCAACGCTTCTTCTGCTGGCCCGTCCCACCGCAAACTCCATGGTCATAATAGGGATACCCATGGCGATCAGAAAAAACAGATACAGCAGTACAAACATACCGCCGCCGTACATGCCCGTAATATAGGGAAAACGCCATACATTACCAATACCAATCGCACAGCCTGCAGACAATAATATAAATCCCATCCGGGACCCCAGTTTTTCTCTTTCCATTTCTCTCTCCTCATTTCTGTTTTATTCTTTCATATCAAAATAAGCATCAAACACCCGTCTTGCCATCGGCACTGCGTAGTCGCTGCCGGATCCTGCCCCTTCGATAAGAACCGTGACGCATATCTCCGGATCTTCCACCGGTGCAAAACCCGTAAACCACGCATGGGAGTCCCGCTCGCTGTTATACTCCGCGGAACCCGTCTTGCCCGCCGCCGTGTAAGGTTTATCAAGCAGCTTCGTGCCTGTTCCGGTCTCCACAACCTCCCTCATCAACCCCTGTAATATCCCCGCTTCCTGTTCGGACATCATCTTTGTTGTGCCGGAGGATGAGAATCGTTTGATCACAGCGCCGTTAGCGTTCTCCACACGATCCACCACATAGAGGTGCCGCAGTACACCGTCATTGGCTATGGCACAAGTGATCATATTCATGTGCAGCGGCGACACCACCGTCTCCCCCTGCCCTATAGCCGTCTGCATCTGTTCTTCCGTCGTCATGTCTTCCTTTATCTGTATTCTGCTGACAGCGGACTCCAGTTCAAAAGGCAGAGGCTTCCCGAAGAGCAGCTTGTCTAACGTCGTGCCAAAACTGTTGATATCTAACCTTGTCCCCATATTGGCGTAGGAGGCGTTACAGGATTTGGCAAAAGATTTTGCAAAATCCACCTTTCCGTGATTTACCCCATGATAACACTGTATTCTGGAACCGTCTATGTTTACGGCTCCGTTACAGGTAAAACCGTAATCCGTATAGTTGGAGGGATTTTCCCTGATATATTCAAGAGCCGTCACAATCTTAAAGGTGGAGCCCGGCGGATACAGTCCCTGCGCCGCACGGTTCAACAAAAGCCCCGACTCGTCGTCCTCAAGCAGCTCCTCCCAGATATCCGCTATCTCGTTTGGATTGAAATCCGGCTTTGACACCATGGCAAGCACTTCGCCGGTTCTCGGGTCTGTGGCTATGATCGCCCCTTCATAGACACCCAGCGCCCTGTTCGCCGCCTCCTGCAGCTTCACATCCAAAGTTGTATAGACATTATCCCCGGAATTTTTCTTTTCCAGCATGCCGTTGTTCATCTTTTCCGTGATTGGTATGTTGGACTGGATCAGATAGTAATTCATCCTGCTTTCAATCCCTGTCTTTCCCTTGGTAGAATAGCCAACCACATGAGAAAAGAGGCTGTCGTAGGGATATGTTCTTGTCTCGGAACCGTCAGGCCCCACCGTCGTCTCGGCCAACACCTCCCCATCCCTTGACATGATACTGCCCCGCCTGTTCTGGGCAACCAGAATCTGCTGTCCGGCATTGTAACTGTTGTTGATCATCACCTCTTTATTCTGATAAGCATAGACACAGATGTAGGTCATCATACCGAGAAACAGAAATACGAAAAAGTAAGTCACAAGCATGATCTCCCTGTTTTTATGGGTTTTCTTCTGTTTCTGCTGTTTCTTCCTTTTCTGCTGTTTCTGCGGGCTGTCCGTTTTCTTTAATTTTTCTTTGTTCAACATTTGTTGCTCCTTCGTCCTGTCTGATTATGTAGAGCCCCTCAATAACTGCAAACATGAGTAACGTCGCCATAACGGAACTGCCGCCGTAACTGACAAGGGGCAGCGTCACTCCGGTCATGGGAATAAATTTGGTGACCCCTCCTATGGTGAGGAACACCTGAAAAATATACAGAACGCCGATTCCAAAAGCTATAAGCTGATAAAATTTATCGCGCATCCGCATGGCGATATTCATAAACATGATAAAACAACTGAGAGCAGTCATGATCACGCAGAGGGCCACGATCAACCCCATTTCTTCCGCCACCGCCGAAAAGATAAAGTCCCTCTCCACTTTAGGAATGTCATCCGGTGCTCCCTGAAAAAGCCCAAGCCCAAACAATCCGCCGCGCCCCAGAGAAAATAGCGACTGTGCGACCTGATAGCCCTCCCCGGCAATGACAGTCCAAGGATCTCTCCATGCCTGCACCCTGTTTTTCACATGCCCGAAAAGCTGATAAGCCACCACGGAAGCGCCGCAGCCTCCGACAATGCCGAGAAGAAGATACCAGAAATTTTTCGTAGCCAGAAAAAGCATCAGAACATATGTCACAAAGAAAATCAGCGCGCTGCCCAGATCCCTTGACGCTGCAAGGATCAGGACATGGATACCCGCCACCGCCGTCGCATACGCCACCTGCAGCAAACTCGTGCTTTTATAAAATGCCGCCGCCACAAAAAAGACAAATATGATCTTGATAAACTCCGAAGGCTGAAAACTAAGACCGAACACGGAGTAGGACAATTTAGAACCGTAAGTCGTATTTCCGAGGATCAGCACTACTCCCAATGGCAGGATGCCAAGCAGAGCATACAGCCAGCTTATATCCTTTATTTCCCGAAACCGCTTAAGCAGCCACGGAACGCACATTGCAGCCGCTATGGACACTAACACGATCACAAACTGCCTGACCGCCCGTCCAAGATCCAATCTTGTGAGCATGATAAAACCGATCACTAACAACATACACATGTTGTTGACCACCAATTTGTTTGCCGTCGGATAAATCAACTCAGACAACACAATGACGGCAAACACCGCCAGCTGCTGAAAAGCATAGAAAAACAGATACTGCAGGTCCCCTGTCTCGATGCAGATCGTCAAAAAACTGGTGAAATGCACAAAAAATAACAACAGCACCTGTCTCGTATAGATTCCCCGCTGCCGCTTCTCCCCGCGGAAACGGAAAACCGAGAAACTTTCATAGGTGTAGACCGCCATAAAGATCGCTATGAAATATTTAGATAAAGCAACCACATACTGTTCCATAAATTTTTATTCTACACCGAGACGGAAACGTCCCTTTGTGGTTTCCGCACCGGTCATCTTCCTTTTTTTCTGTTGTGTTTCTCTCTTTCTTTCAGATGCCAGAAGCCTCCTGAAAGTTTGTATGACCTGCAAAGCATCCTCCCCGCTCTCCGTTGTAAATTCCACACGGAAGGCTCTTATTCCGTCTTCCAAAAGCATCCAGAGATCCTCCGTGAAAGAAGTCGGCAGGCAGTTATAAATTATATTATAACAATGGCTGCAGTTTGTATAGACCGGAAAAATATTTCCCATCCTGTCCGTCAGTTCCGTATATTTCTTCCTGTTTCTATCACAATTTCCCGAAGAGAGTTTTATACAGTTTGCAGACACCATGAAAGGCGCCCTGCCGTAAACGGGAGCTTCAAACCGGTTTTCACACACCGAAACACATAGCTCCCTGATTTCTTTTGTATCCAGTTCCAAAGGGATACTGACTCGGTCAAGCTCCCCGCCCCAAAAGGCCGCTGCCTCCGCGTTCCATGCATAGAGCGACGCCTCCCCGGCGATCCGCCCTTTGTAGGAAATGCTCTTTAACCATGCAGCCCCGTCCACGGAGGCGCAGTATACAATATCAGGCTTCCTCTCTTCAATCACCTTCCGCAGTCTTTCCAGAAATTTTTCGTCACTCTGTCTTAAAATCACCGGACATTTTATGCCCCAACGGATCCTTCCCGCGGAAAGCCTCTCCAGTATCTCCTGATCTTCCAATAACAGATCCGCATCCGCCACCAGACATTCCTTTTTCGCCGCAGAAAAGACAACCTCAAACTGTTCCCTCGTCTGCACCATAACAGTGAGGGTATTCCCCGACTCTGTCTCCGTCTTTCCTCTTCCCGTCTCTTCCGGTTCGGTAATGTTTTCCACTTCCCCCGGTTCTCTTGCCCCGTAATAAGCATATACTTCCTGCAAAAGTTCCCGCCTGAGCCCATTGATGCGGCGCAGGGGCACAAAAATATCCTCCCCGGCCTCCACCGTACACTCTTCCACCGTAAAGGGCGTCCCGCCGGTTTTCATGAGCTGCGCTCTGATCTCCTCCCCGCTCACCGCCCGTCTGCTGGCTCTCTCCACAACATCTCCCCGCAGAGACAGACAGACTTCCCCCTCTTTTGTCTCCACCTTATTTCCGCCCTCAAACCGAACTTCCCCGTAAAGAGGCTCCCCCTCTTTGCACCTCACAAAAAATCGGACTCCCTTTTTGGGCAGTTCATGAACGTAATCTTCCCGAAACTTTGCAAGAAGCTCCGGATCCGCCTCATTGTAGCCCGGTTTTTTCAGGGTCAGCATATCTCTTCCGTTCTTTTCTTTATAATAGCCGGTTCCTGTCTCGCTGCGGATATAAAGGCCGGAAAGCAGCTTCTTATCCTTTTCCTCCACAGAGAAAGCAAAATGGGGTTCCTGCCCTTTCTCCTTTTCCCTGTAATATTTATCAATATATTTCCGGTAGACGGAAACTGCCCCCGCCACATATTCCGGTCTTTTCATGCGCCCCTCGATCTTAAAAGAATCGATGCCTGCCTCAATCAGTTCCGGTATATGCTCCAGAGTATTCATATCCTTCAAACTCAGAAAATACCCCTCTTTCCCCGCCGTCCGGTACGGCAGTCTGCAGGGACCGGCACAACGCCCTCTGTTGCCGCTCCTGCCGCCGATCATACTGCTCATCAGACACTGCCCTGAATAACAGTAGCACATTGCCCCGTGGATAAATGCCTCTATCTCCACGGAAACCCGCCGCTTTATCTCCCGCAGTTCCTCAAGGGACAATTCTCTGGCAGGCACGATGCGTTCACATCCCAGCTCTTTCAAATAAGCCGCTCCGTATGCTCCCGTGATCGTCGTCTGCGTGCTGGCATGAAGTTTCAGTTCCGGAAAATTCCGTTTCAAAAAGCAAAGCACCCCCATATCCTGCACGATAGCGCCGTCTAAACCCGCCTCATACAACGGCATCAAAGCTTCGGCGAGCCCCGAAAACTCCCGCTCTTTTACTAATGTATTGACCGTCAGGTAAACTTTCACGCCAAAAAAATGAGCCTGACTGATTGTTTTTATCAACTCATCTTCCGAAAAATTTTCCGCATATGCTCTCGCCCCGAACTGCCGGCCTCCCAGATAGACCGCGTCCGCCCCGGCATTCACCGCTGCCTGAAAACTCTCGTAACTGCCGCAGGGTGCAAGCAGTTCCACCCGTTTTGTCATACAAATATCCCTGCATGCGCGGACTGAATCCGCGATGCCTTCCTTTCTCTTACCTTCCGGAAAAGAAAAGAGCAGGAGAGCCATCCCCTACTCGTTTTTTCCGCTTTTCCCTTTTAATTCGGTCTCCAGCCGCACAATTTTTTTTGCGTTCTCCTGTAGTTCCGTATTGAGATTACGCACGTTCTTTTCGGAATTCTCCAGCTTGATCTGATGGGAGATCAGCTCATGCTTCAGATCGTACAGTTCCTTTTCTTTCGCTTTCATCTCTTCTTCCAGAATGGTTATCTGCTTTTTGGCCTTAAAGTAATCGTCGGCAATATTTATCTGCACCAAAACGTTCTGCATGTCCATGGGCAGCTTTCTAAAGCTGTCCACCTTCCCGCACTCCGCCATTTTATTATTGATGTAACTCGCTACTTTCTGAAAATACTCTTCGCTCTCATATCCGCTCAGCGTATAGACTTTTCCACCGATTAAAACCTCAGCATCCACTCTGGAATCCATGCCGTTTCCCTCATCCGTAAAGCACAAAATAATATAGTTATTGTAGCATTTCTATAAGATCATTGCAAGCCCAAAATGGGAATACCCAAGTTCTGTCACAACCCGTCCTCTCGGCGTACGGTTGATCAACCCGTTTTTGATCAGATACGGTTCATAGACTTCCTCGATGGTGCCGGAGTCCTCCCCGATTGCGGCGGCCAACGTTTCAAGTCCCACCGGACCGCCGCCAAATTTCTCTATCATAGTGAGCAGCATATTCCTGTCGATGTGATCAAGCCCCAGTTTGTCCACGTCCATCAGGTCGAGAGCTGTTTTTGCCACTTTCTCCGTGATTACCCCGTCGTATTTCACCTGTGCGAAATCCCTGACCCGCTTCAAGATTCGATTGGCAATTCTGGGCGTCCCCCTGCTGCGCTTAGCGATCTCTCCCGCTCCGGCAAGCTCCGTCTCCACTTTCAGTATCTCAGCGGAATGCAGGATCACCTTTGTCAGCTCCTCCACAGAATAAAACTCCAGTCTGTGGATCACCCCGAAACGATCCCGCAAAGGCGCCGTCAAAAGCCCGGCTCTTGTAGTTGCACCCACCAACGTAAATTTCGGCAGATCCAAACGAATGGAACGGGCGGTGGGCCCCTTGCCGATCATAATATCAATCACGTAATCCTCCATAGCCGGATAAAGCACTTCCTCCACCTGCCTGTTCAGTCTGTGGATCTCATCCACAAACAGCAGATCCCCCTCCGACAAGTTATTTAAAATAGCTGCCATATCCCCCGGCTTTTCAATGGCCGGACCTGATGTGACCTTCATATGCACGCCCATCTCATTGGCGATCACACCGGCCAACGTCGTCTTTCCGAGCCCCGGCGGTCCGTACAAAAGCACATGATCTAAAGCGTCGTTTCTTCCCTTTGCCGCCTGAATATAAACTTTGAGATTCTCCTTGATCTTCTCCTGACCGACGTAATCATCCAAAGACTGAGGACGCAGCGTCCCCTCTATCTTTCCGTCTTCTTCCGTAAAATTCGTTTCTATCGTTCTCGCCATTTCTCTCCCCAAAATGCTGTTGTCCTTTCTGCCGTCTTCCCTCTGCCGCAGTATCGCATATACCGCACCTGCAGTCTCACAGGAGATACTTTAAGGAGGCCTTCAAGATCTCTTCCACCGTCATCTGCTCCGCATCCTTTACCTCTTTCACTGCGCGGGCCGCCTCTGTCATGCCGTACCCAAGGGCTGTCAGCGCTTCCACTGCCTCCCGCACACTGTCGGAAGCAGAGGACTCCATTCTCGTTTCCTCCCCGGCGCTGTGCAATGTATCCTCGAGCGATACCTTATCCTTCATATCCAGTATGATACGCTGTGCCGTCTTCGCACCGATACCGGGAGCCTTCGCGATCATCTTTGCATCCCCCGAAACAATAGCGAACCGCAGATCGTCCGGAGTCATCACCGATAAAATGCTTTGCCCGCCCTTAGGTCCGATTCCATTTACGCCGATCAGCAATTTAAACATATCCAGATCATCCTTTGTCAGAAAGCCGTACAGCGCTATCGCATCCTCCCTCACTGACGTATAAGTATAAAGTTTTACCTCTTCTCCCACGGCCGGCAGAAGTGACGACGTATCGGCGGATATCCGTATATTGTAGCCTATGCCGTTTACCTCCAAAACCGCGAGATCAAACTCTTTCGCCGCTATTTTCCCTTTAAAATATGCATACATATATCATTCAGCCTTTCTGAAAACTCCCCTGCCTCCGCACACCGACCATCACAGTCAACAAGCCAAAGTCATGCTCTCATGGCTTTGGCTCGCTGTGCAGTGAACTTCGGATCGATGTTCACACTCAGATTACAAATTTATTCATGATCTCTACCATAGCATCGACCTGATTCTTCTGAGACTCGCTGACCGCGGCTGTTTCCTCAGAAGTAGCGGAATTGTTATCCACAACGGAGGATACCTGTTCAATGCTTTCATTGACATTATGCATCTTCTCCACATCCCGCTCTAACATCTTCACGATCTGACTGATCTTTTGCGTCGCAACCGTGGTGCTCTCCATAACCTCTTTCATATTCTCGGAAGTCTCGTCCGCGATGGCAATTCCCTTATTCATTGCCGTAACCGTCGTCTCAATCAATTCCGTTGTCCTTCCGGCAGCCTTTGCAGACTCATTGGCAAGGTTCTTCACCTGTTCCGCTACTACTGCAAATCCCTTTCCTGCCTCACCGGCTCTGGCCGCCTCAATTGCAGCATTCAAGGACAACAGGTTGGTCTGGGATGCAATATCCTCGATGGTTCCGATGATGGTTCCGATCTGTTCGGAGCATACGCTGATCTCTTCGATAGCGTCCTTTAACTCCTGCATCTTTCTGTTCCCCTTCTCCAGAGTTGTGCTGGCGTCCGCCGAAATGGCCGCAGATTCCTCCGCCGCTCTCACATTCTCTTCCATGCTCTCGGTCATCGATCCGATAACCGTCATCAGATCCGTAACCTGCATAGCCTGATCGGTACATCCCTTCGCCAGATCTTCCGCTGCAAAAGCAAGCTGCTCTGTACCGCTGCTGATCTCTCCGGATGCATTGCGTATCGTCAGAAGCGTCTTGCGCATCTGCTCCCCGATCTTTATTAAGGAATCCTTGATAGCTACAAATTCTCCCACATACTCCTGCTCTAGTCGGATATTATAATTTCCGTTTCCCATCTGCT
Source organism: uncultured Lachnospiraceae bacterium (assembly GCA_910577955.1). Lineage (GTDB taxonomy): Bacteria > Bacillota > Clostridia > Lachnospirales > Lachnospiraceae > 1XD8-76. The sequence continues at coordinate 124,309 of CAJTNC010000006.1, forward strand.
CTAAAACGCCGGTAACTTCCGCAACCATACCGAGCAGATTCTTTTTCATAAAGGAAACGGCTTTCACCATTTTGCCGACCTCGCTGTCGTTCTCCTCGAGATCCAGCTCTTCATGGAAATTACCCTCCGCAACAACCTCCATTTGGCTTGATACTTTCTGGATCGGCCGCAGCAGTTCCAAAAAGGCAAATTTGATCGTTAAGAACATCTGCAGGATCACGTAAACAAAAGAAATTCCGAAAACAACTTCCATGACTCCTTGAAGAATTCTCAGCTTTTTCAGTTCCGCATCTTTCCTTGCCAAAATGCTCTCGATCGTTTCATCCGTCACGCTGTTGATCTTTTCCACCGTATCTGCATATTCCACACTGAACACGGCAGCCTGCGCAGCCTCCAGATCCCCGTTTTTCACACTCTCCATCGCCGCCTCTTCCAGCGGAACAAGATTGTTTGACATGGAAGCAATTCTCTCTAGATCCGCCCATTCTCCGTCTGTAAGATCACACTCTTCCAAAGTAGCGATAGCTTTGTCTCTATTCTTTTCCTCGTTCAACTCTCTCATATAACCGTTGTAATATTTTATGTCACCGGTGACCGCATAAGATCTCACTTCAGATGTCAGAGTTTTTGAACCGATCCTGTACTGGTTCAGCGCCGCAGTCGTATTGATCTGCGTCACATTCATGCGGGATGTCGCCTTATTGCACACAAAAAATCCAATCAGTAAAACTGCCCCCAGCACAACAGCAACACACCCCTGTATTGCCAGTCTTTTCAATCTTGCAGACTGACTTGTTCCCCTATTCCCCATTCTTTAAATACCCACCTTCCTCTTAAAAATGTATGTACAGACCCCCTGTTTTCAGACTCCTGTATAGTTTATTATACTAAGTACAGACAAAAAAAGCAATAGCCTGTCAATTTTTTGGCAAACGCCTCAATAATTCTCGCCCCAGAATCCCGTTTAACAGCCCTGTGACCAGTCCTGCCGCCAAAAGAACGGGTGCGTAATAGCCCACTCTGAACGTCTTCACAATGAAAGCCGCCGCCAAAAGCTGGCCCATGTTATGTGCCACACCGCCGACCATGCTGACCCCATACAGAGAAAAACCCCGTCTTTTCACAAACACCATAGAGAAAAAGCTGACAAGAGCTCCGCAAAAACTGAATATGACAGAAAATAAATTTCCAAACAAAATGCCCGCCAGTAATATCCGGAGGGCATTTACCGTAAGCGCCTCCCGCCAGCCGTAAAAATAGAGCGCAATGACCACGGCCAGATTGGCAAGCCCAAGCTTCATGCCCGGCACGCCAAAAAAGAACGGGAAGAGCGATTCAATATAGGATAACATCAGCGCCGTTGTCACAAACAGCGCTGATGTCACCAGCTTTTTATTATGCATCATAATATCGTTGTACTTTCTTCACATCTGAGCATCCTTAAAAATCAAAGGTGTAGAAAGGCACGCCGTCCGATGCGACATATACATAGCGGATCCCGTCCAGCTTTATGCCGTAAGATGTCTGAAACTCCTGACGCAATCCTTCCACCAGTTCACTCATTGTTCCTATCATATCCTTAAAATCTTCATCAGAAAGAGAAGCCATCATCTCCTCTCCGGTGGTTTCTCCCCAGATCTCCGGAATAAAATGATAGACAAAAGCAAGCTTGCTTCCGTCCGCCTTCAGTTCAAAGGATAACCCCATCAGCTCCACGGTGAGCTCGTTCATAACACTTTGCAGTTCCGCGCCTTCCTCTGAAATGACCCACTGTTCCAACGTCATTGAGGTATCTTGTGTCTCTGTCTGTGCCTCTGTTTGTGTCTCTGTCTGCACTTCTGTCTGCGTTTCTGTTTCTTCTGTTTCCACAGACGGCGCCGGATCGATATCGGGAAGGATCAACGTCTGTCCTTTATAAAGAATAGCCGGATTTTTCACAGTGGCCTTATTCGCCTCGTAAATATCCTCCCACCGTGCGGAATCCCCGTACACGGACTTCGCGATCTTTTTCAGGTAATCACCCTCTTTTACCGTGTAACTGCCCTCGGCATTCACCACAAGCCCCGTAGATAATCCCATGAGCATCACAACAACAGCCATACTTCTCTTCCAAAGTTTTTTTCTCATGCTTTTCCCTCCGTTCTAAACTGTATTTGGAATCAAACTCCATTTTTATTGTATCAATCCCTCCGCAATTGTCAAGTGTCTGTTTTAGGAAGAATGGACTCATAAAAGGCCTGTTCCTCCTCCGACATTTCATAGTAGAACGTGACCCACTCCTCGGGCAGGGATACTTTTACGCTCCCCTCCTCCGCCACCAGTTTTGCGATACCGGTATCCTGATAGAGCATGGTGGTATAAATTTTTTCGGGTTCTTTATCCCCGAATTTCGACGCCGGATACCTATAGACCGCAAACCGGTAAGATTCTGCCGCGCTCTCCATAGCCTCTCTCTGCTCCGCCTCGAAAACAAGATCCGTATGTTCGCCGCAGGACTGAAGATACCGGTACAGCGTTTCCCCATCCTCGATCGTTTTAAGGAGCGTCCCGCTCTCCGCCTCATAGATTTCGATCCTCGCCAGATTTTCCAGTTCCTCTCTGGTATAGCCCTCCTCTCCGGTCAGACCGCAGCCGGACAACAACATCCCCGCCGCAATACTAAATGCCATGACGGCCATCCTCACTGAATTCCTGTTATTTCTCTGTTTCATTTTGACTCCCCCCTTTCTGCGAGCAATTTGCAGACTGTAATAAGCAGCGCACACAGCAGTACGATGATCGGCGCCATGGGACTCCAAATATGGGAGACGAATCCCACAAGCACCGCAAGGGCTGTCGCCGGAGCCGCCAGATAGAGCCAACCAAATCTTTTTTCTCCGCTTTTTGACGTCTCCTCAGTATTTTTCACGATCCTGTTTTCCGCCACAACAGACATGGCGGCCCACAATATAAGAGCAAGACCCACCGCATCCGAAATCCACTGCAAAACCCCCGCCGAACCGCCGAAGTTCCCGCGGTTTATACGATATGTAACAAAATCCAGACACTCCGTTCCCGCCACGAGGATCATCGTACCGAGGATTGCCATGACCCCGCATCTCTTCCGCTCTTTTTCCCGTCTGATCTTAAATTCCCCGTAAATTTTACTGTCAAAGATCAGTTTTTCCCTTTTGATCTCCCGATATTTTTTCACCTGAAAACACTGCCAGATCAAAAGCCCGATCCCGGCCAGCGTCACGATCCAGTACAGCCCCTCCATCACCACGCTGTTTCCGGGGCGCCCGATCTCGTCAAAAATATTCGCCGTCATCAAAAGGCATATTCCCCCTATGATCCGTTTTCTGTTCTGCCTGTGGTAAGCCAGATAGCCCTCCAACATCTCCCCGCTGACGTAATAACCGCTCTCCGAGGCTTCTCTTGTCCCTCTGTTTTCCTTTAATAGGTAATCCAGAGATACACCGAACATATTGCTGATCTGTATCAGCTTATTTACTTCGGGGATTCCCCTGTCGTTGACCCACTTACCCACGGCCTGTCTGGACACGTCAAGCTGTTCCGCCAGCTCCTCCTGAGTCATATCCTTCTCCCTGAGCAATGCTTTCAGTTTTTCTCCAAGTGTCATACGGTTTCCTCCTTTTTTCGGACTCTCCTGTCCGTTTCTGACAGCTATCTTACCCAAAAACTGCTCCGCAGACCACCAATTTGCGGTTTCCTTTTGTCAACTTCGGCATTCCAAAAGGGAATTTTGTCCTATTTCTCAGCACCGCACATCCAAAAACTGCATTTTCCCGTGGATGCGGATCGGAACGGAATCCGCCGGCACAAACACACAGTCGCCCTTATATACTTCCAGCATAGTGTCCTCAAAAAACAGCATCCCGCATCCGTCAATGCACAGAAGCACCCGAAAACTCAGTTCGTCCGACTTAAATTCCACGTTCTGTTTTCTCTCCGTGTTCACCAACATGCGGTATACCTCAAAATGGCGGCAGCGCCCCAACAACTCTCTGGCGCACCCCGGCGTGTAGCGCAGCACTCTCAGAGGCTGTCTCGGCTCTTTCTCCACAGTCAGATCCGCCGCATCCAGCGCCTTTTCGATGTGCAGCGGCCTCCTTCGTCCGTCTTTATCGATTCTGTCATAATCGTACAGCCGATATGTCAGGTTGGAGTTCTCCTGTATTTCTGCGATCAGACACCCTGCGCCCACCGCATGGATCGTACCGGCCTTCACAAAAAATACCTGATCTTTTTTTACCGGCACTTTCTGCAGATATTTCTCCAACGTGCCGTCCTCTGCGGCTTTTCGCAGCGTTTCTTTCTCCGCGCTTCGGCGCAGTCCGTACACGATGCCGCTTCCCTTCGCCGCATCCAGAATATACCAGAGTTCGCTCTTGCCGGACTGTCCGTTTTCAAATTCCTTGGCGTAATCATCGTCGGGATGAACCTGCACGGAAAGCGCCTGCTTTGCATCCAGCAATTTCACTAAAACAGGAAGCTGCCCGTTCTCGCCGCTGCCCCCTGTCTTTGCCGCGTGACTCCCTAAATATTCCGGATGCTTTCTCAAAATATCAGACAGCTCCATACCTGCGTATTCCCCGTTTGCCGCCCCGGAGGGTCCCTCCGGATGGGTGGAGCATTCCCAGCTTTCCGCCAGAGGGGAAACTTCTTCCACATTCAAATCATTTTTTGCAAATTCTTCCCGCAGCCTGCCGCCTCCCCAGAGATAATCTTTTCCATATGGTTTACAGATAAACGGTCTGTTCATTCTCTACTCCAATACATGTTTCTCTTTATCCTGTACCGAGATTGCCTCTCCGATCTGCACCTCGATCAGTTTAAGCTGCGTCTCCGCGATCACGGTATGCCTGCATCCCGCGCTCATGGTGATCACATCTCCGGCTTTTATGTTCTGTTCCATGCCGTCCACGATCGTCCTTCCGGCTCCCTCGATCACCGTCCAGATCTCATCCCTGTTTTTGTGAGAATGGTAATTCATGGAACTGCCCGCATGCAGCGTGACTTTAATGGTCATGCTGCCCTTTTCCACATCTAAAACCCGATAGCTCCCCCAGCTTTTCTCCGCAAACATGATCTGCTGGTCTATCCTGTCCACATAGGGCTTCATGTAGGAACTCTGCTCTTTATCCGCCACAAGAATCCCCTCCGGAGAAGCGGATATCACCACATCCCGCAGGCCCATTGCGAGGACCGGCACATCCATCTCGTTGACAATATGGACGCCCTCACAAGTTTCCGCCATCATACCTTTTCCAACGACGGCCTCCTCCATAGCCTCCGTCATGGTGTTCCATGTCCCGATATCCTTCCACTCCCCCGCAAAGCGCATCACTTGGATCCGGGGCTCTTTTTCCGCCACCGCATAGTCGAAAGAAATCTTTGTCACAGTCTCATACTTTTCATAGAGATCCTCATAATCCTTAAATTCCATCAGCTCATGAGCTTTTTGCAAAAGGTACTTCAGTTTACAGGCAAAAATACCACCGTTCCAGAGCGCACCCTGCGCAATATACTCTTTTGCTTTCTCCGTCCCAGGCTTCTCTTTAAAGGTTTTTACAAAACTGATCCTCCCCTCTTTTTCCGGTATGATATAACCGTATTTTTCACTGGGATAAGTAGGCGCCATACCAAGCAGCACCAGATTGGCCTCCCCTTTCCTGGCCTGACAAAAGAGTTCTTTCAAAGCCTCAAAATAGTCTTTTTCCACATAGGGATCCACCGGGCAGACCACCACGCTCTCCTCCGGGTCTATCCCCTGTATATCTGTCAGGTGGGCCGCCGCCAGCGCCATCGCCGGAAAGGTGTCCCGTCTGCAGGGTTCCGGTGAAATACAAACTTCCTCTCCAAGCTGGTTGTGGATCGCGGAAATCTGCGCCCTGCTTGTGGCCACAGTCACCTTCGCATCCACATCCACCTCCCTAATCTGGCGGTAAACCCGCTGCAGCATAGATTCGTAAGTGCCGTCCTGCTTTTTAAAAATTTTGATAAACTGTTTTGACCGGATATCGTTGGACAAAGGCCACAGCCTTTTCCCCGAACCGCCCGACAGTAAAATAATATTCATCTTTCTCCCTTACCTTTCCGCCCGCATCGGACTGTGAAGAAAGTCCTCGTAGCTCAAGCGGATGCCTTCCTCCAGCTCCGTCCGGTACTCCCAGCCAAGATTCCTTGCTTTGCTGACATCCAAAAGCTTTCTCGGCGTTCCGTTAGGTTTGGAAGTATCCCACAGGATCTCCCCCTCATAGCCCACCACTTTCGCCACAAGCTCCGTCAGTTCCTTTATGGTCAGTTCCTTCCCCGTCCCTGCATTCACGGTCTCATCCCCGCTGTAATGATTCATCAGAAAAACGCACAGGTTCGCCAGATCGTCCACATAGAGGAATTCCCGCAGCGGAGACCCGTCGCCCCAGCAGGTGACAGACTTTAAGCCCCCTTCTTTTGCCTCATGGAAACGACGTAACAGCGCCGGCAGCACATGGCTGTGGGTGGGATGATAGTTGTCTCCCGGCCCGTACAGGTTGGTGGGCATCACCGAGATATAGTCCGTCCCGTATTGTCTGTTCAAGTAGGAACAATACTTTAAACCCGATATCTTGGCTAACGCGTATGCCTCGTTAGTCTCCTCCAAAGAGGATGTGAGCAGACAACTCTCCGTCATGGGCTGCTTCGCAAATTTCGGATAGATGCAGGAGGATCCCAAAAATTCCAGCTTTTTGCAGCCGTTTTGCCATGCCGCATGGATCACATTCATCTCAAGGGTCATATTTACCCACATAAAATCCGCCGGCGCCTCGTTGTTGGCTACAATGCCGCCTACCTTTGCCGCCGCCAAAAAAACATATTCAGGCTTTTCTTTCGCGAAAAAATCCTCCACCTCGCTCTGTCTGCAAAGATCCAATTCAGCATGATTTCTTGTGATGATATTCGTGTATCCCTGTCTCTCGAGCTCCCTGACTATGGCGCTGCCCACCATGCCTCTGTGACCCGCCACATATATTTTTGCATGCTTTTCCATTATATGTTACCGCTCCTTTTCCAGATCATGATTTACCATAAGCTCCACCAGCTTCTCGAAGCTTGTAGCCGTCGGATTCCAGCCTAACTTTGTCTTCGCTTTGGTCGGATCGCCCCAAAGATCCACCACATCCGTGGGACGGTAGAAATCCGGCGATACCTCCACCAATACCCTTCCTGTCTTTTGGTCGATTCCTTTCTCCTCCATACCTTCTCCCTGCCATATCAGGTCGATACCGGCATAATGGAAGGCCAATGTCGCAAATTCTCTCACGGAATGCTGCTCCCCGGTGGCTATCACAAAATCATCCGGTTCCTCCTGCTGTAAGATCAGCCACATACATTCCACATAGTCCTTCGCATATCCCCAGTCCCGAAGAGATGAGAGATTGCCGAGGTAGAGCTTGTCCTGTTTTCCTCCGGCAATACGGGCCGCCGCCAGTGTGATCTTTCTGGTAACAAAAGTTTCCCCCCTTCGCTCCGATTCGTGGTTGAACAAAATGCCTGAACAGCAGAACATCCCGTAGGCCTCTCTGTACTCCTTCACGATCCAGAAACCGTACTGCTTCGCCACCGCGTAGGGCGAATAGGGATGAAAAGGGGTCGTTTCTTTCTGCGGCACTTCCTCCACTTTTCCGAACAGCTCCGAAGTGGAAGCCTGATAGATCTTACATGTTTTTTCAAGGCCGCAGACCCTAACTGCCTCCAACACCCTGAGCACGCCCACGGCCACCACATCCGCCGTATATTCCGGCACGTCAAAGGACACCTGCACATGGCTCTGGGCCGCCAGATTATAGATTTCGTCCGGTCTTATCTCCCCGATCAGCTTCACGAGACTGAGGGAATCTCCCAGATCCCCGTATTTTAAGTGAAAATGCTCCCTACCCTCCAGATGGGCAATGCGCTCTCTGTAATCCACAGAAGAACGGCGTATCATGCCGTACACCTCATACCCTTTCTCCAGCAAAAACTCTGCAAGATAGGAACCGTCCTGTCCTGTGACCCCTGTTATAAAAGCTCTTTTCTTCATTGTCTCCTCCGTTTCAAACCTTCTTTTGCATTTATAAAAAACACTATATCTCTTTATTATCCGCAATATAATACAAATCATTGCCTTAAACTTGCATTATATTGACTTTTTGTATATAATGCACATATCACTACAAATTTTCTGCTTCCATGAGGTGATCCGCATGAAAAACTCCAGTTATCAGGGCGAATACGTCAGTTCCGACAGAATCCTGTACACACCGTCGGAATTTGCCAGAGAAAATCTGTATCACCTGCAGGAGATCGGACAGGTGCAGGCAAAGCGTCCCCACAAAAATTCCCATCCCGGCCTCGCTTCCTATCTTTTTATGATCGTACTCTCCGGCAGCGGAACTATCTCCTGTCTCGGCGAAAACCATACTCTCTCCGCCGGCGGCTGTGCCTTTGTCAACTGTATGAACGAATATTATCATGAGAGTTCCGCAGATCTTTGGACGATCCGCTTTATTCATTTTTACGGCCCCACCGCCGCCGGCGTCTACAAGAAATATCTGGAGCGGGGCGGAAAAACCGTTTTTTATCCGAAAGATCTTACCGGATTTCTCGGTTGTTTGGAAAAGACTGCGAAACTGGCAGTTTCCGACGACTATATAAAAGATATGAGGATCAATGAACAATTAGCAGCTCTGTGCTGCCTTCTGATGGAACAGAGCTGGCATCCCGAGACCGGAAACAGCCCAAAAGGCGCCAAACCCCTGCTTGAAATAAAAGAATATCTGGAAAACCACATGGCGGAAAAGATTACCCTCGACAGATTGTCCGAAAAATTTTACATCAACAAATACTATCTGGCCCGCCTGTTCAAAAACGAATACGGGATCACAACCGGCGACTATCTGCTGCAGGTGCGCATTTCCCACGCCAAGGAACTGCTTCGCTTCTCCGCCCTCTCCGTGGAGGAAGTCGGTGAACACTGCGGCATTGCTCCGCTGTACTACTTTTCCAGAATCTTTAAACAGGCGGAAGGAATAAGCCCCAGGGATTATCGGAATAAATGGAAGTAAAGAAGACCTGCATGACTGCTTATCACTCAAATTCCACCACAACGCTGTATCTTTGGTCAATAGCCTTTACAACCGGCTCATAAACTTCCCTGACCATTTTCAGCGCAAGATCGTCCGCTTCCTGTCCGTTTTGCGCCGTATTGAACTTCGTCTCCAGCCGGCTTCTCAATTCCTTTTCGATGGCCTTTAAATCTTTTACCGTCAGTTCAATATCCCCTCTGGCCAAAAGCCCTTCCTTTACTTCATCCACAATTATTTTGTCAGGATCTATCTCTATCGCCTGGAGATATGCGTGTCCGATTTTAACGGTAACGATCCTTTTTTCCCGATCCTCCATGATATCGTCCTCTGTCAGACTGTCAAGATCCACAACAAAATAGCCTTTTCCCGCATAGCTGACTTTCTGTGTCTTTTTCAAAAAATCAAAATCCAGTTTTTGGATCAGTCTGTCCGAAAGTTCGGTGGAAACCGTCGCCTCCTGCGTGCTTACAATAAGCTTCCTCGTTTCTTCCTGTTTTCCCAGAAGTACCTCGGAAAAATTGACTTCCACGCCGCTGTCTTCCAGATAGATGGTGTTTAAATCGATCTGTTCCACCCCGTCGTCGTAAGTTTCATGAAAGACGGAAACCTGATGATTCCTGCCCCAGATCAAAACGCCGATAATCAGGAAAAGCAAAACGCCGCAGCTAATATTCAATAATTTTCTTTTCATCGCTTTTCCTCTGCTTTCTTAGGATTCGTTGCCAATGCCTTTGCATCGTCCTGCCGAACAGGCAAAACGATTTCCACCCGGGGAGCCTGCAGGCTCAAACTGAATAGTTCCTTTAAGAGCCACCGGAACAACAACAGAACAATCATCGGCAGAACAAATGTTGTCACGATCATAATTGCAATGGAATTCACACATTTCTTTAAGACATTTTCAAAGTACGCAAGCAGATCTGATATTCCCTGCACCGCACTCTTAAAAGCATCGGTCAGTTTCTCAAAAAATGTGCTCCCCTCTTCCCCGGAAGCTACAACATCATTGACCTTTTTTGCTCCGGCGTCTGCCTCCGCTATCGTCTCATCTACATACGTCAGATAATTTTCACACACTTTTTCCGTAAAATGCGTACTAAACGGTACGACCAGTACCACCGCGAGACCTAAGATCATCAGTTTTACAGCCAGCGTCTTGAAGACCTCTTTCTCTGACAGCACAGCCAGAATATAGAATCCGCAGGCAAAGGGTATGATATACACAAAGGACAGCTTGATCCCCTCCACAACGATCAGCTTCTCCACATACAGAACCGCAAAAATAAAGACAAAATATTTATTCATATCTGCGAGCGTATTGGCTAACGGACTGCCAAAATCATCCGGAAGCGCCGTGATTGCCAGAGAAACGGCTATTGTTGCACCGGAAAATTCCATGACAGTTGTTTTGCTCTCCTCCAGACTCTGCAGCGTCTCCTGCACATACTCGCTCTCCGGAACTTTACCGGCCAAAATAAAAACAGAAGATACCATAATAAGTACCGCCAGCAAAATCTTTGCAAGTTTCTCCATATGTACTTCCGTAAAGCGTTCTGCCCACCATTTCTTTATATTCACTTCTTATCCTCCTGACATCTGTCATTCCTACACAATTTTACACCTGCCTGCTGTGCACAGGCAAGTATAAAATCATCTTTGACTCAACAGACGCGAAGATTTTTCCTATTCTACCAGCATCTCCTCAATAAATATCCCATACCCTTTCTCCGGTGCATTCACCAGCACATGGGTCACCGCTCCCACCACTTTTCCATCCTGCATGATAGGACTTCCGCTCATCCCCTGCACGATGCCGCCGGTCAGGTTTATCAGTTCCTCATCCGTCACTATCAGCTCAAGTCCCTTTTTCCCGCCGTCATTCCCCATATGGATGGCCGTGATCTCTATATCATATTCCTGCATTTCATCATTTATGGTGGAAATCATCGTTGCCGCACCCAAACGGATATCCTGTTTAAAACCAATTTCCTGAGCAACAAACTCGATTCCGCTTTCTTTCGCCTTCTCCATATCAAGACGCCCGAATATGCCGTAAGGCGTATTTTTCGTGATCTCGCCTATTACGTTCGTATCATCATACTCGATCATACCGGTCAGTTCCCCCGGCACGCCGTCCGTCCCTTTTCGCACTGCCACGATCCTCGTGCCATAGAGGGAACCCCGTCCAAGCTCCATCAATTCTCCGGTGTCCGCATCCGTAATACCGTGTCCCAACGCGCCAAAATTGCCCTCTTCATCCACAAACGTTAGGGTACCTACCCCCTGAGCGTTATCTCTGATCCAGATTCCCATCTTACACTCCCCGCTCTGATTGAATGCGGGCGTCACCCGCTCTTCTAAGTACACGCCGTCACGCTCAATGCCAAGCACCACTTCCGTCCCCTGATTTTCCGCAAGCAGACTCATAAACTGCTTTTTTCCGGTAATTTCCACATCGTTGTACTTCAGGATATAATCGCCCTCCGCCAGACGGCCTTTAGACGGCTCCCGCACTGCCCCGGTCTGATCGTTGAAACTGCCGACGCCAACGACCATAACTCCTTTTGTCTTCAGAAAAATCCCCACGGGAAAACCGGCTGCGGAAACGTTTCTTTCGCTCATCACCTGAATCTGTACGCTCTTTAAAGGTATCAGCCCCAAGAGCTTTACATCCATCTGATAGACTGCCTCCGCCGGACCGGTCACCATAGTCACCGGACGGTAGAGACCGGTCTCCATCTTCCCCTGCAGTGTCTCAATACTGGCCACAGCCGGCACGCGAAACTCCATCCGCTGCGCTTTCTGCGTGGCTAACCGCACCTGAGAAGGCACAGAATTGTAACAGGTATACCAACCGCCGGCAAGCAGCCCTGCCACAGCAAAAATGAAAATTCCTCTATATAAATTTCTGACAACCCTCTTCATACCGCTTCGCTCCTCACCTCTTTATACATTTAAATAACAGCCGGCGTATCGCAAGCTGTCTTTTGTTTGAAAAAAGGACACAACAGTTTTCACTGCGGTGTCCTTTTTAGTATGCGTCAGGAATCGAAATTCACTACACTCATTTTTTGTTTTATATGGAATTTTTTGTCAGAAATCAAAAAGACGTGCTACTCCTTATAGGTGTTGAACATCTCCGCCACCACAGCGGCATTTTTTTCTCTGCACACTTTCCCCATGTTTTCTTCATCGCCCAAAACGCCTGCTATCACCTGCAGTTTGTCGATATGGGTGTTTGAATCTTTTGCCGCCAATGTTATGACTGCCTGCACCGGTCCCAGTTCACTGCCGAAATCGATAGCCTCATCCAGCGTGATCAGGCTGATCCCCGTTTTCAACACACTTTTATCCGGTCTGGAATGTGCTAACGCAAGTCCCGGACCGATCACAATGTACGGTCCCATTTCCTTTACCGTGTCAATTGTCATTTCCACATATTTTTCTTCAATGTAACCGCTGTCAACCAGAAGACCGCCCGAGATTCTCAGCGCTTCCTCCCAGTTTTCCGCGTGGACCTGCAGCTTTATATTTCTCTCTTCTATAATCATATTCATACCCTTATCATTCTCTTTTTAATCCCAAACGCTCATACTGTTCAGCCGGCGCATCATTCTTTTCCATTTCCCGGACAAGCGCCTGTATCATACGTTCCTCCAGCTCTTTATCCGCAAGAGGATGCAGCTGTTTCGGATCTTTCTCCACGTCGTAAAGTCTTGTCCCAAAGCGCCCGACCTTATACTTGTCTTTTCCTTTGATCTTCAACACTTTACAGTTTTTTGTGAAAGAAAAAGGCTCTTCCAGAATTGCCGTCTGCATCTCTTTCACTGTAAAACGTTTGTTCATATGAAGGGGCATCAGCGTATAATTATAGATTTCATCCGCTTTTTCCGGAAGCGGCGCACGCATGTAAGTCACCTTGCCGTCCGTGATATTCACATGGCCGCTGAACACGCCGTAGAGACCGTACTCCCGCACCGGTTCGTCATTCCGTATCGTCTCTTTCAGGTCTTTTCCCTGCATGTCCCGCGGAATCTCCAAACCGAAATAGCTTAAAATCGTCGGCGCCCAGTCGATCATCTGCACCAGAGAACTTCTCCTTTCTCCTGCCGCTTTACTTCTTGGATCCCATATGAACAACGGAGTATTTGCATTTTCGTTGTAATACGGCATCTGGTTTTTCCCCCAGTATTCGTGTTCCGCCAGCATAAATCCATGGTCCGTTCCCACGATCAGCATCGTATCTTTCCACATATCGTACCGATCCATCAGATCCAGAATACGTCCAAGACTGTCGTCGCACATGGAGACTAGAGCCTTATACTGTCTGCGGCAGTGCGCCACTTCACCGTCGCTTTGTTCAAGCGGTCCTCTCGGCCAGTCGAAATGTTTTCCGTCATATTCTTCCGGATACTTATCCAGATATTCCTGCGGAACATAAAACGGTTCATGGGGATCAAAAGTCTCCAGATGAAGCAGCCAGTTGTCAGCGTCCTTATTCTTCTCAATAAATTCACAGCCGAGGTCAAAACATTTCGTCTGCGGGAAATCCTTTTTTTCCGTTATATATTTTCGATTGATCCAGTCATAGCGCCAAAGTCCCGATTCACCGACTCCGGTCTGTTTCTGCGGAACCATGACCACCGGAGGGATCTGCGGTCTCTCCACCTCACCTTTCCAGTGATCCCCTTCCTGTCCTCTGACACACTCCCAGGAAGAATATCTGTTGTGATAATCTGCACCGCCGTCTTCCCAATAGTGCAGATGGTCACTGATCAGATGCGTATATACGCCGTTTTCCTTCAAAATCTCCGGCATGGAATCGTCGAAAGGTTCCAACGGTCCCCACTCTCTGTGAAGAAAATTGTATCTTCCTGTATGCAGTTCTCTTCTGGCGGGCATACAAGGCATGCTTCCCACATAACTGTTGTCAAACATGGTACTCTTTTCAGCCAGCCTGCAAAAATTGGGCGCTATCGTATCGCACTGCGGATTATATGGAGGTAAGTATCTTCGATTTAAGGAATCGTAAAATACAATAATTGCTTTCATATGTCCTCCTATTTTCTGGCGGCAGGATAGAATTCATCTACAATTGCTGCGATCTGCTTTGCAATGCCTGCTCCGTCCATGATATTGACCACTTCCACCAGATGTGTGTTTTCATCAAAGGTCAAACCTTCCGCCAGCTTTTTGGAAATCGCCACTACATCGGCCCATTCTTTCAGGGAATTCAGTTCGCCTACGGCAGTATGTTTTACCTCCGCATTTACGCCTTCCGCCACCAAACCTTTTTTCACGAGCATCTCCGCCATCGCGCTGCTGCCCAGTCCATAGCCGCATACAAATAACACATTGACCTGATCTTTCATTTTTCTCTCCTTTTATTTCTATTTCTTTTTATTTCTCTTCTATTTCTTTTAGGAGTTTGCGAAACGCGTGGATTCTGTTATTTTATAGTATAAAATTTACCTATCCACAAGCAGGCGCTGAGAGACCGTCGGCAGTTAGCGAATGTGAAATTTTTAATTTTACATGAGCTTACTGCCGCTACGGTCGAGCCGCAGCGAAAGCGTGCCTGCGTTGGATAGCTAAATTTTATACAAGCAATACAGAAGAAAACAGAGTTTCGCAATCACCTATCTATTTCTTTATGCTACAAAAAATTTTCCTATCCAGTTCATGATCTGTGAGATCACCGCCCATACGGTCGTAAAGTCAAACATGCCTGACCAGCCCACTCCCTGCGGATACTGCATCAGTTTCATGGTCCAGACGGAACCGAAGCTCTGGATCATACCAAGCAGTATACAGCAGACGATAACCGCCTTGACGCCGCCTTTTTTGTTTGCCACTACGCCGACGGGACCGCCGGAGAAAAACAGAGGCACGAATCCGGGAAGCACCATAATAGGGCTTTTCACCAGAACAAGGATTCCCATGCTGATCACGGTACCGATGGTACAGAAAATGAACCCCAAGGTCGCCGCATTCGGTGAAAAGGGAAGCAGCGCCGCCACATCGATAGCCGGAATCGCATTCGGCACAACCTTTTCCTGTATTCCCTTGAAGGACTCCGTCAATTCTGCGCACATCATTCTCACGCCTGTCAGCAGGATCACCATATCCATCGAGAAAGTAATGCCCAGAGTGATCAAATATACGATCCAGTTGTCTCCTCCCGAAAGTTCTTCAATACCTGTAATGCCCAGAGGAATCATAAAGCATCCCACAAACACCCACATGATGATACAGGTTGCCACCACATTGTTATTGAAAATGGAAAGCCATCCCGGCAGTTTCAGATTTTCCGCATCCTGTTCCTTTTTCCCAAACAGATGCGCTATCTTTCCGAAAAACCACAGGCCGACCTGCTGGTTGTGTCCTATCGTAAATCCCGCGCCGCCTGTCACCTCATCACAAATCCCCGCTGCGAGGGTCGTGGAGTACGCCCAGTAAATACCGACTAACACACCTGTAATAACGACTGCGGCCGCATTACCCACCATCAGGTTGGCTAAAACGAGCCACAACACTGACTGAGCGTGCGCCGTACCTGCATTACCCGTCAGAAATACGCCTTTTGCCTTTGTGTACTTTCCGAAAAACACCAACAAAATATTGACTGCAAAAGCTAACAGAAAAGCATATCCCATTAAACCGAAGCGATCCCCCAATGCTTCCTGACTTGTGGCTTTCATAGCATAAGAGTCCATAATATACCCCTGAATGCCCGTCGCTGCACTGACCGCCGTTACGATCGGCTTAAATGTGTTGCTGAACTGATTGCCGCCAAAAATCACCATCTGAATGCCGACCATTGCGCTGATCGTTCCGGTAATCACCTTCGTCGCCTTTTCCCTCTTCAAAATATAACCGATGCAGATCAGCAGACCTATCAGAATAACCGGTTTTGTCAAAAAATCATTCAATAAAAAATCAAATATCACCTTCATGCTTTAGCTCCTCCTGTTTTGAATGTCTACACTTTCCGACCTTTCCCCGCCTCCTCTTTGTCTAATTGAATGTGTACTTATGAATGAATTTTACTTTATATCAGTCATTCAGTCAACATAATCTGCTTATTATGAACTATTTTCGGCATTATACATATTATTATGACTAATTGTGACTATTTTTATCGTTTATACCATACATAGCCCCTCATTTCCTGTGAAAAATTACAATCTCCTTCCCAGGGAAAATCCGTGATATAATTCAGGCGGTGAGTCAGCTCCCGCTCCGTGACAAACATAGCCGTGCGGTTATACTTACTGTGATCCGCCAGCACGTAGGTTTCCTGAGCATTCCGTATGCAGATTTTTTTGATGTCGTGTTCATAACAGTCTCTGGAAAGGAGCTGATAGTTTTTGTCTATCCCCCTGACGCCGGTAAAAGCTTTATCAAAATGATAAGTCTCCAACATCTTCACTGTCTGACGCCCCACCACGGAACGGGAAAACTCCTTGAAATACCCGCACAGCAGAAACACGTTTATCTTTCTCTTTGCAAGCGCCTCCAGCTGCGGGATACCGTTGGTGATCACGGTAATGTCTTCCGCCGTGAGATACTCCACCATGGCAAGCGTCGTTTTCCCCGCTCCCATAAAGATCAGGTCCCCTTCTTTTACTTTTGATGCCGCAATCTCTCCGATCACTTTCAGAGGATTTGCAATTTTTTCCTGCATAATGCTTCTTTTATAGATGGAAACATTCGGCACTCTTTTTGCTCCTCCCCACATCCGCACAAGAAGACCTTCCTTTTCCATGGCTATCAGATCTCTTTGAACTGTCGAAGGAGAAACGCCCAGTTGCTTCTCCAGATATGGCTTCTCCACTATCTCATTCTCCGCCAGCAATTCCATAATCTTTTCTTTTCTCGATTCTTTCATGATACCGCCCTCTCCTCCCGCTTCGGGGTTCTTCTATTAAAATAAAATCATTTTAAATCATTTAATCATTTATTTGACTAATTCTAACATAAACTATCCCCGTCCGTCTATTTCATTTTTAAACGGGCTGTTGCACACAAAAAACAGCCCGCTCTATACAGCAGGCTGCCTCCGTACAGCTTATCCTGTGAATTCAGGAAACCGCACTTTTTGCCATTTTGATCAAATCCTCCGCATTTTGCAGCGCAGCGGGAGATATTTCCTCCCCGCCCAGCATCCGGGCGATCTCCGGTATTCTCTTCTCCTCCGCAAGGGGCGTAATGGAAGTCTTTGTCACACCGTCTTCCGCACTCTTTTCGATATAGAAATGGGCGTCCGCCTGCGCTGCGATCTGGGGCAGGTGGGTAATGCAGATGACCTGTCTCTTTTTCGAGAGCATCCCCAGCTTTTCCGAGACTTTCCATGCCGTTTTTCCGCTGATGCCGGCATCGATCTCATCGAAAATCAACGTCTCCACCGCGTCTCTGTCGGCAAGCACGGTTTTAAGTCCCAGCATGATCCGCGACAATTCTCCGCCGCTGGCCACCATAGAAAGGGGCCTTACCTCCTCACCGACGTTAGTTGAAATCATAAATTCCACATCGTCACACCCGAGAGCGCTCCGGTACTTTTCCCCACTTTCAACTACAACTCTAAAATCCACATGCATAAAATTAAGATCAAGCAGCGCCTCCGCCAACTCCTTTTCCAGTGCGGCAGCAGCCTCCCGCCGCAGGAGGGACGCTTCGCCGCAGAGTCTGTCAAATTCTTCTTCCGCTTCCCGCAGACGCTTTTTCAGATTTTCCTTATAAACGTCGAAATCCGACAGTTTTTTAAGTTCTTCCTCCCGTTTTTCCTGATATTCCAATACCGCTTCCAGCGTTTTGCCATACTTGCTCTTCAGGTGATTGAGCACATTGAGACGCTCCTCCGTCTCTGCAATATCCTCCTCTGAAAAAGCCGACTTCTCCTGATAATCCAGCACATCCCTGTTAAAATCCTGCAGAAGTTCCTCGACCTGTTCTAACTGTGAGAGAATGCCCTCCAGCTCTTCGTCAAGTCCTGACACGGATGTCAACTCTCTAAGGGCATGACCCACAAACTCTGCGGCTCCCTCATCGCTTGCTGCCCCGGTAAGACGACAGACTGCAGAGATGCTCTCCATGATGCGGCGGCTGTGGGTCATTTTTCGATAGGCATTTTCTAACTCCTCATCCTCCCCGACCCTGATGCGGGCATTCTCTATCTCCTCCACCTCAAACCGTGCAAGGGAAAGTTCCCTGAGCCTTGCATCCTCGTCAAGAGCCGCCTCAGCCAGTTCTTTTTTCAGGCCGGACATTTCCTGCCAGCTTTCTTTTAACGCGGGAAACAGCACAGCCAACGCTTCCCCGGCATATCCGTCCAGTATCTCCCTGTGTTTCTTTTTATGCAGCAGAGACTGATGCTCGTGCTGCCCGTGGATATCTAATAAAAATTCCGAAAGTCTCTTTACCTGCTTGGTCGTCACCGTCTCTCCATTGATACGGAACACGCTTCTCTCGGGTTTCATTTTTCTGGAGATCAAAACGGCGCCATCCTCCCAGGGAAGTTCCAGTTCCTCCATCAACTTCTTTACCCGCAGGGAATCCTCCTCAAAAAGAAGTTCGATCAGAGCGTGATCCGCTCCGGTGCGGATGATATCTTTATCCGCTCTCTCTCCTAACGCAAGGTTTATAGAACCGATCAATATGGATTTTCCCGCGCCCGTCTCCCCCGTCAGGATATTCAGTCCCTCTTTGAATTCCACCTCTGTGACATCAATGAGCGCCAGATTTTTAACGCTTAAGCTTACTAACATAGATATTCTCCGATCCCTCTCCGGACAGGTATTTTGCCTGTTTTAGTGTTGTAGCACATGGCCGATCTTCTCCCGGACGATCTCCGCTTCCTCCGGGGAACGCACCGCCAACATGATCGTATCGTCTCCGGCTATCGTGCCCACGATCTCCTTCATATGCATCGAGTCGAGGGCCGCCGCCACAGCCATGGCCATGCCGGGCACCGTCTTTACCACCAGAAGGGTCTGCGCCATCCCCATGCCGCTCATTCCTTCCCGCAGTACTCTGGCGTACTTATCACCCATCCCTCCCTGCGGATCCCGCAGCAGTGTGTACTTCTGTCTGCCTCCCCCCACAGGCACTTTGGAGAGATTCAGTTCCCTGATATCTCTAGAAACCGTGGCCTGCGTCACGTTATATCCCTCCTGCCGCAACTTTTCCGCCAGCTCCTCCTGCGTCTCTAAATCGTACGTCCCGATCAGTTCCACTATTTTTCCGTGTCGATTTTTCTTCATTGCGCAACACCTCTTACTTCTTATTCTGCATTCAGCTTTTTACGCAGCACTTCCACAAAACTGTCCTGCCTTATCTTTAACATCTCCACAGATTTTTCCGCTCTTTTTATCTTCATTCTGTCGCCGGTGCGCATCTCTATTTTCACGCTGCCGTCGAAACAGGCTTCCACTTCCTGCTCCGCTCCCTTCTCTCTCTCCCCGATCTCGATCACCACCTCGTCCTTCGCCGAAAGCACTATGGTGCGGGAATTCATGGAGTGGGGACAGATGGGCGTCAATAAGATCAGTTCTGCGTTCGGTTCCACAATAGGGCCCCCTGCAGACAGATTATAACCGGTGGAACCGGTAGGCGTCGCCACCAAAATACCGTCCGCATGACAGGTCTGCAAAAGCTGCCCGTTCACATAAATATACAGTAAGATGATCTGCAGGGAACCCTTTCTTGTGATCGCAATATCATTTAACGCGAAATCACGCCTTCCATTTTCCTCTTTATCAGGCTCTCCCGTCGTTACTACCACGCTCCCGGAGAGCATCATGCGCCTTTCCTTTGTAAAGTCATCTTGTATCAACTGCCCCAGAGCTTCCTCCAGGTCGTCGCTGTTTATCTCCGCCAGATAGCCGAGCGTCCCAAGATTTACGCCGATAAGCGGTACATTTTCATCTGCCGCGCATCTGGCCGCCCTAAGCACGGTTCCGTCCCCGCCCAGCACAATGACGCACTCCGTTCCTTCCGGTATGTTCAAATCCTCCTTAACCGACGCCTCCACGGAACATATCTTTCCGTGCCTCTCAAGATAATCCCTGATGCGGTTGGTACAGGTAAACAGCGGATCTTTCAATTTATTGGTTATTACAAGAAAATTGTTCATTCCAGTTCCTCATGGGCGTCCTCTACGACATGTTCTATGCAATGTCTGATCTCTTCTGGCTCCTCTATTTTTATTCTACTTTCAGTCCCCCCTTTTTGCAGGTACAGGAGATACTCGATATTGCCCTCGGGCCCCCTGATCGGTGAAAAAGAAAGACCGCATATCCGAAAACCGGTCTTGACCGCACAGTCCGCCACTTTAGAGATCACTTCCGCGTGCACCGCCTTATCCCGCACGACCCCTTTCTTCCCGACTTTCTCCCGCCCGGCCTCAAACTGGGGCTTGATCAGACAGACCATCTCTCCGCCCTCCCGCAGCAGACTGACAGCGGCGGGCAGTATTTTCGTCAGGGATATAAAAGATACATCGCAGGATGCAAAATCAATCTCTTCTGAAATATCCTCTTTTGTCACATATCGGAAATTTGTCCTTTCCATACAGACCACCCGCTCGTCGTTTCGCAGTTTCCAGTCAAGCTGTCCGTGCCCCACGTCCACTGCATAAACTTTCACCGCCCCGTTTTGCAGCATACAGTCGGTGAAGCCGCCGGTGGAAGCGCCGATATCCAGACATGTCTTTTTAGCCAAAAGAAGCGGAAACACCTGCAGGGCCTTCTCCAGTTTCAATCCTCCTCTGCTGACATAGGGGATAACCGCTCCCTTTACCTCGAGACTTTTTATTTTTGCCAGATCAAAAGCAGTGCCGGCCTTGTCCTCCCGCTCACCGTTGACAAAGACGTTCCCGGCCATAATGACTGCTTTTGCTTTCTCTCTCGAGGGGACTAATCCCTGTTCTACGAGCAGCAGATCCAACCGCTTTTTCTTTTCTGTCTTCTGTTTATCCATCTCAAACATGCTCCACCGCCGCCCAGGCCGTAACGATCCGCTTCGCGATACAGCCGTCCGTCAGCCCCAGCTCTTCCTCCAGAACACTCACACTGCCATGCTCCACATACATATCCGGCAGGGCTGTACAGATCACCTTCGCACTGCATTTCGGCAGGGAATCCACATAGCTTCTGACGCTCTCGCCGAAGCCGCCTTTCTCCACATTCTCCTCCATAGTCACGAACAGTTTATGGCTGCCCGCCAGTTCTTCTATCAATTTTGTATCGATGGGTTTCACAAACCGCACGTTTACAAGGGAACAGGTATAACCGATATCTTTTAACATCTTTCTCACGGAGACCGCCGTTTTCACCATACTGCCCACCGCCAGAATACAGATATCCTCTTCCTCGTAAAGCACTTCGCTCTTCCCGTAAACCACCGGTTCCCTGAACTCCTGCAATCCGTCGTAAGCCTCCCCTCTCGGATAACGGATGGCAACAGGCCCGTCAAACTGCAGGGCAAACTTCATCATGTCCGACAGTTCCCACTTGTTTTTCGGAGCCATCACATGCATATTCGGGATGTTAGACAGATAGGACAAATCAAATATGCCCTGATGAGTCTCTCCGTCGCTCCCCACAAGCCCGGCTCTGTCGACGGCAAAAATCACCGGCAGATTCTGGATGCAGACATCGTGAATGATCTGGTCGTAGGCACGCTGTAAAAAGGAAGAATAGATGGCAACCACCGGCCGAAGCCCTCCTGCGGCCAGTCCCGCCGCAAAGGTCACGGCATGTTCCTCCGCGATACCGACATCAAAAAACCGCTCCGGATAGATATTCCGGAACCGCTTTAAGCCTGTTCCGTCCGCCATAGCCGCAGTGATAGCCACCACCCGCTCATCTCTGGCCGCCAGTTTGATCATCACGGTGGAGAAAATGTCGGTGTAGTTGGCTTTTGTTCTCGGATGAGCCGGAAGCCCCGTCTCGATCTCAAAGGGCTCCGCCCCGTGGAACCTTGCCGGGTGCTTCTCCGCCGGCTCGTATCCCTTCCCCTTTGTGGTAAGCATATGTATCAGAACCGCGCCCTTAACTTTCTTCGCCTCTTTGATAAACCTTGTCATCTTCTGGATATCATGACCGTCCACCGGCCCCATGTAGGTGACGCCCAGATCTTCAAAGTACATCCCCGGTACCACCAGACGCTTCACATCATTTTTCACCCGCCTGATGCCCTTCACCATGCTCTCGCCGTGCTGCAGTCCAATCAGGGCATTGTAGACCGTATTTTTCAGATCCAGATAATTCTCCGTGGTGCGGATCGCGTTCAAATATCTGGACACCCCGCCCACGTTCTCCGAGATGGACATGTTATTGTCATTTAAGATAATAATAAAATTCGTCCCCAGCTTGTTCGCATTATTGATTGCCTCATAGGCCATACCGCCGGTCAGGGCGCCGTCTCCGATCACGGAAACCACCGTAAAATCCTGCTTCTGCAAATCTCTGGCCCGCACGATTCCAAGCCCTGCTGAGATGGATGTGGAACTGTGTCCCGTATCAAAACAGTCGCAGTCGCTCTCCTTGCGCTTCGGGAAACCGCTCATGCCGCCGTATTTTCGCAGCGTATCAAAGCCTTCTCCCCTGCCTGTCAAAAGCTTGTGCGTATAGGCCTGATGTCCCACGTCCCAGATGATCTTATCCTTAGGCAGATCTAACGCCAGATGCAGCGCCATCGTCAACTCCACGCAGCCCAGATTAGATCCTAAATGCCCTCCTGTCACAGATATTTTCCGGATCAGGAAATCCCTGATCTCCTGCGCCAGATCGCCGAGATGTTCTTTTTCTATTTTTTTGATATCGTTTGCCTTTTTTATCTTTTCCAAGTACATAACGCCCTGCTCCCATAACGGCCTGTTCCCACAAATGTTATTTTTTTCTGTTGATCAGGCTGACCACCAGTTCCTCCAGAAACTCATTTCTCTCCGGGACATCCCGCAGTATTTCAAGCGCTTCGCGCGACAATTTTTCCACATCCTGCTTCGATCTTTCCAGACCATAAACCGACACATACGTCAGTTTATCATTTTTTTCATCGCTGCCCACGGGTTTTCCCAATTCTTCCAGCGTGCTTGTAATATCCAGAATATCGTCCTGTATCTGGAACGCGATGCCGATGGCATAACCCGCTTTCTCCATCTTGGCAACGCTCTCTTTGTCCGCGCCCGCCAGATAAGCACCGATCATCATTGCCGACTGGATCAAAGCCGCTGTCTTATGCTCATGGATAAATAAAAGTTTTTCTCCGTCCAGCCTCAGTTTCCGCTTCTCCGCCTCCACATCCACGGCCTGCCCGCCGATCATACCGCTAATCCCGGCCTTTTTTGCAAGAATCGTCATAGCTCCGCCGATCCTCTCCGCACCCCGCTCCCGCTTTGTCTCTCTCTCTGATGCCTGTCCGCCCAGAGAAAATGCCCTGCAGGCCGTCTCAAAGGCCAGATTTAAGAGCCCGTCCCCGGCAAGGATCGCCATAGCTTCACCGTAGACCGCATGGGTCGTCTTCCTTCCCCTGCGGTAGAGATCGTTATCCATGGCAGGAAGATCATCGTGGACAAGGGAATAGGTATGGATCATCTCCTGAGCCGCCATAAACGGCTCGATTACCTCCCCTCTTCCGCCGAACATCCTGTAACATTCCCGCATCAGAAGAGGCCTGAGTCTTTTTCCTCCCGCAAGAAAACTATAATTCATCGCCTCAAGAAGACTTTTCTGAAAGCCCTCCTCCTTCGGCAGATATTTTTTGATGACCTCCTCCACAGCGCACACTCTCGCCTGCAGATCTGCATTGAAATCCATAGTCGCCACTCCTCTTTGTCTCAGAATTCTCCCGGATAATTGCAAAACCCGTTATATCTATTATTTGTTGTGCAAAATTATATGTCCATAAGCAGGCGCTGCGAGACCGTCGGCACTTAGGCACCGTATTTTGGTGCCT
>CAJTNC010000007.1:0-29761 GCA_910577955.1 uncultured Lachnospiraceae bacterium
CGGTGCGCCATGATAAAATCCGCTGCAAAAACTATTTTGCTTAATAAAAACGCTCAAATTATCTAAACAATTCTGTTTTGCTATGCAGGCAGATGTTTTCTGCTGATAAGCTCTCTTTTCAAACATAAGAATATTTACATCGACAGTGGCCGAATCGAATATCTTTGTTCCGGCAAAATCTATCAATGAAAATGTATCAGTCTTATTCAAAAGAAACTCTCTCAATGCTTCTCCATATCCAGCCTTCATCCACTTATTTGAAGTAATAAAAGCCAAAATACCGTTCTGCTTCAGTAACTTATATCCTAGTTCGTAGAACAAGCAGTAAATATCTCCTGTCTTTGCATATGTTACATATTCCATACGTTTTAGCTTATCTGCCTCATCATGCATACTTTGCAATTGAATATACGGTGGATTGCCAATGATACAATCAAATCCCAGAAAAATTCCATCCTCAGAAAGAATTTCCGGAAATTCTATAGCCCATTCCAACGCATTTCTATATAATTTGTATTCATCATTATATACCTTCCAATCTTCAAATAGGCTCAACTGGAAATACTGTGAATACATATTTTCTTTCAAACTGTCAATCGTCCCTTTGATTTTTTCCTTTTGGTACTTATTGGATTCAGACTTATATGCTTTAACATTTTTCTTGTACTCTCTTAGCAACTTCTGTGCCGAAGCATCCAGCACAAACCCAGCGTCTTTCCCGCCTACGCGCTTGCCGATATCAAAATGCAACTTACTAATCAGAGAATTTCCCACTTTAATATCTATATCTATATTAGGCAATGTTTCCATAACGCCATTTTTATAGTACGCATTTTTGAGAAGTTCAATCCATAGTCTTAATTGACAAATATGTACTGCCTTTGCGTTCAAATCAACTCCAAATAAACACTCCTCAATTATGGTCTTCTTTTCTACAAAAAGTGTTTCTTGTATTAATTGGGAGGCAACACTATTTTTATCATAGACAAAGTCATGCCCTTGCGCATCCTCTATAACCAATGTGTCATCCTTGACAAATATATCATAATCCCGTAAGAGCCTCGTAGTTCCATTCAAAAATATTATGCCTAATTCTGCCTTGATAGCGATAATTCTATTCAGTGCGGATACTAGAAAATGCCCTGAACCAACAGCCGGATCACAAATACGAATTGAATTAATTATTTTATTTAATTTTTGATATAGTCCCAAATTCCTTGCAGAATCTATCTCAAATTTCAAATCATCCATAGATGTGCAATGCCACTGCAAGGATTGGTTCACCCTTTTTATAACGATTCTTTCTAAAGCTTCCTTTGTCATATATTCTGTAATTTCACTCGGAGTATAAAAAGAACCATCTTTATAACCATTTATTTTTTCAAATATAAGTCCCAGCACGGATGCATCAATAATATCTTTTCCATGCTTCAAAACGCCTTCTTCCGACGCATATGCGCCAAAATCATAGCAATTCAAAAAATCAATAATATATTGCAATAGCGGCAGCTCTTTTATCCTCTTGGTTCCTAAAACAGAATTTGCTTTGAGCGCTAATAAGTCATTCTTTAAATCATTGATTGTTATGTCTCGTTTTTCAATTTCCTGTTTTTCAAAAAGCGAACTATTCAAGTACGGAATTTCTGCAAATTTGTTATAAAACTTTGATTCTGCTCGTTCCCGCCTCCCTAATATATTAAAGAATAGATCTTGAAGATTCTGGAAAGATTCAATCTTTTCATTATCAAGAATATGGTAGCAGAGCTCATTTGAATTAAATGAAACCAATTGCCCCTCAAAGAGTTTAATAAAAAGCAATCGATTAATCCAAATGATGATAAGCTCAAATGTTTTTTCAAATGCCACTTCCTGCGGTTCCTCTTTATCCTCAATGTATTTACGATAAACCTGTTCTGCAAGAGAGTTTCTTATTTCTGTATCAATAATAATTACATTTTTACCATCCTGTTTAATTTCCTTTAAGCCCATTATATATAAAAGTTCCTGATAAAACTTATTATTCAAAACATGAGCCTTTGTAACCGGTTTATAAATATTTTTAAGCAGATAATATTTGCTGAATATCTTATAAAGCCTTTTCCATTCTCCCTTTTTCTTATAAATGTCGTTCAGATTGAAATGGACAAAATCCAGTTTTTCTGTAACATCAGCTTTTTCAAGATGTGATTTTATTTCCAAATAAAACTTTCCTATATCTTTAGCATAGGTCAGCTGATTATTGCAGTATTTGAAAAAGGTTCTTTCCAAATATCCAGTACAATATTTTTCAATATCATTTGCATCGAAAATAAACCACTCTACAGAATCTGTTACAATCAAACGTCTTATTTCAGTATTTGGTTCCATACATACTTTGGCACCTGTGGTATCACGTGTTGCTGTTAAATAGTAATATATGAGTTCCCATAAGCCTTTTCGATTAATCGAATCAATATTTAACATTTCTGATTTATTATCAGGTTTTTTTGTTTCAATCAAAGCAAGTAGCTGTCCATCAAACTTAATAGTGCTATCAATATTTTTATCCGTATTAATCGAATACCTATCATCCTGATAAAAATTTCTTTTCAGAAAGCTATTTACAATATTTTTAAAGTATTCTTCGTTTTCTTTCTGTTTTACGGCCTGATTGATTTGTCCGGCATATTTTTCTAGTTCTTTGCCAAAATCATTAACAATATTAGAATCCAATCTTTCTCGGTAATATCGTTCATCGTATGCTTTTATTGCCTCAATAATCGATTTTCTCATATGTTCTTACTCCTCATTAAATGATATTATATCTTGCGATTTTTGCTGCAAAATGTGTAGTACTAACTGCTGGAAAAGTGTCATTTCATACTCGTCTAACTCAGCTTCTGTTCCTGTAATTTTCTGTGCATTCAACGCACGTTTATCATACAATATCTCTGCCTTTTTCAGATGCACTTTCATAAAGTCACTAATATCTGCCATTGCCATATCAATCAAATCATTTCTTGTTTGAAATCCGGCAGTGTATGCCTCTGTAAAATAAGCATTTGCTTTGAAAGAACTAACAGCTGTAAATCTATACTCTTCAAAAACCGGATATCATATACTCCCAAAAGAAAATCTGTAGAAACATGAAAATAATCCGCAATCTTAATAACTAACTCATGCGAAATAGCTTTTGTTTGTCCTCGTTCAATTCTGCTCAAAATGGACGGTTATATTCCCAGTGCTTTACTCAAATCTTCTTGTGATATTTCCGCAGCATTTCTCAAGTCTCCGATTCCTTCGTGTATTCCACCTGATAATTCCATACAAATCATCTCTTAATAACATCATACTGTAGATATGGTTTTACAGCAATTGTAAATTTGCAATTTTCCTTTCCATCTTTGCCGTCAAATTGGATAAATCACCAAATTTCATATCGTTCTTTAATTCCCGTGTGCTAAAACCGCCTGAGAGATATTTTTAATAGTACAGGCACAACAAAGTGTAACAGGTCATATATTGATTATAAGGCAGAAGGGAAGTGATAACTTGAGAAAGCCGACATATTATATCTGGCGTGACAGCTATTCCACACAGGAAGAATATGAAGTTACAAAAGAACATTATACAAGAATGGGCTTCCGAGTTGTCACATTTAAGGATGGACGGAACGATAATGATATTCAGGAAGGTATTAGAGCTGTAATCAAAAATCATATTATTGATTCTTATGATTGACATGACCGTATTTTTAATATATCCCATACTTACAAAATATTTTGAAATCTATTTTACTCGAAAGGATGTGAGCCTATGAACGCAGGATACGTCCGATTATCCAGAGATGATGACAAGCGAAATTATTCTTCTATCGAAAATCAAAAATTGATTATCAATCAATATGCAGCTGAACGAGGCTTTGATATTGACCGCTGGTATGAGGATGATGGCGTTTCCGGCTATATCTTTGACCGTCCGGGTTTTAAACAACTTATGGAAGATTTGGACAAGGATATTGATACAGTCTTTGTAAAAGATTTCTCCAGACTAGGAAGACATAATGCTAAAATACTACTTTTACTGGATGAATTCCATGAACGTAACAAACATCTGATTGTCGTTGATGATCACTATGACAGTGAAGTGTCGGAGGACGATACAATCGGTATTACTACATGGTTTAATGAACGTTACGTCAAAGATACAAGCAAGAAAATCCGCCATGCGTTAGGGGCAAAGCAAAAGGAAGGTACACTTATGACGCAACCGCCCTTCGGATACAGAAGAATCGGTAAAAACAGAGAGAATCTTGAAATCGTGCCGAAAGAAGCTGAATATATCAAACTAATTTACGATTTGTATATTCAGGGTTCCGGCTATCGTAAGATCTCAACATATCTTACACAGCAGGGTGCACCCACCCCGTCTATGATTCGCAGAGAACGAGAGTTAGAAGAAGGCCGAGATACAAACCATCATATTGCCTCTCTCTGGTCGGATGGCATGGTAAAAGATATATTAGATAATGATTTTTATATTGGCACTTTTCGTTTGAGAAAAAGAGCCAGAAACACTGTACATGGAAAGGATAAACGTGTCCCCAAAGAAGAACAGTATGTATTTGAAAACCATCACCCTCCTATTATTGATAAGATGACCTATGATCTGGTGCAGGAACTAAAAGAAAAACGTACGAAATCGAGATATAAAGGCAGTCATGGACAATGGATCGGTTCTGAAATTCCCAATCCTTTCGGAAGTTGTCTTTACTGCAAGGATTGTGGCAGTAAGTTGACTCCTATTGAGCGTCAAGCCTCTGCCAAAATACGGAAATACTACATCTGCAGTACCTATAACACCAAAGGCAAACGTTATTGCTCTAAAGCGCACCTGATCGAAGAACAAGACCTCATGGGAGATGTGATCAATTATATGCGCATATGCCAGAATGCACTATGTGAAGTGATCGCCACCTATGACATGAAAGATTTTACTGCAGAGAAGAAATCTGTGGAAGAAAAATGCGCTGCCATTCAGGAAGATATAAACGATGTAAAAAAGCAACTACGTACACTATTCTCACAGAAGATCAGGGACATTGCCGGCAATCCGGAAAATGAGGATTTGATCAAGGAAAGCTATGATTCCATACAGCAGGATTTGACGGCTCACATTCATGCTCTTGAATTGAAATATGATGAGCTAAGACATACGGAATTAGAAACTCCTGATGTAAAGAAAAAACTGCACACCACACTTGAAGTCGTGGATGATATTATCCAAAAGGGCAATCTGACACGTAAGGATATTGAAATTCTGATTGAACGAATTGTTGTTGATGAAAACGGATTGCCCGAAATTGAATTGAAATATGGTTTATCAGGGCTGGCGCATTACAGTGCTGCCGAAGCGTTAAACTGCTATGAAAACGAAATCATTCTTGCAACAATACATTTAATCAAAAAGGATGAGCGCGGATTTACCTCTGCGAAATATCTATCAAAACAACTTACAGACATGGGTTATTCCAAATCGAAGAAATCTGTGCTGCCATACATTGCAGTGATGATTGATATGGGAATTGTAAAACCTTGTGATAACCGGCTGAAACCATACACCATCATCAAGGATAAGGCAGAAATCGGTGAAATAATGAATGCTTTCCGTAAAAATCATGACTCAAACAATAGCTATACTCAAAATTTACATGATAGTGATGTCAACAGGCGGTATGCCGGAAATGGTGTTTGAATACATACTTTCCAAAAACAATATCGATAAGTCCGAAGTAAACATCGACCAGTCCATCGACTTTGGCTCCACCGCCGCTGCATTTTCCGGCGGACAGGGGGAATTTACCGTTGAGTTCGAGCCTCATGCCACCTCCCTCGAGTTAAAAGGAGACGGTTATGTGGTTGCCTCCCTCGGCGAAGCTTCGGGCTACGTTCCCTATACCTCCTTCGCCGCGAAGAAGAGTTATATTGAGAAAAATCCGGAAGTCATTCAGGCCTTTACAAACGCCCTGCAAAAAGGAATGGATTACTGTGCGGGACACACGCCGAAAGAAATCGCCAAAGCGATCGCTCCGCAGTTCCCGGAGACAGATATGGAAACACTGGAAATCATCGTGGCTCGTTACGCCGGGCAGGACACATGGAAAACCAGCCCTGCATTTGAAAAAGATGCCTTTGATCTGCTCCAAAATATCCTGATGGATGCCGGAGAGCTGGAAAAAGCGCTTCCCTATGAAGAACTTGTGACAACACAATTTGTGAAATAACAGGCCTCCCTGCCATACTGCCTGCGAGAGTTTCGGAAGCTTTTAAAGCTTCCGAAGCTCCCCAAGCAAAAACTCCTCTGAACCATCCTCCACCGTCACGGCCATCATCCCAAGCTTTCTTGCAGCCTCCGTGTTCTCCGGTTTGTCATCAAAAAACAGGCAGTCCTCCGCTTTCAGCTGATACTTCTCCATCAGATATTCATAGATCGGCGGATTCGGCTTTATCTGGTTGATCTCGTAGGAGATCACGCCGCCGTCCACAAGCTCTAAAAAGGGCAGTCCCTCCGTATGTAGTCTGAACAGTTCCTCGGAATAGTTAGAAAGCAAATACAGCCTATAGCCCTTTTCTTTCAGCTTTTTCGCCAGATCCCAGACTTTCGGACGCTCCACGATCATCTTCTTTCCGCTGTGAATAAACCATCTGGCATCCGCCTCAAGTTCCGGATACTTTCCTGTGATATCCGCCAACAGATCCTCCGTTCCGATAAGTCCCGCATCAAAATCATTCCACAGGGGATTTAAAAAAAATCCCCTGCCTATCTTATCCGCTTTCTCTTCCTCCCAGCCCTCTTCGAGGCACATCTCACGCCATCTGTACCCGATCAGAACGCTGCCGATGTCGAAAATTATATTTTTCATTCTTACCCTTTCCTACACTCTGCGGACGCCGTTTTTGTAGACCGCCTGTATCTCTCTCTTCGGACTGATCACTACCAGATCCGCCGCCTTTCCGGCTTCAATGCTTCCTATCTTGTCCTCCATGCGCACTGCTCTTGCCTGATTCATAGTCATGCAGGGCAAAATCTCCTCCATGCTGAGACCGCAGTCATCCATCCATATGCCCATCTCCTTTAAGAGATCCGTCGTGGAACCCGCAATGGTTCCGTTTTCCAGCGTTGCCTTGCCCTCTCTCACAAAGACAGGCAGTCCGCCTAACACGTACTCGCCGTCCTGCAGTCCGGCTGCGCTCATAGAGTCGGAGATGACAAGCAGGCGCTCCTTGAACAGCTTGTAGACCATCCGCATCACGGTGGGATGGATATGAATCCCGTCACAGATCATCTCCACGTTGGCTCCCGCCGCAAAGGCCGCCCCCGGTACGCCGGGATCCCTGTGCCCCAGTCCGTTCATCGCGTTAAACAAGTGCGTCACTTCCGTGGCTCCCGCCTCAAAGGCCTCCATCGCTTTCTCGTAATCCGCCGGCGTATGTGCCACGGAAATCACATAGTCCTTACAGTTTTTCCTGATAAATTCCATCGCTCCCGGACGCTCCGGCGCAATGTCCACGATCAGGAAGTGCCCTCTGGCAAGCCTGTTCAATTCATCCATCTTCTCCTGCGAAGCGTCTATGATATACTGCGGATCGTGGGCTCCCTTTTTCTCCACGGAGAGGAACGGCCCCTCCATGTTAATGCCGATCAGATTGTGGTTCTCCACACTGTCCATGTATTCCCCGATCGTCGCAGCCGCCTTTTTGTAATCTTCATAACTCATGGTCATCGTTGTGCCGGCCACTGACGTGATGCCTCTGCTCAGATAGAAATCACACATCTTTGTGATCTCCTCTTTGTCCGCCGTGGAAAAGTCATAGCCGATACATCCGTGGGTATGCAGATCGATAAACCCCGGAACCAGCAGATTTTCTCCCAGTTCCACCACTTCTTCTCCGGCTTTTGCCGAAAGTTCAGGCCCGATCTCCACGATCTTTGCACCCTCCGTTCTGACTGCCGCCTCTTCAAACTTTTCTCCTGTAAATACTTTGCCGCCCCTGAATAACATGTTGTTCCCTCCTGTTTTCATTTCCTTCCCTAAGCAGTGATACTTCTGGGTCACTGCCTGCTGCGCAGCGCTATCTTAAAACAACGCCTGCTGCGCAGTGCTATCCTAAAACACTGCCTACTAAGCAGTGCCACTCGGAAAACCACGGGTTTTCCTCGTTCCCGGGCTTCGCCCTATGAAAAAGGGAGATAAAAGGCTCTTTTGTGCAAGCACAACGCGACTTTTATCTTCCCTTTTTCGCACTGCTCATTGCCATCGTGGATATTATACCTCAATTTTGCAAGTATTACTACTATCAACTTGCTTTTCTGTCTGAAATTTGGTACTTTTATATATAAGAAGCACAGACTTCATAAAAATAATCGGGAGGTTTTAAAATGAGACTTTACAGAGCAAAAGACTATGAGGACATGAGCCGTAAGGCGGCGAATATCATTTCCGCACAGGTGATCATGAAACCGGACTGCGTACTGGGACTTGCTACGGGCTCCACACCCATCGGCACCTATAAACAGCTGATCGAGTGGTACGAGAAGGGCGATCTGGACTTTTCCGAAGTGACTACGGTAAATCTGGACGAGTACAAAGGACTGACAAAGGACAACGATCAGAGCTACTATTACTTTATGCACGACAATCTTTTCAACCATGTCAATTTGCAGAAGGGCCGCTCTTTCCTGCCGGACGGTACGGAACCCGACAGTGAAAAAGCCTGCCGCGATTACAATGCGGTGATCCGTCAGGCCGGCGGTATCGATTTACAGCTTTTAGGACTTGGCAACAACGGTCATATCGGTTTTAACGAGCCCGCTGACCACTTCCCTCAGGAGACCCACTGCGTTGATTTGACGCCCAGCACCATCGAGGCCAACAAACGCTTCTTTGCGAAGGCTGAGGACGTGCCCCGTCAGGCTTACACGATGGGGATCGGTACGATCATGAGCGCGAAAAAAGTCCTGTTGGTTGTCAGCGGCGAAGGCAAAGCAAAGATTCTGCGCGATGCCCTCTACGGCCCGGTAACACCCGAAGTTCCCGCTTCTATCCTGCAGTTCCACAAAGATCTCTGCGTTGTGGCGGATGAAGCGGCATTGAGCGAGATGCCTTAACCTCCCGCGACATTGATATCATATAAAGACAGCCCGCACCATGCTGCGGGCTGTTTCTTGCAAAGAAGGAGACGTCATGACAAAAACCATTGAAAATTTTTTACAATATGTACAGATCGACACGGAATCCAGTGAGTCTTCCGGCACATCGCCAAGCACAGAAAAACAGCACGATCTGGCCGAACTTTTAGTGCGTCAGCTCACCGCTATGGGCGCTGCCGAGATCACCTACGACAAAGAACACTGCTATGTGTACGCCTCTGTCCCCGCTTCTTCCGGCTGGGAAGACCGCCCTGTCCTCGGCTTTATCTCCCATATGGACACCGCTCCCGCCGTGACCGGGAAAAACGTAAAACCGCAGATCGTGAAAAACTATGACGGCGGCGATATCCTGCTAAACAAAGAGCAGCATATCGTAATGTCCGTCTCCGACTTTCCGGAACTTTCCCGCTATAAAGGACAGGATCTGATCGTCACGGACGGCACCACACTGCTGGGCGCCGACGACAAGGCCGGCGTGGCGGAAATCATGGCTATGGCAGAGTATCTGCTTGAACACCCCGAACTTTCCCACGGTAAAATAAGGATAGGCTTCACTCCTGATGAAGAGATCGGCTCGGGGGCGGATCATTTCGATGTGGCCCTCTTTGGGGCTGATTTCGCCTATACTGTGGACGGCGGCGAGTTCGGTGAGCTGGAAGACGAAACGTTCAATGCGGCGGACGCCAAATTGACTGTAAGCGGACGAAGCGTCCATCCCGGCAGCGCCAAAGGCAAAATGATCAATGCCGTGCTGATCGCTCAGGAATTCCAGAGCCTTCTGCCCGCCTTTCAAAATCCCATGTACACAGAGGGAAGAGAGGGCTTCTTTCATCTGGATGATATAAGCGGAAATGTGGAAAAAACCATCGCCCACTATATCATCAGAGACCATGACAGAGAACTGTTCGCACAGAAAAAGGAGTTCTTTTTACAGTGCGCTTCCTTTTTAAATCAAAAATACGGAGAAAATACCGTGACGGTGGAAATGAAAGACTCCTACTATAATATGATAGAGGTTCTCAAAGACCACCCCCACCTGTTGGAAAACGCCCGAAACGCTCTGCGGGAACTGGGGGCAAAACCCGTAACCATGCCGGTCAGAGGCGGCACCGACGGCTCAAGGCTCTCCTTTATGGGACTGCCCTGCCCGAATCTCTGCACCGGCGGCGCCAACTTCCACAGCCGCTTTGAATATGCCTGCATACAGTCCATGGAAAAAGTGACGGAATTGTTGATAAATCTGGCTCTGCGGTACGGAAAGGAAATGCAGAGGCCATAAGACAGTCATAAAAATCTATATCTGTCTGTCCGTTCCGGTCTCGTTTTGCATCATCCGCACAAATGGGACCGGATCTTTCCGCATCAGCAGCAGGCTGTTGAATGCTAACAGCAGCATCTTATCTTTGTTGAGACGCATATCTTCCACATCCTGATCCATCACCGCACGGAAATGATCGATCTGAAAGACCATCAGATCCACCAGTCCGTAACCCGCTATCTTCACTTTGCACAGAAAGTCCTGATGATCCAGATAATAGACAAACTCCTCATATATCTCCGTATCGGCCGTCAGCCGCTCCCAGAAATCCTGCAAAAAAGCCTCGTCCGCCCCCGCATATCTGCACAAAGCCTCCGCCCATCGGTATGCCCGTGTTCGCTCTTCCATAACCGTCACCTCTCTCTAATTCCGCCCCTTCGCTTTCGCTGTCTTTTTTGTATAATAAATATAGTAAATAATAAATGCTGCCGATGCCGCTGTCCATGTGACCGGATAACTCATCATCACAGTCTCCATGGTATTGCGGATGGGTGTCGCAATCTCAACCCACGCCACCCGCAGCACACACACCAGCAAAATGCTGATGACCGTGGGCGCCACCACGCACTCCATTCCCCGCAGCGCTCCGGAAAGGATCTCCACAATCACATAGATCAGATAAAATCTGGTCAGAAAACGAAGCTGCGATACCCCAAGCGAGATCACTCCCGCGTCTTCCACAAAAATCCCGAAAAAGAATTCCGCAAAAGCATAGAAAAAGATAGTGAGCACGCCTGCCATCACCATAGTCATTGCCATACACTCCCACATGGACTTTCTCGCCCGTTCAGCTTTTCCTGCGCCGATATTCTGTCCCACAAAGGTCGTCACCGCGATTCCCATGGCGGATACCGTCATCCAGTAGAGCCCGTCCAGTTTTACATAAGCCGACCATGCCGCAATATTGTCTGTGCCGAAACTGTTCACTTTCGCCTGCACCACACTGTTGGAAAGGCCGTAAGTCACCGACTGCAGTCCGGCCGGAATACCGATCCACAACACTCTCTTCCATATTTTACCGGAGCATCGAAACAGTTCCCGCGGTATCAGCCTATAGCTATGCTTCTCTCTATACAACACCACAAACACCATCACTGCGCTTAATATCTGGGATAAGACCGTGGCCACAGCCGCGCCCTCCGCTGCCATCTGAAATCCTTCCACAAACAGAAAGTCAAGCGGAATATTGACCAGACAGCTCACGATCAAAAAATACAGAGGACGCTTTGAGTCCCCCACAGCTCTCAAAATCCCTGCACCCATGATATAAAACAGATTGGCCGGAGCCGCTGCAAAATAGATACGCATATAGCCCAGCGACTGCCCGAAAATATTTTCCGGCGTTTTTAAAAGCCGCAGCATATCGGGCGCAAAAACAATGCCTAAGGCCCCCAGCAAAACTCCCGCGCACAGAGAGATCAACAGGGACGTGTGCACCGTCTTAGCCACTTCATTCTCCTGCTCCCCGCCGTAGAAGTGCGCCGCTACAACTGTCGCGCCGGAAGATATCCCCATAAAAAAACCAACAAAAATATTGATCACGGAAGCCGTGGAGCCGCCCACCGCGGACAGCGCCTCCTTCCCTGCGCATCTGCCTACTATAATGGCATCCGCCGTATTGTATAACTGCTGAAACAGAGAGCCCAACAAGATCGGGAAGAAAAACAACAATATCTGCTTCCAGATAACGCCCTCTGTGATCTGATTCGCCAAAGGCTGCTTCCCCTCTTTCATACCGCGCCTCCTACATGCTCTATCGCCATACTTGACGTTTTATCACATTTGATGCTTTACCACTTCATATTCATTGTCCGACCGGTAATAAGGACATTCCAGTCTCGTCTGCGATAAAAATCTTGCCATATCATCCTCATCCATGCTCACATCACACTCATAGCAGTCATAGTCTTCATCATAGATATAGTTGCTGCAGGTATCGCAGCTAGTCTCCTGTGCCATCCTTTTCCCCTTCTTCCGTATTTTAATATTTCCGGACGCTATATTGCCGGCAGAGATTCTGCCGGCAATACTATAGTTCCTGTTTCTTTTATGTAATCCCGTTTCCCCAAAAACGGCGCTGCCTGTCCTAAGCTGTCAGTGCGGCAAACCTTATCTTGAAACGGTTATGCCAAAAATTCCTTGATAGCTTCCAAGATCTCCGCCTCTTCCTCCTCCGTACTGGAAAAGTGCAGTTCCAATACAGAACTCAGATCAAGGCTCATAATACCCAGCATGGATTTTGCATCGATATAATATCTCCCCTGCTCTAAATCAAAATCGCAGTCAAATTTGCACACTGTCCTGTTGAATATTTTGATTTTTTCGATACTGTCCAGTCGTACTGTCACAGTTTTCATAACTAACTATACCTCCACCTTATTATTCCGGCCTCCCGGCCATTTCTATAATAAAAATTGTAAAACAATTTTTATTATTATGATATTATTATAAGATTTTATTTGTCCGATTGCAAGGGGTTTGAACAATTAAGAAAATAAAAATAGCCGGCTCAAATCCGCGAAATGAATTATAGTTCCGCTTTCTTTTTCATAAATTCTTCAATGCTGTCTGCACGGGCCGCCACACGATGCCACATCCGCAAAACGTCTCCCCTCGTCTCCGCCATGATCTCCTCCCGCAGTTTCGGCGGAACAGTCTCCATATCCTCTAACAGCTGCAGGATATCTTCTATTCTGCCTTTATTCTCTCCATCCTCAACACCACGCTCATATCCCTTACTTCTGCCCACTTCATATGCCTCTTCATATGCCTCTTCATATGCCTCTTCATATGCCTCTTCCCTGATCACCTGACGGGCCAACTCCTCATCATATTCGTAGATACTCATGCGCTTCACCTCCGCCTTATTTTTCAACAGAAATTCTTTCAGAATATCCTGCCTGATGCACTCATCCACAGCTTTGTCTACCGCCTCTTCCAGTTCCATTGCCTTTAAATGTTTTCTGACCTTTTCCACATACTGCATATATTCCGCTAACGTTCCGCACTGCTCCTTCAATTTCCCATTATAGCCTTCATTAATATTAAGCACCTGTACCCGTAATTCCAGTTCCGGATTCTCCTCACGGGTTTGAAAAGCATCCGACAGTTTCAGTTCTTCCTGTTCCCTGCATTTCTCCGCCCCATTGTAAAAAACCACAAAATGGGGAGCCGGAATCTGAATCAGACTTCTCTTGTAAAGGTCTTTCAATACCGTCAGCTTTTCATATTCCGCCGATACATACTGCAAAAATCGGAGCGGCATATTTTTATTGATTGTCGACTGATGTTCAAACAAGTACAGATTAAAATCGATTAAAAACGCCAGATCGTTCTCCATCCCCATATAAATAGCATTCTCTAACGTGACGATCTCCAATTTCTCCGAATCCGTATAATCTTTTCCGCTGATGGCGTTATAAAGGCCAAGCAATCTGTCTTTTTCCTTAAACAGCATGCGGAATACCGTATCCTTATAATGGGGCTTTACCCTTACCCTTTTCTTTGTGCCGATCCGTCTCTCCGACTGTTTTCTCTGGCCTGCAGCATTTTTCTTGTTTCTTCTTTTGCCCATTTTTCTCCTCCTTCAGGGGATTCCCTAAAAGAGCAGACATGACGCTTACTGCATTTTTATCTTATTTCTCTTTTATGAAATCCTGTGCAATTTAAATTGTTTGATTGAAAAAGCACTGATTTCTGTTGAAATAAGACGGGAAAGATTCCCAAAGAATACGAAACTGTCCGTATGAAGTTCAATAGAATATATGCTTTTATAAATAGTATAGCAGAGTTATTCCGGCTTTACAAGCAAAATCTTCCACATAAAAAAAGAAACCCTTTATCACTGGGTTTCTTTTTTATATCAGAACTTTCTTTGATACTATATCTGTTCCCTGTTTCTATTTCTCTTCTTTTCCGTTCAACGCTTCTTCCGTTTTCATGCGCGATACCACTTCCTCTTCGTTCATCACGCACTGTCCCTGAAATACTGCGTTCTCATCCACGATCAGACTTCTCGTATGCATATTGCCGAACACTTTTCCGGTGGAGATCACTTCCGTCTTTCCGCTGCACACCAGATCGCCTTCCAGAATTCCGCCAATCACAATACAGCTTCCTTTTATGTTGCCTTTTATATGGGCAGTAGAACTGATCGTCACAGTCCCCTCCGTCTCCACATCACCGGTCACGTTCCCTTCCACGCGAACTGTTTCCTTCGCTCTAATGTTGCCCTCCACGATCATGTCCGCACCGATGATACTCATTTTTGCACTTGTCTGTTCCGCAGATTTTTTTAACATGATTTTCTCTCCTTATCCTTTGATTTCTATAATTTCCATTGGATCCAGATATTCTCCGGCCTTGCTGATACTATAGCCAAACTCCGCATTTTCCTGTTGCACTTCAAACAACACCGCCCCCTGTTCCACAGAAGCCCCTGCCTCCACTTTCGGCGTTCCGGCATTCCGGTATGCGCTGATGTAACCGTCACCGTGATCAATACGGATACAGACCGGCGCTCCCTCCTCATTTGTCACATCCAAAACAGTCCCTGCCCCTGAGGCAATGATATTTGTCGATACCGCGGCGACAAAAATGACCTCCTTCTGCTCGGCAGCCGCCTGTATGCCGGCATCATTCTCCCCGCCTGCCTCCTTGATCTGCGCTGCGCCGCTCATGGGAACGCCTCTCGGCATATTTTTTTCCTGTTCCGCCGTCTGCAGCGATTCCTCTTTCCGCTGCACCAGCGCCTCTTTCTGACTCAGGTTCTGATTCAGATTCGCAACCTCTTTTTCTAAGGCCTCTTTTTCCGCCTTCAACTGTTCGTTTTCCGCCTGCAGCGCGGAAAGCTGCTCTACATAAGCTTCGCTTCGCTCCGTCGCTCCGTGGGACAATATCAGGGTATATTCCGCATAACAGACCCCCGCCAGCAGAAGAATAAAAGCCACAGCAAAAAGAATGCCTGTGTTGAAATGGTACTTTTTCTGATTTTTTTCTGCGGAATCGGATACTATCATCACCGTATAGCCATTTTTCCGCCTGTGCCGTTTTTCACTCATATTTGATACCCTCACAGTATTTACTATCATATCATATATCGATAAAAAAGAATATAGCTTTCTTTTATCTATTTATACAGAAGATACCCAAAAAATATTCTTCTCTGCAGGTACATGTGTCTAATAAATTCCCCTGATCCCCGAATCACTGTCCAGAGTATTCATATTATACAACAGCAGCACATCCGTCACTTCGCTGTGCTCCTCCAGAAAAGCAGAGGGGCCCCCTTTATAATAGCGAGTGTCGAATACATATATTTTTTTGTAATGGTGCGCCAGAAACGGCACCATGGAATTGGCATAGCTGTCCTTGATCAACACCAGTACCGCCTCAGAAGACGCGTTCTTATTCTCAATCTCCACCAGCGGATGGATATTATTCAGAAACATCGAATATTTATCTTTTTCTTGCAGATAATCAAAATTGTACAGACTGTCTGACACTTCCCCCGTATCCTGATAGGTGACGATCAGTTCGTCCGCAGGATTTGTAAAGATCGTGATCTCATCTTTCCTATGGCTGTAATCATTCACTTTAGAATACAATGTACCCGCAAATCCATCGGTGACGGTCTGCGCCTCAAGCGCTTCTTCCGGCACCGGCGAGATGCCCTTTTCTTCACAGTAAGCCAGATAACCGCAGTAAGCTCCCATTGTGGTCCAATGATGATCCGTGCGATAATAGAGCTGCTCTCCTGACGCTGCCAGAAGCTTTTCGCTGCAGTCTATCGCATGAATACCTGTGGCCTCATATATCTCCCTCGCCGTCTCCATCTGGCCGGAGAGGGGCGCATACGCCGGAAGCTTGTCTTCGTACACCGTCACCGCGGTAGGCACTAACATCAGACTGACTGCAACATCTTTTTCTTTTATCTTTTTATCAAAACTGACAAATGTGTCAATAATTCGTTCCGTGTTCTGCGGCACTGCATACGGCTCTATCAGGTACCCGTCCTCCCCGATATAAATGTGGTTTATTTCTTTTCTGCCGCCCGCAAGCTCCGTCTTTGTCTTTAAACCCATGAAAAAATCCCGCATAGGAAAATGATCCGCCAGCCAGTCACCGAGAGACTCCGTATATTCTCCGGCAAGCATTGCTTTTACGGTAAACTCCGGCATTTTTTCCAGATACCTGTTTTCATTCTCCGAAAACTCTTTTTTAGGACTCAGCAAAAGAACGGCTGACAGACACAAAACACCTGCGCAAAGCCCCCACACTGTCCATCTTCTTATCTTAGCATCCGAAATCATAATACCTCCTGTGCAGACCATTCCTCCCGCCGCATACCGCTCTTAAAACCTAAAGTATAAAAACGGGTTATAAGTATCGCTCACCATATACGCCGTTGACAACAAAAACAGCGCTGCAACACCCACTCCGGCGACAATGGATACCGCCTTGCCCTTTTTTCCGGAAAGCCCTAAAAGTTTTTTTGAAATCCACGGATATACCGGCATCGATACAATACAGGCAAGCGCGATCACCGGAGCGTAATTGCGCAGATACCATAGGAAACGGCCGTCCACGATACTGCTTGAAGCAAAAGAAAACAGGCTGCGGACATACTGCCTAAGTTCGCGCATATCCGTTATCGCAAAGATCACAAAGCCAAAAACAACGATAAACAGCGCATAAATATGACGAATCCATTCGGGAAGCCTTTCAAGCCTCTTTCCCCACACATACTTTTCAAGCGCCAGCAAAACGCCGTAATAGACGCCCCACAATATAAAGTTTGAAGAAGCCCCATGCCACAATCCGGTGAGGAACCACACTACGGCAATATTGAACAGATGCCGCGCCGCACCACGTCTGTTCCCGCCCAAAGGAATATACACATAGTCGCGAAACCATGTTGACAGCGAAATGTGCCAGCGCCGCCAGAAATCAGTCACAGAGACGGCTGTCAGGGGATATCGGAAATTTTCGTGATAGCTAAACCCCAACATCCTGCCCATCCCTATCGCCATATCGCTGTATGCACTGAAATCAAGATAAAGCTGCAAGGTAAAGCAGACTGCCCCCAGCCATGCGGTAGCAACGCTTATGTCTCCTGCTCCCAGAAGACGTATCTCCTCCCACAAGGCGCCCACCTGATTGGCAAGCAGCACCTTTTTGAAAAGACCCGTCATAAAACGCAAAAGCCCCTTTTCCATATCCTCCGCCGTTATTTTTCTGTCATGAAGCTGTTCGCTTATGTCGGAAAAACGCACAATAGGGCCTGCCACCAGCTGCGGAAACATGGAAACATAGGTAAGGTATGCGGAATAACTGCGCTCCGCTTTCACCTCACCGCGGTAAAGGTCTATGATATAACTCATTGTCTGGAATGTATAAAAACTGATTCCGATCGGAAGATGTATCCCCAGCGCTGCGATCTCCGTACCGAACGCCCCGTTGAACAGCGAAATGATAAAGTCCGCATATTTAAAAAAGGAGAGCAGCAGCAGATTGATGCACACCGAACAGCATAAAAAAAATCTCCTCCTGCCCTTTGTCGTACCGAAACGCTCCATCAACCGCCCGTTCGTATAATCGAGCAGGGTGGAAAAGAGCATCAACAAAATATATCGTGGTTCTCCCCACGCATAAAAAACAAGACTGA
This sequence comes from uncultured Lachnospiraceae bacterium, assembly GCA_910577955.1. Taxonomy (GTDB): domain Bacteria; phylum Bacillota; class Clostridia; order Lachnospirales; family Lachnospiraceae; genus 1XD8-76. The sequence continues at coordinate 18,174 of CAJTNC010000007.1, forward strand.
AAACGAGCAAAACACCGTTTTTCAGGGAAAAGTTATTCTTTGAGGATGGGAGCGCATAATATAAAATCAAACAAAGCGGCAAAAAAAAGAATATAAACGGAATACAACTAAATACCATGTCTCTCCTCCGCCCGTTTTACTCAGAACAGGCCGCTCTCAATGATATCCGTGATCGCTTCCGCATTTTCGGAAATGACAAGCCATATACAGTTGTCCTTCTCGACCACTTCGCTCTTTTCTACAATGGAAAACTGTTCCGGAATATAGTTTTCCATCTCGTTTTTCTTTTCCTCCACAACCGTCTGCAGGCACTCCGCAATTCCCGCCATATCATCTTTTTCTTTTACTTTCATGATGATAACGGTCTCCGCCTGTGCCGCGTCCTCCGACATACTGAAAACATACTCCTCCAGCACGGAAGTGTCGATGCCATAATAGTTCTCAATAAACTCCCCATCCATACACAGAGGCGACTCAAGAGCCACTTCCTGCTCAATCTCTTTATATACTTCCTCCACGGACTTCGGCGCTTCTTCCGCCACTTCCTCTGAAACCTCACTCTGCGCCGGGCTCTCCGGTGTCTGCGCCGCCTGAGTGCCACACCCGCCGCAAAGAAATGCTGCCGCCATAAAAGCTGCCGCAACTCTGCAGGATTTTACTCTTCTCATGACTGTCTCTCCCTTTTGCCTACTTATTTTTCGTTGTTTTTTCCGAAACCAGTGCTTCTTCCGATGCCTTTTCTTTCTCCGCTTCTTCCAATTCCTTTGCTTTCTCCGCATCTTCCTTCGCAAACTGCTTCTCCGCATACCGGGTCAGTTCTTTCTCCCACACAGCATATGCGGACTTTGAAAGATGCACAAAACCATCGCTGCAATATTTCTCTCCGAGATTTCCGGCTCCGTCAGAAATAGGGGTACACAGATCGATATATCCCCATCCGTTCTCCTCCGCCATTCCTTTGAGCAGTACATTGTATTTATCAATATTAGTGTTGTTCAGCTTTCCCTTCCCTTCGCCCTTCAGGGTGTAGGTAACGCTGATAATATTGATCTCGATGTCCGGAGACTTCTCTACGATCTTGTTTATGACCTCTTGATAAGTATCTCTGGCTCCCTCCAGCCCCAGAGGACTGATATCATTCATGCCGAGGAGTATGAACACCCGCTCGCTGCCGACAAGGGGCACCGCGTCCCAGACCTGATATTTTTTTCCTTTGTACATGGGATGCACATTCTTTCCGGCCACAGGTTTCATCGCATTGAGCGCCGAATAGCTTCCCGCCGCCAGAAAATCTATATCATGCACGAAAGTTGTCGCTTTCGAACTGTAATTGCGAAAACCGAGCATAATAGAATCGCCTATAAAAACAGAATTATCATAGTATTCCGCCAGTCTCTCCTCCGCCGTCTTCTCGGGCTCTTCCGGCTGCTCTGTCTGTGCACTTTCTGTTTGTTCACCATCTGTCTGTACACTTTCCGTCTGCACTTCTTTTTTCTGTGCCGGATCCTGTGACGCCGCTTTCACTTGTCCTGTCTGGCAACTCCCAAGCGCAAACGTAACTGCAAGCGCCGCACACAATATCTTTTGTCTTCTCATCGCTTCTTATCCCCCCTCGAAAACTACCATTCCACAGGTTTATATGTACCTTTTCATTCTAACACTATTTTCCCGCCACTACAAGCTAGTTTTCGCCTAAAATGCCCCAAAATATTCATCAAGCCACTCCATTCGTCTCTCCTGATAATCCAGAATTTTTTCAATATCAGCGGACATCTGATACTGGGGCCAGCGGGCGTTCTCTCTCTCGTTGACACCTGAAGCAATCAGATAATCCCTGTTGTCGCACAGTTTCTTCAAAATATTCTCCGTACTCAGAAAACTCTCCCTGTACCCGCTCCACCTATCCTGAAGAAAAGGTCTGACAAGTTCAGGATTTGTATCCCGCAGGAACGGAATTGCCCCTTCCTCATAGATCACCGTCCAGTCTTCATTGAAACCAACGGTATAAGTTTCACCGAACGTCAGATCCAGATCCCAGGGGATCTGGCGCATGACATAAGTGCCATCCTCCGCCACATCCGCGGCAAAATACATATTTTTATAGTAGTTATCACACCCGCTTACAGTCATGTTGAACAGAAGCATATCCACTGCATTCGACAAATATATTTTGTTCCCGGCAGACCCGACGTCCCCGTTCCCCCCATAAAATACCGAGAGGTAATCCCGCATAGGATACCATGCTTTCTCATAATCCGCGATCACATCGGGATACCGTATGCGTATGTAAGTCGCGATCCTCCACTTTTTGTCAATACTGGCCTGAATCTCCTCGTCCTTCGGTACAAACCAGTTTGTCATTTTATATAGCACATCGTTTTTATCCAATTCCAGCTTTTTGGCGTCCACCGGCTCGATCAAACCATAGAGTCCGACATACTCATGATCCATGATCAGTTCCAGATATTCCATGCGTGGACCGGGCTCATACACTTCCGTATTGGATAATTCAAACTGTTCCCAGATCTGGTATGCCGTCTTCTCACGAATACGGCTGGAATCCGCCCCCAGCCCTTTCAGTTTCCAGCTATTGTCAGAACGCATCCCCAGAAGCGATGCGTTAAAATTCTCTCCTTTGGCATCCAATATCCCTATGGAATAACCTTGCTTTTCCGGAGATAAGGCCGATGCCCCTCTCTGGTAATATCGTACTCCGGACTCCATGATCTCATACTGCCTCGTCTCCGTCCCCGGATCAAAGAGCTGCATCTGCCCGTAATATATCACGGAGGGATCATAGATAAAACGATCCGGATCCGTATCATAATCCCCCAGATCCTGCTGTTCCTCCCGTTCGGTGTTTATCGTCATGACTGGCATACCGCATACCGTCATAGACAGCTCATAGTAGCTTTCCCCGTCCACCAGCCACAGTTTAAAGATATGGTTGTCCCGAATACTTCCCGATTTATCTTCCCACGCCGGATCATATAAAGTACACAGAAACTTTTCTCTTGTATCGGCCGTTATCTCGCCGACCCATTCTTCAACGGAAAAATCCTGAGCAAGATAGACCATTCCGTCCTTTGTATACGGAAGCAGCGCCCCCCCAAAACAGACTCCGGGATTGACCTCGGCAAAGCGTCTCTCTTTTCCCTCAAGAAAGTCCAAATCATCCACGACCGGCACCGCCATCACTCTCCCATTATAGGGCACGGGCACACGGTAATCCATATAAACCTCATAACAATAACAGCCTGTCAGAACGACCATAGCCAACAGGCTGGCAATAAGCATAATACCGATCTTTCTTCTTCTCATCACTCACATCACATCCAAAGTTTTCTACAGGGCTGTCTCCCCGTCATGGGAAAGAAGCGACACCGCGTCCACGCCGGACAACCCGTTGATCTCGCGCACCATGTCCGCCTCACCCGTTTTCATCCGCAGTTCCACCACCATATCCATGCCGCTTTTCGTCAGATTTCTTGATTTGATGCGGGAATATCTGGCGAAACGAGAGACGATCTCCATCACTTCTTCCTCTGAATCACTATTTTGCGCATTGACCACCAATAGTAAAGGCGCGTTGGCAGTGGGCAGATAATCAAGCAGCAGCACAACGATCGTCACGCACAGAGACAGCATCAGCCCTATCCCGTACAGACCGGCGCCGCAGATGATTCCCACAGAAATCGACCAGAATAAGAACACCAGATCCATAGGATCCTTCACCGCCGTTCGGAAACGCACAATGGACAGCGCTCCGACCATACCAAGAGAAATGACAACGCTTGACTGTATCGCGAGAATAATAGCCGCAGTGATCATTGCCAAAGCCACCAGCGATATATTAAAACTTTTTGAATAAAATGCCTTTCTTGATACCAGCCGATACACAAAATATATGTAGATTCCCAAAACTGCGGTAACCGCGATAGTAACCGCCACAGACGTAATACTGAAATCAACGACATTTACTCCTTCCAGAAACGATCTTCTCAACACATCTTTAAATCCCATGATAACATTCTCCTTTTACTTTCTCTTTTAATCATGTATCCCTGTCTGTTCTCACACACAGAATCCCGCAGTAAATCTTCGGGATGTATAGTATTTTGAATATGCGGTCCGCTGCAGATCCCTCAACTGTAAAGTATGATAGATATGATCCGGCAGCAATCCGTCAAACTTGACCTCCAGCAAATGCATCCCCGCCGGCATCACAGGCCTTGCATAAATGCGCGGCTCCAAAAATGTATCGACATGGGCTGTGGCCGTAATATTGCGGTCAAATGTAATGCGTACATTGCCCGCAGAATATATAAAGGGCGTCCGCTCATATTCTACCACCACTTTCGGCCGGTACATCCTTGTCCTGTAATGCAGAAAAAATTTATTCAGCACAGAATCGGCGCTCTCCGGCATCTTAAATTCCCCGCCGAGAATTTCCCTGCACAGCTCCCCGCTTATCCTGCAGGCGGATTTATGCCCGAGGCCGTTTATCTTTTCTTTGGATTCCAACGTAATCAGTCCGGTTTTTCCGTCATAGATCCGTATTCTGAATTTTTCCCTGCTGTCCACGCCGTCCTCATTCTCATAATAACAGGAATCCCTGTAATCATCAAAATAGACGCTGCGCACAGTATACTTCCCGCCCTCTCCCGCATGGGGATCCGGACGGCACAAATTCTTTATCCGCATTTCCAACATGCGCATCTGTTGTTCGCTGCACTGATATTTCAATTCATTTCTGTAAACAATCTGTTCCACGATCCTCTTATCTCTCCATAAGCACAAATCTCCGCCCCGTGCGGATCTTTCCGCCGAACTGCCTCTGTCGGCAGACATCTGTTAATTATAACACACTTCGACAGACTCTGACAACCTTATCAGTCATCCACATTTTCTCTCCTACCCCAATACTTTCCTTGCGATATCCGCAGAGGCTTTCGCATCTTTCGCGTAAAAATCCGCGCCGATCTCCATGGCGTAGCCCTCCGTCAGCACAGCGCCCCCCACAAAGATCTTACAGGGATGACCGCTTTCCCGCAGTCTGTCGATGGTTCTTTGCATGGAAGAGACCGTGGTAGTCATTAACGCAGAGAGACCTACCAACGAAACTTTCTCGCGGACCGCCGCCTCAACCACACTCTCCACAGAGACATCCCGCCCCAGATCAATGACCTGATAACCATAATTTTCCAACACCACCCGGACGATATTTTTGCCGATATCATGGATATCTCCCTCCACCGTGGCCAGTATGATCTTTCCTTTGGAAAGACTCCCTCCGCCTCTCTCCGCGATCCGCGTTTTGATCAGGTCAAAACCGGCACAGGCGGCGTTTGCCGCATTGATCAACTGCGGCAGAAATATCTGCTGTCTCTCATACTTTTCTCCCACTGCGTCCAGAGCCGGAATCAGTTCTGTGTTGATCACCTCCAGCTCGGACTTGGTTTCCAGACACCCCTTCGTCAGATTTGCCACTTCCTGTTTTAAGCCCTTCAAAACCGCCGCCTCTATTGTCATTTCCGCAGGCGGCAGCGGCGCCGCATCCTTATATGACACAGATGTCACATCCTTATTCGGCGCAGATGCCGCATTTGCAAACCGCTCTATGTAGGCGGCACAATCTTTATCTGCCCCGGACAGCGCGCGGTAGGAAAACACCGCATCCATGATCTCTTTCTGATTCGGATTGACAATGGGGAAATCCAGCCCGCAGCACATGGCCTGTATCAAAAAGTTCACGGTCACACGGATCCGTTCCGGCAGTCCGAAGGAAATATTGCTGACGCCAAGCACGCAGTGCAGCCCCATTTTATCATGGATATACCGCACGGCTTTCAGCGTCTCCACAGCCTGCTCCTGTTGGGCGGATACGGTCAATGTCAGCGGATCGATCAACACATCCTCCCTGTCGATACCATGATCTATAGCCGCCTGCAAAATCCGCTCTGCGATGGCGACTCTCGCTTTCCAGGTTTTAGGAATCCCTTCTTTATCCATCGTCAGTCCTACCACCGCCGCACCGTATTTTTTGACTAAAGGAAGGATCTTTTTAAGCACTTCCGGCTCCCCGTTCACCGAGTTCACAATGGCTCGTCCGCTGCAGGCTCTAAGCCCCGCTTCGATAGCCGCGGGATCCGAAGAATCGATCTGCAGGGGCAGCAAAGTCACGCTCTGCACTGCTTTGACTACTCTGGTCATCATCTCCGCTTCATCGATCCCCGGCAATCCCACGTTGATATCAAGAATGTCCGCCCCGGCATCCTCCTGCTCGATGGCCCGCTCCATGATATAATTCATGTCGCACTCCCGCAGCGCCTGCGCAAAGCGCTTCTTTCCGGTGGGATTGATGCGCTCGCCGATCACAAGAAGTGAACTGCGCTCCCCGATTCCGGCCTGCTCCCCGACAGCGCCGAACTCTGCGGTTCGGGCAGACGAACACACGCCCACACGCAGTTTTTTTCTTTCGGTATTTACAGATTCATTCTTTAGGCAACCGGCCGCCTCTTTGATAAAGTCCGGCGTCGTTCCGCAGCATCCCCCAAAGATGGACGCTCCAAGCTTAGGAAACCTTGCCATCTGTCTTCCGAATTCGGCCGCGCTCATGCTGTAAACTCCTGTGGCCGGATCCGGCAGACCTGCATTTGGCTTTACGATCAACGGCAGGTCCGTCCACTGTCTGAGCTCTTCCACAAGAGGCGCCAGTTCCGCAGGCCCCAACGAGCAATTGATCCCCAGCGCGTCCACCGAAAGCCCTGTCAAAGTTAAAGCCATCGCCGCCACCGTAGTCCCCGTAAAAGTGCGGCCATTGGCCTCGAAACTCATAGTCGTCCAAACCGGCAGATCACTGTTTTCTTTTGCCGCAAGCACTGCTGCCCTCACCTCGTACAGATCCGTCATCGTCTCAAAAATGATAAGATCCGCTCCGTCTGCCGCGCCGGCCTTCACGACCTGCGCGTAGATCTCATAGGCTCTCTCAAAAGAGAGTGTCCCCAGAGGTTCGAGCAGTTCCCCGATGGGTCCCACATCTAACGCTACCCTCGCCCTTCCTCCTGCCGCTCTCTTCGCAGTCGCCACATTTGCGGCAATGACCTCCTCCACCGCATAGCCCGTGCCGGCCAGTTTATGGGCGTTTGCTCCAAAGGTGTTGGCGTAGAGCACCTCACTGCCCGCCTCCACATAACTTCTTTGGATCCCTTCTACAATATCCGGATGCTCCATGCCGAAAAGCTCCGGCCGCTCTCCCAGCCCTAAGCCTGCGGCCTGCAGCATCGTGCCCATGCCGCCGTCAAGTATGATCTTATCTCTCATGACAATTTTTCCCCTCTTTCCGATATCTGCAATCATAAAACAGGCTGCAGCTCTCACAGCCCCTTTCCCTGCGCCTTTTTGGCTTTTTCGAAATTCCGAGCACCGCGGTCACCGACTTCCCCGGTATCAGCAGAAGCGACGGGCTTAACGACAGCCCGATCCTCCTCCCCGTATCTAACGCCGCGCACAGCTTTATTTGCGCATCAAGAGGCAGATCTCCGTAGCCCGGACTGAAGCGATCCGTAAGATAAGCCCCCTCCGCTTCCACTTCCCTCCGCAGGTCAGCTTCAAAATTATCCGCCACATTTTCGATCGCCGCACTGGCACAGGCATCCATGATCACCGCATCAGCCACATTGCTCACACTTTTTTGGACAAGCAGCCTGTCGATCCCCTGACCTAACGTCACCGCCATCACCACCGCCTCACAACATCCCTCAAACAGTTCCCCGACATCTTTTCCCTCCAGAGACAGCGACAAAAAGTCCGTCCCGTCCACCGGCATCCTGCGCCAGACAAGCCGGGGGGAAGCCTCCGCAAGCACCTTTGCCTCACAGCGCTTTATCTGTTTTTTCAGTTCCTCCGGATACTCCTGTCCCCTGTACCCCAGATAGAGCAGTATTTCTTTTTCGTTCAGCCCTGTCAGCCTTGCCTGCATAACCGATCTCCCTTTTCATGTTCTTTCGACATTGTAGCACATCTCTGCTTTCTCTATCAACTCTAAGCTGGCTTTCCGCATTTCAAATTAAAAAACGGACTGCACGAAGCAATCCGCATTTTTTCATTCTTATTCCTCTACTCTCTTCAGGTGTATCTGCACTGCGATATCGTCCCCCTTTATCTCGGGAAGCAGGATTCCGCCCTGCATAAGCGCCGCGCCCGTGTAAATGTTTTCCGCACCTTCCACCCGATATCTGGCCTCTCCCGCAAGTCCGGTAAGTTTTATTCTCCTGCGCAGTTCATTGGGTTCCGCCCGGTAGACGACCCCCTGCACCAGCGCTTCCGACTTGTCCTTAGCCACAAACTCCCAGAATGAGAGATTTCCCTCTTCCGGATCGCAGATACGGTAGTAAAGTCCGTTGTAGATCAGATCCTGATATTTTTTATAGGTTTTCACCTGCTGTTTCACTTTCTGTTTTTCTTCCTCACTCAGCGTGTTCAAATCCAGTTCATAACCAAAACTGCCGGCCATCGCCACTTCCCCTCTTGTCTCAATGGAAGTCACTCGCCCGGTCTGATGATTCGGCACCGCGGACACATGGGAACCGACGGTGGAAATCGGATAGAAGAAACTCGTCCCGTACTGGATCACAGTCCTCTCATGGGCATCCGTATCATCACTGCACCAGATCTGAGGGCAGTAATACAGCATGCCTGCATCGAATCTTCCTCCTCCGCCGCAGCACCCCTCGAACAGAATGTCAGGAAATTCCCCCGTCAGACGTTCCAACAATTCGTACAACCCCAGAATATAGCGGTGGGGCAGCTCTAACTGCCTGTGCTCCGGAAGCGTGGGCGTATACCAGTCGCAGATACTGCGGTTGATATCCCACTTGACATACTCTATATTGTTTTCCCGAAGGATCTTGCTGATGACACAGTGAAGATACCCTATCACCTCCGGATTCGACATATCAAGGGCCAGCTGATACCTGCTGCGCATGGGGGCTCTGCCCGGTATGCGGATGGCCCATTCCGGATGGTTTCTGTACAGTTCGCTGTCCTCCGAAACCATTTCCGGCTCCATCCAGATACCAAATTTCATTCCGAGATCATTGATTTTTCCGATCAGTCTGTCCAGTCCGCCCTGCAGTTTTTTCTCGTTGACTACCCAGTCGCCGAGCCCCGAACAATCGGAATCCCGTTTTCCGAACCAGCCGTCGTCAAGCACCATCATATCGATGCCAAGTTCCGAAGCCTGTTTTGCGATCTCTTCGATCTTTGCGCTGTTAAAGTCAAAGTAAGTCGCTTCCCAATTATTGATCAACACCGGCCTCGAAGAGAGTTTATACTTCCCTCTGCACACATGGTTCCTGATCACATGGTGGAAGCGTTGGGATAATTCCGCAAATCCTCTGTCCGAACAGGACAACATAACCTCCGGAGCGTAAAAAACGCCGCCTTCCTCCAAATGCCACGCGAAAGTATCCGGGTGAATGCCCATCACGATCCGCGTCTGATCAAGCTGGTCTCTTTCGATCTGCGTCTGAAAGCCGCCGCTGTACAAAAGCGCCGCCCCCATACAAAAACCGTGCCCCTCCGTGGTGTTCTTTTCACACAGGAGCACCGTGGGATTTTGCTGATGGCTTGACATCCCTCTTCCGCTGCTGCTCTCCTGAATCCCGTGGATCAGCGTCCTCCGCTCAGCCTGCCGTTCCTTTGTGTGGCGTCCGTGGAAATGGATCCATTCCCATTCACCGTAGGGAATATCCATGCACAGACTGTGTACCCTGCCCAGTATCACAGAAGTTTTTCCTTGATTCTGCACAACCACGCTTCTTGTGATCACATCTTCCTTTTCCAGCACACCGTATTTTAAGGTCACCAATACGTCTGTCGCCGTATCTTTTAAAACGATCTCCAGCGTTTCCGCCTCCTCGTCCGCCGCATATACCGCAGGCAGACCGGGAATCTGATATTTTCCCTTTACAATGCGATACTCCTGATAGCGCAGATCCAGCGCGCAGCTTCCGTTTTCATGGGTGACACAGATTGCCGGAACCCGAAAGTCCCCCACACCGCCGGAAGCATATTCAAGGGGCAGCGTATCTAAAGAGTAAGTTCTCTGATTCTCCGCTTCGTATATATTTCCTGAAAATCCCACGTCCGGATAATCCAGAAGATAATCCATCACGCAGTCTGTCTTTGCACCGTACCACAAGTGATTCAACACACCGAAAGCATCCACCTTCATCTGATACAAAGTGTCCGCCGTCTCGATCTGAAAAACTCCGTGTTCTACTTTTACTGCCATGTCAAAACTTCCCTCCACTGTCTGTTCTTATTAGAATCTGTCCCTCCGCAGCTTATAACGGAGGGACAGTTTTTTAAGTGTCTCTATTTTAGCATACTTTTCCAATTTAAATCCAGCAGATAGCAGAAAGATTTTTTTGTTATCCTTTCACTGCACCGTTTGCCACACCGTTCAAGATCTGCTTCTGACATACGATATAGAACAGAAGGATCGGAATCAGAGCCAAAATATAGGACGCAAACGCCAGATTATAGTTCGTACCGAACTGGGTCTGGAAATTGAGCTGCGCCAGAGGCAGTGTGTTGACGCCTGTGCCGGACATGATTACGAGAGGCGTCATTACGTCGTTCCATGTGCCGAGAGCAGTCAGGATCGCCACCGTCGCATGCATCGGGGACATCATCGGGAAAATCACTTTCCAGTAGGTCGTCCATGTGGTTGCCCCGTCAATATATGCCGCCTCTTCAAGGGCTAACGGTATATTTTTCAGATATCCCGTATAGAGCATCACATTCATCGGCATATAGAATACCACATACAAAAGGATCACGCCAAGCCTGTTGCCCAGTCCCATCTGCGCCGTCTGTTTTACCAGAGGCATCATCAGGATAGCAAAGGGTACGAACATACCGCTCACGATATAGAGATAGATAATCTTAAAGGTTTTTCTCTCCGCCATGCCTCTCCCTATCGCATAGCCTGCGATAGAGTGAACAACGATCGCAATGACGATAGTCGCAACCGTAATCAACAAACTGTTGCCCAGAGAACGCCAGAAATCCGTCACTTCCATAGCTTGTCTAAAATTGTCGAAACTCCATGTGGATGGGAAGGCAAGCGCCCCGGCCACATCGTTTGTCATTTCACTCGGCTGCTTGAAGGCTATGATAAACGCCATATATAAGGGAAAGAATACGGTTATGGTGCCTAAGATCAGGACGAACGTCAGCACCCAGTTTGTTCTTTTTTCTTCCTTCATTATAACTGTTCCTCCTTCTTATTCATTATCGTCAACTGAGCCACAGTGATCCCCACTATCACCAAGAAGAAGATGACTGCGTTTGCGCTCTGGAATCCGAACTGTCCGCCATCCATACCGTTTCTGTAGATCAGATAGGAGATGGACTCCGTGCTCTGTGCCGGGCCGCCCTTTGTCAAGGACATGATCTGGTCAAATACCATCAGAAGATTTTTTGTGCTGAGCACCAAATTGATCGTCAGGAACGGTACCACGAGGGGCAGCGTCACTTTCCAGAATTCCTGCCATTTTGTTGCTCAGCACAAAAAATCT